>CAIUWR010000102.1 GCA_903902915.1 uncultured Hyphomicrobiales bacterium | reverse complement strand
TTGCCGAGGGTCTTTCAGGGCGGAGAAATGATCAAGCAGCGCCGCTTTCGACATGGGAGACCTCGCTGATTCGAGGTCTCCTATGAATCACGCAGTCACCCCCAAGGGAATCCCGCTCAAGCTTTCAAGCGATTGCCCTGCATAAAGGCGCTTGAAGATTGATAAATAATAAGTTACGTTTGTCTTATTAAAAGATTTTTTTGCGCTACAGGAATTTCCGATGCTCGACAACCATCCGTTTCTGATCGCCGCCGCGCTCATCGCCCTGGCCGCATTCTATCTGATCTTCGTCTACAATGGTCTTGTGGCGCTGCGCCAGCGCTGCCGACAGGCCCTGTCGGACATTGACGTGCAACTGAAGCAGCGTCGCGATCTGATCCCCAATCTGGTGGAGACCGTAAAGGGCTATGCGGCCCACGAGCGCGGTACGCTCGACGCCGTGATTCAGGCGCGCAACGCGGCCGCCACGGCCCGGGGAACGACGGAACTTGCGGGCGCGGAGGCCGCGCTCTCGGGGGCCATGGGGCGCTTGTTCGCGCTGGCGGAGGCCTATCCGGATCTGAAAGCGAACCAGAACTTCTTGTCGTTGCAGGCGGAGCTCGCCGCCGTCGAGGACAAGATCGCTGCCGCGCGGCGCTTCCTGAACAATACGGTCAGCGAATATAACGCCTCGATCGAGGTCTTCCCCGCGCTGCTCTTTGCCGGATCCATGGGCTTCCGGCAGGAGGCCTTCTTTGATGTCGGCGCGGAGCGGCCTGCGTTGCAGGCGGCGCCCACCGTCAGCTTCTGACCTCCAGATGGCGCCGGTCTTCGGCCTATATACCCATATCCGATCCAACATGATCCGGTCGGCTCTGCTGCTCGCCGCGCTGATGGCGACAAGTTTTCCGCTTGCGTTCGGTCTGGCGATGCTCTGGACGGGCCTGCATTCCCTCGCGCCGGATGCGTCAGGCGGCCCTGGCGTCGAAGACCTCATCGACCGGGCCTGGCTCAACGCTCATGCCTTCACGCCCTGGTTCATCGCCGCCATGCTCGTCTGGATATGCGTGGCCATGTCTTTCGCGCGGAAGATCATTGACCGGGCGACGGGGGCGTCGACCTTGGCGCCGGACCAGCTCGCCTATGTCCACGGCCTCGTCGAGCCGCTGTGCATTGCGCGCGGCCTACGCGCGCCCGTCCTTAACATGATCGAGGACAGCGCGCCCAACGCCTTCTCCAGCGGCTTTGATCAGGACAATGCGGCCATCACGCTCACCAGCGGATTGCTGGATCTGCTGGATCGGGACGAACTCGAAACGGTGCTCGCCCATGAGTTGACCCATATCCGCAACGGCGACGTCACCTTGATCTACACGGCGACGGTGATCGGCGGGTGGATCGAATTCTCGGGCGACATCATCAGGCGCAACGTCAATCTCGCACTTGACCTCGCCCTCCCGGACCGTCGCGAGAAACAAGGCCCTGCCGGGACCGTCGTCATGGCGCTCGGCGCCGCGATCATGATCCTCGCCGCAACGCTGTCGCGCATCTTCCGCCTCGCCATTTCGCGTCGCCGCGAGTTTCTGGCGGACGCGGGCGCCGTCGAATTGACGAAGAACCCCGACGCCCTGATCCGGGCGCTACTGAAACTGGAGACTGCGGGGCGGCTCGATCAGGCGCCCTCCGCCATTCAGCAGATGTGTTTCTGCCATCCGGTGGATGGACTTTCGAGACTTTTCTCGACGCATCCCCCTGTCGCGGAACGGATTGACGCGCTTGTGCGCCATGCGGGCGGACGCCTGCCGCAAAGCGCGCCGCCGCCAGCCGCCATTGCCGCAGGGCCATGGTCCCACAGCCAGAAGAAACAGGCCTGACGTCTGCCTGGCTGCTGGCGAGTTCTCAATAATGGGGCGGCGGCGGTTCGGGGCCCTCGCGTTGCGGGCCGCTGTTTTGCACCTCTTCGCGCAGATGGGCGAGTTGCCGCTCCAGGGCGGCGATTTTTCGCCATTGGGCCGTAATGACCTCGTTCAACTCGGCCGCCATCTGGTCCTGATGGGCGATTCGCACTTCCAGATCGTCGAGCCTCGCCAGGGCCTGCGCCAATATATCGCTCATTCAAGGGTTCCCGGCGCTATTTGCTGAAAAGATCGACCATCATACGCGGATCGCCTACCATCGGGGAAGAGATCGACGAAAGGCGCCACGGACCGATGAACGAAGAGAGCGAAAAAGGCCCGATCCTTATCATGATCGACGCCGACGCCTGCCCGGTGAAGGACGAGACCTACAAGGTCGCCGACCGGCATGATGTGAAAACCTTCGTGATCGCCAACAGCTGGATCAATGTGCCGCGCAGCCCGATGATCGAGCGCGTCGTGGTGCCCGCAGGCCCCGATGTCGCCGACGACTGGATCGCGGAGCGCGCGCGGCCCGGCGTGGTCGTCATCACCACCGATGTGCCGCTGGCGGCGCGCTGCATGAAGGCGGGCGCCAATGTCATCGCGCCCAATGGCCGCGCCTTCACCGACCAGTCCATGGGCATGGCGCTGGCGACGCGCAATCTGATGGATCAACTGCGCTCGCAAGGCGAGACCACGAGAGGCCCGGCGCCCTTCTCGCCAAAGCAGCGCTCCGAGTTTTTGTCGGCGCTTGATCTGGCTTTGGTGCGGCTGGAGCGCGCCGGTTTCCTGCGGCGTTGAAGCCCGCGCCTCATCGCGCGGGCAGATGTAAGTGCGAGACCCTGTCCAGGAGTTCCTTGTAACTGAAGGGCTTGCGCAGAACGGGATGATGGCGAAACTTCGGCGCCACATCCAGCATGTCGCTTCCTGTGCAGAAGATGAACGGTACGCCGCGCGCCGCAAGCGCCTCTGCGACACTGTCGCTCCTTGCGCCATTCAAATTCATATCCAGCAAAGCTGCGTCAAACGACTGGCTCGCGATAAGTTTCAGCGCCTGTTCGCAGGTGGCCGCCGAAGCGACGGAGACGCAGCCCATATCAGCCAGCATATCTTCGATCATCAGCAGGACCATCGTCTCATCCTCGACGACTAGCCATCGATAGCCGTCCAGTTGCTTATCCATGCTGATTGTCCGGCGCTGGAATGTTCATGGTGCAGACCAATCCATCAGGGCGATAATCGAGATGTCCTGTTCCGTTGAGTTCATGGCTCAGGCCGCGCTCGATCATGCGTGTGCCGAACCCACGATGCGCGGGCGTCTTGACGCGAGGCCCGCCCGTCTCGCGCCAGGTGAGCGTGAGCTGCGGCCCCTGCGGAGCCGCCTCGCGTCGCCAATCAATATGCACGGTTCCGCCACTTTTTGTGAGCGCGCCATATTTCAGCGCATTGGTCGCAAGTTCGTTGAAAACGATGCCTAGCGCGAGGGCTGCACTCGGCGGAAAGCGCACGTCAGCGCCGGTGATGACGAAGCGATCCGCGTGGCTGTCGACCGATTTGAACGGCTCCAGCGACTCAGTCAAAATTTGCCGAAGGCTGGCGCTTCTCCATTTCTCCCGCGTCAAAAGGTCATGGGAGCGCGACAAGGCCGACAACCGCAGTTTGATCACCTGCCGCAGGGTCTGTCGATCGGCGTTGGTACTCAGGGCCTGCCTGATGATCGACTGAACCGTCGCCAATATATTCTTCACCCTGTGGTTAAGCTCGTCGATCAACATCTTCGCGTGAGCCTGTTCCTGCATGTGTTTGGTGAGATCGACGAATGAAACAAAATGCTGAATGATCTTCCCTTGCTTGTCGAAGACCGGATTGATGAAAAGCGCCGCCCAGAATTCGCGGCCATCCTTGTGACGACACTTCACTTCACATCCGCCCCCCAATTTGCGCTGAAACGACGTGGTGATAGCGGACATTGCTTCGGGACCCGCGTCTTCTGCAATCAGAGAACGGAAACTCTTGCCGAGCAATTCGTCGCGAAGATGGCCGCTCAGCGACAAGAAGCTGTCATTGACGAAAATGATCGGGTTTTCGGACTCGCGCGCATTGGTGAAGACAATGGGCATGCGCGTCGTCTCGCCCGCGACGACAAATGGCCCAAGGCCTTTCTGAAATTCGCCGACTTCAGCTTCAGCGCGCGTTTGCGCATCGGATTTCCTGCTCATCAGCAAAGGTCCAGTTGCTCGCATTCGGCGACGAACGCCCCGCGATCAGACCTGAACTGTTCACGGACTCCAGTCCCGCAATGGAGGTAGACTTGAGCCTTGCAACGACCGTCAGCTTCCTTGTGCGATCAGTTTCAGCGCGTCCGGTTGCGATGGCCAGACGGCGCGCCAGGCAGCCTCAAGCCCCGGCGCCACATCAGCCAGACTCACATAAGTTACAGGCGGGCGGCCCTGCAGCCCCAGGGGCTTGCGCGCCAGCATGCGCGACACGTGAATGGCGCCCGTCAGCGCGCGCCCGCAGGCGATGGGCAAACATTGGCACGACAATGCGAGGCGATAGAGCGCCGCAGGCGTCCAGGGACGCACATGGGTGGGGTCGTCCCAGAAACTGATGAAAGCTTGATCGGAAGCGTCGTCCGAGGCGCGCGGCATGGCGGAGAGTTCGCTGGGCGCTTCGATCCAGATCAGGCCGCCGGGCGCCGTCACCCGCACCAGTTCGGCGAAGAAAGCGACCGGCTGATCAATATGTTCCAGTACATGGCTGGCGACGGTCAAATGACCAGCGTCGTCGTCAAGATGGAGCTGCGGTCCGCTCATGGCTGCAAAGCCCGCGTTTGCGGGGCGTCCGGGCGGCTCCGCCCGGTCCAGGCCGATCAAGCTATGTCCATGCAGGGCGCAGACCTCCGCCAAGCGCCAGCCGAAACAGCCAATGTCGAGGACCGCGCTTTGCGGGGAAAGACCGCTGATCGTCTCGCTTGCGTCGGGCACGCTGGTGATCATGGAGCCTGATTCCTCAAATAACGGAGCGCCACCCGATGAGCCGGGCCTTGGCGAGCGAGGGAGCACGCGCCCCCACAGGACGATCATAGTCGGCAAGCGGGGGATGGTCGCGATATTTTCTTTGTGATCGTTCGATTTTTCGGGGCGCGCCCGCCTCAATGCTAAAATTGTCATATTGCAAAGACGGGGTCTGTAGGCGCTGACATTTTACCGTCATGCGACTGCGCTAGCCAACCAGGATCATGCCGGAATGGTTGAAGGAGCGCTCCGTGGATCCCCTCGTCAGCTCGCATCGCGCCTCGCGCGAGCAACTCGCCGTCGCCGTTCATCAGAACGAGGCGCTCACCCGCGAAGGCGCGCTGGAGCGCTTGTTCACCTTCTTGTTCAGCGGACTTGTCTATCCCCAGATCTGGGAAGATCCGGTCGTCGATATGGACGCCCTGAGCATCAGCCGCACGGACCACGTGGTCGCCATCGCCTCCGGCGGATGCAATATCGCGAGCTATCTGGTCGCCCAGCCCGCGCAGATCACGGCTGTGGACCTTAACGCCGCCCATATAGCGCTCAACAAATTGAAACTCGCGGCGATCAAGCATTGTCCCGACGCCGCCGCGCTGCAAAGATTTTTCGTCAATGCTCACGATCCGCGCAATATTGACGCCTATCATATGCATATCGCGCCGCATCTGGATGCGGTCAGCCGCAATTACTGGGAGCAGCGCTCACTCTTCGGACGCAAGCGGATTTCGCAATTCTCACGCGGGTTCTACCGATTCGGCTTGCTCGGGGACTTCATCGGACTGGTCCATTTTCTCGCCCGTTTGCATGGATATGACCTGCGTCACATGCTTGAGGCGCGCAATGAGGCTGAGCAACGCGCCGCCTATGACCTGCACGTCGCCCCGCTTTTCGAAAAACCGCTGATCAAATGGCTCGTCGGCCATCCTGCCTCGCTTTACGGCCTTGGCATACCCCCGGCCCAGTATCGCGCTCTGGCGGCCGATCATCAGGATGGCATGATCGGCGCCCTGCGCGCGCGCGTGGAGAAACTGGCTTTTGGTTTCCCGCTCAGCGATAATTATTTCGCCTGGCAGGCCTTTGGCCGCGCCTATGGCCAAGGCAAGGACGCGCCGCTGCCGCCCTATCTGCAAGCCGAAAATTTCGAGCGCGTGCGAAGCGGCGTGGATCGGGTGCAGGCGCTTCACATATCCATGACCACCCATCTGGCCAGCCTGCCAGCGGCGAGCGCCGATTGCTATGTGTTGCTCGACGCGCAAGACTGGATGAAGGATGGCGATCTGAATGCGCTGTGGGCGCAGATCAGCCGCACCGCGCGGCCCGGCGCGCGCGTCATCTTCCGAACGGCGGCCGACGAGTTGCTGCTTCCGGGGCGTCTTGCGCCGGACATTCTCGATTTGTGGCGCCGGGATGATGCGCGCTCCGCCGCGCTGCAAGCCCGCGACCGATCCGCGATCTACGGCGCGTTCCACCTCTACCACCTCAAGGGCGCCGACCAATGACGCAAGCCGCGCTTCGCATGGACCGGATGTACGCCTGGCAGACAGGCATCTATGATGTGACGCGTCGGCCCTATCTTCTGGGCCGCGACACGCTGATCGATTCGCTTGCGCCGCCCGTCGGCGGCCGCGTGCTCGAGATCGGCTGCGGCACCGGCCGCAATCTGATCCATGCCGCCCGGCGTTGGCCAAAAGCTGTCTATTGCGGTTTCGACATCTCGCCCGTGATGCTGACGAAGGCGCGGACCGCCATCGCCAAGGCTGACCTTGATGATCGTGTGCGCGTGACGCAGGCTGACGCGGTCACCTTCCCGGACCATTTGTTCGGCGAGGCTCCGTTTCAGCGGATCTATTTTTCCTACACGCTGTCAATGATTCCGGACTGGGTCGCGGCGCTTGAGCGCGCGGCGGCGGCGTTGCCACCGGGGGGAAGCCTGCTGATCGCGGACTTCGGCGACCAGCGAGATCTGCCACGCATGTTCAGGGCGCTGTTGCGTTACTGGCTGTCCCTGTTTGACGTGACCCCGCGTTTGGACCTCGAACAGGTGATGCTGGACATCGCGGCGCGTCGCGGTCTTGTTTGCGATTTTCATCGCATCTACCGGGGCTATGCATTTCTGGCCGCGCTGCGCCGCCCCGCCGACTGATCAGAAAAACGGTTTCAACCGTTGCGTCGCCTTGCGAAAGAACGGCGCCTTATCGCTTTCCGAGCAAACGACCACGCCGTGCCACACCACCTGTTTGCCCGTGAAAGCGGTCAAATAGATCATGGGCAACAGGAGGTCGCGCACCAGCAGGGCCAGTGGGCTGCGCCAATTCAGGGGCCAGCCCGCCATATGGGTCAAGACCAGTTCTGGAACATACCACAGGGCCGCAAAAGCAAGCCCGGCGCTCATGAACGACGCCGTGTTTAGATCGAGTTTCGCGAGCAAGAACATGACCGCCAAAAGCGGCGGCCAGAGGCCCACGAGAATTTCCGGCAGATAAAGCATCGGGAATGTGGCGCGTCGCAATCGCGCCCAGCGCATCTGGCGGGAAAAGACGTCCATGAAGGATTTGCGGCCCAGAAACTGCGGAAAGGGCGGCCCCGCCAGACGAACCTTGCCACCTGATTTGCGCATAAGCCTGGTTGCGGCGGCGTCTTCGGCAGGCTCTGTCGCCAAAGCCTCGAAGCCTCCATTCTCCAGCATGCGCCGCGCGAAGAACAAGGTCTTGCCTTGTGCGAAACCGAAACCAAGCGAATCGGCCGCATATTGAACACGCGCCTGAAAGGCGTTCAGCAGGCAACATTCAACCTCGGACCAAAACCCGCATGGAGCCGCGCCTGCGGGCGGCGCGCTCACCATGCAACCAGCGCCGTCTTGCGCGAGAAAGAGGCGGTCGAGATAATCTGTGGGCGGCGACACATTGCTGTCCAGAAACACGATCCAGTCATGCTGCGCCATGCGCCAGCCCTTGGCCATATTGTCGAGCTTTGGATTCGTCGACATGCGCTGAAAGCCGCTGAGCAATCTTGCGCGCGCGTCAGGATGCGCCTCGATCAATTCATTGACGATGGCCACGACCGGGTCGCGTGGATCATCGACGCAGAATATGATTTCGTAGTCAGGCCAATCAAGCGCGAAGGTCGCCCCCAGCGTTTCGCGCGAATAGGGTTCAAGCCCGCAAACGGGCCTGACGATGGTGACGGGCGGACGCTGGGGACTGCGCGCTTTTTCGCGAGGGGCTCGGCACTTTGGAAGCGCAAGAGCCGCCGAGGCGAGTTGGGCGGTGAGACAGACCGCAGCGAAGGATGCCGCAAGTTGATTCGCAATGTCCATGCGGCGACGCATAAACGTGGCTTATTACAGTGTTGCGACAGCGAGCTGGCCAATCACCTGAGCGTGGCGAAAGCGGCTTGCGCCATCTCCTCGCTCAAGGCCTCGATGCGCGGGCCTTCGGTCCAGATCAGATAGGCTTGCACGTCGCGGTCCGGATAAAGCTGCTGGATCGCGGCGCGATAAAGCGCGAGCTGCGCGGCGTAGGTGGCTGGCATGGCGCCCGTGGGCGCAGCGCCCGTCTTGAAATCGGCGATCAGCACTTGCGTGTCCGTCTCCGCCAGACGGTCGATCTGGCCCACGATTTCGCGGCTGCGGCCATTCACCTCGATGGATCCCGCGAGCGAAACCTCCGCGCGCGAGCCCGGGCCGAAAAGCGCCGCCAAACGCGCATCGCCCAGCACCGCCAGCGCCTGTCGCCCGACGCCCACCCGCACGTCTTCGGGCAAACGCGCGCCGCGCCGCGTCACATATATCTGCGCTGCGCCCTCTCGCGCGTCAGGCGCGACATCGGCGAGATGTTGCAGCAGTTCATGCACCATGCGGCCGGCCTGCATGGCGTGGGCGCGGAGCGTCTGCGCGCCGTCCGACAAAGCGAAATGATCCGCCGCCGCCAGCGCGGACGAGGGCCGCACGGGCTGAGCTGGCATGCGTTCGATGGGCGCCGGGCTCATCAGCCAGAGCGGCTTTTCCACGACGGGCGCTTGCGCGCTTTCCGCCATCGGCGCCTGCGCCAGCGCGCCGCCGTGCGCGTAGCGCAGCAGCGTTTCCGTTTCTTTCGCCCAGAAGGCGGGAACGTCCTGCATGCGGTCCTGCATGCATCTGCTGATCATGTTGTACCAGCAATCCGCGTCCGGCCGATGCGCGCCATGGAAGCCCATGATGTAGAGGCGCTCTTCCGCGCGGGTCAGCGCCACATAAAGCAGGCGGCGATATTCCTCCGCGTTATCGTCGCGCGCGTTGGCGCGTCGCAGGGCGAGCGGGCCGCAGTCGGCGCCCGCGCGGGGGCTCCAGGCGAGCAGCGGCGCGTGATCCTCGCCAAGTTCGAAAATCTTCGGATCAAAGCGCGAGCCTGGCGCGGAGCACGTGTCGGGCAGCAGCACGATCTTGCCTTCAAGACCCTTGGCTGCGTGGACGGTGAGCACACGCACGCATTGCCCCGCCGCTTCCATGTCGCGTTTGATGCTGATGTCTTGCAGCTCGTGCAGAAAGGCTTGCAAGGATGGCGTTTCGCGCTGCTCGTGGTCAAGCGCGAGCTTCACGAATTCATCCATCGCGTCGCGCGATTCCGGCCCCAGCCTTTGCTGGATCAGCCGTCGCCCGCCTTCCGCGCCAAGCAAATGCGCATAGAAACGAAACGGCCCATCGGCTCTGGCGCGCGCGCGCCAGCCCTCGATGCGCGCGAAAGCCTCTTTGTGTTGGCTGACTTCGGAGGCCGCCAGCGCCTCGTAAAGCCCGCCCTCGCGCCCTGGCGCTATGGCGATGAGGTCTTCGTCGGTGAGCCCCAGAAGCGGCGATTTCAGCACGCAGGCCAGCGCCAGATCATCCTGCGGCAGCAAGGCCGCGCGTCCCGCCGCCACCAGATCCATCACCGCGATGTTCTCCAGCAATTGCAGCCGGTCTGCGCCCGCCACCGGCACGCCTTTTTCTTTTAACGCGCGGATCACCGCCTCGAAGAAAGCGTTGCGGCGACGCACCAGAATCATCACGTCGCCCGCGCGGATCGGGCGACCAAGCCCGTTCTCGTCGCAGACGCGCTCGGGTGAGTTCGGTTGCAGCCAATCGCTGATCGCCTCTGCGATGCGCCGCGCGAGAATCGCTGGCGGATCGTGCTTGTCTTGCAAATCGACCGGCAACTGCCAGTCGCGTTCCTGCGTGGTGTCGCGCGCGCCCACCAGCGGCCAGATTTCGACGACGCTGGGCAGGTCATGTTTCAGGGCGAGATGTTCGGTGTTGACGTCATCGCCATGAACAAGGCCGCGTCGATTGCTGGCGTCGGCGAACACAGCGTCCACGCAGCTGAGAATCCCCGGCGCCGAGCGGAACGACAGATTGAGCGGCACGCTGGCGAAATCAAGCTCCGCCGCGCGCGCGCGTGTTTGAAACTCGCGGCGCATCTCGTCGAACTTGCGCGGCTGCGCGCCTTGAAACGAATAGATGGATTGTTTCTCGTCGCCCACAGCGAAAAAGGTGCGCGTGAGGCTGCGCTGTCCTGCGCCCGCCATGAATTCTTCGGCGAGCGCGCGCAGAATGTCCCATTGACCAGGGGACGTGTCCTGCGCTTCGTCGACGAGGATATGGTCGATGCCGGAATCGAGCTTATACAGAACCCAGCTCGCGGCGGCGCCGCCGAGAAGCCGCCTCGTCGTTTCGATGAGATCGTCGAAATCGAGCAAGGCGCGCGCGTTTTTCATCGCCGCATAGCTGTGCAGGATTTGCGCGGCGAGGCGCATCAGCGCGGCGGAGCGCTCATGGCAGGCGACGGATTTCAAGACCTCGCGCAGGGCGATGACGCGTTGCTGTTCCCTGACAAGCTCGTCCTTCAGCAAGGGGTCCGCTTTATCGAGAGCCGCCGTGGTGAGCTTTGCGCGCGGCTCCATCTTGTCGGTGAAAAACACCTGAAGATAAGCCTCGCGCCGCGCCTCGCCAGACGCGCTCGCCGCAGTGCGCAGCTTGGCCGCCGCAGCTTGATCGTTCTTCGAGCCCCGATCAAGCCGCGCGGCGTAATCGCGCCAGTTCGCGGGCGGAAGGCCGCCTTCGACGATGTCTTCTTCAAGTTGCGCGCTTGTGCTGTTTGTCTCGATGTTCAATGCGCCGCGCAGGGCCATTTCATAGCGCGCCAGATCGCCGCCCATGGCCTCGATTCCGCGCATCAGCTTGTCGCGTTTGCCGAGCACCGCTTGCAGCAGATCGTCGAAATCCCCGGCGCTGGTCTGCGCGCTGATGAGGCGCAGCGCTTCGCCCAGCGGGCCGTCCTCGTCGTCCATGGCCAGCGCCAAGGCCTTGTCTCGCGCGAGCGTCAAAAGCTCCGCCCGTTCCACGTCTTCGATGACGCGGAAATGCGAGGCGACATTGGCCTCGAAGGGGAAGAGATGCAGCAGGCGTTCGCAGAAGGCGTGGATGGTCTGGATCTTCAATCCGCCCGGCGTTTCCACCGTGCGCGCAAAGAGCCGTCGCGCGAAGGCGAGGTCCGGGAGAGCGAAGGGCGCGCCGGTCTTGCGGATTTCCATTTCCAGCGACGCATCGTCCAGCGTCGTCCATTTCGACAGAGTGTCGAAGACGCGCAGCGACATATTCGCCGCCGCCGCCTTGGTGAAGGTGAGGCAGAGAATCTTCGATGGCGGCGTGCCCGCCAGCAGCAGGCGGATCACGCGCTGGGTCAGCACATGGGTCTTGCCCGAACCCGCATTGGCCGACACCCATGCGGTGGCGGCGGGATCGGCGGCGCGGGTTTGCGCGGCGAGCGTGTCGGGCGGAATGGCGTGTCGCAAAGCCATCATTCGCTCCCTTCGCCGCCAGCCGACCACTCCTTGACCCGGGCGAGGTGGTCATAGGCGCCATATGCGTTGACGAACTGCGGATAGGGCCGCGGCACATAGGCGGTGGCCTCGTCGCGAAACTGGCTGAGCAGCTTGTGCAGCCCGCTGAACTGGTCCTGCACGAGATCTTCGAAGGACTGATCCTTGTCGCCCTTCACCACGCGCTCATCCACGCCCGAGGCGCCGCCGATCTTCACATAAAGCGCTTGCGCCACGGGCTTGGGAGCGACCTTGGGGAAAGCGCCCTTTTCGATCATCGCCGCTTCAAGGGTGAGCTGTGGCGAGAAGCCCGCCTTCACTTCTTTTTGCGAGGGCACGCGCCCGCTCTTGTAGTCCACCACGGTCAGCGAACCGTCCTTGTGACGCTCGATGCGGTCGGCGACGCCAGTCAATGTGAAGCTTGATCCATCGTCCAGCGTGAGATCGAGACGCCCGCTTTGCTCGGTGTCGATGTCGGCGATGTCGTCACGCCTGTCGTTTTCCCAATGGATGAATTGGTTCAACGCGAAACAGTGGCGCGGCCAGGAAAAGGCGCGGAAGGCGGCGTTGCGCATCAGCTCGTCGAAGGCGACGCGCGCCCGCTCGATCAATTCGGCCGCCGCGCCGGGAACGAGGCGCCCCTTGGGATGGTCGATCACGAAGCCCGACAGCACGTCATGCAGCAAGACGCCGGACAGGCGCGCGCCCATCTCGGCGCCGATGGGCTCCAGCGGCTTCAGTTTCAGAATGCGCTCGGCATAGATCGCATAGGGATCGCGCCGCAGGGTCTCGATGCGCGTCACGCTCAAACTGGTGGGGCGCAGGGCAAGTTCGGGTCGCGGCGTCGGGCGTTTGGCCCGCTGCCCCTCTTCGTTTTCGCCATCGACCAGCCGGGCCAAGGCCAGCGCCCGCGCGCCCCGAGCCCTGCATTGGCTCCACTGCTCGGCGCCCGCCAGCGCGGCGAGCCGTTGCAGGAAACGCGAAGGCACGGTCGGCGAGCCGCCGCGCTTTTGCGCGCGGGTGATGACGACCTCTTGCGCGCCCATGGCCTGCGCGAAATCATGCGCCGTCTGGCCGATGCGCCGCTCGGGCGAGGAGAGGCCGAGTTCCGCACGCATGGGGCGGTTGAGGAAGGCGTCGGCGTTGGATTGCGGCGGCCAGACCGTCTCGTCGAGCCCGCCCAGCAAGGCGAGGCCGCAGGGCATCAGGCGCGCCTCCAACAGGCCGAGAATCTTCAGGCGCGGATGCGAGCGCATCGGCCCGCGCACGGCCAGCTCAGCGCCGATGTCGGCAAAGAGCAGGCTGTAGCTTTCCAGATCCACCGACAGCCGCGCGCCCGCGCTGGCGAGTTCGTCGAGCAGTTCTTGCAGGGCCTCGATGGCGGGCGAGAATTGCTCGGCCCCCCGCAGCGCCCCTTGCAAGGCTTGCTGGTGCGCGCTGGCGTAGGCCGCCAGCGGCGTGTCGGCGGGCAGCGCCCGCAGAGGGGCCAGCAGCCTATGGATATCGGACAGAAGCGCTTCGATGGCGCCCCACTCGCCGTCGCTCACGCGCTGGGCGGCGGGGTGTCCGTCGCGGCTTGCAGCCCCCTTGCGCGCCGCCGCCACGATCTCTGCGATCGAGGCTTCGTCGGGAAGGGGCGCGCGCAGCAGCGCCACATCGACGAGGCGCGCCAACCGCTCCATTTCCAGTGCGTCCCGGCCAAAGCGACACAGGGGATGGGTGAGCATGGCCAGCAGGGCGATGGAGGGCTGCGCCTCCAGCGCGCAGGTCAGCAGGAGATTGGCGAAGGCGCCTTCCGGCGTCGCGCCAAGGCGCTCGCCGCCCGAATCGTCCACATGAATGTCCCAGCGCGCCAGCTCCGCCCGCACCCGCGCCGCCAGGGCCCGGTCGGGGGTGATCAGCGCGGCGGTCTTGTCCGGGGTCTCCAGCGCCTCGCGCATCAGGAGCGCGATGGCCAAAGCCTCCTCGCGGTCGTCCGCAGCCTCGACGAGGGTGACGCCTTCGAGAGCCAGCGGTACGCCGCCGGGCGTCATGCGGGCGTGAAAGCTGCGCCAGGCGTCAGTGGTGTCGGCGGGCCGCAAGGCCTCGCTCAGCAGATTGCGCCGCGCCTGCAAGGCGGCGTCGGGCGCGCCGATCTCGACCACGTCCTCGCGGGTCGCGCCGATGGTCTCCAGCAGCTTGTTCAGGGTCATCTGCGGATGGCCCGCGCAAGCCTCGATGCGCCTGGCGGGGTCGCCGGGGATCAGCGCCCAGCTCTCGTCATCGAGCCATGTGTCGAGGCCCGGCAGAACCACGGCGCCCATGGGGGCGCGCGCCAGCGCCGCCAGCAGGCGGGCGGTCGAGCTGTTGGCGCCGGTCGAGCCGATGGCGACCGAGGGCTCGTCCGCCCGTTTCGCCAGCCGCGCGATTTCGCCTTCGATCAGGCGGATCTGCCGCTCGGCGCGGTCCATGCGTTGGATCTCGCGCAGATGTTGCGGCCAGATGGTTGTGGCGATGCGCAGGAATTTGAGGGTCAGCTCCCAGTAGTGGTCGAACTCCTTCGGGGCGAGCGTCTCCAACTTCGCCCAGTCCACGCCCTCGATGGTCATCTCGTCCATGAGGTCGGCGAGGTCGCCGGCGAGGCGCCAGGCATGGGCGGGCCCGGGCGCGATGAGCGGCGCTGAGCCCGCGCCCTCGCGCTCCGCACCGCGCAGGCTCTCCGCCCAAGCGAGGATGAGCCGCGCCAGATCGAGGCGGCGCTGCATCTCGCCGATGGCTTCAGGCAGGTCGGCCTGCATGCTGGCCGATTTCGCCTCCTCGAACATCAGCGAGGTCTCGATGGCGTCGATCTGGCCCAGCGGCACGATGCGCGGCAGCAGGGTCACTGGCTTGGCGGTCAGTCGCGAAAATTCCAAAGCCAGCGCCCGGGCGGCGCGCCGGGTCGGCACATAGATGGTTGCGCCTGCGAGGCGCAGCGGGCCGACATGAGCGCCAAAGCCCGGCACGATCTCGCCGTCGAGGAAGGCTTTGGCGAAAGTCGCCAGATAGGGAACCCCCGGCGGTATCGAGAAGAGGCGCGGGGCGAGGGCCATGGTCAGAGGGCCGATTCGTCGATGACGGCTTCCGCCTCGCCGATGGCTTGCGGCGTGCCCACATGCAGCCACAACCCATCCAGACGAACGCCAAAGAGTCGGCCCTTTTCGGCGGCCTCGAAGAGGAAGGGCGAGAGGCGGAAGACCTCGCGCGGATCATTGGCGAAGGGCTCGCTCTTCAGGATGCCGACGCCCGAATAGACGAAGGCCGCGACCTCGTTTTCGCCCCGCTTCGTCAGGCGTCCGTCCTGATCCATGTGGAAATCGCCCGGCCAATCGACTCCGACGCTGGTGGCGCTGGCGGCCACGAGCAGCAGCGCGTCCATCCGCGCGGGATCAAAGGCCTGCGCGAGGCGGCGCAGGTTGGACGCGGGGCCTTCCACCCAGAAGGCGTCCGTGTTCGCCACAAAGAACGGGGCGGCCCCCAGCAGGGGCAAGGCCTTGCGAATGCCGCCGCCCTGATCGAGCAACTTGGCGCGCTCATCTGAAATGACGATGCGCGGCGCCATGCGGTCCGCCAGATGGGCCTCGATCTGGTCCCCCAGATAATGGACATTCACAACCGCTTCGGGAACGCCTGCGTCAGCGAAAGCGTCGAGCACATGGTCGATCAGCGCCTTGCCGCGCACCTTGACGAGCGGCTTTGGGAGCGTGTCGGTGATCGGGCGCATGCGCGTGCCAAGGCCAGCGGCGAAGATCATGGCGTGGGAGGGCGATGATCCGGGGCTCATGGGCGTCTCGTTCAGGATTCAGGCGCGCGCGGAAATCGCGCGCGGCAAGTGGGTTTCATACCACGCCCGCAGGGGCGCCAGGTCGGGATGGGCGAGATCCTTCGCCAGATAGCGCTCCACCCTTGGCAGATGGGCGAGATATTGCGGCTTGCCGTCGCGCCGGTCGAGGCGGGCGAAGATGCCGAGAATTTTCGTGGCGCGCTGGGCGCCCAGCGCCGCATAGGCGCGGGCGAAATCCATCATGTTGAAATCAGGCGCATCGGAACGGCGCAGGCGCGCATAGTGGGAGAGCAGCCTCAGCTCAAGATCGTCGGAGACCGTGACGCGGGCGTCCTGCAACAGCGAAACCAGATCATAGGCCGGATGGCCCAGCACGCAGTCCTGGAAATCGAGGAGGCCCACCCGTTGCACACCCTCGCGGTCTGGAAGCCAGATGAGGTTCGGCGAGTGATAATCGCGCAGCGCCCAGGTCGTCGGCGCGGCGCAGATCTGCTGCAGCAAGGGGCGCCACAGATTGACGAAGGCCGCGCGGGCGCTCGAACTGAGCGGCGCCCGGGCCACATGGGGCGCATACCATTCCAGAATCAGCTCGACCTCGATGAGCAGCGCGTCGATGTCATAGACGGGCAACCGATAGGTCTGCGCGTCGCTCACGGGCAGTTCGGTGGGCAGATCGAGCGCATGCAGGCAGGCGAGCGTGGCGGTCGCTTCCGCATAGCGGTCCGGGATCGGCCCTTGGGCGTCGACGACCGGCTCTGCGCCGAAATCCTCCAGCACCGCGAGCCCGGCCTCCATGTCATAGGCCCGGATTTCCGGGGCGGACAGGCCCTGAGCCCGCAGGGCCTGATCGACGGCGATGAAGGGGCGGATGTCTTCGGCCAGTCGGGCGATGGCCGAATAGGGCTTGCCGTTGCGCACCGGGGGCCCATCGGGGCGCGGCGGCGATATCATCAGGATCGCGCGCGACCCATCGGGCTTGGTCAATCGTTCATAGGCGCGCACGGACGCGTCGCCGAGCATGAAGGCGCGTTGGGCGTCGGCCCAGCCCGCACGCTCCAGCAGGGCCTGGATGTCGCGTGCGCGGGCGATGCGCGCGGCGAAGGCGCCATGGCCCGTGATGGTCGCGACCCGGTGTCCCGGATCGCGTCCCGATGTCATGGCGAGGGAAACGTCGAGCCTGTCGGCAGGCAGGTCGCCCGCCTTGTCGGCCCATTCCACGATGAGCAGGGCTCCCTCGGCGGCTTCGTCCCAGCCCAGTTCCGCCAGTTCCGACGCATCGCGGATGCGGTAGAGATCGGCATGGACCACGGGAAATTCGGACGCCTGATAGACCTGCATCAGGGTGAAGGTGGGGCTTGGGACGTCGAGCTGCGGGTCCTTCGTGAGCAGCCGGATCAGGGCCCGCGCCAAGGTTGATTTGCCCGCGCCCAGATCCCCCGACAGCGTCAGCAGATCATTGGCGCCGACCAGCGGCAGGATGCGCTGGGCGAGGCCCAGCGTCGCGGCCTCGTCGGGAAGATCAATGGTCCAGATGGTCTTGTGATCCGCTTGGGCCTGCATGGTCGTTCCCCGTCACGCTACTTCGGCCGATTGGTTCCGCACGATCCCCGCTTCAGGGAAAATGCAGGTGACCGTGGTGCCCTCGCCCGGCGCGGATTGAATCTGGACCTCTCCGCCGTGGAGTTCAACGAAGGCCCGCACGATTGAAAGGCCGAGCCCCACGCCCTTGTGCCGCGAGCCGATGGTATGGGTGCGGAACCGGTCGAAGACCTGGTTGAGAACCTGCGCAGGAATGCCGCGCCCCTGGTCGGTGACCTTGAACACGATGGAATCGCCGCGCCGCATGGCCGCCAGCGTGACGGTCTGACCGGCGGCGGAGAAGCCGATGGCGTTGGAAAGCAGGTTGAACAGCACCTGGCGCAGGCGTTTTGCGTCGGCGCGGAAGGTTCCCACATTGTCCATCGCCACGATCTGGAGATGGATGGCCGATTCCGACAGTCGGTCCTGCAAGCCGGCGGCGGCGGACTCGATGGCGCCCCGGATGTCGATGTCGCTCAGCTCCAGCTCCAGCGCGTCCGTGTCGATGGAGGCGAGGTCGAGGATGTCGTTGATGATGGCCAGCAGGGCCCCCGACGACTTCATGATGTAGCCGCTGTATTCGAGCTGCTTCTGGTTCAGTTGGCCCACGGTTCCATCGCTCAGCAACTGGCTGAAGCCGATGATGTTGGTGAGCGGCGAGCGCAGCTCGTAGGACACGTGATGGACGAAATCGTTGCGGATTTTCTCCGCCTCGACCAGCGCCTTGTTGCGGTCGGTCAGCGCGCGCTGGAAATCGACGGCTGCGCTGACGTCGCTGAAGGTCAGCAGGGTCGCGCCATCGGGCAGGGGAGCGGCCGCGCAATCCATGGCGCTGCCGTCCGTTCGCAACATGCGCCGTTCGAAGCCGGTGCGCGCATCATGCAGGCCCGCGACGAGCGCGCGCAGCAGCGCCCAGTCCTCCAGGTCGCCATAGGCGCTGGCGCAGGCGCTGGCGATCTCGTCGATATGGGGCTGGTCGGCCAGCGTCGCCGCGTGCAGGCCCCACAGACTCTGGAAGGCCGGGTTGTGCAGCTTCAGGCGCCCGTCGCTGCCAAACACGGCGACGCCTTCGCGAAGCGAATCCAGCGTCTCGCCCTGAACCCGCATCAGCGCATTGTAGCGCGACTCGAGATGGAACCGCTCGGTCACATCGTCGAAAAGATAGGTAACGCCGCCTTGCGGATTGGGGTTGACGACCGCCCGCAGCGTCCGGCTGTCAGGCAGATACCAGACCTGTTCGATCGTATCGACCGATTGATAGGCGCCCAGCATCTCCGCCTTCCAGGCGCGGAAGTCCGCCTGCTCAGGCAGTCGGCGTTCGGCGCGAAGCCGGTCGAGGATTTCCGAATCGGTGGGATTCTGGTCGAGAAAGGCCTGATCAAGATCCCACAAATGCCGGTAGGCGGCGTTGTGGAAGGCGAGGCGCTTGCTCCGGTCGAAGATCGCGACGGCGGTCGAGAGCTGATCAAGGGTGCGCGTATGGGCGTCCATCTGGCGCGAAAGGTCGGCGCGCACGCCCTCCAGTTCGGAAAGATCCGTCGCCTGGCCCGCCGATCCGCCCGCACAGGCCAGATCCAGCACATCCATCAGATTGCGGCGCCCGGCGACGACCGCATGAACGCGCCCGCGCCACACACGCTCCCCCGCGCGCGCGGCCGCGGCGGTTTCGCGATCGTGCCGTTCGAGCAATTCCAGTTGGCGGTTCACCACGTCCGCGCCATTTGCCGCTTCCACCGCCCGCGCATAGGCGGCGTTGGTCCAGGTCAGGCGCCCTGCGGCGTCGCGCGTCCATACCGGGCTCGGCAAGGCGTCGAGCAGGTTGCGCAGGGATTCAAGCTCCGCCCGTGCGCCCGCGTCGCTTTCGCGCAATTGCGTCAGTTCGAGCCGGTCGCCGGAAACGTCGCGGATGCGCAGCACGGCGCGGCCGCCCACAGCGCGGCCCTCGGCTTCGAAGTGATGGCCGGAGAGGCTGGCGAGCGGCAGACGAAATCCCTCGCCCCGTGCGCGCAGGCGCCCCACGGCGCGCTCAAGAGCCTGCGCCGTTTCCGGTCCAAGCCAGGATCCGAAGGCCAGCGCCTGGCGAGGCTTGGAGCCGTTGCCGATCAGCGACAGATCGCCCGCGATGTCGGGCTCCTGCGAGGCGGCGCCCCAGGCGACAAGGATTTGCGGTTCCGCGGACAGGAACACGTCAGCCCGGTGCAGATCGGCGCGCACCGTCGCGAGCTCGCCCGTCAGCATCGCCTCGCGCAGCCGCCATCTCTTGCGGCCAGCCAGATGGACGAGGGTCGTGGCGGTGGCGACGCCAGCCAGAGCGATGATGAAGAGAAGCCCGATGAAAGGCTGGGATTCGGCCGCTTGATGGATCGGATCCGCGCTTTGCGCCAGCGCGCCCGAAGCGCTCGCGCCCGCCAGCAGCGGAAGGGTGGCGAAGCGTGCGACCGGCAGGGCGCGCTTGCGCGCGGCGGGCAATATCGCCGAGGGTCTTATCGCGCCAGGGCGCGAAGTGTCCCCTGGCCGCCCCGATCGTCCCATCGTGCCTTGTCCCCAATCACGGATCGTGAAGCCAAATGCTCCATGCGATCAATCCAGCGCGCGAATCAGTGCACTTTACCCGTAGGCGGACTCGTTGAGGAAGTGGTTAATCAAATGAATTCGCCTCCGCGCGCGAACGCGGAGGCGAATTTTCGTCCGTCAGCCCAAAAGGCCCGTAGCCGATCCGATCAATAGCGATAGGTCTCGGGCTTGAAGGGGCCTTGCTGCGGCAGGCCCAGATAGGTGGCCTGCTGGTCGGTGAGCTTGGTGAGCTTCACGCCGATCTTCTCCAGATGCAGCATGGCGACCTTCTCATCGAGGTGCTTGGGAAGGGTGTAGACCTTCTTCTCGTAATGGCCTTGCTTCGTCCAGAGCTCGATCTGCGCGAGGGTCTGGTTGGTGAAGGAGGCGGACATCACGAAGGACGGGTGGCCTGTGCCGTTGCCCAGATTCACAAGGCGGCCTTCCGACAGAAGGATCATGCGCTTGCCATTGGGGAACTCGATCTCGTCCACCTGCGGCTTGATGTTCGACCATTTGAAGTTGCGCAGGCCAGCGACCTGGATCTCGGAGTCGAAATGGCCGATGTTGCAGACGATGGCGCGATCCTTCATGGCGCGCATGTGGTCGACGGTGATGACGTCCACATTGCCGGTCGCGGTGACGAAAATGTCGGCGCGGGGAGCGGCCTCGTCCATGGTGACGACTTCATAGCCTTCCATCGCCGCCTGCAATGCGCAGATCGGGTCGATTTCGGACACCAGCACGCGGCAACCCGCGTTGCGCAGCGAAGCCGCCGAGCCCTTGCCCACATCGCCGAAGCCCGCGACCATGGCGACCTTGCCGGCCATCATGACGTCGGTGCCGCGACGGATGCCGTCGACGAGGGATTCCTTGCAGCCGTAGAGATTGTCGAACTTCGACTTGGTGACGGAGTCGTTGACGTTGATCGCGGGCCACAGAAGGGTGCCGTCCTTCTCCATGTTGTAAAGACGATGCACGCCCGTGGTGGTCTCTTCGGAGACGCCCTTGATGGCCTCGCCATTGCGCGTGTACCAGCCCGGGTTGGTCTTCAGGCGCTTCTTGATGGCGGCGAAGAGCACTTCTTCTTCTTCATTGCCGGCCTTTTCGAGGAAGGCGACGTCGCCCTTCTCGGCGCGCATGCCCAGATGGATCAGCATGGTGGCGTCGCCGCCGTCGTCGAGGATCATGTTCGGCGTGCCGCCGTCAGCCCATTCGAAGATGCGGTGGGTATAATCCCAATAGTCTTCCAGGCTCTCGCCCTTGATCGCGAAGACCGGGACGCCAGCGGCGGCGATGGCGGCGGCGGCGTGGTCCTGGGTCGAATAGATGTTGCAGGAAGCCCAGCGCACGTCGGCGCCCAGAGCCGTCAGCGTCTCGATGAGCACGCCGGTCTGAATGGTCATGTGGAGCGAACCGGCGACGCGGGCGCCCTTGAGCGGCTGGGAGGCGCCGAATTCGGCGCGGGTCGCCATCAGGCCGGGCATCTCGGTTTCCGCGATGTCCAGTTCCTTGCGGCCCCAGCCAGCAAGCTTCATATCGGCGACGGCGTAATCATGGGCGTTGGCGGTCATGCGGAATCCATCCTTTTGAGCTGAGGCTCTATAACAGGGGTCGGGGACGCCTGCAATGTCATATAAGGAATTCTTTATATCAATTGGCGCCTCAGTTGTGAGAACCTGACGCCTGCGGCCGGGTTGCCTCTATCCATGGAGACGCGCGTGGACTTTCCATTTCCTCTGCTGGTTTGCGATGTGGGCGGCACCCATGTGCGCCTTTCGCTGACGGAGTCGCCGGGCGCGGCGCCGCTCGCTCTGCCTCCGCAAAGGACAGGCGACCATGCGGGGCTCGCCGAGGCGGCTGAGGCGGCTTTGGCGGGCGCGGCCTTGCGTCCGCGCTCCATGCTGGTCTGCGCGGCGGGGCCGAACGAGGGGCGCAGGATCCAGCTCACCAACGCCGACTGGCTGATCGAGGGGCCGCAGGTCGCGGCGGCGCTTGGGCTGGATCAGGGGCTGATGTTCAACGATTTCGAAGCGCAGGCCCTGTCCTTGCCGACTTTGCGGGAGGAATGGATCGTGCCCATCGGCGCCCCGCGCGTGGGCGATGACGGACCGTTGCTGGTCAATGGCCCCGGCACGGGCCTGGGCACGGCGGCGCTGATTCGGGCTGAGGGAAAATGGCGGGCCATCGCCAGCGAGTCCGGCCATCTGGATTTCGCCCCCGTCACCGATGAAGAGCGCGGCTTCTGGCCCCATGTGGAGCCTGTGCTGGGACGCATCACGCCCGAAGCGCTGATCTCCGGCCCCGGTTTGCGGCGCCTGCACAGGGCGCGGCTGGCGGCGCTGGGGCAGGCGCCGCCCGAGCTTGACGGTGTGACCATCGTCGATCTGGCCCTGGCCGATCCGGCTGGCGCGGAGGCGGCCACCATTCAGGCCTTCTGGCGTCTCGTGGCGCGGTTCGCCGGGGATATGGCGATCACCTTTCTGGCGACGGGTGGGATCACTCTGGCGGGGGGCATCCTCCCGCGCATCGTGCCGCTGCTCGACCCGGATGATTTCCGCGCCTCATTTGAGCGCAAGGCGCCCTACGAATGGCTTGTGCGCCGCATTCCCGTGCGGGTGTTGACGGAGCAGGATACGGTGCTGGCGGGCATGGCCGACATCGCCGCCCACCCTGACGCCTACGCCATTGATTATGAGGCGCGGCGCTGGCGGTAGGTCTCAAGCCGCGTGCGAGGCCGGCGCCTGCGTGAGCAAGAGATAGAGCGCCGAGGGATCTTTGCTGGCGCGCAGTCTGGCGGTGAAGGCCGGGTCGCGTAAGGCGCGGGCGATGCGCGAGAGGGCCTTCAGATGGTCCGCCCCCGCCGCTTCCGGGGCGATCAGCATGAAAATGAGGTCCACGGGAGCGCTATCTTGCGCCTCGAAGTCGATGGCGCGCTCAAGCCGGGCGAAAACCCCGAAGATTTCCTTCACCTTGGCGATCTTGCCATGAGGAATGGCGATGCCGTTGCCAACGCCTGTGGAGCCCAGACGCTCGCGCTGGAGCACGACGTCGAAAATCTCCCGCGCAGGCAGGCCGCAGATGACGCTCGCCCGCTCCGCCAGCTCTTGCAGCGCCTGTTTCTTGGAGCTCGCCCGTAGCGCCGGGATGACCGCTTCCGGCGTGATCAAATCTGACAACGGCATACTGACCTATCCCTGTAACGCGACGCGCGTGGCAAAGAGCGTGCCGAACCGGAGGCTATGGCGCGAAGGAGCTCATTTTGGGTCGTTGGAGCGTTTTCAGGCGACATTGCGCCGGTCAGCTTTGAGCGACGCGTCACAGCGCAAACAGAGATAGAGTGTGATGGATCCAATTTGAAGCTGGCGCGCCCTAGACTTCCCCGGTGGGCCGTGGCGCGGTGGGGTCCAGCCAGCCAATATTGCCATCGCTCCGTCTGTAGAGAATGTTCGTGCGCCCGCTGGCCGCATGGCGGAAGACAAAAACCGGAGCGCCGGTGAAGTCAAGCTCCATCACAGCCTCGGAGACAGGCATTTGCCGCAAACCAAGGCTCTGCTCGGCGATGATGATCGGATTGAAGGCGCCATCGTCGGCCTCTTCATGGATGGGCGCCTCGAGGATCACATCGCGCACGGTCTCGCGCGGTTCGCTCGGGGCCGCCACGCTCATATGGTTCTGCCGGACCCGTTGTTTGTGCCGGCTCAAGCGCCGCTCCAGCCGGTCGGCCGCCTGATCGAAGCTGGCGTAGGCCTCCTGGCCTCGACCCTCCGCATGCAGGCTCACGCCCGAGGACAGATGCAGGGTGCAGTCGGCGCGGTAGCCGGAGCCCTCGTGGTCGATGATCACATGGCCATTGAGGGCGCCGCCAAAATATTTTTGCGCCGCCGTCTCGATCCGCGCCAGAACATGGTCGCGCATTGCATTGCCGATGCTGAAATTTTTTCCGGATACGCGCAGCATGGAGCCACCTCATCCAGTTCGGGCGCGGCCAGATCAACCGTTGGACCCGCCTTGCGCCATGCGTCGATGATTGCTTCGACGCCTCAAGCGTTAGGTTGGCGCGGGGGTGATGTCAATCGGCGAAGCGGCGCGCGAAATCACGCTTTGGCGCCTGGTCAGCGTTGTTGCATCGCAAGCTTTTCGCGGCGACGTTCGACGGAGGATGGAATGCGCAAACTTTCGCGATATTTGGCCACCGTGCGCCGCGCAATGTCCACATTGGCCTCCTTGAGGCGCAACACGATGGCGTCGTCGGAGAGAACAGCTTCAGGCTGCTCCTGGTCGATCAATTGTTTGATGCGGAAGCGCACCGCCTCCGCCGAATGGGCCTCGCCGCCCGCCCCGGAGGGAATCGAGGCGGTGAAGAAATATTTCAGCTCGAACAGCCCGCGCGGAGTGGACATATATTTATTGGAGGTCACGCGCGACACGGTCGATTCGTGCATGGCGATGGCGTCGGCGATGGTCTTCAGATTGAGCGGGCGCAGATGCTCCACGCCCTTGGCGAAGAAGGCGTCCTGCTGACGCACGATTTCGGTCGCCACCTTGAGGATGGTGCGGGCGCGTTGCTCCAGGCTCTTGGTTAGCCAGTTGGCGTTTTGCAGGCAGCCCGTGATGTAGGTCTTGTCGGTGGCGTTCGTCGCGCCAGCGACCACGCGGGCCGCATAGGTGTGGTTGACCAGCACGCGCGGCAGGCCCTCGGCGTTCAGCTCCACAAGCCACGAGCCGTCGCTGCCCTTGCGCACCGTCACATCCGGCACGACGGGCTGAATGGCGGCGCCGCCGAACGAGCGTCCGGGCTTGGGATCCAGCCGACGGATCTCGGCCACCATGTCGGCGAGATCCTCGTCGTCCACGCCGCATAATTTGCGCAGGGTGGGAAATTCGCGTTTGGCGAGCAGGGGCAGATTGGCGACCAGCGCCTGCATGGCGGGATCGAACCGATCCTGCTCGCGCAGCTGGATCGCCAGACATTCGGCCAGATCGCGGCCCGCGACCCCGCTGGGATCGAAGGTCTGGACGGTGCGCAGCACCGCCTCGGCGCGCGCCAGCGACGTTCCCAGCCGCTCGGCGATTTCCTCAAGCTCCGCGCCCAGATAGCCGCTGTCCTCGACAGAATCGATGATCGCGTGTCCGATCAACCGATCCATCGGATCGGTGATGGCGAGGGCGAGCTGTTCGGCCAGATGGTCGCGCAGGCTGAGCCGCGCCGCGACATAGGATTCGAGATTGTTGCCTTCCCCATCTTCGCCGCCGCCCCCGCCAGGAGAGCCGCTCCAGGAGGTCGCGGAAAGCCCGTCCGTGGAGAAATTGGCGTCCGCGCCATTGTCGGAAGCGGGGGCGGAGCGGTCGCCGTCGAAAGTGTTCTCGATCTCGGTGCCAAGGCTGGAGGCCAGCGCGTCGGCGTTGGTGGCGAATTCCTCGCTCGCCCAGTCGCCGTCGCGGGTCTCGAAATTCTCGCCGCCCACGCTGGCTTCGCCCGCGCCGCTGAAGTCAGCCTCGCCGCCAAAGCCCGCCTCGCCGCCATCCCCGTCGCCGCCAAAGTCTCCGTCGGTCTCGCGGGTGGCTGTGTGCTCGAGGTGATCAGGCTGTTCTTCGGCGCGTTCGAGCAGGGGATTGCGCTCAAGCTCCTCCTCGACGAAGGATGAAAGCTCCAGATTCGACAGCTGGAGAAGCTTGATCGCCTGCAAAAGTTGCGGCGTCATGACCAGGGACTGGCCCTGGCGCATCATCAACCGTGTCGAAATCGCCATTAGACTTTCACCCGGGCGCCGCCTGCTTGGATTCCGGCCCCGCCTTCAGCGCGGCCAGTAACGGCTCGCTTCTTGCATAGCGCAGACGCAAGCAAAAGGCTATCTGGAAATCCCGGGAATTCGCCTGAATCCTGAATGGTCTGGGGATAGACGTCCGCTTACATGCGGAAGCTCTCGCCCAGATAGTAGCGGCGCACGTCCGGGTTTTCGACGATCTCCTCCGGCAGGCCTTCGGTCAACACATGGCCGGAATGGATGATATAGGCCCGGTCGATCAGCCCCAGCGTCTCACGCACGTTATGGTCGGTGATCAGCACCCCGATCCCGCGCTGCTTGAGATGGTGGACGAGATCCTGAATGTCCCCCACCGCGATGGGGTCGATGCCGGCGAAGGGCTCGTCGAGCAACATGAAGGACGGATGGCCCGCCAGCGCGCGGGCGATCTCGCAGCGCCGCCGCTCGCCGCCTGACAGCGCGATGGACGGGGTCTTGCGCAGGCGCTTGATGTCGAATTCATCCAGCAGCGATTCAAGCTCCTGCTCGCGCCGTCCCCTGTCCGGTTCGCTCACTTCAAGCACCGCGCGGATATTGTCCTCGACGCTCAGGCCGCGGAAGATCGAGGCTTCTTGCGGAAGATAGCCGATGCCGAGCCGCGCCCGCCGATACATGGGCAGCCCGGTCACATCATGCCCATCGAGGGCGATGCCGCCCTTGTCGGGCCGCACCAGGCCGGTGATCATGTAGAAAACTGTGGTCTTGCCGGCGCCATTGGGGCCAAGCAGCCCCACCGCCTCGCCCCGCTGCACGAGCAGGCTGACGTCCTTCACCACCTGGCGCCCGCCGTAGCTCTTGCCAAGATTGTGGACGCCCAGGGTTCCTTCGAGCCCCGCCGTCGGCGCAGCGTCATTGTCCTGCTGCTGTTCTCCGGCGTCGGTCGCATCCATCCAGCCTTTGAGGCGGTTGCCGAGGAGACTGGCGGATTTGCGGGTCACGGGCTTGATCCTGGAGGGCGCTGACGCCTACCGCTAGCGCGGGCATGAAGACGATGCAACTGTTGCGACAGAGGTTGTCTCACGGCATCCTTGGCTGACGCGCGGCGGCGGAGCCGAGGGGGTGGGCCTCGGCCTTGCCTTTTTGCGCCGGATCGTCGCCGCTGCCCGGCGTCATCAGGGAATTGATGCCTCCCGCGCCTTCCACGACCGCCTGGCTCGTGTTGAGATCATAGATGAGCCGGGAGTCCGCCTTGCCCTTGATGATGTTGCCGCCCTGGGACAGGCTGACATTGCCGATGAGCAAGACCTTGTTGCCCTCCTTGTCATAAATCGCGCGGTCGCCGACGCCGACCTGGTCCTTCGAAACGATGGTGACGGGACCGGCGGCCTCCATACGTTTGACCTGATTCTCGCTATTGCCGGCGGGACGATTGCTCTGGGCCATCGCGCCGCTGCTGAGGAACACCACAAGGTTCGACGACCGCATGACCGTGTCGCCCTGTTTGGTGACCACGCCGCCCGAATACACCAGCTTCAGTTCCTTATCGAAATATTCCAGTCTGGACGCGTCGATGCTCACCGGCGCTTTCGAGTCCCCGCCTGGCAGGATGGGCGTAACGCCTGGTTTCTGGGCGAAGGCGGGCGTTGCGCCAACCAGCAGACAGGCAAGCACAAGAAGCGGGCGGAAGTGGGTCACGGCTTACTCTCCGCGGCGGGCTCGCCGTCATCTGATCCATGGAACAAGGTGCGCACATCTCCTTCGAAGAGGATATGTTCGCCGCTGTCGGTTGCGTCGAGCGCATCAGCGTTGATCGTGCCGCTCGACATGACGACGGAGACGGGCTCGCGCGAGACGATCCGGCCAGTCCTGAAATCCGCATCGGCGGCCTTCATGCGGATTTCATAGCCGGAGTCGCTGGTGATCCTGATGTCGTCCACCATGTGGATGAAATCCTTTCCGCTGTCATAGACGCCGTGCAGGGCGATGACGCGCACGAGCGACCGCGAAGCGGTCTCGAATTTCGCCTCCAGCTGGTTCAACTCGATGATGTTGGGCGTGCGGATGTCCTGTACGCCATCGGTGGCGCGCACGTCATAGGGCCGTCCGTCCTGGCGGTACCCGCTGAGTTTGGGATGCTCCATGGTGACGCGTGTGCCGTTGAAGGCGGCGCCTGCGAGCGAGATATTGTCCGGCAGCGCGGAGAAGGGGTCGAAAAAGGCGCGCGCCACAAGGCCAGCCGCCGCCAGGGCGCATCCCGCGATGATGACGATCCTGATCCGCCGCACCCGTGAGGAATGGCGCGAGGCCTCGTGAAACGCAGTGCTCCTGTCCCGGCCCGTGAGGGCCTGGCGCGCATGGGCGGCGGGCTTTAGCGTTTCAACCATGTTTGGCCTCAGCGGCCCCCGGGGCCGCGACGGACCCTGATGGAGGGTCCGCGTGGCGATCTCGTGGCTACGGTGACGCTTTCGTCATTCGTGGGAGAATATGTCCTGATCGTTCCAGCCCAGCAAGTCGAGCTTCGCTCGGTGGGGCAGGAAGCGGAAACAGGCCTGCGCGATTTCCGTGCGCCCCTCGCGGGCCAGCATCATGTCGAGCCTCTCGCGCAGCCCATGCAGATGCAGCACGTCGGAGGCGGCATAGGCGAGCTGGGCGTCGCTCAGGCTCTCTGCGGCCCAGTCGGAAGATTGCTGCTGCTTGGAGAGATCCACACCCAGCAATTCGCGCACAAGATCCTTCAGCCCGTGCCGGTCCGTATAGGTCCGGCAGAGTTTCGAGGCGATCTTGGTGCAATAGACAGGGCCGATCTCCACGCCGAAAGCGTTGGAGAGTTGCGCGATGTCGAAACGGCCGAAATGGAAGATCTTGGTCACCGCCGGGTCGGCCAGCAGGCGCTCCAGATTGGGAGCGCTGGTCTGCCCCCGGGCGATCTGGACCACGTCCGCCGTGCCGTCGCCGGGCGAAAGCTGCACGACGCAGAGCCGGTCGCGCTTGAGATTGAGGCCCAGCGTCTCGGTGTCGATGGCGACGCTGGTCGTGTAGCGCGCCAGATCCGGCAGGTCGCCCTTATGTAATCGGATGGTCATGCGGCCCCGCAAGTGAAGAACCCGCCCGGTCTAGCGGGCGGGGCGGGCGAGGGCAAGTGACCGAGCCGCGAACCTGGCGGCTTCAGCGCCAATGACGCCCGTAGCCATGACCGCCGTAACCGCCGCGGTAGCCGCGCGGACCGCCGCGCCCCCCACCCCAACCACGCCAGCCCCAAGGGCCACCCCAGCCAAAACCGCGCCGCCATGCGTAGCCGCACCAGTAATAGCCGGGCCCCCTCCAGCCATCAGGATAGAAGCAATAGCGACGCCCGCCATAGACATAGAGCTGGACCGTCTCGACGGGCGAGGTGACCGCCCCGGTCAGGGGGCTCACCGGCGTCGCCTGCGCGCTCGATCCGAGGCTTGCGAGGCCGCTGAAGGCGCAGATGGCGGCGAAAAGGAAACGTTTCATCGTCGTTCTTTCGAAATTGGATCTGTTTTGATCATCACGAACGAAAGCGGCGAAACAGCGACCGGCCGCCGCAGACAAAGCCATATTGTTCATCTGTTGCGGCGAACCGCTCGATCAAGCCGAGCGAAGTCGAGGGAATTAATTCGCATGAAAATTTTATTTTGCGGAAATTTTGGTGCCCAGGAAACCCCTTGACCCATCTCATCACTTTCACCCAACCTCCTGTAACTCCTACTTAAATTAAAAAAGTAACTGAACTCCAAATGCCCACAAATGAGGTTCATTGTTATCCATTCTGTGTGTCAGGATTGAAT
>CAIUWR010000101.1 GCA_903902915.1 uncultured Hyphomicrobiales bacterium | reverse complement strand
TGCCGAGGGTCTTTCAGGGCGGAGAAATGATCAAGCAGCGCCGCTTTCGACATGGGAGACCTCGCTGATTCGAGGTCTCCTATGAATCACGCAGTCACCCCCAAGGGAATCCCGCTCAAGCTTTCAAGCGATTGCCCTGGGCGCGTTCCATCGCCCTTGAAGGGTGGTAACTTTTATGTTACCTTTTAATATGTTCGAATTGCGCTATTATTTGAATAGAGACGGTGAAAGTCCGTTCGAAAACTGGTTTCGCGACCTTGATGCAGCGGCTGCGGCAAAGGTCACGGTCTCTCTCGTGCGTGTCGAGCAAGGCAATCTCTCGAACGTTAAGGGCGTGGGAGAAGGTGTCCTCGAATACCGGATTGATTGGGGGCCTGGGTACCGGGTCTATTTCGGGCGCGATGGCGAGGCCTTGGTCATACTTCTGACCGGCGGGACGAAGAAGCGCCAGCCATCGGATATCGAGCGCGCCAAGGAATTTTGGATCGACTACAAGGCCCGGCGGTCGAAAACGTCATGAAAGGAGGCGCAAGATGGCTGTAACAAAGAGCTTCAGGGATCTGGTGCAAAGCCGGGTGGCGCGCGACCCGGATTTCGCGGCGGAGCTGCTGCGCGAAGGCGTAGATACGATGCTGGCCGGCGATGTGGACACGGGCAAGTCGATTCTGCGCGACTATATCAAGGCGACCATCGGCTTCGAAAAGCTTGGCGAAGCCACGGCCACGCCAGCCAAGAGCCTGATCCGCATGTTCGGCCCGCGCGGCAATCCGCAGGCGCGGAACCTGTTCGGCGTGATCAGCTATCTGCAAAAGCAAGCAGGCGTCGCGTTCCATGTTGCGGCGGCGCCGCTCTGACGAGATCCGCTCACAACCCCGCCGCGCCCCCATCCGCGCGGGGATCATGGGCGGCCTCCACCCGTCCGCGCGCATCGCGCATCAGCGCGCCAGCATGGCCGAAGGCGTCGGAGCGGGGTTGGACGGCATGTTGGTGGCCCGCCTTCTCCAGAGCGCGCACCAGCGAGGGGTCGAACTCTTCCTCCATCGCCAGCAGCGTCGAGGCTGCGCCCCAGGTGCGGCCCAGCACGAAGCGCGGCGCGTCAAGCGCCTCCGCGAGCCCCATGCCAAACAGCACCCGCGTGACGAGTTGCGCCTGCACCTGCGGCTGGCCATCGCCGCCCATGGTTCCATAGGGCATGACGCGCCCATCGCTGAAGGCGACGAGCGCCGGATTGAGCGTGTGGAAGGGCTTGCGGCCCGGCGACAGCGGATTTGTCGCGCGTGGATCGAGCGAGAAGGACACGCCCCGGTTCTGCATCAGCACGCCCGTGCGCGGCAGCAGGCAGCCCGAGCCATATTCCCAATAAGTGGACTGGATGTAGGACACCGCATAACCATCACGGTCCACAGCCCCCATCCAGATCGTATCGCCCTTGGCGGGCGGCAGTGGAAAGGGCGCGGCGCGGCCCATGTCGATGAGGGACGCCTCACGAGCCAGCGCGCGCGGCTCCAAAGCGTCCTGCGGGCGCCCCTCGCTGAAGGCGGGGTCGATGCAGAGTTGATCGCGGATGGCGAAGGCCCGCTTGGTCGCCTCCACAAGCCCATGGATATGGGCGAAGCCTTCGGGCTTGGCGATCCCCAACCGCTCGAAAATCCCGAGGATGAGCAAGGAGGCGAGCCCCTGCGTGGGCGGGGGAAAATTGTAATGGGTGCGGCCCGGCAGTTTCAGGGCCAGCGGCTCGCGCACCTTCGCCTCGAAACGGCGCAGATCCTCGCGGGTGACGGGACTGCCGATGCGGTCAAGATCCTCCGCCATCTCGCGGCCCACATCGCCCCGATAGAAATCGTCGAGCCCCTGCTGGGCCAGATGGTCGAGGGTGGCGGCCAACGCCTCATAGCGCAGCACGGTCCCCTGCGCTGGAATCTTTCCCTCGCGCAGATAGACCGGCGCGAAGCCCGGCGCCTGCGCCAGCGGCCCCAGATCAGGTTGGCAGCGCGCCTGCGAAGGGGACACGGGCACCCCCTCGCGCGCATGGCGGATCGCGTCGGCGAGCAGATCGCGCAGGGTCAGACGCCCGCCGATGGTCCGAGCATAGTCCAGCGCCAGCGCCCAGCCGCCCACCGCGCCCGGCACGGTGAGGGCGGCGTCAGGCCCGCGCGGGGGAATGGTCTCATAGTCGCGGCGTTGATAGCGGGCGATGGTCGCCTTGGCGCCGGCCGGTCCACAGGCCTCGAAGGCGCGCACCCGGCCCTTGGGCTCGCGCAAAAGCCAGAACCCGTCGCCGCCGATGGCGTTCATGTGGGGATAGACGACCGCGATGGTCGCGGCCATGGCGACCATCGCCTCCACCGCATTGCCGCCCATGGCCAGCACATTGCGCCCGGCGTCCGCCGCCGCCTGATGGGGCGCGGCGACGGCGGCGGTGGAGAAAACCTGCGTCGAACCCATGGAAGCCTCGCTTGTCGCGCCAACAGGCCAGATGCTATAGTCCGAAGGCGGCGAGCCGCAAAGCGTTCATCCGGAGCAAGACCCTTGGCCCAACAAAAGCCGATCAACTGGCGCAACGCCCTGACCATCGTCAGCGTGGCCATTCTCGTCGGCACTGAGGTGGTCGGCATGACCTGGGCGGCGGGCTGGGCGCTGGGCGGCATGTTCCAGATGCCGGGCGTCGTCAGCGCCTTCGTCGAGATGGCGGGCGCCCTGCTGGGTTTCGTCCTTCTGTATTATTTCGTGCGCGCCGCGCTGAAGGTCGAGCCGATCAGGGGCTGAACCTACGGCTCAGGCGTTCAACGCCTCGCGCAGGCGCTGGCGCCTTTCCGCCTTGTACATATCGTCGTATTTGCGCGGCCCCAGCGGACCCTGCTCGATCATCATCTGCACGAAGAGCGGCCCCTCCTCGGTGAGGATCGCGGGGAGCTGCGCTTCGAAATCCGCATGGGACTCGATGCGGCGCACATTGGCGATGCCGCCAGCCCGCGCCATGGCGCAGAAGTCCACTTCGCGGTTGGGCAGGGGATGCCCGCCATTGGCCTCGTAGCTGCCGTTGCACCAGACCATATGCACGAGGTTCTTCGGGGCGACGGCGCCGATGGTGACGAGCGTGCCAAGATTCATCAAGAGGCTGCCATCGCCGTCGAGCACGATCACGCGCCGCTCGGGCCGCGCCAACGCAAGGCCGATTCCGTGGGACGAGGCGAGGCCCATGGCGCCGAAAGAATAATAATTCAGCGCGCGGTCGCTCATCTCGACCCATTCGGAAGCGGTCGAATAGGTCGCCACCACGATCTCATCCTTGAGATGGGGGGCCAGGGTCTGGAGACATTTGGTCCGGTTCATCATGGCGGTCTCCGGTTCAAACAGGCTTGCGGCCAATGAGCATGGCGACGGGATGCGAATTCTCATAAGCGCGCATGATCGCAGGCGCGATCACGGCCACATCCTCGTCCGCGTCGATATAATGGCGCTCGACGCCCATCACATCGAGGATCGGCTCGATGATGCGCAGGCCGAATTTCTTCGAATCCTGCGGCGCGACGCCGACCTCCTTGCTGAGCAGGCCGATCATCATGCACATGGGCTGCTTGTGTTCGCAGGCGATGGCGCGGATCGCGTTCATGGAATAGAGGAAGCCCGTGTACTGGATGAGGATCAGCGCGCGCTTGTTTCCATAAGTGAGGCCAGCCGCGATGCCGAAGGCCTCATCCTCCTTGCAGGTGCGGATCAGCTGGAAATCGGGATCTGAGCGGATGGGGGTCAAAAGCCCGCCTGCGGTGTGAATGTCGGGCACGGAGAGCACATGGCTCACCCCCGCCTCCTTCACCGCCTTGATGATCGGCGCTCCATGCAGAACACCCGTTGCCTGTGCAGGCGCCACCATGTCTCTCTCCCTGTTGAGGGAAAGAAAACAGATTTGCGGCGTGCTGTCACGCGCCCGGCTGTTTGAAGACGGCAGGGCGCGGGCGGATCAGAATTCCACCACCGTGCGGATCGACTTGCCTTCGTGCATCAGGTCGAAACCTTCGTTGATGCGCTCCAGCGGCAGTTTGTGGGTGATGAGGTCGTCGATATTGATGCGGCCTTCCATGTACCAGTCGACGATGCGCGGCACATCGGTGCGCCCGCGCGCGCCGCCAAAGGCCGTGCCCTTCCAGACGCGCCCGGTGACCAGCTGGAACGGGCGCGTGGAAATCTCCGCGCCAGACGGCGCCACGCCAATGATGATCGACTGGCCCCAGCCGCGATGGGTGCATTCCAGCGCCTGACGCATGACGGCGACATTGCCCGTGCAATCGAAGGAATAATCCGCGCCGCCGCCGGTGAGGTTCACCAGATAGGGCACGAGATCCGCGCCGACTTCCGTGGGATTGACGAAATGGGTCATGCCAAATTTCTCGGCCATGGCCTTCTTGCCCGGATTCACATCGACGCCAATGATCTGCTCGGCGCCGATCATCCGCAGGCCCTGAATGACGTTCAGCCCGATGCCGCCGAGGCCGAAGACCACCGCCGTGCAGCCGACCTCCGCCTTGGCGGTCCAGATGACCGCGCCGATGCCCGTGGTGACGCCGCAGCCGATGTAGCAGACCTTGTCGAAAGGCGCGTCCTCGCGGATTTTCGCCAGCGCGATTTCGGGCACGACGATGAAATTCGAGAAGGTCGAGGCGCCCATATAATGCAGCACCGGCTCTGCGTCGCAGCGGAACCGGCTGGTGCCGTCGGGCATGACGCCCTTGCCTTGCGTGGAGCGGATGGCTGTGCACAGATTGGTCTTGCGCGAGAGGCAGCTTTTGCACTCCCGGCATTCGGGCGTGTAGAGCGGGATCACGTGATCGCCCTTCTTGAGCGAGCGCACGCCCGCGCCCACATCCACCACCACGCCCGCGCCCTCATGGCCCAGAACGCAGGGAAACAGCCCTTCAGGATCCGCGCCCGAGAGGGTGTAATAATCCGTGTGGCAAATGCCGGTCGCCTTGATCTCGACGAGCACTTCGCCAGCCTTTGGCCCCTCAAGATCGAGCTCGACGATTTCGAGCGGCTTCTTGGCGGCGAAGGCGACGGCGGCGCGGGTTTTCATGGGCAGGCTCCTGAGCGGAATAGGGCGGCGAGGCTGAGCGCACCATAGCCAGAGTCGCCTGGCCCTCAAAGGGGTCTGGACGGGAGGCTGCGCATGTAATAATATAACATTACCTTGAACGAGAGCCCGGTTGATGGACAGCGCATCTGGCGTATACGAACATGATCACGCGCTTGATCACCCACATGGCCATGCTCATGCGCCCCACGCGCGCGCTCCCCTTGTCAAAGCGCAGCCCGCGCGCCCGCCAGCTTCGCTGCTGCGCATGTCCGCCCTCCAAAGGCTCGCCATTTCGGGCGGGGCCGTTGCGGCGATCTGGGCGGGCGTTTTCTGGGCGATCGGCTAAGCCATGACCATCGCGCTGCGTTTCAAGGATCTGACATTGGGCTATGACCGCCATCCGGCGGTGCATCATCTGGACGGCGTGGTGGAGACCGGCGATCTGCTGGCGGTCTGCGGCCCCAATGGCGCGGGCAAGTCCACCCTGCTGAAGGCCATCGCGGGGGCGATCCAGCCGCTGGGGGGCCATGTGGAGCGGCTCGCCTGCGCGGCGCGCGACATCGCCTATTTGCCGCAGGCCGCCGAAATCGACCGTTCCTTCCCCATCAATGTCTTCGATCTCGTGGCCATGGGCTTCTGGCGCAGCGCGGGCCTGTTCGGCGGCCTCAGCCGCGCGAAGGAAGCCCGCGCGTTCGAAGCCATCGCCTCGGTCGGCCTCACAGGATTGGAAGATCGCCCCATCGGCACCCTTTCGGGCGGGCAGATGCAGCGCATGCTCTTCGCCCGCCTGCTGTTGCAGGACGCGCCCGTGATCCTGCTCGATGAGCCCTTCACGGCGCTGGACAGCAAGACCACGGCGGATCTGCTCGAGGTCGTGGCGCGCTGGCATGGCGAGAAGCGCACGGTGGTGGCCGTGCTGCATGACGACGAGATCATCCGCCGCTGTTTCCCCAAGGCGCTGCTGCTGGCGCGCGAGCCGGTGGCCTGGGGCGCGACCGAGGAGGTGCTGCGATCCGAGAATCTGCTGCGCGCCCGCCGCATGGTCGAAGCCTTCGACCGGGAAGCCCATGAATGCGAGAGGGTGGCCTGATCCCATGAGCGCCCTCTATGATCTGTTCTTCGCACCCTTCGCCGAATTCGAATTCATGCGCCGCGCGCTGGTGGGCGCCATGGCGCTGGCGCTGGCGGGCGCGCCGGTCGGCGTCTTCCTCATCCTGCGGCGCATGTCGCTGACCGGCGACGCCATGGCCCATGCGATCCTTCCGGGCGCGGCCATCGGCTACCTCGTCGCGGGCCTGTCGCTGGGCGCCATGACGGCGGGGGGCATGATCGCGGGCTTCGTGGTCGCCATCGCCTCGGGCGCCGTGGCGCGCGCCACAGCCCTGCGCGAAGACGCCTCGCTCGCGGCCTTTTATCTGATTTCGCTGGCTCTGGGCGTCACCATCGTCTCCCTCAAAGGCTCGAACATCGACCTTTTGCATGTGCTGTTCGGCAATGTGCTGGCGCTGGACGACGCCACCCTTCTGCTGCTGGCCGCAATCGCCAGCCTGACACTGCTGGGCCTCGCCGCGCTCTATCGCCCGTTGGTGATGGAGACCGTGGACCCGTTTTTCCTCGCCAGCGTCAGCCGCGCGGGGGCCCCGGCGCAGCTCCTGTTTCTCGGCATCGTGGTGATGAATCTGGTGGCGGGCTTTCACGCCCTGGGCACGCTGATGGCGGTCGGGATCATGATGCTGCCCGCCGCCGCCGCGCGCTTCTGGAGCGCCGACATCAGCCGCATGGTGGTGATCGCGGCGGGATTCGGGCTGGCGTCGAGTTATCTTGGCCTCGTGCTCTCCTATCAGTCGGGCGCGCCCTCGGGGCCGCTGGTGATCCTGGTGGCGGGGGTCATCTATCTCGTCTCCATGGTTCTGGGTCAGGCGGGCGGGCTCATCCGCCTGTTGCGCCCGCGCCATCATCTGGAGGCCTAGACATGCTTTTCCGCTCCCTGATCGCGGCCTGCCTGTCGCTCGCCGCCCTGCCCGCTCTGGCGCAGGAGGCGCCGCGCCTCCCCGTGGTCGCCAGCTTCTCCATCCTCGCCGATCTCATGCGCAACGTGGGCGGCGACCGCATTACTGTGACGAGCCTCGTGGCGCCGGGCGGCGACGCCCATGTCTATGCGCCGACCCCGCAGGACGCGCGCAAGCTGGCGGACGCCAAGCTCATCGTCATCAACGGGCTGAAGCTGGAAGGTTGGATCGACCGGCTGGTGACCTCTTCGGGAACGAAAGCGCGCATCGCCGTCGCCACGCGCGGGATCACGCCGCTGCCAGGCAAGGACGAGCACGGCGGCGCCGACCCGCACGCCTGGCAATCCCTCGCCAATGCCAAGATCTATGTGGCCAATATCCGCGACGACCTCAGCGCCGTCGATCCTGCGGGCAAAGACGAATATGCCGCAAGGGCGCAGGCCTATCTCGCCCGCCTCGACGCGGTCGAAGGGCAAGTGCGCGCGGCCGTCGCCACAATCCCCCCAGAGCGTCGCAAGGTGGTCACCACCCACGACGCCTTCGGCTATTTCGGCGCCGCCTATGGCCTCGCCTTCATCGCCCCGCTGGGGGTCTCCACCGACAGCGAGGCCTCGGCGAAGGACGTGGCGCGGATCATCCGCCAGATCAAGGCGCAGAAAATACCCGCCGTTTTTCTTGAGAACGTCACCGATCCAAGGCTCACCCGCCAGATCGCGGCAGAATCCGGAGCGAAAATCGGCGGCGCGCTCTATTCGGACGGTCTTTCGCCCCCCGATGGTCCGGCAGGGACTTACATCGACATGGTTCAGTACAATATAAGAGAGCTGCAGGCTGCGCTTGCGCCATAGGCGGAGCGCGGCCTTCCCCGGAATTCCGGACCAAAGGCGCGGCGGCGCAAAAGCGCTCGCCCCTGCGGTCTGGCCTGCGAACTGATTGAAAGGGTAACTCCATGTCCGAAGCCCCCGCCTCCACCAAGATCCCCGTCACCGTCCTCACCGGCTATCTGGGCGCGGGCAAGACCACCCTGCTGAACCGCATCCTCAGCGAGCAGCATGGCCAGCGCTACGCCGTCATCGTCAACGAATTCGGCGAAATCGGCATCGACAATGACCTCGTGGTCGGCGCCGACGAAGAAGTGTTCGAGATGAACAACGGCTGCATCTGCTGCACCGTGCGCGGCGATCTCATCCGCATCGTCGAAGGCCTGATGAAGCGCAAGGGCCAGTTCGACGCCATCATCGTCGAGACCACGGGCCTCGCCGATCCCGCGCCCGTGGCGCAGACCTTCTTCGTGGATGAAGACGTGCAGGAGCGCGCGCGCCTCGACGCCGTGGTGACCGTGGCCGACGCCAAATGGCTGAGCGACCGCCTGAAGGACGCGCCCGAAGCGAAGAACCAGATCGCCTTCGCCGATGTGATCATCCTCAACAAGACCGATCTTGTGAGCGAGGCCGAGCTCGCCGAGGTCGAGGGCCGCATTCGCGCCATCAATCCCTACGCCAAGCTGCACAAGACCACCCGTTGCCAGGTGCCGCTCGACGCCGTGCTGGGCCGCAACGCCTTCGATCTCGAGCGCATCCTCGAAATCGAGCCGGAATTCCTCGCCTGCGGGCCTGATTGCGACGATCCGCATCATGACCACGCCCATCATGGCCACGACCATGGACATCATCATCACGGGCATGGGCACGACCATCACGGCCACGACCACGGCGCCTCGAACCTGAAGGTCTATCACGACGAGGAAATGCAGTCGGTGTCGATCCGTCTCGACGGCGATCTCGACGCCAACAAGTTCATGGCCTGGATCAATGAGCTGGTGCAGCGCGAAGGCCCGAACATCCTGCGTTCCAAGGGCATCCTCTCCTTCAAGGACGACCCGAAGCGCTTCGTGTTTCAGGGCGTGCACATGATCCTCGACGGCGACTCCCAGCGCGAATGGAAGCCCGGCGAACGGCGCGAGTCCAAGGTGGTCTTCATCGGCCGCAATCTGAAAGAAGACGAGCTGCGCCAAGGCGTGCAGAGCTGCGCGGTCTGATGGAGCCCGTCGCGCTCGGCGTCGTGCTGCGCATCGACGTGCGGGGCTGGAATGGTCCCGCGCCGCGCCTGCCGGGCGACCCCGTGCGGTCTGACGAGGGCGCGGAAGGCTTGCGCACCTTCATCTACGACCTGTCGCCGAAGGATCCGACGCTGTCGGTTGCGGACGCGTGCCTACGCATCGCCTCCAAACTGGAGCGGATGCTGGCGCCAGAGCGCACGCCTTTTTCGGAACCCCATCACGCCGCGCGTTGCGTGCTCGAATTCGGCGTGCTCGCCGATCGGGAACGCGAGTCCTTCGCCTATTCCTGGCCGCTCGAATTCCTGACCGTGCTGGCGGATGCGCAGATCGAACTCAACGTGTCGCATTATCTTCCAACGAACGACGAGGAGGACGGGGACGCGTGACCTCAAGTCCGCTTGTCCTGTCGCTGAAACACCATGACCCAGACGCAAACCTCCCTCACCCAGAATGTCACGCCCATCGCGCTGGATGGCGAAGCGGTCTGCGCGGGCTTCTTCGGACGCACGCCGGTTTTCGCGCTGGCCGATGGGACGGCTTTGTTCGCCGAGATCGGCGCCGAGCGTCGCATCAAGCTGCATGAAAAAGCCGCGATCCTCACCGCGCAATGTCTTTACGGCCGCTTGGTCAGCGGCGGCGACGACGGGCGCGTGATGGAACTGCGCGCCGATGGCGCCGTGACGGAACTCGCCGACGAGAAGGGCAAATGGATCGACGCCTTGGCCCTGCGCGAAGACGGCGCCGCCGCCTGGACCGTGGCGAAGACCGTGCGCGCGCGCGACGCCAAGGGCGAGGTGAAGACGTTCACCGCCCCCAGCGGCGTGCGCGGCCTGTGCTTCATGCCCAAGGGATATCGCCTGGCGCTCGCCCATTACAACGGCGTTTCCATGTGGTTTCCCAATACGGCGGCCGAGCCCGAGGGCCTCGTGTGGCGCGGCTCCCATCTCGATGTGACGATTTCCCCAGACGGCAGATTCGCCGTCACCGCCATGCAGGAAAACGCGCTGCATGGTTGGCGCATCGCCGACCACAAGGACATGCGCATGACGGGCTATCCGTCGAAGACGCGCTCTTTCTCATGGTCGCATGATGGCAAATGGCTCGCGACGTCGGGCGCCGAAGCCTGCATCATCTGGCCCTTCGACAGCAAGGACGGGCCAATGGGCAAAGGTCCGCGCGAATGCGGCGTGCGCACAGCCCGCGTGACGCGCGTGGCCTTCCATCCACGCGCGCTCGTCATCGCCATCGGCTATGACGATGGCTGGGTGATGCTGACCCGCCTCAGCGATGGCTCGGAGCTGCTGGTGCGCCAGAGCGGCGAGGCCAAGGGCGGCGCCATCAGCGCGCTCGCCTGGAACGACGATGGACGCAAGCTGGTTTTCGGCGCGGAAGACGGCGCGGCGGGCGTGCTGGATTTGCCGAACTGAATTATACCGCACAAGCACAGCAATGCTGCATATGCGAGGTCGCCGGGCGACATTTTGAGCACGGCTTCAGCGCGCCCATTGAAATACATGCATATTGATCAAGATAACGACGAATGTAACGACAATATTGATTGTTTCAATCATTTACTTGGCCCGCCGGAGTGATGACGGTTGCATACAAGTGCTTGATTTCGACTCGAAGATTCGTGTTTATAGCGCCTGACCGAAATGGAAGCTGCTCCGGGGGGAGCTTGAATGCCGGATTTCATGGATCGCCTGGAGACGCGAGCTGTCAAATCGAGAGAGCTCGCACTCTACCGGGATTTGAAGACGATCATCGCTGTCGCGAAGCCGCGCGCTTCGGGGCTACGCCGTCTGATCCGTGCGGCCCGGATCGCCGAATTTCGCGGCAAGGAAGAGCTTGCGCAATTCCCGGTTTTGCGCGGATCCGACATGGCGCGCCTGCGCGAGCAGGAGCCGCCCTTCGGCGGGTTCAACGCCACGCGCCCTGGCTTGCTGCGTCGTCTGTTCCCCACCGTGCTCGAAGGCCATGCGAAAGATTGGTGGGGCTGCGCCCGCGCCATGCATGCGGCGGGCTTCACGCGCGGCGACATCATCCTGAACAGCTTTTCCTACCATCTTTCGGCTGCGGGCCACATGATCGAGAGCGGCGCGCAGGCGCTGGGTTGCGCGGTCATTCCTGCCGGCTCGTCGATGATCGAACGTCAGCTCGACGCCATCGAAACACTGCGGCCCAACGCCTTTTGCGGCAAGGCGGCCTTTCTCGATCTGCTGTTGCAGAAGGCGGCGGAATTACGCCGCGACGTCTCCTCGATCCAGAAAGCCTTTGTCTTCGGGGCGCCGCTGTCGCAGCATTTGCGCGCCAGCATCGAGGCGCGCGGCGTGCGTGTGCATCAAGGCTACGCCACGTCGATGCTTGGCGTCATCGCCTATGAGACCGATGATGAAAACGGCGCCGTGAATGTCGGCATGGTCGTGAACGAAGGCGTGATTGTGGAGATCGTGCGGCCAGGCGCGAACGAGCCGGCGCCCGCTGGCGAGATTGGCGAAGTCGTCGTCACGCGCCTCAATCTCGATTGTCCGATGCTGCGGTGTTCGACGGGCGATCTGTCGATGATCATGCCCGACCCCTCGCCTTGCGGGCGCACCAATATCCGCATCAAGGGCTGGCTCGGCCGCGCCGATCAGGCGGCGCTGATGGCGAACCGCACATTGCTGCCCTCGCAGGTGATCGACATTGGCGCGCGCCATGCGGCGGTGCGTCGGCTGCGGCTTGTGCTGCGCAACGAAAACGCCAAGGAGGCGCTGCTGCTGCGCGCAGAGGCGCCGCGCGACGCTGCGGGTCTGGCCAGCGAACTGAGCGCATCGCTGAAGGACGTCACCGGCCTCGACGGCGCCGTGGAACTCGTGGAGCCGGGCGACTTGCCCGACGACGGCAAGCTGATCGTCGACGAACGCGCGCTTGCGTGATAATCCGCAGGCCATGACGGCGATCGCCAATGTCCTCTCCATTGCGGGCTCCGACCCTTCGGGCGGCGCGGGCGTTCAGGCTGATCTGAAGAGCTTTGCGGCGCTCGGCTGCTACGGCATGGCCGCCATCGCCGCGCTCACCGCGCAAAACACGCGCGGCGTCAGCGGCGTGCATCTGCCGGACGCCGCCTTCGTCGCCACACAGATCGACGCCATTTTCGACGACATCCGCGTGGACGCGGTGAAGATCGGCATGCTCGGTTCGGGCGCCATCGTGGAGGCGGTGGCCGCGTCTCTGGCGCGGCATGGGGCGCGCAACATCGTGCTGGACCCCGTGCTGGTCGCCACCAGCGGAGACAGCCTGGGCGCGCCGGACGTCATCGAGACCATGCGCCGCAGCCTCATGCCGCTGGCCGCGCTCGTCACGCCCAACATTCCCGAAGCCATGCGCTTCACCGGCCATGGCGCGCCGCGCGATCTCGACGACCTGGCCGCCATGGCGCAGGCCATGATAGCGCAGGGCGCGCGGGCGGTTCTGGTCAAGGGCGGCCATATGGAAGGCGCGGAGGCCAGCGACCTCTTGTTCGACGCCAGCGGTCGGCATGTCTTCACCCAGCCGCGCATCGCCACCACGAACACCCATGGCACCGGCTGCACCCTGTCGTCAGCCATCGCCGCAGAACTCGCCAAGGGCGCCGCCTTGCCGGATGCGGTGGCGCGCGCCAAGGCCTATCTCACGCAGGCCCTGCGCAGCGCCTCGCAGCTCGATGTCGGCCACGGCCATGGACCCGTGAACCACCTGTGGCCGCTGTTCAGCGCAAGATGATGCGCCCTTCCACGCGGGCGGAGACCTCGCCCAGCTTTCGCGCATAGGCCATCACATCATTGGCGACGAGCCGGTCGCCATAATCCTCGGTGGCGGCCGGATCGCGCAGCGCCACATAGCCATCGCCGCCACGCAGCATGAAATCATTCGTGGCGAGCGTGTAGGTCTGAGCCAGATCCAGCGGCTTGCCGCCCACCTCGATGGACACGACGCGCGCGCCTGGGGGCGCATTGGCCTCAGCGACGACCACCATGCCCGACACCTGCGCAAAACGCCCCGCGCCGATTTGCGACAGACTGTTCTCCATGGCCGCGCGCACCTGCGCGCCGGTGACGCGCGTCAGCACGGTCTTCGACCCGAAGGGCAGCTCGATCAGAATGTCGCGGCGCGTCAAGCGATGGCCTGCCGGATATTGCAGGTTGCCGCGGATGCTGCCGCCATTGATGATCGCGATCTGCGCCCCGGTCTGCGCCCGCATGGCGTCGGCGACCAGATCGCCAATGGCGGCCTCTGCGCCGCGCACGGTCCTGTTGGCGCTGTCGAGCGGCGTTGCCAAGGTGGCGATCTCGACGTCCAGCTCCTGGCCCAGTTCGGTTTCATAGGCGCGCACCCGCAGCAGCATGGCGGGGTCGGGCGTCACATCTTTCGTGTCGAACACGCGGTAGTTCGGCCACCACGAAATCTTGCGGGCGCCGTTTTCCATGGCGACGGTCACGTCCACATCCACCGCCACCACATAATCGGCGTCCTCGCCCGATTCCGCCAGCGAGACGGCGCCGTCGAAGTCGATGTGCAGATCATGGTTGTGCCCGGACAGGATGATGTCGGCGGCGCGGGCGGCCATCAGCTTCCGCCCGGTGGCCTTGTCCGCATGGACGACCGCCACGGTGATGTCCGCCCCCTGCTGCTTCAGCGCGCGCGAGGCGGCGACCACCGCCTCCAGCGTGGGCGCGAATTTCAGCGGCGCGGGGTTGGAGAGCACCGGCGTCGTCTCCAGCGTGGCGCCGACCACGCCGATCCTGATCCCGCCGCGCTCCAGCATCATGGTGTCGGCATGGTGGGGCAGCATGGCGCCCGTCTCGTCGCGCAGATTGGCGGCGAGCACGGGAAAGCGCGCCTCACTGACGCGCTTTGCATAGATTTCAGGGCCGAAATCAAACTCGTGATTGCCCGGAACGAAAACATCCGGGGGCAGATCGTTGAACAGCGCGATCATATGCGCGCCCTGATCGAAGCCCGACATGAGGCTGGGGCTCAGAGTGTCGCCCGCATGGGCGAAAATGACATTGGCGCTTTTCGCCCGCTCGGCCTTCACCACGGCGGCGAGGCGCGGAAGGCCGCCCCGGCCATCGTCCTCGTTCATCTTGTAGATGTCGTTGACCAGCACGAAGGTCAGCCGCACCGTGTCTGCGGCGCGCGCGGGGTCGGCGCCCACCAGCGGGGCTGCGAGGGTTGCGCCTGCGACCATGAGGGCGCGGCGGCGGTCGAGCATCGTCATGCGTTGATCCCATTCACTTTGCGGTTTGCGCGTCATCTCGACAGTCGCATTTCCTGACGCGAACCGGTATCCAGAAGGCGTGACATTTTCCCGTTCGCGCTTTGCGCCAAGATGGATAGCCCATGCTCCCCCTGACGCTTGAATCAATGCGCGCCACCGGCCCGCTGCCACAGGGCCACCCGCCCGTCCTCGCCCGCAAGATCGGGGTGCTGCTGGTCAATCTGGGAACGCCCGACGCCACCGATTACTGGTCCGTGCGGCGCTACCTCAAGGAATTTCTGTCGGACCGGCGGGTGATCGAGACCTCGCGGCTGATCTGGTGGCCGGTGCTCAACCTCATCATCCTGACCACAAGGCCGGGCCGCAAGGGCCGCGACTACGCCACCATCTGGAACCATGAGCGCAACGAAGGCCCGCTGAAAACCATCACCCGCGCGCAGGCGGAAGGCCTCGCCGCGCGCGTGGCGGCGGGCGCGCTTGGCGCTGGCGGCGCGCAGGTGATCGTGGATTGGGCCATGCGCTACGGCAATCCCTCCATCGCCTCGCGCATGACCGCCTTGCAGGAACAGGGCTGCGACCGGGTGCTGGTCGTGCCGCTTTATCCCCAATATGCGGCGGCCACGAGCGCCACGGTCTGCGACAAGACTTTCGAGGCGCTCGCCGCCATGCGCTGGCAGCCGACCCTGCGCGTCGCCCCGCCCTGGCATGACGATCCCGCCTATATCGAGGCTTTGGCGACCTCGGTCCGCGACGGGCTCGCCAAACTCGATTTCGAGCCGGAGGTGGTTCTGGCCTCATTCCATGGCGTGCCGATGGAATATCTCCTCAAGGGCGATCCTTACCATTGCCAATGCGCCAAGACCGCGCGGCTGCTGCGCGAGGCCCTGGGCTGGTCGAAGGAGAAGCTGACGCTCACCTTCCAGTCCCGCTTCGGGCCCGCCCAATGGCTGAAGCCCTATACGGACGAGACCGTGAAGGAACTGGCGAAAAAGGGCGTCAAGCGCCTCGCCGTCGTCACGCCGGGCTTTTCCGCCGACTGCCTTGAGACCATCGAGGAAATCGGCATGGAGAACCGCGACTATTTCCTGCACAATGGCGGCGAAAAATTCGCCCGCATCGACTGCCTCAACGCGAGCCCCGAGGGGATCGACGTGATCGAGGCGGTGGTGAAGCGGGAACTGTCAGGCTGGGTGTGATCACCCCGCCAGACGCTTCTCCAGCCCCCGCTCCCAATCCAGCGCCTGCCGCACGATCTGTTCAAGATCGTCATGGCGGGGCCGCCAGCCCAGTTCACGGCGAATGCGCGCGTTCGAGGCCACGATGCTGGCTGGATCGCCCGCGCGGCGGCCCGAAAGGCGCACGTCGAAATCGGCGCCCGACACGCGCTTGACCATGTCGATCACCTCCAGCACCGAATAGCCGCGCCCATAGCCCACATTGCAGGTGATGCTGCCGCCGCCCGCCCGCAGGCGGCGCAGCGCGTCCATATGGGCGCGGACGAGATCGGTCACCTGGATATAATCGCGCAGGCAGGAGCCGTCCGGGGTCGGGTAATCCGTGCCGAAGACCTCCATGCCCTGCCGCTTGCCCAGCGCCGCCTGCACGGCGACCTTGATGAGATGGGTGGCGTTGGGCGTGCTCTGGCCCGAGCGGCCCTTGGGATCGGCGCCCGCCACATTGAAATAGCGCAGGGCCGTATAGGTGAGCTTGTGGGCGGCCGCCACGTCGGCCAGCATCCATTCCACCATGAGCTTGGAGCGGCCGTAGGGATTGATGGGGGCGGTGGGCGCGTCCTCGACCACGGGCGAGGCTTCGGGCTCCCCATAGACGGCGGCGGTGGAGGAGAAGATGACATGCGGCACGCCCGCCTTCACTGCTTGCTCAAGCAGGCTGCGCGCTTTGGCGGTGTTGTTTTCGTAATACCCCAGCGGATCGGCGACCGATTCGGGCACCACGATCTTCGCCGCGAAATGGATGATGGCGTCCACCTTGAAGCGCGCCAGCAGATCGGCGACCAGTTCAGCGTCGCCGAAATCCCCTTCGATCAGCGTCGCAGCGGGGGCCACAGCCCAGCGGAACCCGGTGGAGAGGTTGTCCAGCACGACCACGCTTTCGCCCGCGTCGAGCAATTCGAGCACCATATGGCCGCCAATATAGCCAGCCCCGCCCGTGACCAGAACCGTCATGTTCAACCTCAAAATTTTAATGTTTGTCTTCAACAATATGCCCGAACGTATCCTGCTGCGAAATATGCGAAAAGGCGTAAAGTGACTAAAAAAGGAAACATGCGCGCATATTCGACATGTTTTTTTACCAATTTGCAGGCAACATCTTCCCCCGGCCCGTCCTGGCGCCCACGATCTGAAATGGTTCTGGAATGAAGACGACGAAACGCATCCGCAAAGCCGTTTTCCCCGTGGCCGGTCTTGGCACCCGTGTGCTGCCCGCCACCAAGGTCATCCCCAAGGAAATGCTGACGGTCGTGGACCGCCCGGTGCTTCAGCACTGCGTGGAGGAGGCGCGCGAGGCGGGCATCGAGCATTTCATCTTCGTGACCGGCCGCAACAAGGGGGTGATCGAGGACCATTTCGATCTCGCCTACGAGCTTGAGGACACGCTCGCCAAACGCGGCAAGACGAAAGATCTGGAAGCCCTGCTCGCCGACACGCCGCTGGCCGGCGCCACCAGCTTCACCCGCCAACAGGCCCCGCTGGGGCTGGGCCATGCGGTCTGGTGCGCCCGCGACATCGTGGGCGACGAGCCTTTCGCGGTCATCCTGCCCGACATGATCACCCTGCCCGGCGCCCGCGCGAGCCGCTGCCTCGCCCAATGCATCGCCGCCCATGAGGCTCATGGCGGCAATGTGATCGCGGTGGAGGAGGTTCCGGCCTCCGAAACCCATATGTATGGCGTGGTCTCGATGGGTCAGGACTTCGGCCATACGTTCGAAATCAACGGCATGGTGGAGAAGCCCCCGCAGGGAACCGCCCCCTCCACCCTCATCATCTCGGGCCGCTATGTGCTGGAGCCGCAAATTTTCGACATTCTCGAAAAGGTGGAGAAGGGCGCGGGCGGCGAAATCCAGCTCACCGACGGCATGAAGGCGCTGTCACGGAGCCAGCCCTTCTTCGGCGTGCGCTTCGACGGCAAGACCTATGACACTGGCTCGAAAGTCGGCTTCCTGGCCGCCAACGTCGCCTTCGCCCTGGCGCGCCCCGACATAGCCCCGGATTTCCGCGCGGCGCTGAAGAGGATCGTGGGGACGCTGTAACCTTGCGTCGTTTTGGGGTAGATTGAAGGCATCCTGAGACAGGGGCGGCTTCGATGGCTTTGAACATCATGGATCCCGAGACCGAAGCATTGGCGCGACAGCTGGCGGCGCGGACCGGCGAGACCATCGCCGCCGCCACCAAGCGCGCCTTGCAGGAACGCCTTGGCCGCATCGGGAGCGAAGCTGCAAAAGCGGCGCAGTTAGAAGATCTTGCCGCATTTCGGCGCAGGTGGAGCGCGCATCCCCGGCTCGACAATCGGTCCGCCGATGAGATTCTGGGCTATGATGAGAATGGGTTGCCGAGCTGAACCGACAAACTGAATGCAATCGTAAAAAAAAAAATCATCGAATAATATCAACGGCTATTCGCATAGATATAAAAGTGCCCAATCGCATGTGTTTATGGAGCGTATTTTATCTGCACTCCTGTGAGTTTGTTCCATGCCTCGAAAGCTGCTTGGGAAGCGACGAAACAATTGCAGGTGACGCGGTTGGAGAACGATTCACCAACACGGATCGAACAAGGCTACGATAAGCCAAACTACACCACCATCAGCACAAACATCCCCACCGACGCGGCCGCCATCACCCCGGTGGAGAGCCAGCCGATCACGCGCAGGCGCCCGCGCACGGCGAATTCGCCCATGATCGCGCTGTCGGCGCCCATGATCATCATCACCACCATCAGCGGCACGGCGATGACGCCGTTGAGCACCGCCGCCCAGAACAGGGCGCTCATGGGCGAGACCGGAGCGAAGGTGAGGGCCATGCCCAGCAGGGTCGCCGCCGCCAGCGTGCCATAAAAGGCGCGCGCCTCCATGGGCTTGCGCGACAGGCCGATGGTCCAGTCGAAGGCTTCGCCCACCGCATAGGCCGCCGAGCCGCCCAGCACCGGCACCGCCAGCAGTCCCGTGCCCACGATGCCCAGCGTGAAGACCATGAAGGCGAAGGAGCCCGCCAGCGGGCGCAGCGCCTCCGCCGCCTGGGCTGACGTCTCCACATTGGAGATTCCCGACGCATGCAGCGTCGCCGCCGTCGTCACCATGATCGCCAGAGCCACCAGATTGGAGAAGCCCATGCCGAACAGCGTATCGAGCTCGATGCGCTCCAGCGCGCCCGGCCCCTGTTCCGGAGCGTCCAGCAGATCGGTGCGGAAGGCGAAAAGCTGGATATCCTCCGCCTCCTCCGACGCCTGCCAGAAAAACAGATAGGGGCTGATGGTCGTGCCCAGCACCGCCACGATGGTGGTGAGATAATCCTTGTCGAGCCTGATCGCGGGCAGCACGAGGTCCAGCCCCAGCTGGCGCCAGTCGACGTCCACCACCATCACGGTGGCGAAATAGGCGAAAAGCGACAGGGTCAGCCATTTCAGCACCCGCACATAGCGGGCGTAATCCACGAAGATCTGCAACCAGATGCAGAAAGCGCCGAAGCCCAGCACCAGCAGCCAGCGGGGGGCCGGAAAAATGAGGGTGGCGGCGTCCGCCATGGCGCCCAGATCCGCCCCCAGATTGATCACATTGGCGAGCAGCAGCAAGCAGACCATGGCGCGCATGAGCAGGGGCGGATAATTGCGGCGAAGGACGCCCGCCAGCCCAAGCCCCGTCACGCGGCCGATGCGCGCGCTGACCATCTGGGCGGCGGCCATCAGCGGCCACGAGAACAGCATGATCCAGGTCAGGCCATAGCCAAATTGCGCCCCCGCCTGCGAATAGGTGGCGATGCCGCTGGGGTCGTCGTCGGAGGCGCCGGTGATGAGGCCCGGTCCCAGCACGCCAAGCCAGCGGGCGCGCGCGCCGCCCGATTTGGCGTCGGGGCTCTCGGGATCTTCAGGTTGATCGGAATGGGTCATGACGCGCGCAGATTACCCCTGCGACGATACAAATGACAGGGCCGCCCTCCTGATGGTAAGAAGCCCGCATGAACGCAACGCTCCAGCCCCTCGACCAGCAGCCGCCCTCCACCCGCTCAGCTCTGCGCACCCTTGGCCTTGAACGGGCCGGGATCGCGGCGGTGGAGGCGGCGTTGCTGGATTCGCCCTCCGGCCTCGCCGCCCAATTCGACGCAGCCGTGGCCCTGATCACCCGCGCGAGCGGCCGCGTGATCGTCACCGGCATGGGTAAATCAGGCCATGTCGGCCGCAAGATCGCCGCGACCTTCGCCTCCACCGGGACGCCCGCCTATTTCGTCCATCCTGGCGAAGCGAGCCATGGGGATCTGGGCATGATCCAGGCGGGCGACGCCATTCTGGCCCTCTCGTGGTCGGGAGAGACGGCGGAACTGGCCGACATCATCACCTATTCCCGCCGCTACGGGATCGCGCTGGTGGCGATCACCTCCAACAGCGAATCGGCGCTAGGACGCGAAGCGGATGTCTGCCTCTATCTGCCCAAATCCGAAGAGGCCTGCCCCAACGGGCTGGCGCCCACCACGTCAACCACCATGCAGCTGGTCATGGGCGACGCGCTGGCGGTGGCCCTGCTGGAGGCCCGCGGCTTCACGGCGCAAGATTTTCGTCAGTTTCATCCCGGCGGCAAGCTGGGCGCGAACCTCTCTTTCGTTCGCGACCTGATGCACAAGGGCGAGGCCATTCCGCTCGTCGCCCTTGGCGAGCGCATGGAGCACGCGCTCATCGAAATGACCGGCAAGCGTTTTGGCTGCGTGGGCGTGGTCGATGGCGCAGGTCTGCTGGTGGGCATCATCACGGACGGCGACCTGCGCCGCCGCATGAAGGTCAGCCACGATCTGCTGGCCGAGCCCGTGGAGCAGGTGATGACCCCCCGCCCCATGACCATCGCCCCCGACACCATGGCCGCCGAAGCGCTCGCCCTTCTCAACGAGACCAAGCGCTCCGTGGTTCTGGTGGTGGACGACAGTCTGAAGCCGGTGGGCGTGGTGCATCTGCACGACCTCTACCGGGTCGGCGTGGCCTGAGCCGTCTCTCAGTTCACGACCACCCGCGTGCCAGTCCCGACCCGCTGATACAGGTCGATCACGTCGGCGTTCATCATGCGGATGCAGCCGGAGGACACCGCCTGCCCGATGGTGTCGGGCTCGTTGGTGCCGTGGATGCGGAACATGGTGTCCTTGCCGCCGCGGTAGAGATAGAGCGCCCGCGCCCCCAGCGGATTGTCCATGCCGCCATTCATGTGGCGCGGCAGATCGGGACGACGGCGCAGCATTTCGGGCGGCGGCGTCCAGCCCGGCCAGGAGGCCTTGCGGCCGACCTGAGCCACCCCGCGCCATTCGAAGCCCCGCCGCCCGACGCCGATGCCATATTCAATGGCCTGCCCGCCGCCCAGCGACAGATAGAGCTTGCGCACGCGCGTATCGACCGTGATGGCGCCTGACGGCTGTCCGGTTGGATCGGACACCAGCTGGCGCGTGCCCCCGACGCGGGCGGCGCGTGGTTCGTAACTCTGGGCGCCCTGATACGACTCAGGCCAGAATCCAGCTGTCTGGACCCGCCCATAGCGATCCTCTTCAGGGCGACGCGGATCGCGGAAGATATCCGGCGCCTGGCCCCGGCGGGGAAGCTGGGGCTGGCTGTAGGTGGCGCCCGGGAAGGCTGAATAATATTGCGCTGCGGCGGGCGCGCTGATGGAGACGAGCCCCAGAAGGGCCGAAACGGCGCAAAGCGCGCGGTTGGAGATGGGCTTGAAGGCCATGGTGGTTTCACTCTTTCGACGAGAGACGCGACTGAGCTGTTGCGTCTGGAAAACGTCGCCGGAAGAAGAAAGGTTGCGCTTGGACCGGAGCCTGCCGTTAAGCCTTGAGGGTTAACGCCTCGGCCAGCTGAAATCATCCGCCCGGCCCGGACGCGGATCCAGGGGGCGGCCCTGCGCCAGCGCGCGGTCCAGCAGAACCTCGGCCTCGCTGGCCTCGCTCGTGCGCCGGGTGCGGGTGGCCAGCTCGCCGCCGCGCGCGCTCACCGGCCCCGTCAGCGGAACGACCGCGCCAGCCGCAGGCCGCACCGGAATGACGACTTCGGGCGCAGGCGCCAGAGCGGGCAAGGTCGCCAACGGGTCAATCGTCCTGACGGCCGAACGATTTATGGGCGCAACCGCAAGCGGGGGCGGCTCCACGGTCACGCGCGGATCGACGGTCACGACGGCCGGGTCCATCCCGGGATGGGCCTCGTCCACCAGACGGTTGATCTGCGTCTCGACGAAATGGGCGGCCTTGCGGGCGCCCGGCTTGGTGAAATGCACGCCATCGGCGGCGCGCAACTTCTGAAACTGGCCGTTCACATCGGGGCCATAGGTCGCATACTGGCCCCGATCGTCCAGAAAAGCGTCCCAGACATCGACGAATGTGGCGCCCGCCGCCCCCGCGCGTTCGCGGATGACCTCGTTCAACTGCTCCATATCCCCCGAGAAACGCTCGCTCTTCATCACCGGCAGGCCGACCCAGATCAGGGGGACGCCGCGCGCCTTGAAGGCTTGGGCGATCGCCTCCACCCGGTCGCCATAGATCTGCTTCCAGCGCGGAGCGCGCAGATCGAGGACGCCGGTCTCGTCGCGCAATTGCTGACGGTCGTTGCTTCCCAGCAAAACGACGGCGGCGTTGATCTTTTCATTCCCCGCCAGCAACTCGCGGGCGCCTTTCACCCAATCGAAATAATCGTCGCGCACCAGCCCTGTGTTCTCGCGCGCCTTGCGCAGCACGGCGACGTCCTGCCGATCCGCATAGGCCTCGCTCAGCCCCTGGCCCAGCATGACCCCCAGGCTATCACCCAGAACTGCGATGGTGAAAACGGTGTCGGGGGGCCGCTGGGCTGCAGATTTGTCATCCGCCACCGGGGCGGCGGGCGCATCCGCTGGCCGGGCGCCGGCCTCTTGCGGAGCGGCGGGGGCTGCGGGCGCCGGGCTTTCCGAAACGGCGGGCGCTTCGACAGTGAAGCCACGCACAGGAGCGGCGCGGCGGATGAGATGGGTGGGACGCTGTTTGATGGGATTGGCTTGCCGCATCTGCTGAAGGCGCTCGCGGTCCGCGCGAAAAAAGGCGGCGGCGTTATCCTCTTCCGCAAGGGCGGGCGAACAGACGGCGAAAACGAGGCCAAGGACGGCGCCCAACTGCGCCGGCGCACGCCATATCTGGCGCCCTCTTGCAGGGGCGCGCGAGATCACAATCCCGGTTTCGATGATCGCCATATAAAAATTATAGCGCAAAATCCGGGAATGTCAGGCCCTGGTCAATGACCAATGGCGCTATGGACATGCGGAGCCTGCACGGGCTCAGCGCGCACGGGCGAGCGCCAGAGGCCAACGACCAGGACGAAGAACAGCGCCATGACGGCGCCAGCGCGCAATCCCTGCCCCAGGGTCGCCTCTTTCCCACGGAAGGGCGGCAGGGGACGTACCTGCAAGGAAGGCAGGTCAAGTTTAATCATGAGTCGATTTCCTGAACTCAGGCGCAAGCGTTGCCTGACGCAGGATTGGCTTGAAAAAGTTAAGAAATAATTTTCCATGAATCAAAATACTCAAGCATCGCCTAAATAAATTGGCGCGCCGCCTCGTCAACATCTCTTCGTCATGTGAGTACTTAAACTTGGCAATAATGCCTAAATTCATTTTCCACGAAAACAAACACGTTCACTGAGCCTCTGATCATTTGCGTCACAAAATCCGTCTGCTTCCAATCACACGACGCGTCAGCCCCTCGGTTGACAGCGACGGCGTTTTGATGACTTTCGCATCACGTCAGGGGAGTTTCATATGAAGATGAGATGGATGCAGCCGCTCGCCGCGGCTTTGGCGACTGCCGTCACGATCGCGTCGCCGGGCGCGACGCTGGCGCAGGGTCTCGGCAAGGTTCCCACCATGATCATCGGCTTTGGCCCGGGCGGCGGCTATGATCTGTGGGGACGGATCGTGGCGCGGCATATCGGCAAATATTTGCCGGGCAACCCCAATATCATCACCCAGAACATGCCGGGCGCGGGCAGCTTTGTGGCCGCGAGCTGGATCTACAACATCGCGCCCAAGGACGGCTCGGTGCTTGGCATCATCGCGCGCGACGCGGCGCTTGGACCTTTGACCGGAGCGGACGGGGCGCGATTCGATTCGACGAAAATGTCGTGGCTCGGCACGCCGGTCACCGAAACGAATGTGTGCATCGCCAACGCCACCTCTCCCGTGAAGTCGGTGGACGATCTCTACACCAGGGAGCTCATCATCGGCGACACGGGGCCCGGCACCGGCACACGCTCTTATCCTCTGGCGCTGAACGCGCTTCTGGGCATGAAATTCAAACTCGTCTCGGGCTTCCCCTCCTCCTCCGACGTATTCCTGGCCATGGAGCGGGGCGAGGTGGACGGCATGTGCGAATCCCTCGACAGCGTCATTGGCAAAAGGCCCGATTGGCTGGCGACGAAGAAGGTGCGCATTCTGTTTCAGGGCGGCTCGGAGCCCAATCCCCATGTGGACGCGCCGTTTGTGCTGGACCTTGCAAAAAACGAGGAACAGAAGGTCGAACTTCGCTTCCTCTATGCCGGCCAGGGGATAGGCCGCCCCTTCATCGCGCCGCCGAACCTGCCGGCCGAAAAGCTGAAGATGCTGCGCGAGGCCTTCGACAAGACGATGAAGGATCCCGACTTCATCGCCGACGCCAAGCGACAGAAGCTGGATGTCGAGCCCAAGGACGGCGCCCATCTGGAGCAGCTGATCCGCGACATCTACGCGACGCCCAAGCCCGTCATGGACAAGATTGGCAAGCTGATTCAGTAAAGAAATCGGCCCCGCCTTTTGAAGGGCGGGGCCTGTGAATTCAGCGCACCAGAATGTTGCGGAACTGCCAGGGGTCGCTCTCGTCGATATCCTCGGGGAAGAAGCCCGGGCGATTTTCGAGCGGCGTCCAGTCCGTATAGTAGCCCTTGACCGGGCCAAGATAGGGCGTCTGCACTTCGAGGCAGCGCTTGTAGTCCATCTCATCGGCTTCGACGATGCCCGCGTTCGGATTTTCCAGCGCCCAGACCATGCCCGCGAGCACGGCCGACGACACCTGAAGGCCGGTGGCGTTCTGATAGAGCGCGATCTCCCGGGTCTCCTCGACCGACAGCTGCGAGCCATACCAATAGGCGTTCTTGCCATGGCCGTAGACCAGCACGCCCAACTCGTCGATGCCGCTGGCGATTTCCTGCTCGCCCAGAATGTGATGCTTTTCCTGCATCACGCCCGCGCGGCCGAACATCTCGTGCAATGACAGCACCGCGTCGTCAGCCGGGTGATAGGCGTAGTGGCAGGTGGGGCGATACACGACTTTCTCGCCGTCGCGCACGGTGTAATAATCGGCGATCGAGATGGCCTCGTTATGGGTGACGAGGAAGCCATATTGCGGGCCGGGGGTTGGGCACCAGGAGCGCACGCGCGTATTGGCGCCGGGCTGGTTGATATAGATCGCCGCGCCGCAACCGGCTTTGTGAGTTCCAGCGTTGGCGGGCATCCACTTTTCGTGGGTGCCCCAGCCCAGTTCCGCAGGCTGCATGCCTTCGGACAGGAAGCCCTCGACCGACCAGGTGTTCACGAACACGTCGCGCGGCTTGGGCGATTTCGCCACTTGTGTGTCGCGCTCGGCGATATGCACGCCCTTGACGCCGAGGCGATGGGACAGATCGGCCCAGCCCTCGCGCGTGGTGGGCTCCGGCCCTTCATGGCCGAGGTCGCGGGCGATGTTGACCAGCGCCTGCTTCACGAACCACGAGACCATGCCCGGATTGGCGCCGCAGGTGGAGACCGCCGTCGTGCCGCCCGGATTCAGGCGACGCGCCGCCAGCATGGACTCGCGCAGGGCGTAATTGGTCCGCTCGTCAGGGCCGAGCGTCGTGTCGAAATAGAAGCCGGTCCAGGGCTCGACCACCGTGTCGATGTAAAGCGCGCCAAGTTCCCGGGCGAGCTCCATCAAGGCGACCGAGGAAGTGTCGACCGAGAGATTGACGCAGAAGCCCTGCCCCTCGCCATTGGTCAGCAAGGGGGTCAGCAGCTCGCGATAATTCTCCTTCGTCACCGACGCCTTGAGGTAACGGACGCCGCGCTCGTCGAGCAGGGCGCGGTCGCGGTCATCGGGATCGATGACGACGACGCGGCTGCGGTCGAACGTGAAGTGCCGTTCGATGAGCGGCAGGGTTCCCTTGCCGATCGAGCCGAAGCCGATCATGACGATGGGGCCGGTGATGGTCCCGTGGACGGGCCAATGGGTCATGCTTAGTCTCCAAACAAAGCGGGGTCCGATGGACGGACCCCGGGAAAGTCGCCGCGTTTCAAACAAGCGCGGCCGATGAGGTCAAGCGCGAATCACGCCGCCCGGGCGATCCGCCTGCGATCCTTGAGACCGGTGGCGACGACCATGCCCTTCGCATGGGCGAGGGCGCCGGGGGCGAATTCGAGCCCCAGAAAGCGGGCAGGATCATACCAACCCGGCAGATCAAGCCCCTGCGCGGGCGCGCGGGCGAAGCCGAAGCGCTTGTAATAGGCCTCGTCGCCCACAAGAATGACGGCTTCATGACCAAGCGCCTGCGCCCGCTCGAGGCCCATGCGCATGAGGGCGCCGCCAAGGCCGAACGCGCGATGGCTGTCCGCCACCGCCAGCGGCCCCAGCAGCAAGGCGGGCGCGCCGCCCGCCTCCACATGCCAGAAGCGCAACGTGCCGACGAGATCGCCGCCGTGCGCGGCCACGAGGGCGAGGCTGCGCGCGGCTTGGCGCCCCTCGCGCAGACGCTCGCAGGTCTTCTCGAACCGGGCCGGGCCGAAGGCGGCGTCGAGCAGGTCCTCGCGCGCGGCGACATCGCCCGCGCGTTCATCGCGCAGACTGACGCCGGAGCATTGGACAACAAGCGGAAACACAGGCGCGACCATGCGCGCAGCAGCCATCAAGGTCATGCAAGCCTCCTTCGGAGACGTGACGACCCTCGCACCCCAAAAGGGCCGTTCGGGACAGGAGCGGATGAATGCTCCCCGCAGGCCGGAAACCGGGCGGGGAGGATCGCTGCGGGAGCTTAACCCGTCAGATCACGTAGGACTGCAAGGGCGGGAAGCCGTTGAAGCCGACCGCCGAATAGGTGGTCGTATAGGCGCCCGTGCCCTCGATCAGCACCCTCGTTCCGATTTCCAGGCTCACGGGAAGGAAATAGGGATCCTTTTCGTAGAGCACGTCCACGGAATCGCAGGTGGGGCCAGCCAGCACGCAGGCCTCGACCTCGTCGCCGTCAAATTCGGTGCGGATCGGGTAGCGAATCATCTCGTCCATGGTCTCGGCGAGGCCGTTGAACTTGCCGATGTCGAGATAGACCCACTTCACCGTATCGTCGGCGGACTTCTTCGAGATCAGCACCACTTCCGCCTCGATGACGCCCGCATTGCCGACCATGCCGCGGCCCGGCTCGATGATCGTCTCGGGGATGCGGTTGCCGAAATGCTTGCGCAGGCTGCGGAAAATCGCCTGACCATAGGCGCGCACTGCAGGCACGTCCTTGAGATACTTCGTGGGGAAGCCGCCGCCCAGATTCACCATGGACAGGTGAATGCCGCGCTCGGCGAGATCCTTGAAGATCGTCGCGGACGCCTTCAGCGCGCCGTCCCACATGCGCGGGTTGCGCTGCTGCGAGCCGACGTGGAAGGACACGCCATAGGCCTGAAGGCCAAGCTGATGGGCGCGGTCAAGCACGGTGGTCGCCATCTCCGGCACGCAGCCGAACTTGCGCGACAGGGGCCATTCGGCGCCCGCGCCGTCGCACAGGATGCGGCAGAACACCTTGGAGCCGGGCGCCGCGCGGGCGATCTTCTCGACCTCTTCGACGCAATCGACCGCGAAGAGGCGGATGCCCAGCGCATAGGCGCGGGCGATGTCACGCTCTTTCTTGATCGTGTTGCCGAAGGAGACGCGGTCGGGCGAGCAGCCGGTGGCCAGCGCCTGCTGGATCTCGACGACGGAAGCCGTGTCGAAGCAGGAGCCAAGGCGGGCGAGCAGGTCGAGGACTTCCGGCGCAGGATTGGCCTTCACGGCGTAGAACACGCGGGTGTCGGGCAAGGCCTGGGCGAAGGCGCCATAATTGTCGCGCACGACTTCGAGGTCGAGGACCATGCACGGGCCTTCGTCACGACCTTCTTCACGGCGCACACGCAGGAATTCTTGAATACGGTCAGTCATCGCGGCATCCCTTCGACGCATGCGGCTTTCGCGCACGCATTCACAGTGGCTTCCTGGACGACGATGCACTGCGTGGCGCGTGGTGGAGACGCGACCAAGTCAGTAGAACCGCCAGCCATGACCGTTCGCCCTACGCCGTCAATGGCGTCAGCACGTCCGGTCGGTTGAAGCGCCGTGGACACTTTCGCCCGCAAAGCATGAGCCTGCGGGTTGAGTGGCCTTCGTTTGGATGGGATGAGCTCCCCTCCGCACGTGCGGCAAGATAGACAAGCCTCTTCGGTACGTCGGCTTTGGAGGCCGACAGAGACGAAAAAGCCCGGTCCGTCGTTGCTTTAAGTCGCGTCCCCCGTTTGGCGGGGTTCGCCGGTTCGCTCCGGCTGCCGGTTTTTTCTGACGGTTAACCGGCCTCTTGTCCGGATCCCCGCCAACCGACACACGACCACAGGCACGTGCGATTTGGGCAAACAGATGCATACTGGAATTCTCGCCGGACACAAGCGGAAATTTGCCTCTAGCGCCCCGCCTGTGCAAAATATCGCATCGGCCGATGGGATGTGGGCGCAGCGCCGCGCTTGCCGACCATCGGAAAGCTCGTTACCTCACCTTTGGCGCTCCAGCCGCAGGGACTCCGCTTCATCCATGTTCGAGATTGACCGTCGCAAGCTCGTCGCGTCCCTGGCCCTGACGGGCGCCTCGACCTTGACCGGGCGAGCGAACGCCCAGCAGCCGCTTCAGGCCACGCCGAACGGCGCTCCAGGCTTCAGCCATGACGAAGTGCTGCGCCGGGCGCGCGAACTCGCCTCCGTGCCTCCAGGCGCGGCCCCGGCCCTGCCCGAACCCCTTGCGAAGCTCGACGCCGACGCCTGGCGCGACATCCGCTTCCGCCCGGAACGGGCTTTGCTGTCCAACAACAACAGCGCATTCCGTCTCCAGACCTACCACCTTGGCGCCAGCTACCGCCGCCCGGTGACGGTAAACGTCATCCGCGACGGCATCGCGACGCCTGTGCCCTATTCCGCGAATCTCTTTGATTACGGCGGGACAAAATTCGAGAGGCCCTTGCCTGTGAATCTCGGATTCGCAGGCTTTCGGCTTCTTTACCCGCTCAACGACCCACGCAGCATGGATGAAGTGATCTCCTTTTTGGGGAACAGCGCGTTCAACTTTCTGGGACGCGGCCAGCGTTCGGGCGTCTCCACGCGGGGGCTCGCCGTCAACGCGGGCGGCGGCGACGAGGCGTTTCCCTTTTTCCGGGAATTCTGGATCGAAACGCCCGAGCCGGGCGCCGACCGCATCACCATCCACGCCCTGCTCGACGGCGACGAGGCGACGGGCGCCTATCGCTTTGAGCTGCGCCCAAAAAAGGATTCGACGCTTGACGTCGCCCTGACCCTCTTTCCCCGCAAGGCGGGCGCGAAGATCGGCTTTGCGCCTCTCGCCTCCATGTTCTTCGTGGGGGAGAACGACAGGCGCGCACGGCCCGACGACCGTGCGGAAATCCATAATTCGGATGGCCTTTTGGTGCATACGGGCGCGGGCGAATGGCTCTGGCGTCCGCTGCGCGCCCCCGCCGCGATGGCGGTTTCGGCCTTCATGGGCAAGAATGTGCGCGGCTTTGGCCTGATGCAGCGTGACCGCAACTTCGATCATTATCAGGATCTCGACCTCGCCTATGAACAGCGCCCCAGTTACTGGGTGGAGCCTGTCGGCGACTGGGGCGAGGGCCATGTGGAGCTGGTGGAGCTGCCGACTGGCGAGGAGCCCGCCGACAATATCGTGGCCTCCTGGGTTCCGGCCGTTCCCCTGGAACAGGGCAAGCCGTTTTCACTCAGCTATCGCATCACCTCAACCCTGGATCAGGCGCGGCTCTCGCCGGACGGCAGGGTCGTCGGCGCCTACCAGAACGAGGCGAAGCCGCAGGGCTCCACTCGCTTCGTCATTGACTTCGCAGGCGGCGACCTTGCGTTCTTCATGAACGAGCCCTCCGCCGTCGAGATTGCGGCCACCGCCGCCAATGGGCGCATTCTGAAGTCTTTCGTGACGCCGAACCCGCATACGAGGGGCTTCCGCGCGGGATTTGACGTGCAGCTCGATCCCGGCCAGTCCACCGATCTGCGCGTGTTTTTGCGCAACGGCTCGCGCGCCCTCACCGAGATCTGGACGATGCCCTTGAAGGGTGACTGATCGAACTTGCGCGCCGTTGCGTAAATGATGAAAACCGTTCGTATGAACCACACTGAGGGCCCGCATCGGCCGGAAGGAGCGTCGTGAAATATTTTCTCGCCATTTTGGGAACCACCCTCGCCCTTCTGGGTCAGGGTCCCGCCACGCCGGCGCAGGCGGCCGACAAGGTGACCTTCGGCACGAACTGGCTCGCTGAAGCCGAGCATGGCGGCTTCTATCAGGCGCTGGCCGACGGCACTTACGCAAAATATGGCCTCGACGTGAAGATCTTGCCAGGCGGGCCGCAAGCCAACAACCGTCTGCTTCTGGCCGCGGGCCGGATTGATTTCTACATGGGCGTGAACATGATCCAGGCCTTCACGGCCGCGGAGCAGAACGTTCCAACCGTCACCGTCGCCTCGATCTTCCAGAAAGATCCCTTCGTCTTCATGTCCCACCCGGGCGTCGGCCTCGACACGTTTGAAGACCTGCCCAAGGCGACCGCCTTCATCAGCAAGGATACGCTGGTCTCCGCCTGGCAATGGCTGCGGTTGGCCTATGGCTTCAGCGACGACAAGGTGAAGCCTTACACCTTCAATCCTGCGCCCTTCATCGGCGACAAGAACGCCATCCAGCAAGGCTTCCTGACCTCCGAACCTTTCGAGGTCGAGCGCCAGGGCAAATTCAAACCCAACGTCTTCTTGTTGGCGGACCATGGCTATGACACCTATTCCACGACCATCGAAGCGCATCGCGACATGATCGCGAAGAATCCAGATCTGGTGCAGCGTTTCGTCGATGCGTCCGCCATTGGCTGGTACAACTATCTTTACGGCGACAACGCCGCCGCCAACGCCGCCATCAAAAAAGACAATCCCGACATCAGCGACGAACAGATCGCCTATTCCATCGCGAAAATGAAGGAATATGGCGTCGTGGATTCGGGCGACGCCCTCACTGGAGGCATCGGCGCCATGAGCGACGCGCGCATCAAGAGCTTCTTCGACAAGATGGCGAAGGCGGGCGTGGTCAAGGCCGATCTCGACTATAAGAAATCCTACGACCTGCGCTTCGTGAACAAGGGCGTCGGCCTGTCGCTGCGTCCGAAGAACTGATCGGACATGGCGAACATGTTGAGCCTGCGCGGCGTCGACAAGGTCTTCGCGTCAGGCGCGCAGGCGCTCGGCGGCCTTGACCTTGATGTGCGCGAGGGCGAGTTCCTGAGCTTGCTGGGGCCTTCGGGCTGCGGCAAGTCCACGGCCTTGCGCATGATCGCGGGCCTCTCGCAGCCCACGCGCGGCGCCATCGAATGGCGCGCGGGACAACCCGAGATCGGCTTCGTGTTTCAGGACGCGGTGCTGATGCCCTGGGCGAGCGTCTTCGACAATGTCTGGCTGCCCCTGCGGCTGACCGGCGCCTCGCGCGCGCAATCCTCCGCCAAGATCGAAGCGGCGCTGGAGCTGGTCGGCCTGCAGGGATTCGCCAAGGCCTATCCGCGCGAACTCTCCGGCGGCATGAAGATGCGGGTCTCCATCGCGCGGGCTCTGGTGCTGCGCCCCGCGCTGCTGCTCATGGACGAGCCCTTCGCGGCGCTGGACGAGATCACGCGGCTAAAGCTCAACAATGACCTGCTGCGCTTGAAGCAGGAGCTTGGCGCGACGGTGATCTTCGTGACCCATTCGGTTTTCGAAAGCGTCTATCTGTCGAGCCGCGTCGCCGTCTTCAGCGCCAGGCCGGGGCGCGTGGCGGCTGAGATCGAGGTGGCGGCGCCGCTGCCGCGCGACGATGAATTTCGCCTGAGTCGGCTCTATGCGCAGGCCTGCAAACAGGCTTCCGACGCCCTGCACGCCGCGATGGGAGAGGCCTGACATGCGTCGCTCTGACCTCGCCGACTATGCGCTGCCCCTCGCCGTCTTCCTCGCCATGCTGGGCCTGTGGGAGGCGCTGGTGCGCATCAACGACATTCCCCCCTATGTGCTGCCCGCGCCATCCCTCATCGGCGCCACGCTGGTGAAGGATTGGGACACGCTCTCGGGCTCCCTGCTCGTGACCCTGCGCATCACTTTCGAGGCCTTGATCGCTGCGACCATCGGGGGCGTTGCGCTGGCGATTCTCTTCGCGCGGTCGCGCTGGATCGAGCGCTCGTTCTTTCCCTTCGCCGTGGTGTTGCAGGTGACGCCCATCGTCGCCATTGCGCCGTTGCTGCTGGTCTATCTCGACGCGAACACCGCCGTGCTGGTCTGCGCCTTCCTCGTCGCCTTCTTCCCCATCCTGTCGAACATGGCGCTGGGGCTGGCCTCGGCGGACCACAATCTGATCGACCTGTTCGAGCTTTACAAAGCCTCGCGCTGGAAACAGCTGATCCTGCTGCGCCTGCCCGCCGCCCTGCCCTATTTTCTGGGCGGGCTGCGCATCGCGGGCGGTCTGGCGCTGATCGGCGCCATCGTGGCGGAAATCGCGGCGGGCTCGGCGGGACAGGGCGCAGGCCTCGCCTTCCGCATCGTGGAGGCGGGCTTCCGCCTCAACATCCCGCGCATGTTCGCAGCTCTTGCGCTGATCTCGGCGAGCGGCATCCTGATCTATTTGATCTTCACGTTGCTATCTTTTCTGTTATTGTCACGTTGGCACGACAGCGCACGCGAGCGCGGGTTGTAAGCCGTTTTTCGATAACGATATTGCAAGGATGCGATCATGCAGGCGACGTACTCATACGGAATCGCTCTGGCTTTTGCCGCCACTATTCTGGCGACGAGCGGCGCCGTCGCGGCCCCGAACAAATTCACCCACGAGCAAAACGAGCAAATGCGGGCTGAATGCCGACAGGAGGTCGGCAAACTGAAGGGGCCGGAAAAGAAACAAGCTGTGACGGCCTGCATCCAGCACAAGAAGGGCAAGGCCTGAGCGCCCGGCTCACAACGCGAAACGCGCCACAACGCCCAACGCCGCCATGACCAGCACCACCTGCACCAGACCCCAGTGCAGGCGCATCACCAATACGAAGGCGAGCGCCGACAACAGCGCCGCCTTCCAGTCGAAACTCGCCAGATCGACCGTGGGCCAGCGCAGCAGGCCTGATGCGCCCCAGCCGCTTTCGCCGAACAGCAAGCGCAGGCCAAACCACGCCGCCAGATAGGACATCACGCCCACCACGACAGCCGTGATGGCCGAAAGCGCCGCCGCCAGCCGTTTGTTGGAGCGCAGCCGCTCCATATGCGGCGCGCCTGCGAAGATCCACAGAAAGGACGGCGCGAAGGTCGCCCAGCTTGTCATCAACGCCCCTAATGCAGCCGCCACAGGCGCGGAGAAGGGCGCGGGCGCCCGCCAGGCCGCCAGAAACCCCACATGCTGGGTGACCAGAATGGTCGGGCCGGGCGTCGTTTCCGCCAGCCCCAGCCCATCAGCCATCTCCGCCGCGCTGAGCCAGCCCTTCACGCTCACCGCATCCTGCGCGAGCCAGGCAAGCAACGCATAGGCGCCGCCAAACGACAGCATGGCGAGTTTGCCAAAAAACACGCCCAGCGTGGTGATGATGTGATGCGGCCCCAGCGTCAGCGCCGCGAAGGCGACCGGCGCCCACCACACGCCCGACCAGATCACGATGGCGCGGAACGTCTCGCCCCAGCGCCCCTCGCGGGCGGGCGCCGCCTCCACAGGCGCATCCGCGCCAAAGATTTTCGGAGCGTGTGGCTGGGCCATAAAGCCGAACAGCCCCGCGCCGATCACCACCAGCGGAAAGGGCGCGTCCAGAAACATCAGCAGCGCGAAGGCCAGCGCCGCGATGGCCATGAAGACCCAATGTTTGAAGGCGCGCTTGGCGATGCGCGCGATGGCGTGAAACACCACCGCCAGCACCGCCGTCTTGACGCCGAAGAAGAGCCCCGCGACCACCGGAAGATCGTGCCCGTAGGCGTAAAGGAAGCTCAAGCCAAGCATGACCATGGCGCCGGGCGCGACGAACATCAGCCCCGCGAAAAGCCCGCCGCGGACCCCATGCAACACCCAGCCAATGTAGGTCGCCAGTTGCTGGGCCTCGGGGCCGGGCAACAGGGTGCAATAGTTCAGCGCATGTAAAAAGCGCGGCTCGTCGATCCATTTGCGGTCGTCGACCAGCAACCGATGCATCATGGCGATCTGCCCCGCCGCGCCGCCAAAGGAGGTGAAGCCGATCATGGTCCAGACCCGCGCCGCCTCGCCGAAGGCGACCGGCGGCATGGCTGGCCGAGCCGATGTTTCCTGATCAGTCGTCATGCGCTTTGGCCCCCGGTCGAGGCGCAAGCACTGGAGGAGGGGGCGCGTGCTGTCAAATCGCCGATTTCATGGGGCTTCTCCTTGACCGCGCCCGCGCAACGCTGCATCCGATCCGGATCAACCGTTGGGAGATCGTCCATGAACCAGACCAGCCTGCCCTCGCGGCGCATATTTCTCAACGGCGCCGCCGCCCTGTCGCTCGGCGCCAGCCTGCCCCTGCCTGCGCTGGCCGCCGCCTGGCCGGACAAGCCCGTGCGCATTCTCGTGCCCTTCGGCGCGGGCGGCATCGCCGACATCACCGTGCGCATCGTGGCGGAGAAGCTCAGCGAAAAGCTCGGCCAATCCTTCGTGATCGAGAACCAGCCCGGCCCCGGCGGCATCAACGCGGCGCGCGCGGCCCTGCAAGGCGGCGCGGACGGCTACAGCCTCGCGCTGTTCTCCAATGGCACCGCCGTGGCTTCCGGCATGTTCAAGAACCTGCGCTATGACCCCGTCAAGGAATTCGCCCCCGTCTCGGCGCTGGGCTATTTCGACTTCATCTTCGCCACCGGCGGCGCGAGCCGCTTCAAGACCATGGGCGATCTGCTGAGTGAGGCGCGCGCAAAGCCGGGCCTCCTCAACATCGGCACCATCGCCATCGGCAGCACGCAGAATCTGTCGGCCGAACTGTTCAAGACCAGCGCCAACATCGACGCGCGCATCGTGCCCTACCGCACCACGCCGGACGCGATTCTGGCGGCTCTGCGCGGCGACCTCGATCTGATCGTCGATTCCTACGCCTCGATGAAGGCCAATCTGGCGACTGGCGAACTGCGCGCGCTGGGCACCTCAAGCATCGCCCGCTCCGTGTCCCTGCCGGATGTGCCCACCGTTGCGGAAGCGGGCGTGCCGGGCTTTGACGTGACCTCATGGAACGCAATTTTCGCGCCCGCAGGCACGCCGCAGCCCATCGTCGACGCACTGAACAAGGCGATTCTGGAAGTCCTGGCCCTGCCCGACACGAAAAAGCTCCTGCTTGATCTTGGTATTGAAGCCAAGGGCTCGACGCCAGCCGAACTCGGTGACAAGCTGAAAGCCGATATCGTGAAATGGAGCGCGATCATCGACAAGTCCGGCATCGAGAAGCAATGAGGCCGCACGGCGGTTGAGCGGCCAAAAGGGAGGCGCGCATGGCGCAAGACGATCTGCTGACGCCAGTTCCCCTGCCTCGCCTCGTGCAGGAGGGACTGGCGAAGCGCTTCCGCCTGATCAAGCTCTGGGAAGAGCAGGATCCGGAGGCCGTTCTGGCGGCCATCGCGCCAAACCTTCGCTTCATCGCCACGGGCGTGCCGATCCTCACCGAGGGCGTGTCGCGCCCTATCGACGCAGCCTTTCTGGCGCGCTTCCCCAAGCTCGAACTCGTCGCCAATCTGGGCGTCGGCTACGATAATATCGACGTCGCCGCCTGCGCCGCGCGCGGCGTCGTCGTCACCAATACGCCGGACGTGCTGACCGAAGAGACCGCCGACACGGCCTTCGGCCTGCTGCTCTGCGCCATCAGGCAGCTTCCGCAGGCGGATCGCTATCTGCGGGCGGGCAAATGGCTGGACGACGGCTTTCCCCTCACCGCCAGCTTACGCGGCCGCACCATGGGCATCGTGGGTCTGGGCCGGATCGGGCGGGCCATCGCGCGCCGGGGCGAAGCTTTCGGATTGAAGATCGCCTATCACGGGCGCAGGCCCCAGACCGACGCGCCATGGCCCTGGTACGAGAAGCTGGAGGACATGGCGCGGGCCTGCGACATCCTGATGGTCGCCATCCCCGGCGGCCCGTCAACGCGCAACCTCATCGACGCGCCCATTCTGGACGCGCTCGGCCCGCAAGGCGTGCTGATCAACATCGCACGTGGCACGGTGGTGGACGAGCCCGCCCTGATCGCGGCCCTGCGCGAGGGGCGCATCCTGACCGCCGGCCTCGACGTTTTCGCCCATGAGCCGAACGTTCCCTCCGAACTCATCGCCATGGACCATGTGGTGCTGCTGCCCCATGTGGGCTCCGCCAGTCACGCCACGCGCGACGCCATGAGCGCGCTGGTGGTGGACAACGCCGTGTCCTTTGCGGCGGGGTGCGGTCCGCTCACGCCCGTCGCCGAAACGCCTTGGCCTTCGCGCGGACAGGCGACACAATGAGAAAAGTTTCGAACGACCGATTCGCGAGCGTGACGATCATGGATAGCGAACCTCTCCTGCAGACTGTCGGGCGCAAGCGGCTTGTCCTCATCGTGGCTGGGCTCGGGCTCGCGATGACGCCACAGACCGGCTCGGCGCAGGGTTTTCAATCCCTGCCAGTGCCTACGTCGCCAACGATCATCACACGGGATCTACCCATGCCGGCGGCTGCGCAGGAGAAGCCCTCCCCGCTGACGGACAGGGCCGTGACGGCGGCGAACAAGCCGACGCCAGCGACGGGCGGCTCTGCGGGACGGCCAAACGACCTGGCGGGCCGGTACATCATTCTGCGCGATGGCGGCAGGGATGTCGGCTGCATGCTCACCCTCGACGACAAGGCGCGCGGCCCCGGCGGCGATCTGAAAGCCCAACTGGCGCCTGCGTGCCGGGATCAAGGCATTGTGGTCTTCGACCCTGTCGGCTGGCGGGTCGAGCGCGGACGCCTTGTGCTGACAGCGCGCAAGGGACACACGGCGACATTCGACTGGCAAGCCGACGGGGCCTGGTGGAAAGACCCGCAGGAGGGCGGCAAGCCGCTCGGCGTGAAGAAGATCTAGGAACAGGCGAGCGGCGAACCTTCTACGCTGCGAGCGTCACCCGGCGAACTGGCTCACATGGGCTGCGGCGACGGTTGCCTTTGATCGCAACGCCGGAGACCGCTGTTAACCTGCGACCCGCGCCAGCGCGACGCCTTTAAGCGCCAGATCATGGGCGACGCGCAGAGCGATATCCTCGCGCCATGGCGGGCAGATGATCTGCACCCCCAGCGGCAGCCGCTCGTCGTGGCTCCAGGTGGGAACGGTGACGACGGGCAAGCCGATGAAGGAGATGGGCTGCGTGAAGACGCCAAGATTCGGCCTGATCGCCATCTCCACGCCATCGAGCAGCATGGTCTTCTGACCGATGCGCGGCGCGCGGCAGGGCGTGGCGGGGGCGACGATGACATCGACCTCCTCGAAGATCCTCACCACCGCGTCGTGGAACCAACGGCGGAACTTCTGCGCCTGCACCACCCATGCGCCAGGAACCATGGCGCCCGCGAACAGTCGGTCGCGCACATCGGGATCGAAATCCATGGCGCGACTGCGCAGGCGGTCCATATGCAGGCTCGCGCCCTCGGCCATGGTGATGAGATAAGCGGCGGCGCGGGCGCGATGCGCTTCGGGCAATTCGACGCTGCGCGACGCCCCGAGCGCATGGGCCACCACATCCACCGCAGCGAAAGCGTCGGCGTCGGCGCCGCGTGCGAAATAACCGCCAGCGCGCGCGATGCGCAGGCCCGTCAAGCCTTCGCCAAGCAATGGCGCCGCCGCATGCGCAGGCCGCTTCGCCTGCATGGGATCGCGCGCATCTTCGCCCTGCATCGCATCATAGGCCAGCGCAAGATCGAGCGCGGAGCGCCCCAGCGGCCCCAGATGATCGAGGCTCGACACGAAAGGAAAACTGCCCGCGCGCGACAGACGCCCATAGGTGGGCTTGAGGCCGAAGAGGCCGCAGAAGGACGCGGGGACGCGAATGGAGCCGTTGGTGTCGGACCCCAGCGTCAGATGCACAAGCCCAGCCGCAGCGGCGCAACCCGAACCACCCGAAGAACCGCCCGCCATATGCGCCAGATCGTGCGGATTGCGCGAGGGACCATAGTGCGCGTTTTCACCGGTGAAGTCATAGGCATATTCGCCCATGTTCAGCGCGCCCATCAAGATGGCGCCCTGCGCTTCCAGATGGGCGATCAGCGTGGCGTCGGCCTGCGCGGGCGCATGGTCGGCGTTGATGCGCGATCCCGCCAGCGTCACCTCGCCCGCAATGTCGTAGAGATTCTTCACCGCGAAGAGCGCGCCCGCAAGCGGACCGCATTCTTCGCCACGCGCACGGCGCGCATCAAGCAGAGCCGCCTGCCCACGCGCGCGCTCCGCAGTGACGCAGGTGAAAGCGCCCAGCGACGGGTTGAGCGCGGCGATGCGCGCGAGCGACGTTTCGACCATCTGCGCGGCTGTGAAAGAACCGGCCTTGAAGCCTGCGGCCGCCTCAGCCGCCGTCGAGGTGGGGGAAGGCCCGCTCATGGCGTAAAGACCGGCGCGGGTTCCTGCTCGTCGCCCAGCGGGAAATCCATGACCAGCGGCGCCATGCGATAGGCCACCGTCAGGTGCTCCACCACAACGGCAAAACCTTCTGCGGGAATGGTGAGATTCATGGCGGCGGCGGTCGCCTCCACGACGCGCGCGATCTCTTCAGCTTCCTTCGTCACGACAGACTCCCCCTCAAGGTCTGCGAGGCTCGCGACCCAGCCGACGATGCCGCCCGGACCACGATCATCTCGATGGTAGCAGCCTTGAACCGCGGAAAACAGCTCTCGGCCGCGTCGCTGATCAGCAAGCATTCGAAGCCCCGATCATTCGCCATCGCAGCTTCATGTCGCGCCATGGGCGATGGGGAGCCATCCAGCGCCAGCTGGCGCGGCTGGTTGACAGGCGCCGGACGATTTCGGATGTTGCCGTCACGGATATCATGATCCGGCCTGGAGGGACGTCCGTGATCAGCGAGCCGCGCTTTGGCGAACGCGAGCGGCCCACGGACCGGGACAGGCGCGGATGCGCCGCACAATCCAGCAGGCGGTGACCAGATGAACTATCCACTTTCGCAACAGGGCAAAGTCGTGCTCGTGGTGGGCGGCGCGGGCGGCGTCGGCAAGGCCACGGCGCGCATGTTCGCGCAGGCTGGAGCCCTTGTGGCGGTGACCCATCGCCCCGGCGCCGACAAGGCCGCCGACGCCGCCGCCTTCGTCGCAAGCCTGCCGGGCGAAAACCACAGCGCCTTCCCCACCGATGTCGGCGACACCCAGACCATCCTCGCCCTGCGCGAGGCCGTGGCCGCGCGCTACGGGCGGCTCGATGTGCTGGTCAACAGCGCAGGCTTCACCAAGCCGGTCCCCCATGCCGATCTCGAGGCGCTGGACGACGACCTGATCGACCGCATGTTCGCGATCAACTGGCGCGGCCAGTTCGCCACCGTGCGCGCCTTCGCGCCCATGCTGAAGGCCAGCGGCGACGGATTGATCGTCTCCATCTCCTCCATCGCCGCCCTCAACGGCAATGGATCGAACATCGCCTATGGCGCCGTGAAGGCGGGCATCGACGCCATGACGAAGACGCTGGCGAGGGCGCTGGCTCCCGAAATCCGCGTCATGGGCGTGGCGCCCGGCGTGGTCGACACCGGCTTTGTCGCGGGACGCGGACCGGAATTCAACGCAAAGACCGGCCTCAACACGCCGCTGCGCCGCGTCGCCAGTCCCGACGATGTGGCCGCCGCCGTCTTCGCTTGCGCCAGCCATCTTGGCTATTCCACCGGCTCGACGCTGATCGTCGACGGCGGCCGGGCCTTGTGAGGCGCGCCATGCAAAGCCCGCGCGACAAGGTCTTCATCACCTGCGCCGTCACCGGCAATCTCACCCTGCCGGAGCAGACGCCGCATCTGCCGATCACGCCCGAAGAAATCGCCGACGCCTGCCTTGGCGCGGCGGAGGCGGGCGCCGCCATCGTCCATATCCATGTGCGCGAGCCCGGCTCCGGCAAACCCTCCATGGAGATCGCCTATTATCAGGATGTCGTCGCGCGCATCCGCGCCCGCAACAAGGACGTCATCCTCAACCTGACGACGGGACCGGGCGGGCGCTTCGTGCCCTCCGAGCACGACCCCAAGGTCGCAGGCCCCGGCACGACCCTGATCGCGCCGGAAAAGCGGGTGGAGCATATCGCGCTGCTGAAGCCGGAAATCTGCACGCTCGACCTCAACACCATGAATTCGGGCGGGCAGGTGGTCATCAACACGCCCGGCAATGTGCGCCGCATGGCCAAGGTCATCGCTGCGGCGGGGGTGCGGCCGGAAATCGAACTCTTCGATTCTGGCGACATCGCCCTGATGCACGACCTGATCCAGGACGGCTCGATCAAGCCCTCCCCGCTCTGCTCCTTCGTCATGGGCGTCAACTATGGCTTCCAGCCGGGGCCGGAGACCGTGCTTTACGCCCGCAACATGTTGCCCCCTGACGCCACTTTTACCGCGCTGGGCGTGGGTCGGCACATGTTCACCAGCGTGGCGCAATCCTATCTGGCGGGCGGACATGTGCGCGTCGGCATCGAGGATGGCGTGTATCTGTCGCGCGGCGTGCTGGCGCCCTCCAATGCGAGCCTTGTCGAGAAGGCGCGGCGCATCGTCGAGGATCTTGGCGGGCGGATCGCCTCGGCGCGCGAGGCGCGCGCCATGCTCGGCTTCAACTGATTGATCGGAGACTTTGAATGACGCATGCGCATATGACGGACGCGGTTCACGCGACCTGCCTTCGCCTCCACGCCAAGGCGGCCGACGCCAGCGCCGTCGCGCCCGCAATCGAGCGGATGACGCTGACGCGCCGCAACGCCGATGACGTGATCGTCGAGTTGCGCGCCGCCGCCGTCAATCCGTCAGATGTGAAGGCCGCCATCGGCATGATGCCCTACGCCGTCTTTCCGCGCACGCCGGGCCGCGATTATGCGGGCGTGGTCGTCGCTGGCCCCGCCGAATGGCTGGGCGCGGACGTGTTCGGCTCCTCGGGCGATCTTGGCATTCGTCGCGATGGTACCCATGCGACCCATTTGGTCGTGGAAGCGGCGGCGCTGGTGCGCAAGCCCGCCTCGATCACCATTGAAGAAGCGGCCGGCATCGGCGTGCCCTTCGTCACCGCCAACGAGGGCCTGCGCCGCGCGGGCATGCCCAAGCCCGGCGAGACCGTGCTGATCATGGGCGTCAACGGCAAGGTCGGTCAGGCCGCAGCCCAGATCGCCGCTTGGTGCGGCGCCCGCGTGATCGGCGTCGTGCGCCGCGCCGAACCCTATGCAGGCTTCGCCAGCGCGCCCGTCGAGATCGTGGATTCCTCCGCTGGCGACGTGGCGACCCGCGTGCGCGAGATGACCGTCGGCAAGGGCGCCGACATCGTCTACAACACCGTCGGCGACCCCTATTTTCAGGACGCGCATAAATCGCTGGCGCTGAAGGGGCGGCAGATCCTCATCTCCGCCATCGACAAGATCGTGCAGTTCAATATTTTCGAATTCTATCGGGGCCGCCACACCTATGTGGGCGTCGATTCGCTGGGCATGAACAGCATCGAGACCGGCGCCGTGCTGCGCGAGCTGGTCCCCGGCTTCGAGAGCGGCAAGCTGAAGCCTTTCCCCATCGAGGAGCGCGCCATCTATCCGCTGTCGCGCGCGGGCGAGGCCTATGTGGCGGTGATGGGCTCGGCGCGCGACCGCGTGCTCATCGACCCCAAGCGCTGAAGGTCGCGCCATGAACGTCACCCGCTTCAACGACGCGCCCGCCTATTTCCCGGCGGAGCATTTCGATATGCGCTGCCTGCGTCTGCAGGGCCATGAGGCTGGCCCCGCCACGCAATTGTGGATGGGCATGTCGCAGATCCTGCCGGGCGGCCACATCACGCCAAGCGCCTCGCCCATCGAGAAGATCTATTTCGTGGTGGAAGGCGAGCTGACGGTGGAGACGCCGGAGGGCGCGGCGGTGTTGCAGCCCTATGATTCCTGCCGCATCGCGCCTGGCGAATCGCGGGCCTTGCGGAACAATACGAACCGACCCGTCATGGTGCTTCTGGCGATGCCGCTGGAGCCGCCTAAATAGCAGAGCTTCAAAGAACAGAATCAAACTGAGGAAACGTCATGATCAAGAAAATGATGGCAGCCGCCGGGCTTTTCGCGGCGACGCTCGTCCTGCCGGGCGCCGCCCAAGCGCAGACGCCCGTCAAGATCGGCATCGGCTTTGGCGTGGGCTTTCTGCCCCTGTTCATCGCCGACGAAATGAAGCTGGTGGAAAAATACGCCAAGGCCGAAGGCCTCGACGTGACCGCCAGCTATCAGCGCTTCTCCGGCTCCGCCGCCATGCAGGACGCGGTTCTGTCGGGCTCGGTGGATGTGGGCGTCTATGGCGTCGCCGCCATGCTCATCGCCTGGGACAAGGCGCGCAACACGCCGCAGCAGATCTTCGGCGTCGCGGGCGTGAATTCGAGCCCGCTCGTGCTGGTCGCCAACAAGCCCGACGCCAAGACCATCGACGACCTTGGCCCCAACGACAAGATCGCCATGCCCGCGCTGGTCTCGCCGCAGATGTACGCCCTGCAAATGATCGCGGAGAAACGCTACGGCAAGGGTCAGCAGGACAAGCTGAAGCCGCAGGTCGTGGCCCTGCCTCACCCAGAATCGGTCAACGCCATGCTCAGCGGCGGCACCGAGGTGAAGGCCTATTTCTCCGCGCCGCCTTTCACGCAACTCGTTCTCGACAGCGGCAAAGCGCGCGTCATCGCGACGTCGGAGGACGCTTTCGGCGGGCGCTCCACCTTCCTTGCGGCGGGCGCCACCAAGAAATATCTCGACGCCAATCCCAAAATGGCGGGCGTGCTGATCAAGGCCATCGACGAGGCCAGCGCCCTCATCCGCAAGGATCCCGCCACCGCCGCGCGCATCTATCTGAAGGCCGAGCCCTCCAAGCTCATCGACGAGGCGCGGGTCGAGGCCATGCTGAAGACCATGCCCGACGATTTCGGCTCCGCCGCCTATGGCGTGCAGACCCTCGCCGACTTCATGGGACGCATCGGCGGCCTGAAGAATGTGCCCGCCAAATGGCAGGACGTCTTCGTCGCCGCCGCCCATGGCTCGGCCAGCAACTGATTTTCGGAGCCTTTCATGTCGCAGACGCTCGCCCCTTCCATGCAGCCCCTCGCAGGGGCGCAGACGGCCTCGCCGCTCGTCAGCGTGGAGGGGGTGACGCTGCAATATAAAACCCCCGACCATCTGGTCACCGCCACCTACCGCGTGAGCTTCCAGATCCACCAGCAGGAGCGGGTGGTTCTGCTGGGGCCATCGGGCTGCGGAAAGTCCACGATCCTGAAAGCCATCGCGGGCTTCATGCCCCCTGTGGAAGGGCGCATCACCCTGAAAGGGAGCGTCATCGCCAGCCCCGGCCCCGACCGCATGATGGTGTTTCAGGAATTCGACCAGCTGCTGCCCTGGAAGACCGTGCAGGCCAATGTGGCCTATCCCATGCTCGTCAACGGCGTCAGCAAGCAGGAGGCCGCCGACCGCGCCGCCGACGCGCTGACCAAGGTGAACCTCGCCAAATTCATGGACGCCTATCCGCATATGCTGTCGGGCGGCATGAAGCAGCGCGTCGCCATCGCCCGCGCCATGGCCATGAAGCCCGATGTGCTGCTGATGGACGAGCCCTATGCGGCGCTCGACGCGCTCACCCGTCGCAAGATGCAGGAGGAGCTGCTGCAACTGTGGGACGATGTGGGCTTCACCCTCGTCTTCGTCACCCATTCCATCGAAGAGGCCATCGTGGTGGGCTCGCGGGTCGTGGTGCTCTCGCCCCACCCCGGCCAGGTGCGCGCGGAACTGAATTGCGACCACCTCGGCTTCACCGAGCGCGACACGCCGGAGTTCGGCCAGCTCGCCAAACGCATCTCGGGCATGCTGTTCGATGACCATGCTGTCGCGCATTGAGGACCAGACCATGACCACGACGCTGCGCAGCGCGCCCCCGGCGAGGCCGGAACAGGAATTTCAGGTGACGGCCCCCGTGGCGCTGGGCGATGTGGCCAAACCCCTGCCCTTCATCGAGAAAATATTCGAAAACGCCGTGGTGCGGCGCGGGCTGATCCTGATCGGCCTTGCGCTCATCTGGGAGGCCTATGGGCGCTGGCTGGAGAGCCCGCTGACCTTCCCCACATTCCTCGACACGATGACCGCCCTGAAAGACGGCATCGTCTCGGGCGTCATCCCCCAACGCATGGCCGTGACCCTTCAGACCCTCGTCATCGGCTATTTTCTCGGCCTGATCATCGCGGCCCTGCTGACCACGGTGGCGGTGACGAGCCGCATCGGCACGGATCTGCTGTCCACCTTCACGGCCATGTTCAACCCGCTGCCCGCCATCGCCCTGCTGCCGCTGGCGCTGCTGTGGTTCGGGCTGGGGCGGCCCTCGCTGATTTTCGTCATCGTCCATTCCGTGCTCTGGGCGGTGGCGCTCAACATGCACGCGGGCTTTCTGTCGGTGTCGGAGACTCAGCGCATGGCGGGACGCACCTTCGGCCTCAAGGGTCTGCGCTTCGTGCTGGGCATTCTCATCCCCGCCGCCTTTCCAGCCATTCTGGCGGGACTGAAAATCGGCTGGGCCTTCGCCTGGCGCACGCTCATCGCCGCCGAACTGGTCTTCGGCGTGTCGTCGGGCCAAGGCGGGCTCGGCTGGTATATTTTCGAGAACCGCAACACGCTGGACACCGCCGCCGTCTTCGCCGGGCTACTGTCCGTGATGGCGGTCGGATTGATCGTGGAGGCGGTGATCTTTCGCGTCATCGAAGCCAGGACCGTGCGCCGTTGGGGCATGCAGCGGGGCTGAAAACAAAAGCCTATCGGGAGGAACCCATGATCAAATCGACCATCCTGCAAGCCGCGCTTCTGGCGGGCCTCGCCCTCTGCGCGCCCCTCGCCAGCGCCCGCGCCGAACCGTTCAAGGTGGTGGCCTTCGCGGGCTCCTCCAACTGGGCCTTCTGGGTGGCGCAGGAGAAGGGCTTCTTCGCAAAATACGGCGTCGAGCCCACGCTCACGATCACGCCCGGCTCCATCAACATGGCGAAGGATCTCTACGCCGGCAATTTCGATCTGGCGCTGACCGCCGCCGACAACATGATCGCCTATAACGAGGGCCAGGGCGAAACTGACCTTGGCGGGCCCTCCGACTTCGTCGTGCTATTCGGCGTCGATCCCGGCATGTTGCAGATCATGGCCGCGCCGGGGATCAAGAGCATCAGCGAGCTCAAGGGCAAGACCATCGCGGTGGACTCCATGAACTCCGGCTTCGCCTTCGTGCTGAACGACGCGCTGGCCAAGCAAGGCATCGCCGTCAACGACGTCAAATGGGACAAGGTGGGCGGCGGCGCGCAAAGGCTGCAAGCCCTGCTGGACGGCAAGCAGGACGCCACCCTGCTCAACGCGCCTCTCGACATCGCGGCTGAAGCCAAAGGCTTCGCGCGGCTGCAAGACGCCTCGCAGGCGCTGGGCGCCTATCAGGGCATTTCCGGCTCCACGCGGCGGGGCGCGGCTGCGGCCAAGCGCAAGGAGATCGTCGCCTTCATCCGGGCGTTCAAGGATTCCATGGACTGGCTGACCGCCCCCGCCAACCGCGAGGAGGCCATCGGGCTTCTCACCAAGAACATGCGCGGCATGGAGCGCCCGCAAGCGGAACTGGCCTACGCCAAGCTGCTCGATCCCAAGCTGGGCATGTTCCGCGATCTGCGCATCGACCCCGAGGGCATGAAGACCGTGCTGCGGTTGCGTAGCGCCTATGGCCAGCCGCGCAGGGAGCTGAAAGACGCCTCGGCCTATGTCGACGAGAGCTTTCTGAAAGAGGCTTTCAGATAACGCGTCAGCGACGCGCTTGGGCCTGAACGCGCCGTCTTTACGGGGGCGCTGGAATGACGCAAAGCTCTGGCGCGCCGGCCCTTGCTGCGCCGGGGCCGCCACGCCAGGACATGCGCTGAGATGAGAAACACGATCACGGCTTTATTGATGCTCTGCGGCGCCTTGTTGAACGGCGCAGCGCAAGCCAACGACAGCGTCGCTGGCATCGGCGCAGGCGGACTGGAGTTCGACACGAGCGACGCCATCACCATGGAGAAAGAGGCGCTGTCCATCTCCCTGTCGCGCATTCGCGTCGATTATGTTTTCCGCAACGTGACGAACGCTCCCGTCGATATCTATGTCGCCTTTCCGCTGCCCATCATCAATATGGCGGAGGTTCTCGGCTATGGCGGCTATAATGTGCCCGATCCTGACAGCGCCAATTTTTTCGCCTTTGAAACGCGGGTGAACGACCGGCCGGCGCCGACCTCCGTGCAGACGAAGGCTTTCGTGAACGGCAAAGACATCACCCGCGACTTGCGCGATGCGAACGTGGCCTTTGACATCCCCGGACCAAGGCTCATGGACAGCCTTGGCCATATGTCCAGGGCGGATATGCGAAAGTTGACGGCCATCGGCGCGCTGGGCGATGGAGGCTGCGGCGAAATGGTCTGTCCATTGTGGAGCCTCGAAAAGATCTACTATCGCCAACAACGCTTCGAGCCTCTGACGACCGTGCGGATCTCCCATTCCTACAAGCCAGCCTTCAGCACGTTTTTCGTCCAGTCGGACAAAAACCTCGCAGGGTCGAAAGACGCGCGCTTTCCGGTGAACGCTCCCGAATACGCCACCTGGTGCATGGACGAAGGCCTGTGGCGCAGCGTGAACAAGCCGCGCGGCCCGAATGCGCCCGACACATTCGGGCTGGGACATGAAATTCAGTATATCCTGAAAACGGCCAATTCCTGGAATGGTCCGATCGGCGACTTTGTTCTGACCATCGACAAAGGCGCGCCCGGCAATTTGCTGTCTCTTTGCATCGACGGAATAAAGAAAACCGGGAGCGCCACCTTCGAAGTCCGGAAGCAGAATTATCGACCGGATCAGGATTTGAAAATTCTGTTCATAGCGCCTGAAGGCGCGCGCTAGGAGGGGGGCGATCCGTCAGATCTGACGCTCGCGCGGCCTTGGCAGACGCATCACGATCACCTTTTGCGCGACCACCTTGCCAAATTCCTCGGTGAGCGGAACCGGCAGGCACTTCTCAACCGCCGCAAGGGTCGCGGAAACGAAAACCCGCTGCTCCTCAACGCTTCCCGAAAGTCTGGCGTAAGTGATCATCGGCCTGCCACGCAGCGCGCCATAAGGGGTCAAGCTGAACCGCAACGTGAGTTCGAACCCTTCGCTTGCCGGGGGCGTCTGGGCGCACTGGTACAGGTACTGAAACAGCTGCTGAATGGTGTTTGGGGAGCGGATCTGCGGGCTCGCCTGCGCGCAGACCTCGGCGTTCACGCAAACCGAACCCAGCATGGCCGCCGCGAAAACAAAAGGACGCATTCACGCCTCCAACAATAGGCCCGGTGCGAGCCGCTTTAGAAACAATTTACCAATACCGAATGCTAAAATACGTTTCGACGAAGCGCAAGCGCGGGCTTTCCGCTATGATCGGGCGGCGCTCGGGAAACGCTCACTGCGCCTCGGTGAGCTCCAGCGCGCGATCAATGACGGCGCGATCAAAGGCGCCGACGCGCTCGACCAGAGTCTGCATCACGTCCCCGGCGACTGGCTCGACGTCGATATTCATCCGCTTCGCATCGGCCAGAAATTCGGGATCCTGCATGGTGGCGTCGAAGGCCTTGCGCAAAATCGCAATGCGGTCGGCGGGCACATCAGGCGGCGCCACCAGGGGCCAGGCCATCACTTGTGGCGCAAACAGCAGCTCGAGCGCCTTTCTGTCAATTTCGTTCCTGGCGAATTCCATGATCAGCGGCACATCGGGCAGATCAGGCGCTTTCTCCAGCGCCATCTGGACGATGATGTTGATCTTTTTCTCATCAAGCCATTGGTGGGATCGGCTCTTCAGACTGCCCCACGACCAGCCGAAACGCGCGTCCACCTCGCCCTTTTCCATCGCCATGGTGACATTGTTGCCGCCGGGATAGCCAGTGACCAGCTTGATCTTCGCGCCGGTGAGATTGTGCAAAAGCGTGGGAAACCGCCCGGTGTCGTCTGTGGCGCCGGTCGCGCCAGTCGTGATCTCCTGCGTTTGCAATTGGTCGATGGATGTGACGCCCCGCGTATGCCACACGACGGCGACGGAAACCTCGTTGCTGGTGCTGCCGATGGGAATGAAACGTCGCGGATCGTATTTCGCCGTCTGAGGGCTGAACACAGGTTCGATCGGATAGCTGCGCGACAACATGGCCAGCGTCGTGCCGTCTTTGGGCGCCACCGAGTAGAGGTTCAGAACGGTCTTGATGCCGCCAGAGCCGGGCATGTTCTGCGGCAGCATGTTCGGATGGCCCGGAATATGTTTGGGCATGTGTCGAGCGATGAGACGCGCGGTTGCGTCATAGGTTCCGCCTGCGGCGTAGCCGATGAGGATCGTGATGGTTTTGCCGGCGAAAAAGGATGTCTCGGTCGTTTGCGCCCACGCGGAGCTCGCAAGGGCCAGCCCCAGAACAAGGGCGGCAGCAGTCTTTTTCATCATGACGTCCCCTCCTTTACCGCGCAAGGACCCTCTTCCGGGGCGCGCAAGCGAAGCATGTGACGCCGCAAACCGCGACGAAACCACTTCCTCCGCCCCGGAGCCGAAGACGCCGGGGCGGAGAATGAAAATCAGGCGAGTTCCAGATTGAACAGATGGATCGCATTATCGCGCGTCAACCGTTGGCGGCGCTCTTCCGACAGTCCCTTCAGGTGATGTTCGACCACCTGCCGCGAATGGGGAAAGGTCATGTTGAAATGGGGATAATCATTGGACCACATGCAGTTCTTTTCGCCCCACCAGGGGAAGAAGCGCGTGCCGACATAATCCTCAAGGAAGGTGCCATAAACATGCTCGGCGAAGATCTCGCTGGGCTTGCGCTTGATCGGCAATGACCGGCTGTGGCGGAAGCGCTCGAAATAATAGTCCCACTGCTGCAACAGGAAGGGCAGCCAGCCGATCTCGCTCTCCGCCATCAGCAGCTTCAGATCGGGGTAGCGGTCGAAGGCGCCGGAGAAGATGAAATCGAACAGCGTGTTCGCTGAATCGTTCGTCTTCGTGTTGGTGGCGTCCTTGAGACCCTGCACGCCGCCCTTCTGCCCCGTCTTTGTGTAGGAATGGCCGGTCAGAATATGACAGATGACCGGTTGTTTGGCCTCAGCGCAGGCGGCCCAAAGGGGCTCGTAATGTTCGGAGGTGAAGGGCAACCGCGCATCCGGCACCTGCCAGATCATCGCGCCCTTGAGGCCCATGTCGACGCCCCGGTGCATCTCCTTGACGCCAGCCTTGATGTCATAGACCGACACCAGCGGCGAACCATAGAGACGCTTGGGATCGGCCTGACAAAAGTTGTGAATCCAGTCGTTGTAGAGCTTGAACGATTCCTGCTGGGTCTCGATATCGTCCATGCCGAACAGCGCCATGCCGTAATTGGGAAACAGGATCTCTGCGGCGACGCCGTCGGTGTCCTGATCTTGCAGGCGCAGATGCGGATCGGTGGCGCCGGGCGGCGAGTTGCGGAAAGGCACCTTCGGCAGATGCTCCTGCAAACGCGCCGGCAGCTCGCGCCACAGCTCCTCTGGCTCCATCACATGGGAGTCGGTGGAGACCATCTTCGGAATGGTGGAAAGTTGATCGTCGGTCATCTCCTCGCCGACGACGGTGCGGCGCGGAAATGAACGCGCTTGTTCTTCCGACATGCCTGCGAATTTGGAGGCGTCGACGGGCAATTCAGGCATGATTTTTCCCTTTTTGATGTCACGCTCAAGCGTGTTTCTATTGTCTTGACGCAGTCTGCGCCGCTTGATGATGCGCGCGTCAGTCGGGGGAGAAGACCTTCCCCCGAGCATAGATGCGCTTCTTCGACGTCTCGCCATTCTTTGGATCATCGCCGACCTTGACGGCGCCGTCGCTGAATTTGGTCTGTTTCATCACGTCCATCGGCGTGCCGACGCGAGAGATGTCATCGAGCCCCTTGACGGAACGCTCGCCGCCGCCAACCCGCAGCATCACAAGGTTCTCGGCTTCGTCGGCCTCGAATTTATATTCCACGCCTTTCGGAATCATCACGCCCTGATGGATGCCGACCAGTTCGGTGCGGCCATCGCCAAAGGTGAAGGCGGCCTTGCCTTGAAGCACGATGAAGGAATGGTCCTCGCCCCCATGGGAATGCAGCGCGTTTTCGCCGCCGCTGGCGTAGACCTTGACGCTCACCCAGAGATTTTCCGCCGTCGCCAGCGGATCATAGGTCGTGCCCTGCTCAAGCAGCGGGAGGTTGCGCATGGAGAAGGTGACGGCGTCATCCCTGGCGGCCACCGGCCTTCGCACGGCGATCTTTGCGTCATCCATGGACCTGTCTCCCCCAAATTTGATTTGCGATCAATGTCGCGCATGCGCACGAGAGCTGTCAACCGCCCATACGGGCTTGACCACGCATCGCGAGCCTGATCGACTACAGGAACAAGCCGCCCGGAGAGCGCGGCGCAGGAGGAACGTCGATGTCAAGGGGAGCGACTGCTTTATTGGCGCTGGCTCTGATGGTCCTTGGGTCATCGCCGAGCCGGGCGCAATCCGTTGAATCATTCTATCGTGGCAAGACCATTACAGTGCTCATCGGTTATGGCGTGGGCGGGTCGGACGATCTGTGGGGGCGGTTGGTCGCCCGCTTCATGGGGCGCCATATTCCAGGCCAGCCGGTCGTCGTGCCGCAAAACATGCCGGGCGCAGGCAGTCTGGTCGCCGCCAATCAGATTTACAACGTGGCTCCCAGAGACGGAACGGTCATCGGCGTCATCAATCGGGGCGTACCCTTCGAGGCGGTGCTGGGCGGCGGCGGCGTGCAGTTCGATCCGCGCAAGTTCAACTGGCTCGGAAGCCCGGACAGCGACGTGATCGTGGCCTATGTCCGCGCCGACGCTCCCATCAAACATGCCAGCGAGCTTCGCAATAAGGAACTGATCGTCGCGTCCACCGGAAGCGGCGCCGACAGCCAGACCTATCCGCAGGTGCTCGCAAGACTCTTTGGGTGGAAGCTGCGCCTTGTGCAAGGCTATCCCGGCTCGCGCGAGATGAACCTCGCCGTGGAACGCAACGAGGTGCATGGCGCGTTCATCAGCTATGACACGGCGGCGCGCGAATCCACCTTCGGCGATGGAACGCGCCGCCTGCTGCTGCAAGGCGCCATGTCGCCCGACGAGCGCATGAAGGATGTGCCCACCCTGGCCGGACTGGCCCAGTCGGACGCCGAACAACGCGCGGTCGATTTCTTCCTGCTGCGCGCAGGAATGGGTCGCCCCTTCGTCGTGGCGCCGGGCGTTCCACCGGAGCGGCTGAGCGCGTTGCGCGAGGCCTTCGCCGCAGCGCTGCGCGATCCCGAATTGATCGAGGAAAGCAAGAAGCTGCGGCTCAACATCGCCTATGTGCCGCCCAACACGCTTCAGAGCCTGGTGGACAAGGCCTATGGCGCTGATGCGGAAACGATTGAGCGCGTCCGCAACGCCATGCGCTGATATGCAAGGAAACGACATGCCTTCCATCAAACTTCCCGATCCCTATCTGGACTGGGCGCGCGCGCAGGGCGTGCCGATAGTCGAGGATTTCGGCATCGACATCCGCAAGGTTCCGGTGAAACATTGGGACCGCTATGGCATGAATGGCGCCTTCTGCCATTTGAAGGGGCGGGACGATTATATCTCCATCTTCGCCTTCGAACTGCCGCCGGGAGGCAAATCGGCGCCGCTGAAACATATCTGCGAGGAGGTGATCTATGTCATCTCCGGCCATGGCTCGACCACGGTCGAGCTGGAGGATGGCCGCAAGCATAATTTCGAATGGGGACCAAAGAGCCTGTTCTCCATTCCCCTCAACGCCCGCCATCAATATTTCAACGGCTCGGGGCTTGAACCCGCCCGCTTCGCCTCCGTCAACAACATGGTCTTCACCATGGGGCGGTTTCGCGACGAGGAGCTGATCTTCAACTGCCCCGTCAGTTTTCCCGAGCGTGTCGGCGCCGCCAATTATTTCGCGGGCGAGGGCGAGTTCATTTCGATCTCGCCCGGCCGCCATCAGTGGGAGACGAATTTCGTCCCGGACCTCTCGGGCTTCGAACTGCGGCAATGGTCCAAGCGCGGCGCGGGCGGCTCCAACCTGCGCTTCATGCTGACGGAAAACACCATCGGCGCCCACTCTTCGGAAATGCCCGTAGGCACCTATAAAAAGGGCCATCGCCATTTCGACGGCGTCTGCGTCTTCGCCGTCACGGGCAAGGGCTATTCGCTCTTGTGGCGCGAGGAACATGAGGCCTTCACCCGCGTGGATTGGGAGCATGGCTGCGTCTATTGCCCGCCTGATTCCATGTTCCACCAACATTTCAATGTCGCCGACCATCCCTCGCGCTACCTCGCTTTGCAGATTGGCACGGTGCGCTATCCCCTCCTCAAGATGAAACGGGAGATCTGGGACGTGGGCGTGGACAAGGATGTAAAACAAGGGGGCGCACAGGTCGAATATGAGGATCAGGACATGCGCGTTCACGACCTGTGGCTCAAGGAAATCGCCAAAAATGGCGTTGAATCACGCATGGGGCCGTTCATCGACGAGAGCAAATATGTGAGGAAGGCCTGATCATGAGCGAAGCGACCCACGATCTCGGCGTGAAATATCTCGTCGATCCCTACCTCAACTGGGCGAAGGCCGAAGGCGTCCCCATCGTGGAAGGCGCAACGCTGGACCTGCTGACGCTGGAGACGCGGCCTTGGGCGCGTTTTGGATTGAACGGCGCCATCTGCCATGTGGAGGGCCGGTGCGATTTTCTGTCGGTCTTCCTCTTCGAACTTGCGCCCGGACAAAGCTCCGCGCCCATGCGGCGCCTTTTTGAAGATTGCTTTTATGTCCTTGAAGGCAGGGGCGTGAGCGAGATCACCCTGTCGGACGGCTTGCGTCAGGACATAGCCTGGGGCGAAGGCTGCGTCATCACGACACCTGTCAACGCCAACTGCGTCCATAGGGCCGATGGCGCGGCCCGCGCCCGGCTCGTGTCCTTCAATGACCTGCGCTACCTGATGGGACTTTATCGCAACGAGACTTTCCTGTTTGCCAATCCATCCCCGATGAGCGCGCGCCAGCGCCTCGCCATCGGGACGCCGCTCAGCGTCGATCTTGCGCCCATGCAGGCTGACGCAAGCCTGCAACTGGGCGACAGCGTCATTGGCGCGGACTACCTTCGTCTCGCGCCCGGCGCCCGGACCCAGGCCGTCCGCCAGATGCAAGGCGCCCATCTGCTGGGCCTGAGCGACGAGGGAAGGACGATCGCCCGGGAGTCTGAAACGTCGGAGCCTATCGCCACGCCTATGCGACGGGGGCGCCTGACGGGTCTGCCGGGCATGATGTTTCACCAACTTGAGAACAATGGCGCGGCGCCCGCAACCTTCCTCAAGGTGGAGCTTGGTTCGCGGGCCTCTCCCATATTCCGCAGTCGCCGCGCCGCCTATGGAGACGAGGACGTTTATGCCTCCGGCAGGGCTGTCATAAGCGCTGAGCCTGTCACAAATTGAGCATCATGTTCCAGAGCGGATCTTTTTCCCTGTAGTTCTGTTCCGCAACCGTTTCGTTTCGGGACAACTGCACGCCAAGCTCTGACAAGGAGGTGGTGACGGGCGCCGATATTGCGGGCTCAAGTTCAACCGGCTCGGCGGTGACGGACGCCTTTTTGCGGACAACACGCTGAATGGGCCTGATCGGCCCTGCGCTGCTGATAGCGGGATTGAAGGTGATCCGCATGTTACCCTCCATCTGGATCTCCTGTTGAAGGACGGCGGCCGGAGCTGGAACTTGAGTCTTGCCCTGCGCTGCGCTGGAGACCTGCGGCTAAAGCCCCAGTTGCGGCGGTGGCGGCCGCCGTGCGGGCGCAACCTTCACGGTCGCCTGGCTGCGTCACCAGAGCGTCATATCGCCTCTTTATTTTGATGGCTTCCCGTTCGTTCAAAGGACGCCATCATGCTTCAGTCATTTCGTAGCGCTTCAATCGCCTCCACTTTTCTTGCCGCTCTGTCCGCCGGGACTTTCCTGTCGTCCCCGCTCTATGCGGAAGCTCCCAAACCAGCGCCCGGTTTGAACAAGATCAACCATATCATCGTCATTTATCTGGAGAACCGCAGCTTCGATAACCTGTATGGGATGTTTCCCGGCGCGAACGGCATCGCCAATGCGGGAGATGCGGCCACCCAGATCGATAAGGAAGGAAAGGTTTACGCCGTTCTGCCTCCGGTGCTGAATTCCAATCGCAAGACGGCGGACGGGAAATATTCAATCGACACCCGATTCCCGACCGATCTGCCCAACAAGCCCTATCGCTCCGAGACCTTCGCCAATATCGAACAGGTCACCGGCGACGCCTGGCATCGCTATTATCAGGAGCAGTTGCAGATCAACGATGGCAAAATGAACAAATTTGTCGCGTGGTCGGACGCAGGCTCCCTCGTCATGAGCTATTATGACGGCTCACGTTTGCCCCTTTGGGAATATGCAAAAAAATACGTCGTCATGGACAATTTCTTCCATGCGGCTTTCGGCGGATCGTTTCTCAACCATTTCTATCTGGTTTGCGGTTGCGCGCCTGTCTATCACAACGCGCCCTCCAATCTGGTCGCGCAGCTTGACGAGAACGGCGCTCTTGTAAAGGACGGCGCGGTGACGCCGGATGGTTTCGCCGTCAACACCCTGCAGCCGATCAATGGCCCCCATTCGGCCTCCATCACCGATCCAGCGCAACTCCTGCCCCTGCAAGATGCGCCCAATATTGGAACGCGCCTGTCCGAGAAGGGCGTAAGTTGGGCCTGGTATTCCGGCGGCTGGAATGATGCGGTCGCGGGCCATCCCGATCCCGAATTCCAGTTTCATCATCAGGTTTTCGCGATGTTCAAGGATACCGCGGTCGGCACGCCGGGCGCCAAAGCCCATCTGAAGGATGAACTTGATCTGGTGAAGGGGATACACACCGGCAAGCTGCCGAAAGTTGTGTTCTTCAAGCCGCTTGGCGAGGACAATGAACATCCCGGCTACACCAACGTGACCAGCGGCGAACATCACACCGTCGAGCTGCTGCGCATGATCGAAAAGAGCCCGATCTGGAAGGATTCTGTGGTCATCATCACTTACGATGAAAACGGCGGGCTTTGGGACCATGTCGCGCCGCCAAAGATCGACAAATGGGGTCCGGGTACGCGCGTTCCTACGCTGCTGATCTCCCCATTTGCCAAGAAGGGCTTTGTGGATCACACCCAGTACGATACGACCTCGATTCTTAAACTGATCGAAACAAGGTGGGGCCTTGAGCCGCTCGGCACGCGCGACGGCGGCGCCAACGACCTGTCAAACGCGCTTGATCTTGGCGTCGGAAAATCTGCCGCCCTGCGGTGAATCGGGACGAGGAGATGGTCCTGTCGACCATCACTAACTGACGCCACCTGACCGGCAATGTTAAGTGATAACGACAGGACAGTCCGCCGTGAGGGAAAGTCTGGCGTGACGCCATTGTTTTTGGTAACGGGAAAATTTGGGCGCCTTGGCCGCAATCTGCTCGGCGCAGGCCTTCTGTTGACGGCCTGCGTCGCGTCGCCACAGTCGGCCACGCTATCGTCGTCGGCGGGGTCCAGCTCGGCAGATGCGGACGAAGCGCGCCTTGTGCCCGGCGATCTGCTGGGCAAGCGCATTTTTGAAGATCCGGGATTATCGGAACCGCCCGGCGTGGCCTGCGCTTCATGTCACGAGGCCACGAGCGCCTATCGGGGCAATAACGGTTCGACGATTCCAGCCATAGCCAAGGGCAGCCGCGCCGAAGTTTTTGGCGTCAGAAAAACGCCGTCCCTCGGATATATGGCCTATAGCCCCGATTTCAGCTTCGCCAGTTTGCCCAACGACGTCACGGGTAAACTTGAAACTGTTCCGGTTGGGGGGCAATTTTGGGACGGGCGCGCGGTTGATCAGGAACGGCAGGTGGAAGGCCCGCTTTTCAACCCCAGAGAGATGAATTTGCCCGACAAGGCGGAATTCATCCGGCGCGTGAGAGCATCGCCTTACGCCAGCCTCGCGCAGGCCGTATATGGCGACACCGTTTTCGATGACGCCAAAGCGTTCGAGAAACTTGCCTCGGCGGTCGCTGGCTACGAAGCGAGCCCGCGCTTTAAACCATTCACTTCAAAATTCGATGATTGGCTTGAGGGCCGCGCAACCTTCACTGAGGAAGAACGTCGCGGATATCAGGCGTTCATCGACCCAAAGCGGGGCAATTGCCTTTCCTGCCACGCTGGAGGCGAGTCGTCGGAACATGAGGAAAAGACGACGGGTCAAAAGTCGCCCTTGTCGAGAAATCCGAGAAACTGGTTATTCACGGACTTTACCTATGATGTTCTGGGCGCGCCGCGCAATCCAGCCATTCCGGATAATGCAGATCCAACCCACTTCGACCTTGGATTCTGCCAGCGTCCGAACGCAGACTCGATCGCGCCGCCGGATGTGAACGTCGCCAGTTTATGCGGCGCTTTCAAAACGCCAAGCTTGCGAAACGTTGCGGTCGCTGGCCCCTATTTTCATAATGGCGCGCTCGCAACCTTGCGTGACGCCGTCGCCTTCTATTTCACCCGCGACACCAATCCCGAACGCTGGTACCCGCGAAACGCCAATGGTGACGTTGCGAAATTTAACGACCTGCCGCCAGAATTCTGGAAGAACGTCAATGTCGAGCAGCCACCCTACAATCGCAAATCAGGCGAGACCGCTGTCGAATTGGATCAGGAAATAGATGATATCGTCGCCTTCCTGAAAACCTTGACCGACAAAAGCTTTGCAAGGTGATGCGCAGCGCCGCGTCCGACAATGCGCCTACAAAACGTCCGGCGGCGCCTGCCGATTGTGGCGCCAGACGTAAACGATGGCGCACAGGAGCGTCGCAGTGCAGGCGGTGCTGAGCCAAAGCCCCATCGACCTCGTTGGCGTGAGCGTTCGAAACATTGTCACCAGCATATCGCCGAGATCGGTTCCCAGCGTTCGGCAGGCGACGATGGCGACCCAATACCATGGCTTGGTCATCCGCCCATAAAGCGAAGCGATCAACAACGCCGCAATGAAAATGGGAAAGCAGAGGGCGGAGCCCCAATAGACGCCAAAATCGAGGCCATCATTTTCGGCGATCCAGTCCCCGGATGCCGTGCCCAGCGTTCCGGCGGCCAGCATGACGACCCAGTAGTTCCAATTCGTCGTCGGTATGGCGCCCCAACCGCCCTGCCGAACCTGAGCCGTCCCGGACTTTACGCCCGTAAAACGATCAAGGAAAATCAATACGCCCATGACGATGATCAACCCCGCCGTCAGCAATGGAAAAGGGACTTTCATGTCATGGGTTGCGAAATCGGAAATGTTGGTGGCCATGGTGCGCAAAACGATGATGGCGAACCAGTAATAAAAGAGCGTCGAAAATCTGAACATTTTCTCGATTGAAACGATCGCGAGAAATATGATCGTCAGAGGGAGCAATCCAGCCACATGACCCAGACCCAAGGGGCCTGCCGCGAGATCGCCCGCATTTGCGCCGCACATGCTGGCGGCGACGATGGCGACCCAATAGCCTGCATCAATGGCGGGCAGATTCTTCTCTTGCATCGTATTGGCGCGCCATTGTTGGAAAAATGCGGTTCATGACCACAGATGCGTTCTCATTGAACGCTTATTATATCTCTTTTGTGACGAGGGCGACGCTCCGAAACGATCCTTGCGCTCGTCCGCTTGAACGCTGCAAAAGAGTGGAACGCCTCCCTAACCATTATGAATGCTGGCCGAGATAGGAAGGACGTCCAGCAAGCCAATGAAGCCGTCAGTCGTCGCGACAACCAACTTTCCGTGGTTGAAATGAATTGGCGTTCCTGGCGTCAGCGCATGGGCCTCCCGCCAGCCGACGCCCCTTTTCACCGTAAAAAACGCCTCGCCGATTTTTGCGAAACTCTCGGTGTTTCCGAAGGCCCGGATATGGCGCAAAACTGATTGAACGGGTTGGTCAAAATCAATCACTCTCCCGGCAATGGGCGTTCTTGGCCAATAGGAGGGATTTTCTTGAATTTTGGCGTTGTCCCACAGGGTTTGAAAATTCCCGGCCACGCGCGAGGCGAGTCTTTTTCCTGCAATTTGTGTCTTGAGCGTCAGGCTCTCGTGGCATTCGTCTGGCGCGATGGGGAAGCTTTCAGCATCGAGAATGTCGCCCGCGTCGAAATCGTCGCTGATCTTGTGGCAGGAGACCGCCCATTCATTCCATGCTTGCAAGATAGCCTGCGGCAATGGATATGGCCCTCTGCCTGCGGGTAGAGGCGACGGATGGAAATTGACCGCATATTTTAGATAGCGATACGGATCGGGGATTTTCCAAGCATAGCCTGCGACGACGAGGATGTCGCAGTTCTGATCCCGCAAATCCGATAAATCGCGGTCGGTGATGCGGGTCGTCTGGATATTCATCCGCCGCCTTTCAGCGTCCGCGATCATATGTCGATTATCGCCAAATTCATCGTTGGACGGGCTGGTGAAAAGCTTGATCGGCGTCCAGCCAGCGTCAACGAAGGCGTCAAAAATCTCTGCATATCTATCTATTGTAACAATAGCGAACCGCATATGTTTTTCCTATGTCCGGCCAAGCATGGCTGGCCCCCATAAGACCTCCGGTCACCACGGAATTACAGCATAATTGGGGCCGTTTCACAGGCCCATCGCTGCGTGGATTCACGCTCAAGGGCGCACGGCGGGCGTCTCCATGGGCAGGCCCTTCGCGCGAAACATGAGGAAGGCCTCAAGCGCGATATAGGCGTCCGACCCAAAGGGGTAGGGCTCCGCGCGCATGCCGACCATGCAATTGCGCAATCGCCTTTGCAGCGAACCGACCGACTGCCATTCGAGCCGGTAAATCGGATAGCCCGTGGGATGAGCCTGGGGCACGGTCGCGCCGCCGAGCTTGCGGCCCCAATTGTCGTCATGGCAAATGGCGCAGGAGAGATTGAGCTGGCCCTGCCGCGCGCTGAACAATTGGCGTCCTGTCTCAATGGCGGGCGCAAGACGCGGATCGCTGGAGCTGATCGGCGCGCCGCGCGATTGCAGGCCGACATAAGTGGTGAGGTCGAGCAGCTCGCGGCTTTCCATCGCCAGCGGCGGCGCGCCCTGCCGATCCGTCCGGCACTGGTTGATCCGTGCCTCCAGATCGAGCACGCGGCCCGTCGCCCCATCGAACGCGGGATAGCGCGCCGCGACCCCCTTCATGGAGGCTTGCGCGTCGCCATGACAATCCGCGCAGGACTTGCCCGACGTCCCCGCTTTGGCGTCCCAAAGCGTCTGCCCGTCGAGCGCCCAGAAGCTTGCGGGATTGGCCATGTCGTCGGCCTGCATGGCCCGCAGTTCCGCGCTCATGGTCACGGTGTCGGAGCGGCGCTCAGCCGCCGGAATTTCGCCCGCCTGCGCAAGCGGCGCCACTAGCAGCAGCGCGAGCGCCAGCGCCCGCATCACTCGACCGTGATGCTGGCTGTCTCGACCAGCAGAAAATCGTTGTCGCCAGTCCAGCGGAATTCCAGCGTGCCCGTTTCCATCGCAAGCGTGTGGAACGCCAGATAGGGATTGGCCGCCACCGCTGGCGAAAATTCGGCGCGGTAGATTTCCTCGCCATTATAGGCGCAGGTGAAGGTCTGGATGATGTTGCGCGGCAGAATCTCGCCGCCGAGGCCGACGCGATAGCCGGTCTCCATGGGGTGGGAGACGAGCGTCTTGATTTCGATGATGTCGCCGACCTTCGCCTTGGGCGGCACATTGATGAGGGCGCGGGCCATCAGAAATTCTCCAGGCAGGCTGCGATGGTCACGATGACGTCCTGCTCGCCGCTCCAGAAGGAGCCGTCGCTCATCCGGGCGATGGCGATCACCCGCTGGGTGTCGCCCAACTTGATGCGGGTCGAGAAATGCGGCGCGCCCGCGCGGTGGTTCATATGGACGCTCACAACATAGGGCTGCGGATTCTTTTCGTTGAGCACATGGATCGCCGTCACGTGGTCGCGCGCCGTCATGGGGCTATCGACCGTGACCGTCATGGGCACTGTATTGCCGTTTTCCACCAGGGGCGGCAGGTCGAGCTGGACACGCCCCTTGCGCAAAGGTGCGTCGCCCACAATCGTTCGCATCACCGCGCGCATGGCCTCGGGCGTCGCCGAGGCTGGCGCCACGCTGCGCAGCACCAGAAGGCCTGCGCCCGTGGCCGCCGCTCCCGTCAGCGCCGCCCGGCGTGTCAGATTGGTCGGCGTCTGGCTCATGGTGTCTTCTCCGCGCGCAGGCTGGTGAGATAGGCCACGACATCCTCGATCTGTTCGGCGTTCAGGATCGGTTTGCCCGCGAAGGCGCCGATCACCCGATTGAGCCCCTCGGTCCTGCCATAGGCGGGCATGATGGTCTGGGGATTGATGCGGGCGGGATCAACGATCCGCAACCGCAATTGCCCTTCTGTATAACGCGCGCCGACGCCAGTCAGATCAGGCGCGAGGTCGCCCTGAAACCGTTCCTCCGGGAATGGGCCGTTGTGGCAGAGCAAGCAGAGCCCCACCTGACGATTGGCCACGATGGCCCTGCCCCTCGCCGCATCGCCCGGCGCCCCGGTGAGGGAGGTTGGGATCGCGTCTTCCTGCGCCCCCGCCCCGCTGATGGCGAGGATCCATGCCGCCCATGCAATCGCCAGACGGCCCATGGGTTCAACCGAAGGTTTCGCTGGTGATGGTTTTATACCAGCCATGGGCGAGCTGCGCCTCCATGGCGCGCGTCGTGGCTGGAGCCTCAATCGGACTCACGCCCCCCGCGCCCTCGATATCGACGAAGAGATCCTTCTGCGGCCGATAGACGCCCGCAACCGAAATCCCATAGTCCGGTTGGACGATGGAGTAACACGTATTGATCAGGCGCGGTTCGATGGGCTTGTCGCCCGCCAGCAGGCGCACCACGGCGTCGGCGCAGGCCTTGGCCTGAGCGTTGGCGGCGAAGGCGGACTTGGGCATGGCGCCCATGACGGCGGCGTCGCCAATCACATGCATGCCGGGCTGCAATTTCGATTCAAAGCTCACCGGGTCGATCGGACACCAGCCGGAGCGATCCGTCACGCCCGCGAGGGCCGCGATCTCGCCCGCCTTTTGCGGCGGGATCACATTGGCCACATCCGCCTTGAACCGGTTGAAATCGGTCACCAGCGTCAAGCTGTCGGGCTCGACCGCATTGACCTTGCCGCCGGACGACAGGGACACCCATTCGAGGATATCGGGGTAGAGGGCCTTCCACGCGTTCTGGAACAGGCGCTGCTTGGAGAAGGCGTCCTTGGCGTCGAGCACGATGAGCTTCGACTTCGGCTTCTTCGTCTTGAGATACCAGGCGATGAGGCTGGCGCGCTCATAGGGGCCGGGCGGACAGCGGAAGGGGTTGGCGGGCGCGGAGATGACCACCGTGCCGCCATCGTGCATGGCTTCGAGCTGGCGGCGCAACAGCAGGGTCTGCGCGCCCGCCTTCCAAGCATGGGGCATACGCTCGGCCGCCGCCTGCGTATAGCCCGGCAAGCCGGTCCAGTTGATATCGACGCCCGGCGAAAGCACGAGCCGGTCATAGGGTAGCTTCGTTCCGTCGCCCAGCGTCACGCTGCGGGCCGCTGCATCGACGCCTGTCGCGCTCTGGATGGCGACCTTGACGCCCGCTTTCCGCAGGCCGTCATAGCCGAATTCCTGCTCCTTCAGCTCGCGCAGGCCGACGATGACTTCATTGCTGAAGGGGCAGGAGATGAAGGTCGGATTGGCTTCGATGAGCGTCACGTCAAGGCGCGGGTCGAGCGCCTTCAGAAAACGCGCGCAGGCAGCCCCGCCAAAGCCGCCCCCGATGACGATGACGCGGCCCGCCGCGCCCTGCGCAAGCGCGGGCGCCGCGATGGAGGTGGCGGCGCCTGCGGCCGCAGATGCGAGGAGACCCCGGCGTGTGATCCGCATATGCGCTCCTCAATTGGGCTGGGTGGCGTACCATTGGGCGATGGCCGCAGCTTCGGACTCGGTGAAGCCCTTGGCGATGCGATCCATGACGGTGGCGGGGCGCGCGCCTGCGCGGAAGGCCAGCATGGCGGCCAGAATGTCGTCAGCCTTCATGCCGACAAGGCGAGGCGCGGGCGTATCGACGCTGGCGGATGTGGCATGACACCCCGAACAGGCCATGGCGCCCGGGGGCGCCTCGAGGGCCCAGGCGGCGGGAGCGGCCAACAGAATGGCGAAGGTGGCGGCGATCAGCTTCATTCATGCCTCCACAGGGAAAGGGGCCGACGGGGTCTCCGTCGGCCCGGTCCGATCAGGCGCTCGTGAGCGACTGGTTCATCAGGGGGAAGGTCCGGATGCGCTTGCCGGTCGCCGCGAAGATCGCGTTGAGCACGGCGGGCGCCGCCGCCGAAATCGTCGGCTCGCCGACGCCGCCCCAGAACTCGAAGTCGGGCATCACGATGACGTCGACCTTCGGCATTTCGTCGAGGCGCATCACGTTATAGCTGTCGAAATTCGTCTGTTCGACGGCGCCGTTCTTCACGGTGCACTCGCCGTACAAAAGCGCCGACAGGCCATAGACGAAGGAACCCGCGACCTGACGCTCGATCATGCCAGGATGCACGGCGTGGCCGGGGTTGGTGGCGCCGACGATGCGATGAATGCGCAAGTTGCCATTCTCCACCGAAACCTCGGCGCAGGCCGCGACATAGCTGCCGAAAGTGTTCATCGACGACAGGCCATGGAAGTGACCCTTGGGCAGAGGCTTGCCATAGCCAGCCTTTTGCGCCGCCGCATTGAGCACCGCAAACTGCTTGGGCTTCAGAAGCTTGCGGCGGAACTCGAGCGGATCGGTCTGCGTCGCATGGGCGAGCTCGTCGATGAAGCTCTCCACATAGATCGCATTATGGTTCGCATTCACGCCGCGCCAGAAACCCGCCGTGAGATGGGTGTTGCGCATGGCGTGGTCGATGAGAACATTCGGAATGTTATAGCCGAAAGCGCCCTCGGGGCTGCTGGCCGTCAGGCCCTGGAAGGTCGCCGGATCCATGCCATTGTCGAGCCGCTCGGGGGCGAGCGACGCGATGATGGATTGGCCGGAAATGCGCATGTGGAGGCCCGTGACATTGCCCTTGTCGTCAAGGCCAGCCGTCATCTTGCACTGGGTGATCGGATGGTATGAGCAATGCGTCATATCCTCCTCACGCGTCCAGATCAGCTTCACAGGCGCGCCAGGCATCTGTTTTGCGATCAGAACCGCCTGTCGCACAAAGTCTGCGCGTCCGCGACGACCGAAGCCGCCGCCAAGCTCCGTCTTGATGACGTCGCATTTGGGGGCGGGAAGGCCGGAGGTCGCGATGACCTCAGCAAGGGCCGCCTCGGCGTTCTGGGTGGGCGCCCAGACCTTGCACTCGTTCTCGGTCCACAGCGCCGTCGCGTTCATTGGCTCCATGCAGGCATGGTTCTGGAACGGATAGGCGTAGGTCGCTTCGATTTTGCGCGCAGCCCCCGCAAGCGCGGCGTCCGCATCGCCCTGCTTGTTGCCGATGAAGGCCTTTTCAGCCGTCAAGCCTTCCTTCAGATAGTCGGCGATGGAGGCGCTCGAGACATTGACGCTGGGGCCGAAGTCCCACTCGATGGGCAGGGCGTAGCACGCCTGTTTGGCGTTCCAGAAGGTATCCGCCACAACGGCCACGCCGGTCTCGCCGACCGCCACGACCTTTTTGACGCCGCGCATGCCCTCGACCTTGGACGCGTCGAAGCTCTTGACCTTGCCGCCATTGACGGGGCAATCGCGCACGGAGGCGAACACCATGCCCGGCAGCACGGTGTCGATGCCAAACATGTGCTTGCCCGTCACCTTGTTGCGGGTGTCGAAGCGCTTGGGCGATTTGCCCGCGATCTTCCAGTCCTTCGGGTTCTTGAGCGTGATCTCCTTGGGCGGCTCAAGCTTGGCGGCGGCTTCGGCGACCTTGCCGAAGGTGGTCTTCTTGCCGGACTTCTTGTGGGTGATGACGCTATTGGCGGCGGTCACTTCCTCGACCGGAACCTTCCACTCGTTGGCGGCGGCCTGCACGAGCATCATGCGCGCGGCGGCGCCGCCCTTGCGGACATATTCCTGCGAACTGCGGATGGCCTGGCTGCCAGTCGAATTCATCGCGCCCCAGACGCGCTTGCGCGCAAGGTTCTGCCCGGGCGTCGGATATTCGGTGGTGACCTTGTTCCAGTCGCATTCGAGCTCTTCAGCCACGAGCTGGGCGAGGCCGGTTCGCGAGCCCTGCCCCATGTCGGGACGCACGACGCGAATGACGATGCTGTCGTCAGGCTTGACGACGACCCAGGCGTTGACCTCGGGCGTCGCGTCGGCGGCCATGGCGTCGGACGCGAATGTGTTGAAGCCGAGCGAGAATCCGCCCCCGGCCGCAGTTACGCCAACCAGAAAGGAACGGCGATCGAACTTGGGCATATCGTTCATGACGGTTCCTCCCTTCAAGCTTTGGCGGCGGCGTGGATCGCTTCGCGCACCTGCTGATAGGTGCCGCAGCGGCAGATATTGGTGATGGAGGAGTTGATGTCCTCGTCGGTCGGCTTCGGGTTGCTCTTCAGCAACGCCGTGACAGCCATGACCATGCCGCTCTGGCAGTAACCGCATTGCGGAACTTCATTGTCGACCCAGGCTTTCTGAACCTTGTTCAGCACGTCGCCAGACGCAATGCCCTCGATTGTCGTGATCTTCTTGCCCTGAACGGAGCTCACGGGAACCGAGCAGGAGCGCGTCGCGACGCCTTCCACATGCACGGTGCAGCAGCCGCATTGGGCGATGCCGCAGCCATATTTGGTGCCCGTGAGGCCGACGCTGTCACGAATCACCCAAAGCAGGGGCGTGCGCGGATCGACATCCACCTGATAGGTCTTGCCATTAACATTGAGTGTCGCCATTTCCACCCTCCATCGCGCCGCTGAGGCCGCGAACGTTTTCTCGATTTTCACCCGAACATGATGCCTGCGTCCAACCAGACCACAACCAATGGACGCACTCTATCACTTTTAACAACATCGGCATTCATTTGGAAATGGAAACTCCGGAACGGCCGCCGCCGGGCGTCGCCTCTTGGCGCCGAATCGCCAGACCTACCGACCGCGCGGCTTGTCACAGCTGGTTCGCCGGCCAGCTCAGACCGGCTGGCCAAGCGGTTCGGCCAAGGCTGCTCCCACCCGCTGAAACACGGCGCGCCAGTCGCCGAGCAACTCTTGCCGGAGCAATCGGATGGACGGATACCAGGGGCTGTCGTCACGATCGAGCATCCAGCGCCAATCAGGCACATCAGGCAGCATGACGAGCGTTTTCTTGTTCAACGCTCCGGCAAGATGAACGGTCGTATTGTCGATCGTCAAAACGACATCGCAGGCGTCGACGAGCGCCGCGAATCCATCAAGATCCTGAAAATTGTCGACCTCTGGAACGCAAACGATCTCGACGCCCTTCTTCGCCTTCAAGTCAGCGATCTGATCCGCCACATCGCCGTATTGCAGGCTGACAAAGGTATATTCCGTTGGATCAATATGGTTGAACAGCTCCAGCAAGTCGACGCTTCTCGTGACGCCGGTTCTGTCAGCCTTGCTGTACCAACTCAGACCGCAAACCTTTTTCATTCCATCGCGGGAAAGCCGCTGATGGAGCTGATGCGATCGCTTTTCATCGGCGAAAAGGTAAGTCGCCATTGCGGGAATCGTCGCCAGATCCGTCTTGAATGCGAGAGGAAGGCTCATCAGCGGACAGTGAAAATCAAAATCGTCGGGGATATCGCTCAGCAGGCAAATCTCCGCGTCACTGCCGAGCCTCTTCATCAGCGGCGCCAATTTGGCGGAAACGGCGAAAACAACTTTGGCGCCTTCCGCCTCCAACAGTTTTATATAACGACAAAACTGAACCACATCGCCAACGCCCTGCTCTTCGTGGATCAGAATTCGCCGATTCCTGAGGCTTTCTTCTCCGAGCCATAAGGGTTGACGAAACGTTCTCTCGCCCTTTGGGTCCTCACCCCTCTTTCGCCATTCATACAACGTCAATCCGTCGCCGAATTTTCCGAAAAGCAAAAGCAACGAGGCCTTGTTCCAGCAAGCCTCCGCATAGTCCGGCTTGATGTCGATTGCTTTCGAATAACGCGCAAGAGCTGCATCAAACATCTTCAGATTTTGCAGCGCCACGCCGCAGTTGTTCAACGCTTCGGCATAATCCGGCTTGATGGCGAGCGCCCTTTCATAACTCGCCAAAGCGTCCGGAAAACGCAGCATCAGCGCAAGGGTAGCGCCACGGTTGTTATGCGCTTCAGCGTAATCCGATTTGATGCCGATGGATTTATCATAACTCGCCAAGGCCTCATCAAAGCGCTTCAACGCGTTGAGCGTTTTGCCGCGATTGCAGTAGGCTTCGGCGAAATTCGGCTTCAAGCTCAGCGCTCTTTCATAACTCGCCAGCGCCTCATCAAATCGCCGCAATCCGTTCAGAACGACGCCGCGATTATTGAATGCGTCCGCATCCCCCGGCAGGATCTCGATCGATCTGTCGTAACTGGAGAGGGCTTCAGGCAGACGGCCCACTGTCTTGAGCAAATTTCCACGATTGATATAGGCGTCAGCGAAATTCGAATGGATGGAGATCGCGCGATCAAAGCTGGCCAGCGCATCATCAAAGCGCTTCAGGCCCTCGAGAGAAACACCGCGATTGTTGAACGCATAGGCATCGTTTGGTTGTCTTTGGATCGCGCTGTCATAACTGGCGACGGCTTCATCAAGTCGCCCTGAAACGTGCAGCAAAAGTCCGTAGTTGACATAAATCGCCGCCGCACTGTTTTTCAGGGATATGGCCTTCACGTAAAATGATTCGGCCCCACCCAAATCTCCTTTTTGATAGGCGATGACGCCGCAGAAATGCAGAGCGTCAAAATGATTGGGATCCTTCAGCAGGATGTCCGCATATAACTTCTGTGCTTCAGCTAAATTTCCCTGCTTATGGAATGCTTGAGCGCGCTGAAACGTCATTTGATTTGCGTCGGGGGCCTGCGTCCTGGCTGTTGGGCGGAATCCTTTACGATTTTGCATCTCAGCCTCGCACCATCTGCGCCAACCGCCGCCGCACGATGAACAATCGCGAGCTTGGCGAAATTCTTGACCAAGCGCACCGGCTATCCATCTTGAGCCACAGTATCACGACCGATATGCGTGACGCGAGGGGCCTTAAATTCAAGCGAACCCCAACGCCCAACGCCCCCCTCCCCCCGCCTCGTACTTTCGCGCCAGTCTTGATTGATTTTGAACGACGAAAAACCCGCCAGGGTTGCTGGCGGGTTTGATTTGGTTGCGGGGACAGGATTTGAACCTGTGACCTTCAGGTTATGAGCCTGACGAGCTACCGGGCTGCTCCACCCCGCGTCAACTGCTGGTTGGATTGGCCTCCGAAGCGGCGGAGGCTGTCATGATGAAGAGCTGATCCGTTCTTTGCAGGCCTGGCGGCGACCTACTCTCCCAGGTCTTGAGACATAGTACCATTGGCGCTGGAGCTTTTGACGGCCGAGTTCGGGATGGGATCGGGTCTGGACGCTCCGCAAGAGCCACCAGG
>CAIUWR010000100.1 GCA_903902915.1 uncultured Hyphomicrobiales bacterium | reverse complement strand
CGGTCATTCACAAACCGGCGCTTGGCCTCCTCGACGCTCGTACCCTTCCAAACCATCGATCATGCTCCCAGTCATGACGACAGCTTAGAGTGTCAACCATCTATCCGGTCTGATCTGTCAACTATGTATCCGGTTCGGACCGCGCGGCCGACCCTCCCCACAGGGGGGAGGGTATGCGGCGCTAGCGATCTGAAGTGAGGCGCGAGCCATCGCAACCTCTACGCCCCCTCCAACTCCCGCAAGGCCTCGCGAATCCACGCGCTTGTCTTCGCCAACCCGCCAAACGGGAAGAAGTGGAACGCCTCCACATTGGCGCCGACGTCGCTGACCAGCGCCTCGCCGAGGCCCTTCACCACGCCCTCGGGGCCTGTGTCCTTCAACAGGCGCCCGATGGTGCCCACATGTTTCTGCACCGCTGAAATCGAATTGCCGATGCCGCAGCGAAGCGCGAATTTCAACAGCGTCGCGGGATTGGCGGGGCCTGCGAGGCCAAGGCGGATGGGCGCCTCGACGCCCGCCGCGCGCATGGCGCCCAGCCACTGCTCCACCGGGCGCGGATCGAACGAGAACTGCGTCACGATCCCAAAGCCAAGCCCCGCCGCCTTCGCCGCATCGCGCTTGTCGGCGAGCACCTTCATCAGGCGCTCGTGCGAGAGGCCCACATTGCCCTCGGGATGGCCCGCGACATCCACATGGGCGACGCCCAATTGCTGCAACAGCCCGCTCTCGATCACTTGCAAGCTCGTGGCGTAATCGCCGCGTGCGCGGGTTGTGTCGCCCGCGATCAGCAGCAAGCGCTTCACCTGCGCCTCCTGCACAAGGGCGCCCACATAATCGGCGAGCATCTGCCGCGTCATCATCTGGCGCGCGGGCACATGCACGATGGGATTGTAGCCTGCGCCCCGCAGCACTTTGGCGATCTCGATGCGCGAGCGGAAATCATCGCCGGGGAGATAGCTGATATAGACATCCGCGCCTGCGGCGAAGAAACTGTCGAGCACTTTCGGCGAGTTCTTTTCATAGACCTCGACGGTGGCCGCGCGCAGCAGACCGGCGAGGCGCGCGTTGATGCTGGCGCTGTCAGCGCGCGCGCGGTCCATGGAAACGGTCATGCGGGCTCCTCAGGGCTGACGGCGCGAGATGACGAAGGATTCGTCGTTGAACCAGAGGCCGCCATATTTTTGCAAAACCTCTTCGGTGGCTTCCAGATAGCGGTCGTTCTTCACCACCTCGGACAGGCGATTATCCTCGATCTGCGCCACATAGATGGCCGCGTTCCACGCCGCGAACAAGGTGGACGTGCCGATGGCGCCCACCACTTCGCCGGGCAAAGTGTGCATGTCGTAGCGGAACACCGAGCGGGCGTCGGAATAGGCGTTGAAGTTGAGGTTGCGGCCAGCGGGGCCAAGCTCGATCTTCACCGATTTCAGCAGCGCATGGCGGTCCACCTGAAACGGGTTTTCCCCCGGCCAGATCTTCTGCACGATCTCGAGACCCGGATCCTTGCCCGACGAATGAATGCCGATGAGCCGCCCGCCCGGACCCAGCGCGCGCGCCAGCGGGCCGATGACCTTCTTGGCCTTGAACTCGGCGGAAGCGCGCGCCCGGTAGGGCTGCGAGGCGATGATGAGATCATAATCGGCGGTGACGCGGCCCGGTCGCGGCAGGATCGGATCCAGCAGGAAGCGGTGATCCTCGCGATAGAGCGTCAGCACGATGGGCCGATCATAGACCGGATTGCCCGTCTTGGGGCTGACCTTGGCGCTCCAGTTCTCGGAGAGGAAGCTTTGCAGATCCGTCAATTGCTCCTCGAAATCGTGGGAGGAATTGCCGGTCAGCGCCACCTCTTTCCAGATGAGGCTATGGGCGGCGGCGGAGCTTTTGGGCGAGAGCCAGGGCGCTTCGGAATAATAGAGATTGGTCAGCACCAGCACCGTGGAGGGATGCTCGTAGAAACGGTCGGGGATCTTGTCGAGGGTGAGGCGCACGTCTTCAAGGCTCACCTCCTTGCCCACAATGTAGAAGGGCATGGTGGGAAAGCGCGCATGCATGGCGCGCATCACCCGCGTGAGCACGGTGCCATCGCCCACCCCGGCGTCGAAGAGGCGCAATGCAGGCGGGCGCGGGCTGATATTGCCCAGCTCCATGGCGACCCGGTTGGCCACCACCCACTTCTCCGAACAGGTATTCACGAAGAGCAGATATTTCTGCCGATTGTCGAAGAAGCGGAAGTTTTCCTCGGTGGTCGGGGCGGGCGTTGCAGGCCGCGACACGGGGAGCGCCGTCCCACCGTTTCCATTGGCGACGACAGGCGCGGGCGTTGGAGCCGCCTTGGCCCCGTTCTTCGTGCGCAGGCGCAGGGCTTCCGGGTTGTCGGCATGGCTCGCCATGAAGTTGCGCAGGCGGGCGAGCGTGTCGAGCGTGACGCTGCCGCCATCGCGCAGGCGCGACACCAGCTTGCCGTCATTGACGCAAAGGCGTCCGAAGGTCGATTCCGCCAGCCCGGCCAGCCTGCAAAAATCGCTGATCTCGTTCAGAATTTCCTCTGCCGCCATGGCCCGTCTCCTCCACGCGCCCGCTTGAACTGGCGTCGTTGGGGGATTGTCGCCCACGCAGCGGCGACGTCAACCACAAAATGAACGCGCGAAGATGGGCAAAGGAAGTGGGCAATTTCCTCGCCACTCAAACTCCCAGATAGGTCTCGTGGATCTGCGGATTGGCCATCAGCTCCGCCGTCGAGCCGCTCCAGACGATTTCGCCCTTCTCCAGCACATAATGCCGGTCGGCCAGTTCGCAGAGCGCCTCCAGCTCCTTGTCGATGACGAGGATCGACAGGCCTGAGCGCTTGAGCATGCCAAGGCGGCTCCAGATCTCGTCGCGGATGACTGGCGCCAGCCCCTCGGTCGCCTCATCAAGGATTAACAGACGCGGATTGGTCATCAACGCGCGCCCGATGGCGAGCATCTGCTGTTCGCCGCCCGAAAGCTGCGTGCCGCTGTTGCTCAGCCGCTCGCCAAGACGCGGAAAGAAATCCAGCACCCGCTCCAGCGTCCAGCCTTCCGCGCCCCAACTGCGGTCGATGCCCGCCATGACGAGATTTTCGCGCACGCTCAAATTCGGGAAAATCTGCCGCCCCTCGGGCACAAGCCCCACGCCCAGCCGTGCGATCACATGGGGCGCGCAAGCCTCGACGCGCTTGCCCGCAAAACTGATCTCGCCACGCTTGGCCTTCAGCAGCCCCATCAGGGTGCGGACCGTGGTGGTCTTGCCCATGCCGTTGCGGCCGATGAGCGTCACCACCTCGCCCTCGTCGATGCGCAGGCTGACGCCAAACAGCACCTGCGCCTGTCCATAGCCCGCTTCGAGGTTTCGCGCTTCCAGCAGCATGTCGCCCCTCAAGACCGATGGCCGAGATAGGCGGCCTTCACCGCCGGATCGTTGCGAATGGCGTCCGGCGCGCCAGTGGCGATGATGGCGCCCGCCACCAGCACGCTCACCCGGTCCGCCAGGGCGAAAACCGCGTCCATATCGTGTTCGACGATCAGGATCGCATAGTCCTTCTTCAGATCGGCGAGAATACGCGTCATCCGCTGCCCGTCCTGCCGCCCCATGCCCGCCATGGGCTCGTCGAGCAGCAGCAAGGCCGGGCGCATGGCCAGCGCCATGGCGAGTTCGAGCTGTCGGCGCTCGCCGTGGGACAGATCCTCCGCCACGATATGGGCGCGGTGGGCGAGGCCAATGGTCTCCAGCGCCTCCATGGCGGGGCCCGTCAAAGCCGGATCGCGCCAGGCGTTGCGGAAAAAGCGGAAGCCATGGCCCGCCCGCGCCTGCACCGCCAGCCCCACATTGGCCAGCGCCGTAAATTGCGGGAAGATCGAGGTGATCTGGAACGAGCGCGCGACGCCCATTTGCGAACGACGCCAGGGCGGCTCGCCCGTGATGTCGCGGCCCTTGAAGGTGATGGCGCCGCTGTCGGGCGTCAGCTCTCCCTGCAACTGGGCGATCAGCGTCGTCTTGCCCGCCCCGTTGGGGCCGATCAGCGCGTGGGTCTCGCCCGGATTCACATGCAAAGACAGGTCATTGGTGGCCACGAGCCCCGCAAAGCGCTTGTAGAGATGGGACACCGCAAGGATGGACCCGCTCATGTCCGCTCCCCCTTACCGCTTGTTCCGGAACCCAACAAATCGACAAGGCCGCCGCGCAGAAAGACCACGATCAGGATCACCACCAGACCGAAGGGCAGTTGCCAGAAATCGGTCCAGGACGGCAGGAAAGCCTCCAGCAGCACGAAGAGCAACGCGCCGAACACCGGCCCCCAGACCCGCGCCATGCCGCCCAGCACCGCCATGACCACATAATCGCCCGAGCGCACCCAGGACAGATCGGAGGGGCTGACGAAGCCCTGCCCCGTCGCCCACAAGGCGCCCGCAAGGCCCGCAACAGCGCCCGAAATGACGAAAGCCGCCAGCTTGTAGCGCAGCGGCGGAACGCCCAGCGCCACCACGCGCCGCTCATTCTGCGCGGTGGCGCGCAAGATGACGCCGAACCGGCTTTGCACGAGGCGCGCAAAGAGCAGCAGCAGGACCGCCAGCACGCCCAGCGTCACATAGAAGAAGGTGACGCGCTGAGTGATCTGCAACCCTGCGAAATGGAGGTTGCCCAGAATCTGCAACCCATCCTCGCCGCCATATTGCTGAAGCGCGACGAAGAAATAGTAGAGCATCTGGTTGAAGGCCAGGGTGATCATGATGAAATAGGAACCGCTCGTGCGCAGCGACACGAGGCCGCTCAGCCCCGCGACAAGCGCCGAGGCGAGGATCGCCAACGGGATCGAAATGGCGAGGTCGTCGGCGCCCGCAAAGCCGAAAAGGGTCGTGGACTCATAGTCGTGATGGGCGAGGATCGCGACCACATAGGCGCCCACCCCGAACAGACTGGCGTGCATGAGGCTGACGAGCCCGCCAAAGCCCAGCACGAAATTCAGCGACACCGCCACCATGGCGAAGATCACCGCCCGGGTGAAGAGCCGGATGTAGAAGGGATTGTCGAGCGCGCTCGCCACCGTGGGCACGAGCGCCAGCAGGGCCAGCCCTAGGAGGATAGGCCAGTTTGCGGCCAGCAGCGCGCCAGCCGAAGGGCTGGCGGGAGGCGCCGGAGGAGGGAGAGGATCACGCATGGACGGGGAACAATCCCTTCGGGCGCCAGGCGAGGATCACCGCCATCAACATGAAAATGACCATGCTGCCCAGCGCAGGCGGCAGCAAAACGCGGCCAAAGGTGTCGACCACGCCGATCATCAAGGCGGCGATGAAGGCGCCCCTGATCGACCCGATGCCGCCGATGACCGTGACGACCAGCGCGAGGATCAGGATCGGCTCGCCCATGCCCACCTGCACCGCCGTGATCGGCCCCGCCATCATGCCAGCCAGACCCGCAAGCGCGGCGCCAGCGGCGAAAACCAGCCCGAAAACCAGTTGCACATCGACGCCCAAGGCGGAGGCCATGGCCCGGTTGGAGGCGCCCGCCCGGATCCACATGCCCGTGCGCGTATGCACCACGACGACATAAAGCCCCAAAGCCACCAGCAGCCCCACCGCCAGAATGGCGAGGCGGAAGGCGGGATATCGCACGCCCTCGAAAATGGTGACGGAACCGGACAAAAATTCCGGCGTCGGCATGGCCACCGGCACCACGCCCCACACAAGGCGCACGAGATCATTGAAGACGAGAATGAGACCGAAGGTGACGAGCACCTGATCCAGATGGCTGCGCCCATAGAAGCGCCGCAGCACCACAAGCTCCATCAGCGCCCCAAGGATCGCCGTGGCGGGAATCGCCAGCGCCAGCGCCAGCATGAAGCTGCCCGTGAGCTTGATGAAAGCCGCCGCGAAAAAGGCGCCCGCCATATACAGCGAGCCATGGGCGAGATTGATCAGATTCATGATGCCGAAGACGAGCGTCAGCCCGGCGGACATGAGGAACAACTGAACGCCCAGCTGGACGCCGTTGAGGGACTGTTCGACGAAGAGACCGGGATCCATGATCACCCCTGAACGGAACCCGGCGGACGAGCGCCCGCCGGTCCCGCATCTGAATTACGGCGCTGGCATCTTGCAGTCGCCGGCATAGGCGTCCGTCAGATCGGTCATGATCTTTTCTTTCAGGGCGGCCACATAGCGGCCCTTCGAGTCCTTTTCGATCCGGGTCAGGTAGTAGTCCTGGATCGGCATGTGGTTCGTGTTGAACCTGAAGCTGCCGCGCACGGAGTCGAACTTCGCCGCCTCAAGCGCCTTCTGGAAGGCGGCCTTGTCCTCGATCTTGCCGCCGACCTGATCGCCCGCCGCGCTCATCAGGCGCCCGGTGTCATAAGCAAGCGCCGCATAGGGGGAGGGAATGCGCTTGTACTCGGCTTCGAAATCCGTGGTGAACCGCTTGTTCGCGGCGTTGTCCAGGAACTCGCTCCACAGCGCGCCCGTATACATGCCGACCGCCGCTTCGCCCACCGCAGGCAGGATCGTCTGATCGACGACCGCCGCGCCCGCGAAAAGCGGGATCTGCTCCTTGAGCCCGGCCTGCGCATATTGCTTCACGAAGTTGATGCCCATGCCGCCGGGATAGAACACCAGCACGGCGTCAGGCTTGGCCGCGCGGATCTGCGCGATCTCGGCGGAATAGTCGAGCTGACCCATGGCCGTATAGACCTCGCCCGACACATCGCCCTTGTAGTAGCGCTTCACGCCGGTCAGCATGTCCTTGCCCGCCGGATAGTTGGGGGCCATCAGATAGACCTTCTTGTAGCCCTTATCCTTGAGATACTGGCCCATGCCCTCATAATTCTGATCGTTCTGGAAGGCGCCCGCGAAAAAGTGCGGATTGCACTGCTTGCCCGCCAGGATGGAAGGTCCGGCATTGGTGGAGATGTAGAAGGCGCCCGAGTCGAGCACAGGCTTCAACGCGGCCAGCAAAACGTTGGAAAAGTTGATGCCGGTGACGATCTGCACCTTGTCGCTTTCAATCATCTTGTCGGCGAGCTGACGGCCCACATCAGGCTTGAACAGGTCGTCGCCATAGATGACCTCGACCGGGCGCCCGCCGAATTTGCCGCCCGCATGTTTCATGGCGAGCTTGAAGCCATCGGCGAGATCTTGCCCCAGAACGCCTTCCGGGCCGGACATGGTGGAGATGAAGCCGATCTTGATCGCCGACTGCGCAAAAGCAGACCCGCTCGCCAAAGTCAGACCGAGCGCGGTGGCCGCGACGCCAGCCAACCTGAAAGCATGGTTCATGATGTCCCCCCGTGTTTCATGCGACGACCAGACCCGGCCGCGAACATGGATTTGTTTACGCAGTTCCCACATATACGTCACCCCACTCTGGAGGCTTGTCACATTAAAAGTGATCGCGACCTGTCAATGCAGCCGCGGACTATTGGCGATACGGTTGCGGTCGGCGCTCATCACCCGCACGTCGAGGCTGCGGCCATCGCGCAGAATGGTCAGCGGCGCCTCGACCCCGGCCGTCCCAAGCCCCCACAAACGCTTGAAGAAACCCGCAAGACTGACCACGGGAGCGCCGGCGACCGACAAGATCACGTCACCGGCCCGCAGTTCGGCGCGCCTCGCAGGCCCGCGATCTGCGACCCCCATGAGCACGACCTTGTTCTCGATCTCCGTCGCATAGACGCCAAGCCAGGGACGCGGCGGCCGGTTCGGCTGTCCCATGGTGAGCAAATCGTCCATCACCGGCTTCAGGAGGTTGATGGGAATGCTCATGTTGATATTTTCGCTGATGCCCTTGCCGCGCTGCTGCTCCAGCTGAAGTGAGCCGACGCCAACCAGGTCTCCGCTCGGGCCAATCAAGGCCGCGCCACCCCAGTTGGGATGGGACGGGGCCGTGAAGATGGCGTTATCCAGCAGATATTCCCAATAACCAGCAAAGGGCTGGCGCGCCGCCACATGGGCACCCACAGACCTCTGGCGCCCGCCAGAGCCAGCAAGCACCACATCATCGCCAATCGCGATCTCGTCGGAATCCCCAAGCGCCATAGCTGGAACGTCGAGCCGCCCCAAAGCCTGCACAAGCGCAAAACCGGTCGTGTGGTCCATGCCCACGATATCGGCAGGCAAGACCTTGCCCTCGCCCGTGCGCAGCCAGACGGATTCCGCCTCATTCACCAGATAGCCCACCGTCAGGACAAGGCCCGTATCATTGATGAGGATTGCGTTTCCTGCACGCTCGGTTCCCAGCGTAGTGGCGGAGAACGCATGATCAGGGACCACTGAACTGATCGAAAGAACGCTGAATAGCGCCGCCTCCAGATCGAATTGATAGTCCTCTGACCTGGGCTGAAAGGCGGATGGAACCTTCCAGTCGCTGAATGATGACATCGCCCCGCTCCTTTGCGAGCAATACGCAGGCAAGCCATCATCATAGCCGACGCGGCGTCTTCGGCAAGCGCCACACCGGCGAAGCAAAACCCGCTCAGGCCGCAGCGTCATCCAGCACGGTCACCCGGCGCAGAATGCGGCGTTTCCACGAGGGAAAATCACGGCGCGCGTGGAGCGTGCGGCGATTGTCCCACATGATCAAATCGCCGACCCGCCAGCGATGCGCATATTGGAAACAGACCTGTTCCTGATGCTCGAACAAGCGCAGCAGCAAAGCGTCGCTCTCGCTACGCTCCATGCCCTCAACGCACAGGGTCATGCACCTGTTGACAAAGAGCGACTTGCGCCCGCTCACCGGATCGCTGCGCACAATGGGATGGCTGAAACGTTTCACGTCAGCCGGGATGGTTGAATAGAGGTCAATGGCGCTCTTGCCATAATGGCCCTCCTCCTCGACGTCAAAGACGTTCAGGGCATGTCGCCCCTCGATCGCATGCGCAAGATCTGGCGGCAAAGCCTCGTAGGCTCGGCGCATATCGGCGAAGATCGTTTCCCCGCCCTCGCCGGGAACTTCGATCCCATACAGCAACGCACTCTTGCAGGGGCGCTCGGCATAGCATTCGTCAAAATGGAACAGCAACGGCCCGCAGCCAAGCGACCCGATGAGTCTGCCCTGGTCGCGCACATTGGAAATCAGAGACGCAGACGATCGGGCGTTCGCTTGCCCGCTGTTGCGATTGGGCACGCTGGCGAGCGGTCCAAAATTTCGGGCGAAAGCGACCTGCTTCTCTTCGGTGAGGCTCTGCCCGCGAATGAGAATGACGCCATGCGTCTGACAGACGTCGCGAACCGCCTTGAACGTCCCGCGGTCCAGAGCACGCCACAGATCAAGACCCAAAACCTCGACGCCAACGTCAGACGCGAGGGGCCGGAGGGCGAAGCCAGCCGCAGAATGACTGATTGTTTGGGATGCAACGGGCAGCATGCGTAATTCCGACGATTTGATCAAAAGACTAAAATCGAGGAGAGCGCGTATAAAGTCAAGGACGTTAAAAATGTCGACCAATACAACAAACGGGCGGCCACCAAAAGCGACCGCCCGTTTCGTATACTAAATCAATGAAGAGCTGATCCGTTCTTTGCAGGCCTGGCGGCGACCTACTCTCCCAGGTCTTGAGACATAGTACCATTGGCGCTGGAGCTTTTGACGGCCGAGTTCGGGATGGGATCGGGTCTGGACGCTCCGCAAGAGCCACCAGG
>CAIUWR010000099.1 GCA_903902915.1 uncultured Hyphomicrobiales bacterium | reverse complement strand
TTGGCCCGCAGGAGGTCGAGGACATGAGCCAGTCAACCTCGCCCTCCAGATACAAGGTCTACGGGACGGCGCTCGTGTGCCGCACTTGGAAGGTTTCGCGCGCCACGGTCTATCGTCATTGGACGGCGGCTTGCGCCGATCCAGATGTCGCCCAACCATCCCTACGGCGCGGACCTGTCGGCGCCTGCGGATTCCTGCGATGCCGCCCAGGCGTACCGATTTGATGCCGCCCGGGATTCCTGGATGATGCCGCCCACCGTAACGAGATGATGCCGCCCGGGTCGCGAGCCTTGCTGGCCGATGGCTTTGTGTCGTCGGGCCGGGTGTTGGGTCAAGCCTTGTTCGGCTGCTTTCCTCTCCCCCTGCGTAGGCTTTCGCCGCTGAGTTCGATGCGGTGGGCGTTGTGGATGAGGCGGTCGAGGATGGCGTCGGCGTAGGTGGGGTCGCCGATGATGTCGTGCCATCGATCGACAGGGAGTTGCGAGGTGATCATCGTCGAGCGGCGTCCGTAGCGTTCCTCCAGGATCTCCAGAAGGTCGTGGCGGGCGCCCGCGTCAAGCGGCTCCAGCCCCCAGTCGTCAAGGATCAGGAGATCCGCCCGTCCGAGGCTTCGCAGGAGGCGGGGATGGCGTCCGTCGCCGCGTCCCAGCGCCAGGTCCTCGAACGATCTGGGCACGCGTTGATAGAGAACCGATTGGTTGTCCCGGCAGGCCTTGTGACCTAGCGCGGCGGCTAGCCAGCTTTTGCCAACGCCAGTTGGCCCCACGAGGACCAGATTGTCGCGCCCCTTGATCCAGTCGCCCTCGGCCAGCTTCTGGAACAGGGCGCGGTCGAGGCCACGCGGGCTGCGATAATCCACGTCCTCCACGGCGGCTTGCTGACGCAATCTGGCGGCCCGTAGCCTTGAGGTGAAGCGCTTATCGTGACGCAAGGCGGCCTCGCGGTCCAGCAGAAGCGTCAGCGATTCAAGGCGGTCCAGTCCTTCGGCCTGTCCATTGACGGCCAGTTCGTCGAAGGCTTTGGCCATGCCATGAAGGCCAAGGGCGTGAAGTTGGGTGAGGGTTGGATGCTTGAGTACGTCGATCTCTCCTAATTGTAGTAGCGCGGCCCACGGATATTGTGGTGAAGGATCGGCGGTGCGTCCGTGGGGCGCTCGCGCGCGGGACGCCGATCAAGGTTGTTGTCGAGGATGGATTTGACCGAGCCATAGGTGCGCGCGCCGATCTCGATTGCGCGTTCGGCGACGGCTTCAAGCCTCTGCGCTCCATGGGGGCCAGCAAGCCGGATGATGCCAAGGCAGGCGCGGAAGCCCTGTTCGGGATTGGGTCTTTCCTCAAGGATCCGATCGCAGAGCGCCGCCGTGGCCGGTCCAATCAGACCCGCATCGGCACGGATACGTTCGATGGTCCAACCCGCATAGCGCCGGTGGCTGGAGGGCATGTGTTCGGGAACGGTTGTGTGCTTGTGATTGCCGCTGGCGCGCAAGTGCGTCGCGATCCGCTCGCCCCTGAGGAAGATCTCCACCGTCCTGACGGTCAGCCTTGCCTCAATCTGGGCGCGGGCGAAGCGATGGGGAACGCTGTAATAATGCGCCCCGATCTCCACGTGATAATCAATGCCGACCCGGCCGATCCGCCATTCGCAGAACTCGTAAGGCTCGAGGGGCAAGGGCTTCAGCGCCGGTCTGTCGATCTCCTCCAGCAACTGACGGCGCGTGACGCCCAACCGCCGGATCGGGCGCTCTTCGTTGAGATGGGTCATCAGCTCGGCGATCGCTGCGTTGACCTCCGCCAGACTGTAGAAGAGGCGCCGCCGAAGCCGCCCCAGCAGCCAGCGTTCTACGATAAGCACAGCTTGCTCGACCTTGGCTTTATCTCGTGGGCGTCTGGGACGCGCAGGCAGGATCGCGACGTCGTAATGGGCCGCCATCTCCCCATAGGTTCGGTTGACCTGTGGGTCCTAAATGCAGGCCTTTATCACCGCTGTCTTCGTATTGTCCTGCACGAGCAACTGCGGGGCGCCGCCGATGGCCGCAAAGCATTGGATATGAGCGTCAATCCAGTCCGGGAGAGCCTGGGTCCAGCTGGCGTGCGCGAAGGTGAAGCCCGAGACGCCAAGCACCGCCACAAAGATCTGCGCCTTGCGGATCTCGCCGGTCCGCCTGTCCACGACGACGGGCACGCCATCGCCCGCATAATCGACGAACAACCTCTCGCCAGCCGCATGGGACTGGCGCATCGTGACTGGCAGGCGCGCCTCCCAGTTCCGATATAGGTCGCAAAAACGGGAATAGCTGTAACCGCCGGGATTGGCGGCGATATATTCATCCCAGACGATCAGCAGGGTGACGTGCCTGAGCTTCAACTCAGCCCGAACAGCCCGCCAGTCAGGCTCCTCATGCCGACGATGGCCCCGTTCGCCAAGGCGGTTGGCGTAAAGCGCGGCCGCAAGCTCGCTCTCGCTGGTCTCTTCGGGCAGGGGCCAACCCAGGGCGCTCACCTCAAAACGCTTCAGCGTCTCCCGAACCATCGAGGGCGCAAGCCCCAGCCGCCGCGCAATCTCGCGCGTCGGGATATTGGCTGAAAACTTCAATCGTATGATCTCGCGCGCCTGCCGCATCGCAACTCTTTCCGCAGGCATCGATCTCTCCTTGATTGGCAAAGGAGAGACCCTAAACAGGCCAGCAGACGTGCTCGCAGCCATTCCACACCCCGGGCGGGATAATCCCGTCCCGGTGGTCGGCTTCATTCTTCAGGAATGGTGGGCGGCATCATCCCGTTATGGTGGGCGACATAATCTCGGAATCGTGGGCAGCTTCGTCAGGAATCAGCACCTATGTGCGCCAACCCGAGGGCAACGGGGTCGCAGAGCGCACCATTCACATGCTCAAGGAACAGTTGATTTGGGTGCGCTTCTTCGCCACCGTTGAGGAGTTGCAACTCGGCCTGGCGACCTGCGCCGCCCAATACAATAACGCATGGCTTCGTCAGCGCCACGGACACCAGACGCCAAATCAAATCCGGGCCGAGCAGCGCGAACTTGCAGCCGATGTCGCTACGGGATTAAAAATGGCGGCCTAACCAGCGCTAAGCGATGTCTCATAACCGGGCC
>CAIUWR010000098.1 GCA_903902915.1 uncultured Hyphomicrobiales bacterium | reverse complement strand
CAAAACCTTCCCGCGTCGGGGGACGGCGCTGCGCAACCCCACCAGCTCCGCGCCGTCCCCCGCCGCTACAAACGCCCTCCGGGGCAAATCAAACCGCCAGAACGAACTTCAGAGTGGATAAAAGTTGGGGGCAGGGTCAACCGCAGCGGGGCTCGGTAAGCACCCGGTAAGCAGATTCAAGGTAACACGGGTAATACTCAGAAAACAAGAGCAACAGAGTAACCGCAATTATTGCGGTATATCAGATGGTTGGTTAAACGCAGTAAGAGCAAGAGCATGCTAGAAACTACAAGCACCCTAATTTGTAATCAGTAGGTCGAGGGTTCGATTCCTTCAACCGGCACCATTAAGTCATTGAAATTGATAAAAATTCATGCATTGAAGTTTTCGTCGCGGGTGGCGATGGCGCATCTCATCCCGCCACGCGCCGCCGATCCGCAAAGGCCTCGTGTTCGCACGCCTCCCGCACGATCTGCGCAAACGTGTAAGCGTCAGCATAGCCCAAGTCGGCGGGCGTGCGCCAATCCAGACCTGCATGGAGAATGCCCCAGCCTCGGGTATGTAGCGATCTAGCCTTACCTTTCGTCAATAGTATTCGTTCGCAAAATTAAGCATTTTTGATAAGATTAATAGTCTTGCAAACAAATGGTGCAATTAATCATCAAATGTAGATCTCGATATAAGTATCATTTTTTCGTTGTAATAAACATTACTGACATGGATACTTCATAGGCAACTTGGCTTTCGGGCCTGCTATGAGGATGTCTTACCCATGCGCAGCAATGAACAAATCGAAATCATGACCTGGCGCGATAAAGCTTACTCGCCTGCTGTGATGGCGGTTGCGGGAGACGTGTCGGGGGATCTCCATGGCGCAGCGGCTCAATCCGCGCCCGGGCAGCGTCGGCTCATCATCATCGAGAAGCGGCCGCTCTTGCGTGAATGTCTGGAAAAATGCCTCTCCGGTCATTCGCCGGGGGAGATTGTCTCTTATGCGTCTGCGGATCTGATGATCGCGAGGCTTGAGGCGACGTGGCCGCCGGAGCTCGCTTCGGAGATATTGGTGGTCTATTCGATCGGCAACCAGATCATCGACGCCGCCACGAACGCCAGGATCTCCCGCATCCTGAATTGCGGGCGGGGAATTCGGCTGGTGATTTTGTCCGAGCGCGAGGAGGTTTCTCAGGCCACCGCCGCCTTGGAGCAGGGGGCTAGCGGCTATATCCCCATGACCATGTCTCTCAAGGTGGTCAGTGAGGCCATTCGACTGGTTCAGGCGGGCGGCATGTATGTTCCCGCCTCGAGCGTGCTGGCGGCCAACCGGCCAAATGAGTCCAAAAGCGCAGAGGCGAGCACGGGATTATCCGGCCTGACCACCCGTCAGCTGGCCGTGCTGGAAGCCGTCAGGCGGGGCAAGGCCAACAAGATCATCGCCTATGAACTGAACATGTGCGAAAGCACCGTCAAGGTTCACCTGCGCAACATCATGAAAAAGCTGCATGCGCGCAACCGCACGGAAGCCGCCTTCATGATCCATGAGGCGATGCACCAGCGGGCATGACGCCGACCGCATCAAGCGTCCGCCCCAGGCTAAAGGGCGGTCGCCCGGGTGCAAGCCCGATGCGCCGCGTATCAAATTGACCGCGGCGCAACGGTGGTTAGTCTTTCGCGGGGACGTCTGCGGCGACTACCGCTTCCGCCTTGGCGCGGCGTATTTCAGCGGAGGTCTGTCCAGCCAGAACCGCCTTTTCGGGGAATCGCGAGAAGAAGCGATTTTCCGCCTTCGCCAAGGTGCCGCCCTTGCGGCCTGCTTTGGCGGCGAATTGCGGATCCTGAGAAAAGGCGCGCTTTTCTGCTGGCACGGAACGACCGCCCATGGCGGCGATGGCGCGGCGGCGTTCGGGGGAGAGGGCTGCGAGGCCGCGCTTGCGCTTTGGCGGTTCTTCCGAGGAATCAGTCATGGTCATAATCTCCGGCGTTCTCTACATGAGCCGGGCTATGAAATAACAGCTTGAATGAAAGTGATCAGAAATGAACGTTTCATTTCATGTGCTTAAACATGGCCTTCGAATTAGGCGACCTTATTGTGAACCAGTTCGGGGCCGGCCGCGCCATAGAGGTCGGCGGGGATAGGGGCAAGTAGGGCTTTTGGGCGCAACTTGAGCACCGCGCGCATCGCCGCCTCCAGATCTTCTTCCATGAAGGGTTTGCCGAGCACCATGTCGAAGCCGGAGGCCCGGACGCGCTCCACGTCTTCGTCCAGAACTTGCGCCGTGAGCGCGATCAAGGGCAGATCAGCAGCGGGGCCTCTGTCCGAACGCAACCCCTGCGCGGCTTCAGGCCCCCCCATGACCGGCATCTGAACGTCCAGAATGGCGAGGTCGTACGCGTTGGCCAGCAGAGCGTCGAGCGCCTTTTTCCCATTGTCGACGTCATGCACCTCATGGCCCTGCCGCGTCAGCATCAGGCGCAACAGCATTCGCGACGAGGGCGCATCTTCGGCGATCAGGATCCGCAATTTGGGAAGCGGCGCTTCGGCCTCCACGGGAAGCGCGGGCGCCGACACCTCGTTTTTGGCGGAGACATAGGGAATTTCCACGTGGAAGGTCGTGCCTTCCCCCAGTTTGCTATTGTAGCCGATGCTGCCGCCCATGAGATTGATGAGGCGTCGACTGATCGCCAGTCCCAGTCCGGTTCCCGAAGACCGGAACTTGCCCTCGAAGTTGCCCTGCTCGAAGGGTTCAAAGATGCTTTCGCCCACGGCGGGCGGTATCCCCTCGCCGCTGTCGGCCACTTCAAAGCGAATCATGTCGCCAGCCATGAAGGCGATCAGCTGGATTTCTCCCTTCTGCGTGAACTTCGAAGCATTGCTTACGAGGTTCAAAAGGACCTGCTTGAGGCGGCGCATGTCCGCCACAATGTGAGGCGGCAGATCAGGCGCCATGGAGAAGCTGGCCTTCACCGGCTTGTCGGCGATCAGAATGGCCGCAGTCTCGACCAGCTCTTGCATGAGCTTTGGGAGCGAGATCGTTGTGGGGTGCAAAGGCACCCGGTCCGCTTCCAGGCGCGTGAAGTCAAGGATGTCGTCCACGATGTCGAGCAAATGGCGGCAGGATTGGTTGATCAGCGTCGAGATGTGCCGGGGCTCTTCGGACATCGCCGTCTTGCGCAGCACCTGCGCGAAGCCATTAATGGCGTTGAGCGGCGTGCGAAGCTCGTGGCTCATGGCGGCCAGGAAGGAGGATTTCACCTTCGCAGCCCGCTCGGCCACGTCGACAAGTTCCTTCATTTTGCGCGCCTGCGCCTCGACCTGACGGGTGCGTTGAATAAGCGCCGCTTCACGGCTGCGGGATTCGCTGATGTCGGCGCCGTAGACCACCGTTTCACCAACGGGCGTCTGGGAGCTTTCCACGCGCACCCAGCGACCAGCCCCGACATTCACTTCATTCTGCCGTTCGGGCGCCGCCATATAGCTGTCGGCGACGGTGCGCCGCTTCGGCTTCGCGCCGTTAGCGTCGCCGTTCGCCTGATCCGGTCCGACATTGTCGCGCAAATAGGCGTTGATCGCAGTCAGATCAGCGGCATTGCCGCTTTGATTGAATGAATTCGAGAATGCCGTGTTGTAGGCGGAGAGGTTCCCCGCCGAATCGTAGATCGCAAAGCTGTCTTTTATGGCGTCCAGCGCGGAGGCGAGCCGAACCTCCGCAGCGCTGGCGCGTATTTCGTTTTTCCGGCTGGCGTTTATCGCCAGCAGCAGAATGCTCCCCGTCAACAAGATGATGGCGGAGATCACCGCCCCGATCAGAAGGGGCTCCCGTTGCTCCTCGGCGACTCTCGCAGAGATGCCGTCCGACGAATAGCTCGCGACGGCGATCAGCGGCTTGTCCATCATCTTGGTGAAATGGCTGTCGCGTAATCCGGTGGGGCTGGCGAACTGAAATCGCCCGCTCAAACCCGTGTTGGCGGCGGTCAAAATCGCGGTCTGGGGGTAAAGATTCGTCAGATATTGCTCAAGATGCCCCGATCCTGTGCGGATCACGCCATCAAAACCATAGAGGCTTACCGCCGGGTCCAGACCGGTCATATGGTCGCCTTTGAGCAATTCATCCCAAAAACAGGCGAAATAATAAGGGTTGATCGAGGCGACGAGCACCCCGCGCAACGACCCGTCAGGATTGACGACTTTGCGGGACAGATGGAACACCCAGGAATCGGTCATGACGCCAATCAATGGCTTGCCGATGTAAAGGCCGTCCAGATTGTTATCGAGGAGCAAGCGCACCCCGTCGCGATCTTGAAGATTGGTTCTTTCAGAATCCATCCCAAGGTTGGTTTCGACGACACGGCCTGACGTATCGACAAAAGTCAGCATCACCAGAGATTCGAGTGAAATGATTTTTTTCTCGATCAAGGTTTTGAGGTGGGCGCTGTCATCGGACAGAAAGTAGCCCGCCATGCGCAGGGTGGCGTCGACCGAATTGACCGCGTTGGAAATCTGGTCCGCGAACACCGTGCTCGTCTGTTGCAGTTCGCGGTAGGCTTCCTCCCGGACTTTCGTCTCGATGTTTTTATTCATCTCCAGAACGACGAACCAGTTGATCGCCAGCGACGCAATGCAAGCAAAGATGATTGTGAAGATGGGCAGCCGCTGCCGGGCGACGCGCGTTTGCTGGTTTGACGCGAGCCTGATCATGGAGGGCTCCTGCTTGCGCCGGACCCGCCATCGAACAACAGCAGGTTTGGCTGATGTGACGACCAGCGGACTCCGGGAAAAAAGGCTCGGATATAATGGCAAGGACTCAATCTCGTTGGGCGCAGACGAGGAGAATGCGACGAAGGGATACTTTTACCCTTGTGGTTCATCGAACACAACAGTATCCAGTTTCGCCACGTAAGCTTTTGGAGATAAAAACGGAAATGCCCCATCTCGATCAGCAGTACCTGAAAAACATCGTGTCCCTTCTGGGTGCGGAGAATTTTGCGCCCCTCAAGGATCAATTCATCATGGATTGTGACAAGGCGGCGGCAGTCTTGAAAACGTCGCTGGCCCAGGACGACGACGCTCAGGTTCGCAAGCAAGCCCATATGCTCAAGGGCGTGTTGGCGCAGTATGGCGCTCGTCAGGGAGAAGCGATGGCTGCCCGGCTCGTTGATGACCTGCCCTCCGACTGGAAAAGCTTGACGCAGGCGTTGCTTGAGGAAATCGCGATGGCCTGTGAGGAGATGGCGGCCATCGGGTGATTGCGACGGGATCCGGACTGGATCCCGTCCGCGTTTTCAGTAAATCGCGTAGCCAAGCCCGCGGACGTTCTTGATCGTCACCGTCGAGCCGGTTTTCTTGATCTTCGAACGCAGGCGGCTCACGAGCACGTCCAGCGCCCGGCTCTGGTCGCTCATCCGGGACCGACCAATCACGCGCGCCATCTCGGTCCGCTCCACGAATTTTCCGTTATTCGCGATGAGCAATCGCAAAACAATGAATTCGGAGCTGGTGAGCGGCACCCGAACCTTCTTGTCCGACGACATCTCGCGTTCGACCTGATCCACTTCAAGATCGCCGAACATGAGGGTGTTCATGGCGCCTTGCGATCCGCGGCGGCTCGTACCCTTGAGCGCGATGCGAATGCGCAACAGGAGCTCGCGCAGCTCTACCGGCTTCACGATATAGTCCTGGGCGCCCAGCTCGAGGGAAAGCACCCGATCCAGGGCTGACTCCCGGGCGGAAACGACGATGCAGGGAATTTGAGCGCGAGAGATGGAGGTGAGCAGATCGAACGATTCGCCATCTTCAAGGCTGAGGTCAAGGAGCACGATGTCGGGCTTGAAGAGGTCCAGCGAACGGCGCGCAGCCGCGACAGACCAGGCGTTATCCACCTGCATCGAATTGCTGCGCAGATAGTCGCCGATCATCATACGGACCGCTTCGCTATCCTCAACCAGCAAGACCCGCGTCTCAATTCGCTTTCCGGCGGCGCGAGCCAGTTGTTCTGCGTCTTGCTGCGGAGCCTTCTGCGTCTTCGTATCCATTGACCTTGCTCTTTCCGTATTCACCGCAGTCGCCGTCTGCCGAAGTGACGCCTGGCTCCATGCCAATAGTAACGTTTCCGGTGACCTCAGGTAATATGCACAAGCTCTAGATACATGTGTTTCTATGATCGCTCAATAGGCTTGCAAAAAAAAACCATAAAAAACGAGAGCTTAGCTTTGCGGTGGGGCGATGTTTATCATTCTGCGCCGTTTTTTCGCCTTACGTAGCGCAATTTTCGGCTAAGATTCTGGAGCTAGAATAGCTGCGACGGCGCCTGGATGGTCTGGGCGTGAATGGTTCTGGAGGAGGCTCCATGCTGCGAATTTTGTCGAACGGGTTCTTGCGGCGAGGCGTCATCGCCGCAACCCTTGCCGCCGGATTTCTGGCCTTGGCCCCTGTGGAAGCCTCGGCGCAATATTACTACCGCAGGGGCCCAGGGGCTGGCGCCGTCGCCGCCGGCGTGGTGGGCGGTCTGGCGCTCGGAGCGCTCGCGGCGGGCGCCGCCCGGCCTTATTATGGCCCCGGCCCCTACTACGGTCCCGGACCCGGTCCCGCCTATGTGGTGGAAGACGAACTGCCGCCTCCGCCGCGTCCGCGCTGTTGGTTCGAGCGTGAGGATGTCTGGAACGGCTATGGCTATGAGCCTCGCCGGGTGCGCGTCTGCCGCTGAAGGCTTCTGGCGCCCACATTTGTCGTCAACAAAAAAGCCCCGCAGTGTGAACTGCGGGGCTTCGTGCGTCGCAAGGGGACGGCGCTCAGTCGTTGGCGTAGATGTCCCGATCCTTCGTTTCCGGCAGGAAGAGCAAGCCGATCACGAAGGTCACCATCGCCACCACGATCGGATACCACAGACCAGCGAAGATATTGCCGGTCGAGGCCACGATGGCGAAGGCCGTGGGTGGCAGGAAGCCGCCGAACCAGCCATTGCCCAGATGGTAGGGCAGGGACATGCCGGTATAGCGAATGCGGGTGGGGAACAGCTCGACCAACAGGGCAGCGATAGGCCCGTAGACCATCGTGACGAAGATCACGAGGATGAACAGAATGCCCATGGCCGTCAACGCGCGCGGATCAGACAGCACGCCTGACACCGTCGGCTGCTTCAGGATCGTCGCATCGCCAGCCTTGGGATAGCCCGCGGCCTGAGCCGCAGCCACCAGCGCCGCGCCGGTGTTGTCGGAAACAGCGACGTCCGTCCCATTCAAGGTCGCCTTCAGCTCGGAGCCTGCCGCGCCATCGACGAGTTCGTAGTGGATGGAGTTGTTGGCCAGCGTGCGGCGGACCACATCGCAGGGCAGGGTGAAGGTGCGCACGCCGACCGGGTCGAACAGGTTGCTGCAGTTGGCCTTGTCGGCGGTGAGCTGCAATTTCACGTTCTGCGTGGCGTTATACAAGGCGGGGTTGACTGTGACGGCCAGCTTTTCGAAGAGCGTGAAATAGCTCATCGCTGAGATCAGGCAGCCCGCCAGCAGGATCGGCTTGCGGCCGATCTTGTCCGACAGCCAGCCAAAGAAGACGAAGAACGGCGTGCCGATCAGCAACGAGAACGCGATCAGGAGATTCGCGGTCGTGCCGTCCACCTTCAAGGTCTGGGTCAGGAAGAACAGGGCGTAGAACTGCCCGGTATACCAGACCACCGCCTGGCCAGCGGTGCCGCCGAACAGCGCGATGATCCCGATCTTGGCGTTTTCCCAACGGCCGAAAGCTTCGGTGAGGGGCGCCTTGGAGCCGGTGCCTTCAGCCTTCATCTTCTGGAAGGCCGGCGACTCGGCCAGCTGGAGGCGGATCCAGATGGACACAGCCAGCAGGAGGATCGAGACGAGGAACGGCACACGCCAGCCCCAGGCGGCGAAGGTCTCCGGCGTCATGTTCAGGCGCAGGGCCAGAATCACGAGTAGCGAGACGAAGAGCCCCACCGTGGCCGTCGTCTGGATCCACGAGGTGTAGAAGCCGCGACGGTGGGCGGGGGAATGTTCCGCCACATAGGTCGCCGCCCCGCCATATTCGCCGCCCAGCGCAAGGCCCTGTGTGAGGCGGCAGAGGATGAAGGCCGCGGGCGCCGCGTAGCCGATCGTTTCATAGCTGGGCAGCAGGCCCACCACGAAAGTCGACAGACCCATGAGGGTCATGGTGACCAGAAATGTGTATTTGCGGCCGATGAGGTCGCCAAGGCGACCGAAGAACAGCGCACCAAAGGGGCGCACCGCGAAGCCCGCCGCGAAGCCGAAGAGCACGAAAATGAATTTCGCTGTGTCGTTGGTGCCCGGAACGAAGGCGGCGGCGATATTCGCAGCCAGCGATCCTGCGAGATAAAAATCATACCATTCGAAAACGGTGCCTGCGGAGGACGCGATAATGACTTTTCGCTCTTCCGCCGTCATAGGCCGATGCTTTGCGGCGCTCGCCGTGGCCATGCTCATGTTATTTCCTCTCCGTTTTTAAAAATTGCGGTCGTATACTTTTGCCATTCCGCGCGGCGACATGCGGGTTTGAAGCCCGCGCCGCTCGTTATTTGCTTCCCAACCCAGAACGAGGTCACCCACCGCCCTGCTGATTCTCCGGTGGCTCAAGCCTCCGTTGATGAGGTGGATCATAGTGCTGGGCGGGGGGCTGCGTCGATGGAGTCAGTTATGACACCTTCGTCTAGCAGTCCTGGCAAAAGCATTCGTTGCTATAGACTTTAGTATATACGAATGAATTCTTTGGTGATCTTATGAATGACACGCCTGAACGGCGTCAGTCTTTGAGCTTGCCAAGCTTCATGCCAGTCACCGCAAGCGCCACCGCACAAGCGTTGGAAACATTGAGGCTGCGGATCGCCCCAGGCATGTCGAGCCGCGCGAGAACGTCGCAATTCTCGCGGGAAAGGCGCCGCAGGCCTTTGCCTTCGGCGCCCAGAACCAGCGCCAGCGGCCGGGAAAGCACTGTATCTTCAAGGGATGCTGGTCCGTCCGAATCAAGGCCGACACGCAGGTATCCCATATCGCCCAGCGCTTCGAGGGCGCGGGCCAGATTGACCACGACGCACAGGGGCACATGCTCAAGCCCACCAGAAGCGGCCTTGGCGAGCACGCCAGTCATATGAGGCGAATGCCGCTCCGTGGTGACGATGGCGTCCACCGCGAAGGCGGCGGCGGTGCGCACGATGGCGCCAACATTATGTGGATCGGTGACCTGATCGAGCACCAGCACCAGTCCCTTGGCCGGGAGATCGGCGATATCCAGCGATTCGAGGGGGCGAGCCTCCAGCAGCAGCCCCTGATGCACCGAATCAGCAGGCAGGCGGGCTGAAATTTCGTCGAGAGAGACGAGGCTGGGGGTGATTTCCCGGGCGGCGATCTCGGTGGCGACTCGCTCGGCCGCATCCGCCGTCGCCCACAGACGCAGGATTTCGCGGCGGGGAGACCGCAGGGCCTCGCGCACGGGATGATATCCCCAGATCTGCGCGACGTCCGGCGGCGACCGATGTCGGGCGTCGTGCCGGGTGGATCGGCGCCCGCCACTTGCGGGGGCGGCCTGAACTTCGCCCGTTTCGCGACGATCATGGGCGGCGCTTCTACGGCCTGAGCGGAATTCCTTGCGCGCCACGTGCAACCTCTTTCGTCAATCGGGACCGCAGTCTTGTCACGCCGAACGCCGCCACGCAATCAAAGCGTCATTTTCCGGGTTGACGGGCGCGCTCCTATTGCGGATAAGCGCCCCCAGATGAAGCCCTGCCGAACGGTTGGGTTTTTTCGGGACGCGCCGCGAGCGGCTGTGTACCGGGGGAATGTCCCGAGCGGCAAAGGGGGCGGACTGTAAATCCGCTGGCTATGCCTTCGCAGGTTCGAGTCCTGCTTCCCCCACCACACTTCAATGTGTTCGAGCCTGGCCAGTAGATGCTCTGGCCGCAGCCGCCTTGATCTATCGTGGCTCCAGATTGATCATTTCATCATAGGCTCCCGCCAGAAACCTGCTCATGTTGAAGCAGATCTGGTCCATGCTGTCTTCGGGATAGGTGTCGTAAAAGCCGCCAAGATGCGGGGTGATGATGAGATTGGGCGCATCCCAGAGCGGGTCATCTGGTTGCAGCGGTTCCTGATGAACCGTATCGAGCGCCGCCCCTCCCAGATGGCCGGACGCCAATCCCCGTTCAAGGGCCTTCTCGTCAATGACGCCGCCTCTGGCGATGTTGACGATATAGGCGCCTTTCTTCATCGCATGGATGATGCGCTCGTCGATGATGTGGCGGGTCGTCTCGTCGAGTGGAATCAACAGCACGAGGAAATCGAGATCAGCCACGGCGGCGGTCAGGTCGTCCCGCGACGCCCATTCGTCGAAATCTGGCAAGGGGCGCGGCGTGCGGGAAATGCCCACCACCGTCATGCCCAGCGCCTTGACGCGCGGCGCCAGCGCTTCGGCGATCAGACCAACGCCGAGGATCCCGACGCGCTTGCCATGCAGCACCCTGGCGCGGAACCGATCCCATTGATGCTTGTCCTGGGAGCGGATGGACCGGGGGAAATCGCGCGCAAGGGCGAGCATGTGCAGGATGGCGATTTCCGAAAGCGGCGCGCCGTGGATGCCGCGCGTGGAGGTGACGATGACGTCGTTCTTCAGGCCCGCCTGATCAATGAGGCCATCCACGCCCGTGCCGAAGGCGTGAACCCATTTCAGGCGTTTGGCGTGCACGAAAATGTCCCTTGTCACCGCAACGCCAAAGGCCATGAAGATCTCGACGTCGGAAATGGTTTCAGCAGCTTCCTCGACTGATCCGACAGTCTTGATCGGCAGATCGGGAAACCGGGGATGGATCAGGTTTTCGTAGCAAAGCCGAATGGATGGTGGCCAGGGCAGCAGGATGAGGATGGAAGGCTGCATGGGCCGGGGCTCCCTTTTGCGCGATGTGTCAGCGTTTGATCCTCTTTACATCGCCTTTGCATATAAGTCCCGCGACAGGGATCAAAATGGCCGACCGGGCGTTTCGTTAAGTTGTTCGCCCATACGGAGACCGCCATGGACAGGTTCCTTCACCCCGAGACGCGCCTGCTGGTTTGCGATGGCCGCAAGGCCCTGTTCCTCCGCAACAAGGGGCCGGTTGGCGACCCCGCGTTCGAAGTGGAGCAGGAGATGCACGAAAAAGGCGCATCTCACACGGCGGATCTCGGCGCCGACGAGCCTGGTCGCCTTGGAACCGCCTTCGGGCCGCGCAGCTCCATCGAGGGAACGGACTGGCATTCGGCGGAGGAGGACGCCTTCGTGCGCCGGGCGGTTGAGGCGTTTACAGTCCTGTGCGACGCCAACAACGTGCGTGAGGTTGTGCTGGTGGCGCCGCCCCGGGCGCTCGCCACCATCCGCAAGGTCGCCTCAAAGAGCCTTCATGACCGCGTGGTATGTGAAATCGACAAAGATCTCACCAAACACCCTGTGCATGAGATTGCGAAGATCGTGAGCGGTTGAGGGATGCTTTGGCGCGCGGGGTCCGGGCGCCGGTCCGGGACGGTCGCAACGCCTGCGCCATTTCCTTTGCGATTTCGCTCCAGGGACCGGCCAGCATCTCCGCGCCCATGAAAAGCGACAGATGCACGCCCTCCGCCACCCGCACGCTCACCCGCGCGCGGGGGCATAGATCCTTGATGGCCAGCGTCTGGGGCGGTGGGATGATGATGTCTCCCCGTGCCATGAGCAGGAAGATGGGGGCCTCGATGCCGCTCAGGTCGCAGGACCTGCCCAGCGCGCGAAAGCAGCCGCGCGCCAGGCGGTTTTCCCGGAAAAGCCACTCGGTCGCTTCGGTGAAGAAGGGGCCGGGCAGGGCGACGGTGAAGCTGTTCCAGTGGTCGAAAGCGGTTTGCAGGGCGGGGGTGGGCGCGATTTGCAGCGCCTCGCGGGCGTTGGCGTTGAGGGAGTCGCGAGTCCAGACCATGCGGCGATGGTTCCCAGGGGCGAGGCCGCCGAAGGCCGCCAGATATGATTGCAGCGTGAGCGAGGGAGTCGCGGCGACGTTATCCACGATCTGGGAGGGCGCGGCCGCAAGGTCTATGGGCGTGCCCGCCAGCGCCAGCGCCGCCACCTTCGCAGGGAAGCGGGCAGCATAGACGGCGGCGAGCCAGCCGCCCTGGCACAGGCCCACAAGCGCGGCCCGCCCGCCCAGTTCGTCCACGGCGACATTCAACTCCGCCAGATAGGAATCGATGGTGAGAAGCCGCATCTCCGGCGTGGCTGATTTCCAGCGGGTGAGGGCGACCGGCCCCGCGCGGTCGAGCACTGCGGCAAGGCTGTATCCAACGGCGAAATCGGCGATGGCGGCGTCATGCAGCGCGAAGGGCGCCACGATCAGCACCGGAACGCCCGCGCGACCCCGGTCCGCCGCCCGCACCCGTACTTGCATGGTGGGAAGCTCCAGCAGCACCGAATCGAGCGTTGCGAAGGACGGCGGGGCGCCTGAGGCGGCCTCGAAAGACGACAAAAAGGCGGGCCAGAACCGCCACGGCTCGAACAGATCGGCCACGGTAACCCCCGGATGCGAGACGTTTATTGTTGGGCGCAAGGGGGGCGGTTCAAGGCTTGCTAGCGATTTGGCCCTCAGGAACGCTTGCCAAACTGCGCCCGTCGAGGCATATCTGGCGCCAACGCGGGTGTAGCTCAATGGTAGAGCAGCAGCCTTCCAAGCTGAATACGAGGGTTCGATTCCCTCTACCCGCTCCATCCTTTGCAGTTTTCAGTCCGATGGCGCAGACTTTAGCCGCAGCGTCACCGGCTGATGATCCGAAGGCCGCGTCTCCCCATCGCAGATCATATCCGCCACGCTGACTGCAAGGTCCGCGCTGACGAAGATGTAATCGCAGCAATGGGGCTCCCCATAGGTCTGATCGGCGATGCAGAAGGACGGAGGATGGGGCTCGTCGGCGTGTGCGATGGACCATGCGTCCAGCAGGGCGTGGGCGTCGGCGATGGGCTGCGAGAGACGTTGTTTCGTGGGGTCGTCGGGCTTCATGTTGAAGTCGCCGGTCAGCACCGTTGAGAGCGCATGGGGCAGGGGCGCAAAGGGGCCGAGCATCGGCTCTGGCGGATGAGCGGCGCGGTGGGCGCCTTCGCCGTAAATGCGCAGGATCGCCTCCACCTGCGCGGCGCGGGCGGCGTGCGAGAAATATTCCAGATGGGTCGTCATGATGCGCAGCGGCCCCCAAGGCGCCTCGACCATGACTTCGAGCAGCGCGCGCGGCAAGGAACGGCGACCGTCCGCCATCCAGGGCAGGCTGTGGAGCCGCATTTGCCGCACCGGCGCCCGCGACAGGATCATATTGCCAAAGCGGCGCCGCCCGCCGACGTCGTATGATGTCAGCCCCGGCCCCTCGCAGGCGGCATATCCTGGAAGCAGGCTTGCCAAGGCTGCGAATTGATCCTCGCCCTTGGAGCCAGCCAGATCGGGCATGTTGTCGGCGACTTCCTGCAAGCAGATCACATCCGGGTCGCTCGCCTTGATATGCTCGGCGATGCGCGCCAGATCGAGCCGCCGGTCGATCCCCAATCCCCATTGAATGTTCCAGGTGAGGATCTTCATGACGTGTCCTTACCGAATGCCCGCGCGCATGAAGCTCTGCACGAACTGCCGCTGAAACAACAGGAAGCCGATCAGCAGCGGCGCCGAGGTCATCAGGGTGGCGGCGCAGATGATGGACCAATCAACGCCTTGATCGCCTGACGAAAATATCTGCAAGCCCACTGTCAGCGGCCGCGCCTCGACCGAGTTGGTCACGATCAGCGGCCAGAGAAAATTGTTCCAGTGGTAGGAGATGGAGACGAGCCCATAGGCGATATAGACCGGGCGCGCGAGCGGCACATAGATCTTCATCAGGATCTGGAAGGCCGAGGCGCCCTCAACCCGCGCGGCGTCGTCGAGTTCGCGTGGCACGGTGAGGAAAGTCTGCCGCAACAGGAACACGCCGAAGGCTGAGGCCACATAGGGCAGGGCGATGCCCGGCAGGCTGTCCACGGCGCCCAGCATGCCCATGGTGCGGTAATTTTCCACGATCAGCACATCCGGCATGATCATCAGTTGCACCAGCACCAGCGCGAAGGCGAAACTCTTTCCCGGAAACTCGAACCGCGCGAACGCATAGGCCGCCAGCGTGCAGAGCACCGCCTGGCAGGCGAAGATCATTGTGACGAGGATGAAAGTGTTGAGGAAATAGCGGGCGAAGGGGGCCGCCCCCCAGGCGCGGGTGAAATTGTCGAGAGTCAGCGGCGCCATGAGCGCGAAACGGGTGGTGAATTCAGGGGGATGGAAGGCCGCCCAGAAAGCGAAGACGAGGGGCGAAATCCAGAGGACCGCGAGCAGGCCTGCGCCTGTCGCCTCAAGAGTGCGCGCGAGCCCCTTCGGCGCATAGGGATCGGGACGGGTTTGCGCGCTCATTGATAATGCACCCGCCGTTCAAGCCAGCCATATTGAAGGAGCGCGATGAGCGCCAGCATGACGATCAAGATGGTCGTCAGCGCCGCCGCATAGGCGGTGTCCCAGAAGTTGAAGCCGACCTGATAGATATAGAACATCAGCAGCGCCGTGGCGTTGTCCGGCCCGCCCCGGGTCATCACGATGATATGGTCCACCATGCGGAAGGCGTTGATCACCGCATTGATCAGCACGAAAAGCGTCGTGGGCATGAGCAGCGGAAATTGCACGCGGCGAAAATAGGTCCAGCGCGAGGCGCCTTCCAGATTCGCCGCCTCCGCCAGCACCGGGGAGATCGCTTGCAGCGCGGCGAGATAGAAGATCATGAAGAAGCCCGCCTCCTTCCAGATCGCCACCATGATGACCGCGCCCAGCGCCGTATCGCCCGAGCCCAGCCAATTATGCGAGGGCAGGCCCAGCGCGCTGGCGATCTGCTCGATCAGACCATATTGCGGGGTGAAGAAAAACAGCCAGATATTCGCCACTGCGATCATCGGCAGGATGGTGGGCGTGAAATAGGCCATGCGCGCGAAGGTGCGCCCGGGCAGTCGATCATTCACCCAGATCGCCATGAGCAAAGCGAGGGCGATGGAGGCGGGGATCGTGCCCAGCGCAAACCACAGATTGTTGGTCAGCGACTTCCAGAACACGGGGTCGGAGAGAGCCTGTTGATAATTGTCCATCCCGACAAAGCGCGAGGGCCTGCGCGGGCGCGCGGTGGACATGAAGCTTTCCATCAAGCTCGCCAAAGCTGGCCAATGGGTGAAGACGAACAGAAAGGTCATGGCTGGCGCCAGCAACAGCCAGGCGGTTAGCGCGCGCGAAGCAGGCCTGATCATGGGGCGCCCTTGTAAGAAAAGCGCGGGCCGGGCTGACGCCTGACCCGCGCGAGCTTTTTCAGCGGTAGGACTTGAGGATGCGATCAGCCTCCGCCTGCGCCTCCTTCAAGGCGGCGGCGACCGGCTTCGTGCCCAGAAGGGCCGCTTGCACATTGTCGGTCAGCGCCTTTGTCACGCGCTGGTTCTCGTGGGTCGAGAGTTCGGCGACGGCGAATTCAAGCTGGTCGCGCGCCACCGTGGCGGCGGGGAAGCTTGCCGCATAATCGGTCATCGCCTTGGTCTTGTAGGCCGCTGGGCTCACCGCCACATAGCCGGTGTCGATGCTCCACTGCGCCGCGCGCTCGGGCTGGGTGACCCATTTTACAAAGCGGAAGGCGGCTTCTTGCTGGGCGGGGGAGGCCTTTTTCGAAATATTGAAATTGCCGCCGCCCGTCGGGCTGCCGCGCCGTTTGTCCGCAGGCAGCATGGCGACGCCAAAGGGGAATTTCGCGTTGTTGCGGACATTGGTGAGATTGCCCGTGGTGGTCCACATCATCGCGGCCTTGCCCTCGAAGAAGTCCTTCGGGGTGGTGCCCCATTCCACCACGCCGGGGGGATGGACCTTCTGCTTCTGGCCCAGATCCACCCAATATTGCAGGGCGTCCTGCACGCCTTGCTTGTCGAAGAACGTGTGCAAGCCCGCGCTATCGGCGAGCTCGTCTCCCGCCTCGATGGCCAGCGCCTGCAACAGCCAGTAGCTGAAGCCGGTGGACGGAATTTGGACGCCCCACTGGGTCACGGCGCCCGAAGCGTCGCGCTTCGTCAGCTTTTCCGCGAAGGCCGTATGTTCGGCCCAGTTGGCGGGCGCCTTCTCCGGGTCGAGGCCGGCCTCCTTGAACAGATCCTTGTTCCAGAAGAGCACGATGGTCGAGCGCTGGAAGGGCACGCCCCAGACCTTGCCGCCGGTCTGGCTATTGGCCATGAAGGCGGGGAAGAAGCCCTTGAGCCACGCCTTGTCGTCGTCGGTCTTCACGAAACCGTCGATGGGGGCGATGGCCTCTTCATCGATGAGCGTGAACATATCGGAGGAGAGCTGTACGGATAGCGCTGGCGGGGCGCCGCTCTTGTGGGCGGTCAAAACTTTGACCAAGGTCTCTTGATACGTGCCGGCATAGACCGGGGTCACCTTGATCGTGGGGTTCTCCTTGTTGAAGCCCTCTGCATAGGCGTCGATCAATTTGGTGATCGCGCCGCCGACGGCGACAGGGTAGAAAAACGAGAGTTCAACCGGCGCGCCCTGCGCGAACAGCGGTGTGATTTGCGTTCCCGCCGCGAGGCTGGCGGAACCGGCGATAAATGATCGTCTATCCATGAGCTTATGCCCCTTCTATCAAGAAACTGTTGAATTTGCCGTCTTTATTGCAGCATTTATTACCTATATAGAAAATTCAATGCGGTTTTGTGTCAAAAATGCACGCATCCGTAGGTCGCCAATCGAGATGAATCGTCTCGTCCCGCGCCACGCTGATTTTACCTGGCGCGCGGACGACGAAGGAGATGGCTCCGAGGCGAGTTTCGATGAGTGTGTCCGATCCAAGAAATTCAACCGCGACAACCTGAGCGGCCAGACCCGCTGGCCCGATTCGCACGGACTCCGGCCGCACCCCGATCAATGCGTCCGCGGCGGCGCCCACTGGCAGGAGATGGGGGGCGCCAGTCAGGAACGAGGCGTGCACGATGTTCATGGGCGGCGTGCCGATGAAGCCTGCGGCGAAAGGCGTGCGGGGACTGGCGTAAAGCTCCTCGGGCGTTCCGATCTGTTCGATATGGCCGCCGTTCATGAGGATGATCTGGTCCGCCATGGTCATGGCCTCCACCTGATCATGGGTCACATAGACCATGGTCATCCCAAGTCTTTGTTGCAGCGCGCGTATCTCGCGGCGCATCTCCAGACGCAATTGCGCGTCGAGGTTGGACAGGGGCTCGTCCATGAGGCAGACGGCGGCCTCGGCCACGATGGCCCGCGCTAGCGCCACGCGCTGTTGCTGCCCGCCCGATAGTTGCGAGGGCTTGCGGTCAAGCAGGGCCTTGAGGCCAAGGAGGCTGGCCGCGCGCGCCAGCCGCTCGTCGCGCTCGGCGCGGGGCAGCTTGCGCACCTTGAGGCCGAAAATGATGTTCTCGGCCACGTTGAGATGGGGAAACAGGGCGTAGCTCTGGAAGACCATGGAGATCCCCCGCTGCGCGGGCGCCAGCGCGGTCACGTCTCGTCCGCCGATAAGGATGCGGCCGGAGCTTGGCGTGTCGAGCCCCGCGATCAGGCGCAAGGTGGTGGACTTGCCGCAGCCCGAGGGACCGAGCAGCGCCACGAACTGGCCTGCGGGAACCTCGAAACAGGCGTCTGCGACCGCCGGGGTCTGGCCCCAGAGCTTCGTCACGTGGTCGATGAGGAGCCCTTGCGTCATGATTGTCCCCAGCCCGCACTCTTGGGAGCTTCAGTCGATGCGGCGTCGATCCGCGTTGCTGTTAACTCTAGCTTCGCCATATAGCTGTCAAGTGCGTCGGCCAAAGCTGCGCCCCCGTGCAGGCCAAGCTTGCTGCGCCGCCACAAAATATCCGACGGCTCAAGCGCAAATTCCTCGGCGATGAGGTAATCCACCTCCCGTTCGCTGAGGCCTGCGCCAAGATCCCGGCCGAGATCGGCCAGGCTGCGGGCGCCGCCCATGATTCTTTCAATCCGCGTTCCATAAGCCCTAGAAAGCCGCAGCGCCGTGCGCGCAGGCAGGAAAGGATACCGCTGGCGCACATTAGCAAGGAAGGCGATGAAGTCGCCCCCTGGCAGGTCGCCGCCGGGAAGCGCCGCGCTTCCTGTCCATGCAGCTCGGGCGCCTGCTATCCAAGGGGCCAGCTTTTCAAGCGCGTGTTCGGAAAGGCGGCGATAGGTGGTGATTTTGCCGCCATAGATGGACAGAAGCGGCGCTTGCCCCTCGCCTGCCTGTAGGTCGAGCGTGTAATCGCGCGTGACCTTGGACGCTTCAGCAACGCCGCCGTCATCGTATAGTGGGCGCACGCCTGAATAGTCCCAGACGATGTCGTCCACTTGAACCGGCCGCGCCAGCGAGCGGTTGGCGGCGGCGCACAGGTAAGCCCGCTCTTCGTTCGAGATCGTGACTTTGCCTGCGTCCCCCTCGAAAGGAACGTCCGTCGTGCCGATCAGTGTGTAATCGGTCTCATAGGGTATGATGAAAACAATACGCTTGTCGTTATTTTGAAGAATATAGGCGTGGTCGCCATCATACAGCTTGCGCACAACGATATGGCTGCCTTTCACCATGCGCAATCGCGCGCCGTCATTGACGCCCAAGCCCTGATTGAGCGCGTCGCGAACCCAGGGTCCGGCGGCGTTCACCAGCATTCGGGCCTTCACATTGGCGCGCGCACCCTGCGCCCGCTCGACGCTCACACTCCAATGGCCGCCCTCCCGCCTCGCATTCACAAAGCGGGTTCTCGTGTGGATCTGCGCCCCACGTTCGCGGGCGTCCAATGCGTTAAGCGTCACGAGCCGCGCATCGTCCACCCAGCAATCCGCATAGGAAAACCCTTTGGTGATACGGGAATCCAGCGCCCGTCCCGCCTCATGTCGCCGAAAATCAAGCTGGCGCGAGCCAGGCAGCGTCACCCGACCGGCCAGATGATCGTAAAGGAAGAGGCCCGCCCTGATCATCCAGGCCGGACGAATGGTCGAATCATGCGGCAGCACGAATGTCATGGGCCAGATGATATGGGGCGCGATGGAGAGCAAAGTCTCGCGCTCCCCCAGCGCCTCGCGCACAAGGCGGAATGCGTAATGCTCGAGATAGCGCAGACCGCCGTGGATCAACTTGCTGGAGGCGGAGGAGGTTTTGCTTGCCAGATCGTCCATCTCGACAAGCATGACCTTCAGCCCGCGTCCCGCCGCATCGCGCGCAATGCCAGCGCCATTGACGCCGCCGCCTACGATGAGAATATCAAAGATGTCCTGAGACATGTTCAGCTTGTCCCTTGGGCCGAACCAGCGGTCCCGCCCAAATGGAGCCTCTTCGCGCCGTCATGGGTGCGACTGATCATCCCGACACGCTGGCGGGCGGCTTTTTCAGGGACGGTCGTCTGATTCCGGTTCACGATCGTTCAATCTCTCGGGCGGTTACGTTTGTCACGGCGATCATGGCGCGGAGACGTCGTCTCGTCCAGCCGCGCCTGGTCGCGGGTCGATCGCCAGGAGGTCTGACGCACCGCCGCATCTTACGCTCAGCCTTGTGAATTTTTTTTGTCAAGTTCAAGTCTTAAGGGCGCACTCTGCGCCAGTATTCCAGGCGGATTTCAGTTTCAAATTGAATATGTGAGGAGGGTCAGTTGATGGGCTCTATGACAGGCAATCTGCGCGATAATGTTCGCTTGCGACATTGATCATGTGGTGGATGATGGTCAAACTTTTTGAGCTTAGGCCTAGTTGAACAAGCCAGCTTAAATCCAACGCTGCATTTTCTCCGCAGCTTTCTGAATGTCGATCTATCGTTGGCGGTTTTGAGTGCAAGGGCCAAGCGGCGGGGGGCTTAAAATACCGCCCCCGCTGTTCGTTTCGGTCCCTTATCCACCAGTCCGCCCTTTCGCCCGCGTATCTTCCAGCAAGCGCATGCAGCCATAGATCGCGGCGATGGCGGGGGTGGGGACGTCAGCTACGGCGCCCAGCTCGAGAATGGAGCCCACCAGCGCGTCCACCTCGGTCGGGCGGCCCGCTTCCACGTCTTGCAGCATGGAGGTCTTGTGCTCGCCGACGGCCTGCGCGCCCGCGATGCGCTTGGCCAGCGGAATGCGGAAGCGGATGCCAAGCTTCTCGCCCACCGCCTGCGCCTCGCGCATCATGTCCGCTGCCAGCGCGCGGCCTTGGTGGTGCGTGCAGATGCCGGCCAGCGTGGCGCCGGTGAGGGCGCTGATGGGGTTGAAGCTCATGTTGCCCCAGAGCTTGGTCCAGATCTCCGCGCGAATGTCGCTCACGACCGGCGCCTTGAAGCCTGCGGCTGTGAAGACGCGCGAGACCTCCTGAATGCGCGGGCTGGCGCTGTTGTCGAGTTCGGCCAGCGAGAATCGGTTGCCCTCGATGAGGCGGATGACGCCGGGCGCCGCGATCTCCGCCGCCGGATAAACCACCGAGCCGATCACCTGATCTACCGGCAGATGCTGCGCGATCACGCAGCCCGGATCCACCGAGTCGAGGCTGCGCCCCTCGTGCGGCCCGCCGTGCTTGTGGAAATACCACCACGGAATCCCGTTCTGCATGGTCAGCGCCAGTCCGCCCGCCTGCATCAGCCGCCCGACATCGGCGGCGATGGGGGTGAGCTGGTGGGCCTTCACCGCCAGCACCATCAGATCATGTGGCTCAAGGCTCTTCAGGTCGCTGGCGACGTCCACGGGGGCCTGTGTCTCGCCCCCTTCGGTGATCAGCCGCAGGCCATTCGCGCTGATGGCGCGCAGATGGTCGCCGCGCGCCACCACCGTGACGCGCTCTCCCGCAGCGGCCAGCTTTGCGGCCAGCAGCCCGCCGATGGCGCCCGCGCCAATGATGCAAATGCGCATGTCAGGAATCCGTGAGGCTGAATTACGCGAGGAAAGGAATGATCAGCCGCTCGACATCCGCCTGAGCGTCCCACGGCACGAGATGTTTGCAGTCGGGCGTGATGTGCAGATCGAGCTGGGGCGCGAGCTCCTTCAACTTCAGCGCGCGCTCATAGGCGTTGGCGCGGTCGTTGCGGCCATAGATCAGCAGCAGCGGGCAGGTCACTTCGGTCAGGCGCCGCCACAGCGGCGTTGCGGCGGGATCCTTTGGCGCTGCGGGCAGGGCCGAGCGGGCCACGAAGGCCTCGAAGTTCTTCCCGGTGCTGCGCGCGTGGCGCAGGGTCAGCGCCTCGGGCGTGATCAGCTCATGGTGGTAGAGATTGGCCTCGAGCAGCTTGCGCGTGTCCTCGATGGTCGGCTCATGGGTCGCCATCTTGCGCTCCAGCCGCTGCTGCGCGGCGCCCTCATTGCTTTTCTTCGCATCCTCCAGCGGCGGCAACAGGGTGCCGGTGCCCAGCACCGCCAGATGGGAGACGCGCTCGGGGGAGGCCAGCGCGATCTGCACCGCCATGCCGCCCGCCTGCGAATGGGCGATGAGCGCGGCGGATGGGAGGCCCAGCGCATCCATGAAGGCGAGCACGCTCTTGCGCCGCAGGCCGACCGAGTGATCGTCGGGCGTTTCGGAGAGGCCGAAGCCCGGTTGATCGAAGGCCAGCGCGCGGAAACCGGCTTTGGCGAAGGCGGGCATGTTGCGCGCGAACACGTCTGCTGAGGAGCCCAGCGAACCTCCATGCAGGAAGATCACAGGATGGCCGCCGCCCGCTTCCAGATAGCGCAGTTCAAGGCCTGCGGCGCGGACCGAGTTATCTTCGATCTTCATCGTCGTCGCGCTCATGTTGGCGGCCTCCCTGTTTGCAGATGGCCCTTCGCTGCCATGGATGGAGCGAGGCCGTCAAGCCGAAGCCCGCGTCTTGCCCGCGGGGAAACGAGCGGCTAAGACTGCCGCAAATAATTCACAGGGACGAAGCGCATGTTCGCCAAGATCAACCATCTCGCCATCGCCAGCGATATTTACGCCTCCAATGCGCGTTTCTACATGGCGCTGTTTGGCATGAAGGGCTCCAGCAATGCGCGCCCGGCGCGGGCCATGCCGGTGGGCGATGGGCAGATTGGCCTCAACAACATTCCCCGGCGCGAAGGACGGCGCAGCGGGCTCGACCATTTCGGCTTCGAAGTGGAGAGCATGAAGCTGACGCTGGAGCGCATGAAGGCTTTCGATCCCACGCTGCAATGGGTGGTGCGGCCCTCCGTGCGGCCCAATGCGGCGGTCAGCGCCCATGACCCGGACATGATCATCTTCGATCTGGCGGAGCGCAATTCCGGCAAGGCGCAGGATATTTTCGCCGAAAATAACTGGGAGCAGAACCGCTACATCAACCACATCACCTTGCGCTGCCGCAACATTGACCGCAGCGCGGAATTCTACGCGCAGGTCTTCGAGCTTAGCGCCGCCAAGCGCGCTGGCGTCTGGTATTTGAGCGATGGGCGCGTGTCGTTGGTGATCATGCAATGGACCATGGATAATTTCATCGGCCACGATCCCCTGCCGCCGCAGATCGACCATTTCGGCTTCAAGGTGGAGAGCATCGAGGCCTTGCGCCGCGACATGGATGAGCTGATCGGCTTCAATCCGCAGTTCGTCACCAAGCCGCTCGGCTATGGCGAAGAGGGCAAGGCGCGGCTCGATCTGTTCAAGCAGTGCCCCATGGGCGAGTTCCACCTGACCGATCTTGAAGGCGTCTATATCGACGTGACTGAAAAGTAAGGGGCTGTCCATGTTGCGCGCCCTGACGCTTGCAGCCATCGCCGCCCTCGCGCCATTGACCTTCGCGAAGGCCGACAGCGTGTCGGACTTCTATGCGGGCAAGACGATCTCGCTCATCATCTCCACGGGGGTGGGCGGGGGCGTGGACACCAATGCGCGCATCATGGCCAAACATCTGGGCGACCATATTCCCGGCAACCCCTCCGTCGTGCCGAAAAACATGACGGGGGCGGGGCATCTGCAAGCCACCAACTATCTCTATGCGCAGGCGGCGCGGGACGGCACCTTCATAGGCGCCATCCTGCCCGCTTTCGTGGGCTATCAGGTGCTGGATGGGCGCGGCGCGCAATATGATGCGCGCAACTTCAATTATCTCGGCTCCAGCGATGTGGAGAACGCCAATCTCTACACATCGAGTTCGGTGGGCGTGAAGACCATCGAGGAGATCCAGACCCGTGAGGTGCTGATGGGCGCCACGGGGGCGGGATCCTGGACCATGCTTTATCCGACCTTGCTCAACAATCTGCTGGGCTACAAATTCAAGATCGTGTCGGGCTACAAGAGCACCAACGAAATCCATCTGGCGATGGAGCGCGGCGAGGTCTTCGGCCGCGCGGGCAATTTCTTCTCCAGCCTGAAATCGCAGAACCCCGATTGGCTGCCGAACAAGAAGATCGACATGTTGATGCAGATCGGCGCCGTGCGCGATCCCGAATGGCCCGACTTGCCGCTGCTGACGGATCTCGCGACCAACGACGAGCAGCGCGCCATCTTCAAGCTGTTTTCCGCCGAAGTGGCTTTGGGCCGGGTGTTCCTGACGACGCCGGGCGTGCCCGCCGATCGTCTGGCCGCCCTGCGCAAGGCCTTCGAGGAGACCCTGCGCGACCCCGCCTATATCGAGGACGCCCGCAAGGTGGAGATGCAGGTGCGTCCGCTGACCCACGAACAGGTGAAGGCGCTGGCCGACGAGATCGTGAACCTGCCGCCAGACGTCATCGCCAAGGCGAAGGCGGCGATGGGCGGGCAGTAGGGGCGGGGAGCGAAGCCCGCCCGGGGCTTGGCCTGCATTGCGACAGTTTCGTGTCGGAGTGTTTTGGAAATGCCGCCAATTGCGCCATAATTCCGGCCCCGCCACCCTTGAAGAAGCGCTCGAAGGGCTCTATTGAGCGCTCGTCGAATCCGCTCGCGGAGCCTATCTCCTCACAACGCACATTCGGAACAGGTCCATGGCCAAGGAAAAGTTTCAACGTAACAAGCCGCACTGCAACATCGGCACCATCGGTCACGTTGACCATGGCAAGACGTCGTTGACCGCTGCGATCACGAAGGTGCTTGCCGAGTCGGGCGGGGCGACCTTCACCGCCT
>CAIUWR010000097.1 GCA_903902915.1 uncultured Hyphomicrobiales bacterium | reverse complement strand
TGCGCAGCGGCATAGGGCGCGCCATCGCGGGCGTCGGGCGAGGCCAGATGATCAAGGATAATCACCGCGCGGGGGAAGCGCGCCAGCAAAGTATGCAGCTGGCTCATCCCAGCCATATGCATCTGCACGCAGACGGGGATAGACATGGCCATCACATTCATAAATCCCAGGGAAGTCGCGCTGCGCGAGAAAAAGCGCACGGTGGTGATGAATACCCGCAAGCTGCATGCTTGGGTGCACTACTATCCCAATTCCGGCGATCACGACGAGATGCATTGCCATAACGAGGATCAGGTCTTCACCTGTTTCGAGGGCCAGTGCACCATGTCTTTCCCCAACGGGACTTCGCAGGCGCTGGATCCTGGCATGGCGGCGCTGATCACCGGCGGGTCCTTCTACAGGCTGGAGAACACTGGGACCGGCCCCATGATCCTCATGGGGCATCGCTCGGGCTCCCAGGAGACGACCAAGATCATAGATTACAAGACCCGAAGGGACATTCGGGGCAATGGCGGCGAACCCGTCATCAGCAACCGCTTCCATCAGGCGGAGTGAGACGTGCGCGCGACTGTTGCGGCGATTGCGCTCATTGTTCTACTGACGGGCGCTGCGAAGGCGCAGGAGGGCCCTGCCGCCTTCTATCAGAACAAGCAGCTCCATCGCGGTCGCGCGCAACTTCATCGATTCCGGCGACCTCCGCCCCATCGCCGTTTTCTCCGGGCGCAGGTTCCCCACGCTGCCCGATATGCCGACTGTGTCGGAGACTTTGCCTGGAACCGTCATGGATGGTTTCTTCGCCGTGGTCGCGCCCGCGCGCACGCCCCTCGACATCATCGCCAAGTTCAACAAGGCGGTGGATGTGTTCTTGAAGACACCCGAAGCCCCGGCCCGTCTCGCCACCATCGGGCTTGGCACAAGCGGAGCGGGAACGCCTGAATCGACCGCCCGCTATATCGCCGACGAGCAGCAGCACTGGCGCGACCTTGCGGTGGAGTTGAACCTGGAGCCGCAATAGAGCGCAATGTCTGGCGGAAGTCCAACTGAAGCCGGGACCTCCAGAGTAATGGTGCCGACCTAGGTCAAAGGTACCTTCTTCCCTCCTACGTCTCTCAAGGAAGGGTTCGATATGGGTGACTGACGCTGTTGTGCTTAGCGGTGGATCTCCCTGTTTGATCGTCTCAAAGTAGCCATTGGAGCCGGATCTACAAAAAGCAACCGTCTGGTTTAGATCGCTAGCAATCCGCAATGGCGGCGCAATATGACGCAGCCCGTTCGGCAACTTATCGACTACGGTTCCAAAGCGCCTTAGGAACGTCGCTTGCTTTATGGGGATGACTTCGTGCTTGCGCCTCTCAGGTAGCGACTGCCACCGCTTGGTCGTGGCATGGTAGATGTACAGCTTGCCCCCGCCCATCACTACGGGGTTTGGACCGAGCTGACCGAACCTGATCCTTTGGATGCTCTTTGTCATATCGCTTCATCCCAGTTGAGGGACGCATAGCAAGTGAAGCAAGGTAGGTGCTGTACCATTGCTGTCTTCACAGCCTCATCCCGTTAATGGATCCACCTTACCCAGCTAGGCAGGTTGGCAGGGCACACGCCCACTCTTGATGACGAAAGAATTGTCTCAGAGTTTCGCGGCAGGAGCAAGCGTGTTTTTGTTCCGGCGGTGGCAACTGACGACCCCGGATGTAATGTCGTGTCAGCACGACACATTGGTTGAGGACGCAGCGTTGCCATACCCAGAGCAACTCGGACAGAACCACCGCTGCCTAGAAACTTCCTTTTTGGGGTGCCAAGCTTTTCAATTTACCCTTGTTGCGTATAAATCCACAAAAATAGCGTGGGGCTGGAAATGTCGCTGGGTGAGCTGGAAACCAAACGGGTGGAATTTATTATGGCTCGTTTCTTGAAACAGAGACGACCACCAACCCATCTCCGTCACCAAATGGATATCTCTTACAGAATTACCAGCCAAAGCGTTATTATATTCGAAACACGGCAAGACTGGATAGATCCAACCAAGTTGCGGGAAACACTTATTGCTAAAGCCACCTATACGAAGCGCACTCAGAGTTGGAAAATTTACTGGATGCCATCAGATCTAAAATGGCATTCCTATCAACTCGTCCCAGAGGTTGCTTGCTTTGCCGCCTTTATCTCAGAGGTTGAAAAAGACGATAATGCCTGCTTCTGGGGCTAAGATAAACGAAAACCGTTGCTCTTTTGCAAAGAATGCAGACCGAGAGCCTCTTAGCTCTTGATCACTTTTTTATGCACTTCCAAAGTCAAAGCTTCCAACCTTTCTGTCAGAACTTTGATACTCTCTGTCAGTTCTGTGTTCTTTTGGAGCATATCAGAAAGAAGCGAAATTTCGTTCGCAGCCAATGCCTGTCGCTCCTCACTCGCTCTCGCGATATCCTCCCGATGTTGAGCGTCAGCTTCAGCGTGAGCCTTGTCACGATCAGCCTGCCTCGTCTGGGCGAGCAAAATCAATGGATCGGCTCTGGTCACCGCCGGGGATCTGCTTTTCTGGGGCGACATGGCGCGTCGTTTTCATGCTTTCGACGCCGACACCGGGAAAGTCCTTTGGGAAGTGCCGCTCGGGGGCATGATTGAAACCAGCACCATTTCCTATGCGGTCAATGGTAAGCAATATGTCGCCGTCATGACCGGCGATGGGCAGTCTGGATCGGCCGGGCCGCTCGCAATGGCCAAAACGGTCAAGACGGTTCGGGGACAAAACGCCATTTATGTCTTCACCCTCCCCGCGAAGCGATGAGAGCGCCAGGGCTGCGGGCGCTTGCGCACAGGCCCGCGCACTCATCGGGTTTGACAGTCCCGGCGGGAATTTTTTAGTCTTCGATAAAACGCCCGGCACCAGCGGCCGGGCGATCACATTCGGGAGGTCGCGATGAATCGCTCACTGAAAAGCCTCGCTTGGGCCTGCGTTGCGGCCTTGTGTTGCGCTCCGGCTCTCGCGCAGGAGTTCCCCAGGCGCGCCGTGACCATCGTCGTGCCTTTCGCAGCTGGCGGCGGCGGCGACATTCTCGCGCGGCTGGCCGTGCCGCGTCTTGAAATGAAATGGGGCGTGCCGGTCATCGTCGAAAACAAACCCGGCGCCGGCGGCAATATCGGCGCTGCGGCGGTCGCCCGGGCCGCGCCGGACGGCTACACGCTTCTGCTGGCGGGCAGTCCCCAGTTTGCGGTCAATGTGACGCTTTACAAGAAGCTGCCGTATGATCCGGTGAACGACTTTGTGCCGCTCGCGATGGCTGCAGCCACGCCCTTCGTGTTGGTGGTCAATCCGGACGTTCCCGTGAAGAACGTCGCGGAGTTCATCGCCTACGCCAAGGCCCAGCCTCAGCCCTTGAGTTACGCGACAGCCGGTTATGGCGTGCCGCATCACCTGTTCATGGAGCTGCTGAAGAGCATGACGGGCGTCAACATGACGCCCGTGCCCTATAAGGGAAGCGCACCAGCTTTGACCGACGTCGTTGGCGGCCACGTTCCAGTCATGTTTGTGGACCTCGGGCCTGGCCTTGGGCAGATGCAGGCGGGCGCCGTGCGTGTGCTTGGCGGCTCGATGGCCAAGAAGCTCGATGCGCTGCCGGACGCCCCGGCCGTCAACGAGACGATCCCGGGCTTCGACGTCGCCTCATGGCAAATGTATGCCGTGCCTGCCGGGACGCCGCCCGATGTCGTCGCCAAGCTTAACGCTGATCTGCGCGCCGTTCTGGAGCTTCCGGAATTGAAGGAGCAAGTCAGCAGGTCCGGCATGCTGCCGCTGGAGCCAGGCTCGGTGCCGCAGTTGCAGGCCTTCGTGAAATCGGAGATCGCGCGCTGGGGCGAGGTCGTGCGAAAGGCTGGCATCGAAGGGTCGCAGTGACAGGCCAGCAGTTCGGCCGGGCTTCTTGACGCTTGGTCTGAAGCGGGGCGACGCGCGCTGGCGCTTGACGATCTTATGGGGCAGGGCGATCGGGCCGAGGCCCTACCCCCGCCCGCCAAAGGCAGCCAAACGCCGTGCGATCTCTGGCCCATCGAGCACGCCGACGGCGAGCAGGATCGCTCCCAGCGCGACGTCGTTGATGAAAGGTGGCGCGCCCAGCGCATTCAGGCCCGCGCGCAGAAGTCCCAGCGTCAGCACGCCCAGCGCGATGCCCAAAGGCCTTCCCGTGCCGCCCGCCAGCGACACGCCCCCCAGAATGGCGGCGGCGGCGGCGGGGGGGATCACATCGGACAGGCCCGAGGCGGCCGCTGTGGCTAGCGCCATGGTCAGCATGGCCCCCGACAGCGCCGCGCAAAAGCCCGAGAAGGCGAAGATCGCGACTAGCAATCCCGCCACCGGCACGCCCGCCGTGGTGGCGGCGCGGCGGTCGCTGCCCATGGCGATCACCTCCCGTCCCCAGCGCGTCGCGCCAAACACAATGGCGACCAGCGCCACGATTGCCACACTGACAAGGCTGCGCAGGGAGAAGACCCCCCAGAGGCGCCGGGTTACGGCCATGGTGGCTTCGAGATTGTCGTAGGGCAGGGAGCGGTTTTCGGTCAGCACATAGGCGAGGCCGACGCAGGTCAGCAGGCCGCCCAGCGTCACCCCCACCGAACTCAGCCGCAGGCGCACAATGATGAGCCCCTGCGCCGCGCCCACCAGAACGCCCGCAGCCAGCGCCGCCGCGAAAGCCAGTCGCGGATCCTCCGGCCCGATGAGCGCCATCAGGCACCCCGCGAGGCTGAACACGCCGGCCACCGACAGATCGAACTCGCGGATCATCATGGCGAGCCCCAGCCCCAGCGCCACCAGCGCGCCCGTGGCGAAGGTTTCCAGCATGGAGAAGGCGGTGGCGCTCGACAGCACATTGCCTGCGCCCCGGTCGGCAAGGGCCAGCAGGGCGAAGCAGCCAAGGAAGATCGCCAGAGGTCGAGCGAGCGGATGGGCGCGCAGGGACTTGAACATGGATCAGTCCCGCCCGCGCGATTGCAGCATGATGACGCCCAGCACAACCAGTCCCGAGATGAAATATTGCCACTCCGGCCGGAAGCCCCGCAGCAACAAGGCAACCTGAATGACCGCGATGACCAGCGCGCCGCAGAAGGTGCGCAACGCCGAGCCCTCGCCTCCCTTCATGGGCGTGCCACCCACAAGCACGGCGGCCACCGCATCGTAATCATAACCCGCGCCATAGGACATGCTGGCGCTGCCATAGCGCAGGGCCAGCATCACGCCCGCCAGCGCCGCCAGCACCCCCGCCCACACATAGGCGCCCGCGACGATGCGCCAGATCCGCGCGCCGATGGCCGCCGTCGCGCGGTAACTTGAGCCCGCCATGAAAATCTCGCGCCCGAAGACCGTACAGGACAGCAGCGCCTGCGTGATCGCCGTCACCCCCAGTAGCAGCAAGAACTCCACCGGCACGCCGAACAGGGCGCCGCTGAACATGCCGCGCGTCGCCCCCGCCGCCGCATAGACCGAGCCGGTCTCCGCCAGCCCTTCCGAGGCGCCATAGATCAGCGAGAGGGAGGCGATGCTGACAATGATGGGATTGGCCCGGGCGAAACCGATCAAGAGGCCCTGAGCGCCGCTGAGCAGCCCTCCGAAGGCGAGGGCGAGCGCGAAGGCGGGATAAGCGCCCAAGGCGTTGGCCGCGAAGATGAAGATCATCGCCGAGGCGCCCACCGTGGCGCCCAGGCTGAAGGACATGATGTTGCCGCTGATGGTGATCAGCGTCATGCCCACCGCCACGCAACCGATGAAGGAGATCGTCGTCAGCAACGACACGAAGCTGGGAACCGAGACGAAACCCGGCGTCGTCAGGGCGATCGCCGCCAGCGCCGCAACGGCCAGAGCGCGGATCGCGGTTCCCGTCGCAATTCCCGCGCCGGGCTTCGTATGGTCGCTCACAGCGCTCATGCCGCCGCGTCCTTCGCAACCGGATGGGTGATGTCGGCGAGAATGGCGGTCAGTTCGATTTCCCCGCCTTCGCGGCGCGCCACCAGGCGCCCCCTGTACATGGTGTAGACAAGGTCAGCCATGCCCACGACCTCTTCCAGTTCGGAGGTGGTCATGATGAGGGTCCAGCCGCGTGCGCACAGATCGCGCATCAGCCGGTAGATGTCGGCGCGGGCCCCCACATCCACGCCGCGCGTGGGTTCGTTCATCAACAGCACGCCCGGGGTGGCGCGAGCCAGCGCCCGGCCGAAGAGCAGCTTCTGCTGGTTGCCGCCGCTGAGCGTGGACGCGCGCGAGGGCAGGCGCGCCTCGTTGAGACCCACCTGGCGGGCGATCCTTGCGCCCAGCGCTCGCGCTCGCGCCCAGTACAGCACCCCCGCCACCGCATGGGCTCGCAGGTCCGCAGCGATGAGATTGTCGAGGCAGGAGAGGTCGGGGAACAGCCCCTCGACCGCGCGATCATCGGACACGAAGAGCACATTGTCCGCCGCGCTGGCGGGCGCCGAGCCCAGGGTCAGCGCCTTGCCGTCCACCAGCACCGCGCCGCGCGCGGCAGGCTCCAGCCCCGCCAGCGCCCGGTTGGCAAGGCTCGCCCCGGAGCCGATCTGCCCGGCGATGGCGGTGATGCGGCCCTTGGGGGCGAACAGACTGAGGTTCTGAACCGCGCCGGGAACGGTCAGCCCCTTGATCGCGACCCCGCCTTCCTGCGTCACGCCTTGCCCACGGGGCGGATACATGTCGCCGAAGGAGCGGCCCAGCATCGCCTCGATGAGGCTTTCGCGCGTCTGGTCAGCGGCAGGCCCGGTGGAAACATGTGCGCCGTTGCGCAGAACCGTCACGCTGTCGCAGAGATCGAAAACCTCGCCCAGCCTGTGGCTGATGTAGATGATCGCATGGCCGTGGGCCCGCAAGCCCTGCAGGATGCCCATCAGCCGCTCGATCTCTACATCCGAGAGGGTCGCGGTGGGTTCATCAAGAATGAGGACGCGCGCGTCGCGCGCCAGCAGGCGGGCGATTTCCACGATCTGCCTCTGGCCGATGGGCAGGTCCAGCACCGGCTGGTCAAGATCGAGATCCTGCGCCCCCAGAGCATCCAGCGCCGCACGGGCGCGGGCGCGCAATTTGCCCATGCGGTAGATGAGCGGCGTCGCCTCGCCGCCCAGCCAGATGTTGTCGACGATGGAAAGGCGCGGCGCAAGGCTCAGCTCCTGCGCCACGAGCCCCAGCCCCAGGGACTGGGCGTGGCGCGGGTTGCGGATGGCGCGCGCCTCGCCGCCGATGCGGATGACCCCGGAGTCCGGCCGCACCAGACCCATCAGCACCTTCATCAGGGTCGATTTGCCAGCGCCGTTCTCGCCGCAAAGCCCGCGAATCTCGCCAGCGTCAACCGCCAGCGAGACATCGCGCAAGGCGACGATAGGCCCGAAAGCCTTGCTCACGCCCTCCAGCGAGACAAGCGTCTGCGTCATGGTCCTGCGTCCGCGCCAGGTTCAATAGGTGCAGGCCGCTTCCCACTTGGCCACATTGGCCTGGTCGATCAGCTCGACCGGCAGCAGGGTTTCCTTGGGCAGGGTCTTGCCGGAGAAGATGTCATTGGCGGCGTCCGCCAGTTTCTCGCCGACATAGGTGGGAATCTGCGAGACGGAACTGACCATCTTTCCCGCCTTGAGCGCGTCGATGCCCTCTTTCTGGCAGTTGCCGCCGAAGACCAGCAATTGCTTGGGACCGGAGCCCAGCGGGATGCCAGCGGCCTCGGCCGCCTTGATCGTGGCCAGCGCCAGATTGTCGGCCATGCCATAGACGCCATCAAGGCCGCCCTGCGCGGCGAAACGGGCGAACAATTGCCCGGCGATGCGCTCGCCGGTCGCGGTGTCCCATCTGGCGTCCTCGACCGCGACGATCTCGATCTTCGGGTTGGCGGCGATGGCTTCCTTGATGCCGGCCAGCCGACGCGGACCCAGCCCCTCCGTGAGGGCGCCGGTGATGAGCGCCACCTTGCCGCCCTCGCGGCCCGATTCCTTGAAGGACTTGACGATCTGGCGCCCGACGACGCGGCCCATCTCGTTCTGGTCCTGCCCCACGAAGGTCTGGTAGAGCGCCTCCGTGCCGTCCTTGGGGGAATTGTTGGAGATGATGACGGGAATGCCCGCCTCCTTGGCGCGGGCCAGAGCGGGCACGATGGCCTGTTCTGACACCGGCTGCACGATGATCAGGTCGAACTTGCGCGCCACGCCATCGTCGAACTGGCGCGCCTGCAAGGCCGCGTCCACGCCAGCCGCCTGCACGGTGACCTCCATGCCAAGGGATTCGGCCTTCGCCTTGAAGGACTTGATGATGCCCGCGACATAGGGATGCACGGCGAAGGACTGGACCATCAGGACCTTCTTGCCCTTGGCGTCCGCCAGAGCGCCGCCCGCCGAACACGCCAGAGCCAGGCCCGCGACGCCAGCCATCAGAATCTTCGAAACGCGCTTGGTCATTGTGTTCCTCCGGTCGAACTTTTTTGGAATAGTCCGTCATGTCAATAAGACACGCAAATAACCGCCCGGGTCAATATGAACCGCCCCGGGTTTGCCGGAGGCTCCAACTCCTGAGTAGGATGGAGCGTCATGAGCAAAACAACGAACAAATTCTCACCTGAAGTCCGCGAGCGGGCGGTCAGGCTTGTGCTGGACAACGAGGCTCAGCACGGAACACGCTGGCAGGCGATCATGTCGATATCGGCCAAGATCGGCTGCTCTGCCCAGACATTGAACGACTGGGTCAAAAAGGCTGAAGTCGAGAGCGGTAAACGTGCCGGGGTCCCGGTCGCGACAGCCGATCGTCTCAAAGAGCTTGAGCGCGAGGTTCGCGAGTTGCGGCAAGCCAACGAGATTCTGCGTAAAGCATCAGCTTATTTTGCGATGGCGGAGCTCGACCGCCGATCGAAGTAATGGTGTCGTTTATCGATGCACATCGTGATGCGCACGGGGTCGATGCGGCGTATCCCGCTATGGCGATTGATGAATAGGCGACTGCGCGCAAAGATCGCATGGTTTGCCTCCCTCGATGGTTTCTTTTGACCAGAAGATGACGCCTCCCGGGCGATCCCGCAAGCGGCGTTTCAAGCGCCGCCGAAAAACGTTCGACTGACGGTGCCCGAGGTGATGGTGGGTCGAGACCCTTGAAGCATTCAATGTCTTTAGCCTTGCGTTGACGCCTTTGGCGAGAATCGGGTAGCCCACCAAAACGCGCACGAACCCTTCGGACTTGGCGAGCGCCCGTTTTTGTGCGGACATAGGCGATGACGCGATGCGTGTCATGTTGACACGACATGGGTCCCATAGAGTTCACAGCCCACAGATCTTTGTTGGTGCTCGCAGCCCTTACGGGACCGATTAGTAACCCTAGCAGAAACACCTTGCATTCATAAAGCCGACCGCCCAGACTCAACTGGATTGCATAATCTTGCTTCTGAAATACCGCATGGAATGATTCGATATTCGACCCGGGCGGCATTGAATGCTTCCTACAATCTCCAGCCGATCTCATTTCCTACCAAACCTGAGCGTCTCAACAAGGGAGGTTACGAATGGCAAAGGAACAGAAGCGTGGAAACAAGGAAGCGAAGAAGCCAAAGAAAGTGAAGGAAGCTGCGGTATCGGTCGTTTCTTCGTTTTCAACGAAGGCCGCCTCCACACAAATCGGTGTAAAGAAAAAATAGCATTCTCGTCTATAGCGACTTATTCAACCAGCTTTGCGCCGGAGCTGGCGTCAATAAGTACGTATATAGAACGCTCTACTCCGGCGCTGGGTAGCCTAACAATAGCGCTTGAATATTAGCTTTCATTTACAGAGTGAACGCTGGTCTCAACAGTCAACGTCCATTTTTGTCGTTTGTTGATATTGCGCAATGATGGAGATAACCAATGACGCTCAATTTTCCCAACAACAGCCGCGCTTACATTCCAAGCAAAGCTTGCGTGCGATTCTGGGGTCACGACACCACCATTGAGGTCACTCTCGAAGTCTCAACTGAGGTACTCAAGTTCCTGGTCCCCAAGATCGATAATAGCGAAATCGCGCTTCTGGGGGCATTTGATGAGCATCACACTACGATCAAGAATGTCGGGAAGATAAAACACAACGCCCTCCGAAAAACGTTCATCCAACTGGTGCGAGGAGATTTCAAATCCGATATCTGATCGGGCTCTTTATCGCGCACAGCGTATCATTCTTTCGTCGGCCGATTCGGATTATCCGATGAAAGCTCCTTGTCTGGATCCCCTAAATTCCACCCAACTAGACCGCTATACCCCTCGGTGATCTCGGGGCGTGTTGCACCTATTAAGGCTCTCGCCCAGCGGGAGGGAGGACGCCGTCCATACCAATGCACCTTAATCTCTAACTTGAGACCGTCCACGCCTTCGAAGAAAGGGTCCTTCTTGTCCGCCACTTCAAAAACACCGCTGAAGACACTATCTCTATAGGATGCGTCTTTCAGTTCAGCCACACGGGCATTTTTGACTTCACGCCAATCGTTCACAACTGCCTTAGTGGTGTTATGTGGAGTGCTGCTCAGCATCCCAACTCCATACCTAATTTTCCCACCCATACTTCCTCCACCATAGCAAGCTAATGCTATCTTCTTTTCAGATCATGAAATGCCCTTATCTATAAGCGCATGTTATCTAAGTCAGCCTTGATCCTTTCAGGGTAACCGACCAACTGGTCAAACCCTCTGTCGAGGTATAAGTGTGGCGTGCGCGGGTGCCAACGGTCCTGAGCGCTGGTCCAACATAAGCTAAGGTCTGACCGATGTCATTTACAATGTCACAATCGTCCTTGCCCGTATTCATCACTGGGCTTAACGCTCTTCTCGGTATTCTCGACAAGGCGGCTGAGTTCGCCGTAGCCAAAAAGATTGATGAATCCGTTCTGCTTCAAACGCGCCTCGCGCCCGACCAATTCCCGCTCGTCAGGCAGATCCAGATAGCGACCGATTCCGCAAAGAACGGGTCAGCCAGAGTGGCGGGCGTGGAAGCGCCAAAGCACGATGATAAGGAAACTACAATTTCCGAGCTGAAGACGAGGATAACCGAGACCGTCGCATTTCTCAAAACCATTGATGAGACCGCGTTCAATGCCGGTGCTGACAATCAGATCGTGTTTCCGCTGGGCAAGCTATATAAAGGTGAAATGAAGGGCGATGCATACGTCACCCATTTCATGCTTGCGAATTTCTATTTCCACCTGACGACGGCCTACGCAATCCTGCGCCATTGCGGCGTAGACATTGGCAAGATGAGCTTCCTTGGCAATATACCGATGACCCGCACGGCGGTGTAAACCGACTTGATTGGAGATGTCGCTGGCGGCAAGACGAAGTTGCTGCCAGCTTCATGCGATCTACCTACCATTGCCTGTTGTGGCCACATTATCCGAGCTTGTCGTGTCAACACGACAGCCAAAGTGCGGCCATCCGATTTTCTGTCATGGGGAAAGGGCGAGCCATTGCGCCCGCCCCTTTGGTTCTCAAGCCGCCTTTTTCTTGAACCGTGGACGGTCCAGCGCCTTCACTGCCTCATCCAACTCGCCATTCCGCACAGCAGTGATGAGCGCATCGATGACGGGGATGAGC
>CAIUWR010000096.1 GCA_903902915.1 uncultured Hyphomicrobiales bacterium | reverse complement strand
GATCGACGTGAACGAGCCGTCGGTGCTGGACGCGGTCGAGATCATGAAGGGCCTGAAGCCGTATTTCGAGGAGTTCCACAAGGTCCGCTACACCAACGAGGCTGTGAAGGCTGCGGTGGAGCTGTCGGCCCGCTACATCCATGACCGCAAGCTGCCGGACAAGGCCATCGACGTGATCGACGAGACCGGCGCCTCGCAAATGCTGCTGCCCGAGAGCCGCCGCAAGAAGACCATCGGCATCAAGGAGATCGAGGCGACCATCGCGACCATGGCGCGCATTCCTCCCAAGACCGTGTCGAAGGACGACGCCGAGGTGCTGGAGCATCTGGAGACCACGCTGCGCCGGGTCGTCTATGGTCAGGACAAGGCCATCGGCGCGCTCACCTCGGCGATCAAGCTGGCCCGCGCGGGCCTGCGCGATGGCGACAAACCCATCGGCAGCTACCTCTTCTCCGGCCCCACGGGCGTCGGCAAGACGGAGGTGGCCAAGCAGCTCTCGCTGGCGCTGGGCGTCGAGCTGGTGCGCTTCGACATGTCCGAATATATGGAGCGCCACACGGTCTCGCGCCTGCTCGGGGCGCCTCCCGGCTATGTGGGCTTCGATCAGGGCGGCCTGCTCACCGACGCCATAGACCAGCATCCCCATTGCGTGCTGCTGCTTGACGAAATCGAAAAGGCCCATCCTGACCTGTTCAACATCCTGTTGCAGGTCATGGACCACGGCAAGCTGACGGACCACACCGGCAAGCAGATCGACTTCCGCAACGTCATCCTCATCATGACGACCAATGCGGGCGCCGCCGATCTCGCCAAATCCGCCTTTGGTTTCACGCGCACCAAGCGCGAGGGCGACGATTCCGACGCGATCAACAAGCTGTTCGCGCCGGAATTCCGCAACCGTCTCGATGCGGTGGTCAGCTTCGGCCATCTGCCGACCGAAGTGATCATGAAGGTCGTCGACAAATTCATCATGCAGCTCGAGGCGCAGCTCGCCGACCGGGCCGTGACGATCGAACTGACCGACGACGCCCGCCAGTGGTTGATCGAGCACGGCTATGATCAGGCGATGGGCGCGCGTCCCATGTCCCGCATTATCCAGCAGACGATCAAAACCCCGCTCGCGGACGAAGTGCTCTTCGGCCGCCTGAAGAATGGCGGCACGGTGCGCGTCGTGGTGCGCGAGGAGGATGGCAAGAAGACGCTCGGCTTCGAGTTCCCCGAGGGTCCGATCCTGCCGCGCCCCGACAAGGAAGTGGTCGAGTCGACCAAGAAGCGTGTCCGTCCGGAGCCGGAAGTGCGCCGCGCCAAGGCCAAGGGCGCAGGCAAGTCCGCGCCTCCGCCAAGCGATCCGGGCGAGCCCAAAGGCAAAGGCGGCGGACGCACCGTGCCGAAGGTGCCGCTCAAGAATTGATGTCGCGTCAAGTCACAGATCAGGAAGGTCGGGCTCATGGGTCCGGCCTTTTTGTTTGGTCCGACGCCGGGCCATGCTAGCGTCATGGCGAAGCACGCCAAGAAGCGCGTGCGGGCTGGGGGGATGACAATGCTGTATCGGGCGGGCGCGATGCTGAGCGCGCTGGCGCTTTCGGGCGCAGGCTGCACATTTGCGTCGGCGCAAGCGCAGGATTTTTATGCAGGCAGGACCATCTCCATATCGACCCATACGGGGCCGGGAGGCGGCTACGACACGCTGATCCGCCTGTTTTCCCGATATTTTGGCAAACATGTGCCCGGCGTCCCCACCATCGTGGTGGTCAACCAGCCAGGGGCTGGCGGGCTTACGGCGTTCAACCACGCGGGCAAGGCCGCGCCGCAGGATGGAACCTTCCTCACCTTGGTGGGGCAGGGGTTGATGGTGCATGAGCCGACAGGCCAGCCCGGCATGCAGCTGTCGCTCGCCGCCTTTCATTGGCTTGGAAATTTCTCCCAGGCGCCGAACGTCACCGCCGTCTGGTCCAGCTCGAAGGCGCGCACGCTGGAGGATGCGCAGCGCATGGACGTGGTGCTGGGATCGACGGGCGCGGGCTCGCCCGATGCGCAAATCCCGACGGTCTATAACGCGCTCATCGGCACGCGTTTCAAGGTGGTCTTCGGCTATGAGGGCGGCGGCGCGCTCAACCTCGCCATGGAACGCGGCGAGATCGACGGCCGCGGCACGAATACATGGGGCAGCTATAAAGCGACCCTTCCCAAGGCTGTGGCGGAGGGCAAGTTGATCCCCCTGATCCAGATCGGCCTCAAGAAGGATCGCGACCTTCCAGACACGCCGCTCTTTCTCGACACCGTGAAGGGCGCCGCTGATCGGGAGGCGGTGGCGCGGTTTCTGTCCCTCACCACCGCGATCAGTCGGCCGCTCGCCGCGCCGCCGGGCGTGCCTGATGAGCGCGTCGCCCTGCTGCGCAAGGCCTTCGACGACACCATGCGCGATCCCGCATTTTTGAACGACGCGCTGCGTCTTTCCATCGACATCGACCCGATGACGGGGGCGGAGACGCAAGACGCCGTCAACCAGATCCTCGCAACCCCGAAAGACGTCATCGCCCGCACCCAGGCGGCGTTGGAGGGGAAACCAAAGTAGAGCGCCAACGGCGTTGACGCTTCAGGCTGCGCGCCTTAAGCCCGTTGCACCGGAGGCGTCATGGCCATGAGCGACATCATTTGCGAAAGACGCGGCGCGGCGGGCTTTGTGCTGCTCAATCGCCCGCAGGCGCTCAACGCCCTCACCCGCGAGATGGTGCAGGGCCTCGACGCCGCGCTTGAGCGCTGGGCATGCGATCCGTCCGTGGAGCGTGTGGTGATCGCAGGCATGGGCGGGCGCGCCTTTTGCGCGGGCGGCGACATCCGGTTGCTGCATGATCAGGGCCTGGCCGAGCGCTTTGACGCGCAGCTGGATTTTTACCGCGACGAATATCGCCTCAACCAGCGCATCGCCCGCTATCCCAAACCCTATGTGGCCTTGCTGGATGGTTATGTGATGGGTGGGGGCGTGGGGGTTTCGATCCATGGCTCCCACCGCGTCGCGGGCGACCGTCTCGCCTTCGCCATGCCGGAGGTTTCCATCGGCTTCTTCCCTGACGTTGGGGCGACCTTTTTCCTGCCGCGTCTGCCGGACGCCACGGGCGCCTACCTGGCCGTCACCGGCGCCCGCATAGGGACGGGGGATGCGGTCGAGCTGGGGCTGGCCACCGCCCATGTCCCTTCGGCGCGGTTTGCTGATCTGACGTTGGCGCTTGAGGCGCCGGGCGATACGGACGCCATCATCGAGGCCTTCCGCGCCGCGCCCCCCACGGGGACGCTCGGCCCCCACCGGGCGCTGATCAGCGCAGCTTTCGGGCCGTGCCAGATTTCGCATCTTCTGCTGGCGCTGGAACAGGCGGCTGCAGAGGGCTCCGCTTTCGCCGCCGATACGCTCGCCTTGCTCAGGGCGAAATCCCCCACCAGTGTCGCCCTAGGCTTGCGGCAAATGACGGAGGGGCGCTCCGCTGACATCGAGGCGGCCTTGCGGATCGAATTCCGTATCGTGGCCCGCATCTGCCGTATGGGGGATTTTTATGAGGGCGTGCGCGCGGTGATCATCGACAAGGACAATCTGCCTCGCTGGAATCCTGCCCGGCTGGAGGATGTCGACAATCGGGCCATCGACGCCTGTTTCGCGCCGCTGGGCTCGCAGGAGCTCACCTTCGCCGGAGGCGAGGACCGATGATGAATTTCCTGCGCGCAAGCCAACGCGACGACAAGAATGCGGAACTGATCGACCTTGGCCCCAACTCGGAACATCGCCAGTCTGAGCAGTGGGGTTTTCTGCTCGTGGTCTTCATGCGGGTCGTGGCCGTGATCTGGCTCATGCAGGGGCTTATGCTCTGGAAGGTCATTCTGGCCCCTGATCAGGTTCCGCTCGACGCGCTTCCAGCCCCTGTGGCGACGGCCATCGCCTTTTTTGCGGTCGCTGACCTGCTGGCCGCCGTAGGCCTCTGGCTCGCATCCGCCTGGGGAGGCGTGCTGTGGCTCTTCTCGGCTTGTGGAAGCATCATCGTCATTCTGTTCGTCCCCGAATTTCATGCGGGCGGATTTTTGATGGCTTTGCTGAGCCTCGTTCTGATCGTGGTGTATTTCTTCCTCACCTGGAATGCTGCGCAGGAGCGCGAGTAGGGCGTCCGTTTCACCCATCATTCACCATCGCCGACGAAACACGCATGCTGCCGTCGCAGTCGACATGTTTGAAAAGCCGGCATACCGGTTGGCTCCAAAGGTTCGCAGATATGACGGATGGGGCGGAGGACAGCGATATGACGCAGGCGCAGGCCATGCGTCTCGGGGCTGTGCGTCCCGCCTACCTTCAGACCCTGGCTCTTGTTGAGCGCCTGCATCGACGCCTGCTTGACGTCGTGAAGGACGAGTTCGCCCGCCGGGGCGACCATGAAGTCAGCGCGGTGCAGGCGCTCCTCATCTACAACGTCAAGGATGCCGAACTGACCGCCGGGGAGCTGCGCGAGCGTGGCTATTATCTGGGGGTAAATGTCTCTCACAACATGAAAAAACTGGTCGAGACGGGCTACGTTCATCGTATCCGCGCAGGGGAGGGCAAGCGCGCCGTCCGCTTTGGCCTCACCGAAAAGGGCAGGGCGGTTCATGTGGTCGTCGCCGAGCTCTATGAGAAACATATGGTCGTGATCGAGCGAATCGGCGGCGTGTCGGGTGAGGAGCTTTCCGCCCTCAACCAGTCGCTGATCAGGCTGGAGCGTTTCTGGATCGACCAGATTCGCTTTCGACTATGAGGGAAAGCCTTACCCTGCGTCGCCCATTTGCAACAGTCGTCTCTCGATCATCGTCTTCTTGCCCGGTTCTGGCTACGGCGCCATAAATCCGCCGGACTATTCGTTCCTTTTTAACCTTGCGCATGCTAGTCCAGCGCTCGCGCTCAGGGTGCGTATTTTGGGCAAAGCGCTGTGAAATCCGGACTATCCGGCACTGGCGCGAGCGGCGTCATGAAGTTGCGGCATCGGCTTCGGCGGCTGTGCGATTGGAGCGATCAGTGAAAAAGACCAATGTCCCCCTCTCCCGGCGTCTCTTCGCGCAGAGCCTGGCGACGACCAGCCTGTCCGCCCTCCTTGGTGGGCTCCATGCAGGCGGCGCGCTGGCTGCGCCTGTCGACAGCTTCGCGGATCAGGCCGAGTGGGAACAGAAATACGATGCGGACGCCGCCCTTCAGGTCAGGCGCACCGTAACCCCGCTGCTGTCCCAGCAGACGGTGGCCATGACGGACGCCGCCATCCTTCAATATCGTGACCTTGTGGCGCGCGGCGGCTGGCAGGGAGTGCCCGTGGGGCGGACGCTCAAGGTCGGCTCCAGCGGCAACCCCGTCGTGGCGCTGCGCAAGCGTCTGATGGTGACGGGCGATCTCGATGAGGCCGCCGGCTTCTCGCCCATCTTCGATTCCTATGTTCAGGCGGCGGTGCAGCGCTTTCAGGCGCGCCACGGCATCAATGCCAGCGGCGTCGTCGCCGAGCAGACGTTTCAGGCCCTGAATGTTCCCGCTCAGGATCGCCTGCGGCAGCTTGAGCTCAATCTGGTGCGTCTGCGCAGCCAGTCCACCAATCTGGGCGCGCGCTTCATCACCATGAACATTCCCGCCGCCGCCGTCGAGACTGTCGACAATGGCGTGGTCTTCAGCCATCACGCCGCAGGCGTGGGCAAGATCGACCGTCAGTCGCCGGTCATGCAGGCCAAGGTGGTCGAGATCAACTTCAACCCCTTCTGGACCGTGCCCGCCTCGATCATCCGCAAGGATCTGATCCCCAAGATGCAGGCGGATCCCAACTATCTCACGGACAACAAGATCCGCGTGATCGACAAGAGCGGCGCCGAAGTGCCGCCCACCGCCGTCAACTGGAATTCCATGGATGCGGTGAACTATCGCTTCCGTCAGGATCCGGGCGCGGATGTGAACTCGCTGGGCGTGGTGCGGGTCAATATTCCCAACCCCTATGGCGTCTACATGCACGACACCCCGGCCAAGGGCGTGTTCGGCGACGACTATCGTTTCGTGTCGTCTGGCTGCGTGCGCGTGCAGAACATCCGCGATTATGTGGCCTGGATCCTCAAGGACACGCCCGGCTGGGATCGCGACCATATTGACGAGGCGATCCGCTCCGGCGCCCGCATCGACGCGCGCCCCGTGGCGCCCGTGCCGGTTTATTGGGTCTATGTGACCGCCTGGGCCAATGACGGCATCGTGCAGTTCCGCGAGGATATCTACCAGCGCGACGGCTTCGGCTCGACCGTGGCCGCCTTGCAGCCGGTGATGCAGCCCGAAGACGCCCCGAATCGCGACCCGCGCGCGGGCGTGGTGCAAAACGGCTTGCTCGACCCGATGGGCGACGACTGAGCTTTCACATTTTCGATGATTTGAAGGGCCCGGCTGCGAAGTCGGGCTTTTTGCTGTGTGACAGCCCTGCGATGAAGCGCCGCGCCGCCTTCCACCTTGGCGACCACCATGCTAATGGCAGGGACTTCGGGGGCGGGCCTGCTATATCTTGTAATGGCGGGCCGGTTCCTTCCTTCGCCAGCGCTTTACGCGCCGCCACTCCTGGCGGCCGCACCCATCGGGGTCGAGATGAGCTCCAACACATTCTTCGCCGCCACCCTCGCCGACTCCGATCCGGAGATCGCCCGCGCCATCGACCTTGAACTGGGTCGCCAGCGCGACGAGATCGAGCTGATCGCCTCTGAAAACATCGTCTCGCGCGCTGTGCTCGAAGCGCAGGGCTCGGTGATGACCAACAAATATGCGGAGGGCTATCCGGGCCGCCGCTATTATGGCGGCTGCCAGTTCGTCGATATCGCCGAGAAGCTCGCGATCGACCGCGTCACCCAGCTCTTCGGCTGCAACTTCGCCAATGTGCAGCCCAATTCCGGCAGCCAGGCGAATCAGGCGGTGTTCCTCGCTTGCCTGAAGCCCGGCGACGTCTTCATGGGCCTTGATCTGGCGGCGGGCGGGCATCTGACCCACGGCTCTTCGGTCAACATGTCCGGCAAGTGGTTCAAGCCCGTCAGCTATGGCGTGTCGCCCGAAACCGGGCGCATCGACATGGAAGAAGTGGAGCGTATGGCCCATGAGCATCAGCCCAAGCTGATCATCGCGGGCGGCTCGGCCTATGCGCGCTTTTGGGATTTCCCTCGTTTCCGCGCCATCGCCGATTCGGTCGGCGCGGTGTTTCTGGTGGATATGGCGCATTTCTCCGGCCTCGTGGCGGGCGGCGCCCATCCCTCGCCCTTCCCCCACGCCCATGTGGTGACGACGACCACCCACAAGACCCTGCGCGGTCCGCGCGGCGGCCTCATCCTCACCAATGACGAGGCCATGGCCAAGAAGATCAACTCCGCGATCTTCCCCGGCTTGCAGGGCGGTCCGCTGATGCATGTCATCGCGGCCAAGGCGGTAGCGTTCGGCGAGGCGCTGCGGCCGGACTTCAAGGTTTATGCGCAGCAGATCGTGGACAACGCCCGCGCGCTGGCGGCCTCCATCATGTCGGGCGGCTACGATCTTGTGACGGGCGGCACCGACAACCACCTGATGCTTGTCGATCTTCGTTCGAAGAAGCTCACCGGCAAGGCGGCGGAAGCGGCGCTCGGCCGCGCCCATATCACCTGCAACAAGAACGGCATCCCCTTCGATCCCGAAAAGCCGATGGTGACCTCCGGCATTCGTCTGGGTACGCCTGCGGCCACCTCGCGCGGCTTTGGCGTCGCCGAGTTCCGCGAAGTCGGCGCGCTGGTTGTGGAGACGCTGGACGGTTTGGCGCACAATGGCGAGGCGGGCAACGGCGAGGTCGAGGCTTCCGTGAAGGCGCGGGTCAGCGCCTTGACGCAGCGGTTCCCGATTTATTGAGCAAGGGCCGAATGGCCGCGAGGAACTGATCCATGCGTTGCCCCTATTGCGGCAGTCTGGAAACCCAGGTGAAGGATTCCCGCCCGACGGAGGACGCGTCGTCCATTCGTCGGCGTCGGGTCTGTCCCGATTGCGGCGGGCGTTTCACCACCTTCGAGCGCGTGCAGCTGCGCGAACTCATGGTGTTGAAGAAATCCGGCCGCCGGGTGCCCTTCGACCGGGAAAAGCTGATGCGCTCCATCGACATCGCCCTGCGCAAGCGCAGCGTCGATCCCGAGCGTGTCGAGCGCATGGTCAATGGCGTGGTGCGCCAGCTCGAAAGCCAGGGCGACCCGGAGGTGACAAGCGACCGCATCGGCGAGCTTGTCATGGAGGGCCTGCGCCTGCTCGATGGCGTCGCCTATGTTCGCTTCGCTTCCGTTTATCGCAACTTCCGTGAAGCTCGGGATTTCGGCGCCATCGTCGATGAACTCGCCGGAGACGAGACCGAGCCTGAGCCCAAGACCAAGCAGCGGCGGGAGTCCGCGCCGGGAGGCGTATGATTTCGCGGTTCGATATCGGCGCTGCGCCGGGCGAGAAGACGGACGCCGTCTTCATGGCCGCCGCCATCGCTTATGGGCGGCGCTGGCTGGGGCTGACCGCCCCCAACCCAGCCGTGGGCTGCGTCATCGTCAAGGATGGCGTCATCGTGGCGCGCGGCGCGACGATGCCGGGCGGGCGGCCGCACGCGGAGACCGAGGCCTTGCGCGAGGCGGGCGAGCGCGCCAGGGGCGCCACGCTCTACGTGAGCCTCGAACCATGCAGCCACTACGGCGTCACCGCGCCCTGCGCCGACGCCATCGTCCATTCAGGCCTCGTCCGGGTGGTCTCGGCCCTCGAAGACCCCGATGTGCGGGTGGCGGGACGCGGCCACGCCAAGATCGTGGAAGCGGGCATTGGCTTGCGCACGGGGGTCGGCGTGCGGGAGGCGCGGCGCGCCAATCTCGGCCATATCCTTCGCATCACCGAAGGGCGCCCCATGGTGACCCTCAAGCTGGCGCAAACGCTGGACGGTTATGCCGCTGGCGGCGCCCACGACCCGCGTCTGATGATCACCGGCGCGCCAGCCAATGGCCGCGTACAGGTCATGCGCGCCATGCATGACGCGATCATGGTGGGAGTGGGAACCGTCTTGGCGGACGATCCGCTGCTCACCGTGCGCCTGCCGGGACTGGAAAGTCGCAAGCCCCTGCGCGTCGTGCTCGATACCCATCTGCGGATCCCCCTGGGCTCGCGGCTGGTCGCTACGGCGAAGGATCACCGCACGCTGGTCGTCTGCGCGCAGGACGCGCCCGCGCCCGCGCAAGCCGCGCTTGAGGCTGCTGGCGTGGAGGTGCTGCTGGTGGCCCGTGACGCTGCTGGTCGGCTCGATCCATTGGCGGCGCTCAAGGCGCTCGGCGCGCGCGGGATCACCCGCGTCTTCTGCGAAGGCGGCCCCACGGTTGCGAGCGCATTGATTTTGCGGGGGCTCGCCGACGAGGTGGCCCTGTTCACCGCGCCCAAGCCGTTCGGCGGGCAGGGCGTGCCCGCCTTAAGCCCGCATGCGCGAGGCTTGCTGGATCTTGGCTCGAACTTCCGCGTGCTCGAAGAGGGCCATGCGGGCCTCGACAGTTTCCGCCATCTCGAAAGGGTGTTTTGATGTTCACCGGTCTCGTCTCCGACGTCGGTCGCGTTCTGTCCATCGAGGATCGCGGCGAGCTGAAGCGCATCCGCATCGAGACGGCCTATGATCCCGCAGGCATCGCCATGGGCGCTTCCATCGCCTGTTCCGGTCCTTGCCTCACGGCGGTGGCTTTCGGCACGACCGAGGGTCGCCACTGGTTCGAGGTGGACGCCGCCGCCGAGACGCTGGCGCGCACCACGGTCGGCCAATGGAAGGTCGGGACGCGCATCAATCTGGAGCGCTCGCTCACGCTGGGCGCGGAGCTGGGCGGCCATATCGTGACCGGCCATGTGGACGGCCTCGGCCATATGGTCGCGCGCACCGATTTCGACGGCATGGCCCGCTTCGAAATCCGCGCGCCGCACGATCTCGCGAAATTCATCGCCGAAAAGGGCTCCATCTGCCTCGACGGCACCTCGCTGACGGTGAACAGCGTGGACGGCGACGTCTTCTCGATCCTGCTGATCCCCCACACACTCGCCGTCACCACCTGGGGCGAGCGCAAGGCGGGCGATGATCTGAACCTCGAAGTGGATCTGATGGCGCGCTATGCGGCGCGGTTGCTGGACGCGCGGGGGTAGGGGGGCAAGGTGGCTTGCACGGCCATTGAGCGCCTGCCGCCGCATCTGATATTGGGTGCTTGCGATTCCTTGGCGCTCGGCCAGCCGCCTCTCTTTCGAAAGTCACTCCCATGCATGACATCCGCTGGATCCGCGATAATGCCGAGTCCCTCAAGGCGGGGCTGCGTCGGCGTGGCTGGGATGGGTTGAAGGTCGAGGAGACCGTGGCGACGCTGTTCCGCCTCGACGACGAGCGGCGCGACATCATCGCCGTGACCCAGCGCGGCCAGGAGGAGCGCAACCGCCTCTCCAAGGAAATCGGCCAGGCCATGGGCAAGAAGGACTTCGCCCGCGCCGAGGAGCTGAAGGCCCGCGTCGCCGAAATCAAAAGCGAGACCGAGGGCGCCGCCGCAGCCGAGACCATCGCCGTGCGCGCGCTTGAAACCGCGTTGTTCGAATTGCCCAATCTGCCGCTGGATGAAGTGCCCGACGGCGCCGATGAGCATGACAATGTGGAGGCCCGCGTCGTCGGAACCCGCCCCACCTTTGACGAGGGCTTCAAGCCGAAAGAGCATTTCGAGATCGGCGAGGCGCTTGGCCTGATGGATTTCGAACGCGCGGCGAAAATGTCGGGCTCGCGTTTCGTGATCTTGCGCGGGGCTTTGGCGCGGCTGGAGCGTGCTTTGGGCCAATTCATGCTCGACGTCCATACGCAGGACCATGGCTATGAAGAGGTGAACCCGCCCGTGCTGGTGCGCGACGAGGCCATGTATGGCACCGCGCAATTGCCCAAGTTCCGCGATGATCAGTTCCGCGCGGGCGAGGACTTCTGGCTGATCCCCACCGCCGAAGTGCCGCTCACCAATCTGGTGCGCGAGGAAATTCTCGACGAGAAGAGCCTGCCCATGCGCGTCACCGCGCTGACCCCCTGTTTCCGCGCCGAGGCGGGCGCAGCGGGGCGCGACACGCGCGGCATGATCCGCCAGCATCAGTTCATCAAGGTGGAGATGGTCTCGATCACCACGCCCGAGCAGGCGCTGGCCGAACACGAGCGCATGACCGCCTGCGCCGAAGAGGTGCTGAAGCGTCTCGGCCTGCATTACCGGGTGATGACGCTCTGCGCGGGCGACATGGGCTTCGCCTCGCGCAAGACCTACGACATCGAGGTCTGGCTGCCCGGCCAGGACCGCTTCCGCGAGATTTCCTCCTGCTCGGTCTGCGGCGAGTTTCAGGCGCGGCGCATGAACGCCCGCTATCGCCCCACTGAGGGCAAGGGCAACCGCTTCGTCCATACGCTGAACGGTTCAGGCGTCGCCGTGGGCCGCGCGCTGATTGCGGTTCTGGAGAATTACCAGAACGCCGACGGCAGCGTCACCGTGCCCGAAGCGCTGCGGCCCTATATGGGCGGGCTGGAGACGATCAAGGCGCCCTGAAGAGGGGCATGGCCGCGTCCACCAGCTCTTTCGGCAGCATCAGCAGATCATCCCCATCGAGCCGCAGATGGGGCAGATAGGCCGCCACCAGGGCGGCCATCACCTGCGCCTGTCGCAGGTCGCGCGGCTTCTTGATCGGCTCCCGGTCAAGCCTTTGCGAGAGCCAGTATTTGTGAATGGCGAAGACGCGCGGGTCCGAGGCGACGATCCGCAGGGGCTCGCCGCGCTCGTCGATGGCCACAGCCTCGAAGGCGGGAGCGCTCTCGTGCCAGGCGAGGCCTTCCAGCTCGACGGCTTCGAGATCCCCCGCATCATCGCCCAGCCGCACCGGATCTTGCCGCCATGGCGGGCTGCGCAGTGGCTTGATCAGATCGACAATATAGCCATCCCGGTTGCGCGCCCGGTAGCGCTCGCGGCTTCGTTCGAAAGACCCATCGACCTGTTGCAGCACCCGCAGCAATGAGGCGGTCTCCTCCTCGGCAGTGGCGACGAATTGCAGGCGGGCGCGCGAATCCAGAAGCAGGTCAATGTCTTCCGTCGCCGTCAGCCCCGACTCGATCCGCACCCCCGCCACAGCCTCATAGGCATAGAGCGCATTTGTGCCCAGCACGCGGATCGCCCCGCCCAGCAAGCCGCTCGCGTCCAGCGCCCTCATGATCCGCGCGCCCAGAAGCGGCACGCGCCCGAGCCCCAGCGCGCGATTGACGGCGGCTTGCCGGTCCATGACCAGACGCAGGCTGTCCCAGCGCGCCCGCGCCGCCACTCGCCCCTGCTCGAACTCCGCCTTGATGCGCTCCGTCTCGGGGCTGCGCGGCCCCAGCGAGGTCTGGCGACGGCGGCCCTGCTTGTCGTAAGCGGAGCGCATCAGGTATTGGCGGCCCTTGCTCTCCCCCCAGACCATCGAGCCCCGGAAGGCCTGCCGGCGCGCCTGCGCCTGCGCCAGCCCGGCGAACCGCTGCTGCGTATTGATCGCCTCGCGGCGCTGGTCCGGGTTCAGGTCCGAGAATTCGTTCGCCACGGCGCGTTCCAACAGTTTGGCCGCGAAGTGCAGCAAACTGTTGGAACTTGCCATGGCGGGGCATGGGTTGCAACACTTCACCCCCAAATCCCCCGAAACTGTTGGAACCACCTGATGGCCAAGGGTTAACATCCCGTCGTGAAAGTGCTCTAACTACGGACCAAGAAGTCCGGAGCAGTTTCCACGATGCGCATTCTCATCACCAATGACGACGGCATTCACGCCCATGGCATCAAGGTGCTGGAGCAGATCGCCCTGCAACTGTCCGACGATGTGACCGTCGTGGCGCCCGAGATGGACCAGTCCGGCGTCGCCCATTCCCTGTCGCTGAACGATCCGCTGCGCCTGCGCGAAATCTCGCCCCGCCATTTCGCGGTCAAGGGCACGCCGACCGATTGCGTCATCATGGGCGTGCATCGCATCATGGCGGACCACAAGCCTGATCTGATCCTCTCCGGCGTCAATGTCGGGCACAATATGGCGGAGGATGTCATCTATTCCGGCACGGTGGCTGGCGCCATGGAGGGGACCATTCTTGGCATCACCTCCATCGCCTTGTCGCAGGGCTATGCGCCCGGCGGCAAGAACGACATCGACTGGAGCGCCGCGCTCACCCACGCTCCGAAGGTCATCCGCGACATTCTGGCTGTCGGCGTGCCGCGCGATGTGCTGGTGAACGTCAATTTCCCCGCTCGCCCGGCCGCCGAGATCGCGGGCGTCAGCGTCACGGTTCAGGGTCGGCGCGACGCCAATCTGGCCGGGCTGGAGGAGCGCTTCGACGGGCGCGGCAATCCCTATTACTGGATCCGCTACGGCCGCACGCGCTCGACCCCGGCCCATGGCACCGATCTGGAGGCCATCGCCAATGGCCGCATCTCGATCACGCCCCTGCGGATCGACCTGACCGACGAGCCAACCCTCACCCGCTTCGCCCTGGCTCTGGCCTGAACGGGAAGGGAAGGCCCATGCGGCAGATGGATCTTCCGCTTCCCATGCCGGGAGACGCCGAGGCGAAAGCGGCTCAGGCCCTGATGGCCTTCTTGTTGCGCATGCGCGCGCGCGGCATTGCCGATGTGGCGGTGCTGCGGGCGCTTGAAACTACGCCTCGCGAACTTTTCGTGCCCCATCGCTACCGCGATCTTGCGCTGCGCGACATGGCTTTGCCGATCCCCTGCGGGCAGACCATGCCGGAGGCCTGGCTGGTGGCGCGGATGATGGAGGCGCTGGATCTGGAGCCAAATCACCGCGTGCTCGAAGTGGGCTCCGGCTCGGGCTACGCGACCGCCATTCTGGCTCAACTGGCGGGAGAGGTGGTTTCTTGCGAGATCTTCGAGCCTCTGGCGGTTGAATGCGCCGGACGGCTCGCCGGTCTTGGCCTCGCCAATGTGAAAATTCTGCAAGGCGACGCTTTCGCCCTGCTGCCGGAGCTTGGCCTCTTCGACCGTGTGCTAGTGCATGGGACCATTGAGGGCGTCCCCCGGTCGCTGCTGGAATGTCTGGCGCGAGAGGGCGTCATTCTTCTGGGACGCAGGGGGGCGCGTGGCGCCGCCATGCTCGCCCGCATCGCCCATCAACCGTCCGGCGCATTCACGGAAGCTGCCCTTTGTCCGTGCAGGCTCGGCGCCTTGATGGGAACGGCCGCGTTCGAGGCTTGATTTTTCAACATGATTTCGCCGCATCTGGTAAAAACTTGTTGAGCATCAACCATGCCTTAACCACCGATGCGTTTAATGTGCTCGTCAATGCTGGTTAGCGGTGGGTTGCGTGATGCGTCTAGGGCTCGGTCAAACTTGTTCATCAACAGTTGCTCGCCTTGCGATTGCGAGCTTTGCGGCGGCGCTGCTTGCAGGTTGCTCCAGCGACGTCACGCGTTTTGCGTCCAATCCCTTCTCCATGGATCCCGCGCCGACGGCGTCTATCCCGCAGCCCGGACCTGTTCAGCAGGCCGGGTTTGAGCCAGCCTCGGTTGGTTCTGTGGCTTCCCAGCCGCTCGATCCGGTAAATTCCGCGCCGCTGGCCGCTCCCGCCTATGGCTACGGCAACGCGCGCCCTGCCGCACAAGCGCCCATGACGCAGCCGCGCCCGGCTCAGGCGGCGGCGCCCAGGGTCATTCCCGCACCCGCGCAGGCGCAGGCTCAGCCCAGGACGAACGAGAAGTTCAACTTCGTGCAAGGCGCGGCGCCTGCGTCAGCCACGCCCGCGAAGCCCGTCGAATCCTCCAAAGCTCCAGCCAAGCAGCCTGAGAAGACGCTTGTAAAGCCGGTCGTCAAAGTCGCTGACAAGTCTCCCGTCCTGCCGGTGGCGCAGGCTGTCGAGGCCCCGATCAAGCAGGCTGACAAGCCGGTGGCCGATAAGCCGAAGCAGGTCGCCAAGCTTGAGACGGCGGCGCCTTTGGCGCAAGCCGCCGTTCCTGCCGCGGCGCCCGCAGCGCCCCAGGCCGCAGCCGAGCCCGATAGCGACAAGCCGGAGTTCCGCTGGCCCGCGCGTGGCCGCATCATTCAGGGCTTCAAGGCGGGTTCAAATGAGGGCATCAATATCGCCGTGCCCGAAGGCACCGCCGTCAAGGCGGCCGAGGCTGGCGTCGTCGCCTATGCCGGCAATGAGTTGAAGGGCTATGGCAATCTCGTGCTCATTCGCCATCCCAACGGCTTTGTGTCCGCCTACGCCAACAATGGCGAGATATCGGTGAAGCGTGGCGAGACGGTGAAGCGCGGTCAGGCCATCGCGAAGTCCGGACAGAGCGGCAATGTCTCCTCGCCGCAGATCCACTTCGAGCTTCGCAAGGGCTCCACCCCGGTCGATCCCACGGATTTTCTCGCGGGCCTCTAAGCGGTTCGCAAATGAAAGCCGCCTTCGGTATCCGCGAGACACGGTCCGAAGGTGAAAGATGGCGGCAGGTCCAGTCAAGGGCCTGCCGCCATTTTGCATTTCAGGCTGGCTCGCGCCTTCGCCACGGCCCGTGAGGCCGCAATAGCCTGGATCCACCCAAGCAAAAAGGGCCCCCTTGCGGGAGCCCTTTCAACGTCTCGCAGACTGCGATCAGCGCTTGCCGATCGGGGGATAATCGCGGTGAGGCGCGCCTGTGTAGAGCTGACGCGGACGACCGATCTTCTGATGGGGGTCGCCGATCATTTCCGTCCACTGGGCGATCCAGCCGACCGTACGCGCCACCGCGAAGAGCGCGGTGAACATGGTGGTGGGGAAGCCCATGGCCTTCAGGGTGATGCCTGAATAGAAGTCCACGTTCGGATAGAGCTTGCGCTCGACGAAGTAGGGATCGCTAAGGGCGATGCGCTCCAGCTCCATGGCCACATCGAGCAGCGGATCGTCCTTGATGCCGAGTTCCGCCAGAACCTCATGGCAGGTCTTGTGCATGATCTTCGCGCGCGGGTCGAAGTTCTTGTAGACGCGATGACCGAAGCCCATGAGGCGGAACGGATCGTTCTTGTCCTTGGCGCGGGCGATGAAGTGGGGGATCCGGTCGACTGTGCCGATCTCCATCAACATCTTCAGGCAGATCTCGTTGGCGCCGCCATGGGCGGGTCCCCAAAGAGCCGCGATGCCAGCTGCGATGCAGGCGAAGGGGTTCGCGCCCGTCGAGCCCGCGAGGCGGACGGTCGAGGTCGAGGCGTTCTGCTCATGGTCGGCATGGAGGGTGAAGATGCGGTCGAGCGCGCGCGCCAGAACCGGGTTCACCTTGTAGTCCTCGCAGGGCACGGCGAAGCACATGCGCAGGAAGTTGGAGGCGTAGTCGAGATCGTTCTTCGGATACACGAAGGGCTGGCCGATGTTGTACTTGTAGGCCATGGCCGCCAGCGTCGGCATCTTCGCGACCATGCGGATCGAGGCGATCATGCGCTGGGTCGGGTCGTTGATGTCCGTCGAGTCGTGATAGAAGGCGGCGAGTGCGCCCACGGCGCCCACCATGACGGCCATAGGATGCGCGTCGCGACGGAAGCCCTGGAAGAAGCGCGACATCTGGTCATGGACCATGGTGTGGCGCGTGACGGTGTAGTCGAACTCGGCTTTCTGGGCCGAAGTGGGGAGCTCCCCGTAAAGAAGCAGATAGCAGGTCTCAAGGAAATCGCCGTGATCGGCGAGCTGCTCGATCGGATAGCCGCGATGCAGCAGGATGCCTTCGTCGCCATCAATATAGGTGATCTTCGATTCGCAGGCCGCCGTGGACAGGAAGCCAGGGTCGAAGGTGAAACAGCCAGTCTCGTTATACAATTTGCCGATGTCGATCACATCCGGCCCGATCGTGCCGGATTTGACGGGCATGTCGACCGTCGTATCGCCGATTTTGAAACTTCCGCTCTTTGCGCTCATTGAGGTGTGCCTTTGTACTCGCATCGCCACGCGCGCTGGGTGGACCACATGGCTCGCCCGTGGGGTCAGCCTCGCAGTTATTGCGCTGCGGAAAAAGTTATCGCATCGGCGCGCGCCGTTCAAGCAATTGCGGGCTAAACTTTTGCCGAATGGAAAGTTCGGTTAACTATCCAGGCCGCGCGAAATCAGAGCGTTTGCCCCTCGCGCCGGACCGTCGCCGGTTGCGCTCTCTCCCCACCCTTGATTAACTCCGCATAACGCGAGGGGTTAAGCCTCGGATCAGGGGAGGTCAGAAATGAAGTTTCGGTCGATCACCAGGCGTCGTTTATTGCAGGCGGCCGCAGCATCCGCCGTTTTCGCGCCAGCCGTGGCCCGCGCGGCGGCGACCAAAGTGACGCTGGGTATCGTCAACACCGTGAGCGACGCGCCTTATTTCATCGCCGACGCCCGGGGCTACTTCAAGGACGAGGGGCTTGATGTGGACATCGCGTCCTTTCCGTCAGGCGCCAAGATGATCGCCTCCCTGTCCACGGGCGATCTGGATGTCAGCGGCGGCGCGGTTTCGGCCGGGCTCTACAACGCCAACGAGCGCGAAATCGCCATCAAGATCGTCGCGGACAAGGCCCGCAACGGCCCGGGCTACGGTTTCCAGTCATTATTGGTGCGCGCCGATCTGATCGACTCGGGGGCGTTCAAGTCCCTGGCCGACCTCAAGGGACGCAAGGTCTCGGTGCCCGCCATCGGCAGCGCGGGCGAGCAATCGACCCTCAACGAGGCCTGCAAAAAGGCGGGAATCGCCTTCGAGGACGTGGAGCGGGTCTATATTTCGACGTCCGATATGGTGGCGGCCATGGCCAACAGGGCCATTGACGCCACCTTCATCGCCGAGCCCATCGTCTCCATCGCCGAAAAGCGCAACATCGCCCGGCGCTTCATGACAGTTGACGAGATCTACCCGAACCAGCAGGCGGCGGTGACCACGTTCGGCGCGGTCTTCATCAAGAAGCGGGAGGTGGCGGAGGCCTTCATGCGCGCCTATCTGCGCGCGCTCCATGTTTATAATGACGCGCTCAAGGGCGGCCGGATCGCAGGCAAGAACGCCGATGAGGTGGTGGGGATCATCGCCAGATATTCCGGCGTGAAGGACGAGGCCCTGCTGCGGAATGTGGTGCCCTCGGCCTGCGATCCTGACGGCGTCCCCAATCTGGAGGGGTTGCAGCGCGATCTCGCCTTCGTCCAGAAGCTGGAATTGGTGGACAAGAAGCTGACCGCCGAGCAGGTGATCGACCTGTCGTTCCTGAAGGCCGCGCAGGAGAAGGTCGGGATGTACGTTCGTTCCGAATAGGCGGGAAGGAGCGCCGCCGGCCGGTGGCGCTCCGATTTTGTCTCAGATGCGGTCGCGTATGCGCCCCAGGCTTTCTTCGCGGCCAAGCACCTGCAAGACGTCGAAGATGCCGGGCGATGTGGCGCGGCCCGTCATCGCCGCGCGCAGGGGCTGGGCCACCTGACCCAGCTTGGCGCCGGTCTCTTCAGCATAGGCGCGCACGACGGCCTCCGCCTCCGCCGCCGTCCAGGAGGCGAGGGCCTCCAGCCGGGGCAGCAGGGCCGCCAGATGTTCCTTGCCGCCCTTGGCGAGAATGTCCGACGCCTTCTCATCCATCGCGAGAGGACGCTGGTCGAACAAAAAGCGTGCGCCATCAGCGAGTTCAACCAAAGTCTTCGCACGCTCTTTCAAGCCGCTCATGGCGGCCAGCAGCTTGGCCTTCATCGCGTCGTCGAGCTTGGGGCCATAGTCCGGACCCTGCGGCAGATAGGGCAGGGTGGACACCAAAGCCTCCAGCAGCTCCTCATCGGAGGCGGCGCGCATGTAGTGGCCGTTCATATTTTCGAGCTTGGCGGTGTCGAAACGCGCGGGCGAGCGGCCGATATGGGCGAGGTCGAAGGCCTCGATCATCTGTTCGGTCGAGAAGAACTCCTGATCGCCATGGCTCCAGCCCAGCCGCACCAGATAGTTGCGCAGGGCGGCGGGCAGATAGCCCATGGCCCGATAGGCGTCGACGCCGAGCGCCCCGTGGCGCTTGGAAAGCTTGGCGCCATCGGCGCCGTGGATGAGCGGAATATGGGACATGACAGGCGTGTCCCAGCCCAGCGCCTGATAGATATGGGTCTGGCGGGCGGCGTTGGTCAGATGGTCGTCGCCGCGAATGATATGGGTCACGCCCATGTCGTGGTCGTCCACCACCACCGCCAGCATATAGGTCGGGTTGCCGTCTGAGCGCAGCAGCACGAGATCGTCGAGATCCTTGTTGGGAAACACGACGCGGCCCTGCACCTTGTCGTCGATCACGGTCTCGCCGGTCTGGGGCGCCTTGAGGCGGATGACGGGCTTGAGGCCGCGCGCCTCGGCCTCGGCAGCCTCGGCGTCGCCAAGGTCGCGCCAGCGGCCGTCATAGCGGGGGGGCAGCTTGAGGGCGCGGGCCTTCTCGCGCATCTCCTCCAGCTCCTGCTGGGTGGCGTAGCAGCGGTAGGCCATGCCGCGCGCCAGCAACTCGCCCGCGATCTCCCGATGGCGCTCCACGCGCGCATATTGATAGACGGTGTCCCCATCCCAATCGAGGCCGAGCCAGCTCAAGCCGTCGATGATGGCGGCGATGGCGCCCTCGGTTGAGCGCTCGCGGTCGGTATCCTCGATTCGCAGCAACATCTTGCCGCCGTGCCGACGAGCGTAGAGCCAATTGAACAGCGCCGTGCGCCCCCCGCCAATATGCAGGAATCCGGTCGGGGAGGGAGCGAAGCGGGTCACAACGGGTGCGGTCATCAGGGATCCCTTGGGGCGGAGCGCGGAAGGCGCCGCTCTCTAGCACGGCGTGGTCGCTGCGGAAATGCCCGTGGGCCAGCGGTCACACCGGGAGCGCGATTGAATATTTCACCTGATTGAGCGCAAAGCTCGATTCTATGGAGGCGATCCCGTCCAGTTTGGTCAGCTTGAGCTTCAAAAACCGATCATAGGCGTCGAGGTCTGCGACCACGACCCGCAGCAGATAATCCTGTTGCCCCGTCATGAGGTAGCATTCCAGCACTTCGGTCCAGCTGGCGAAGGCCCGCGCCAGACGCTCAAGGTCGGCCTCCTTCTGACGCTCCAGCTTGATGGAGATGAACACGCTGACGGGCAGGCCCACGGCGCGCTGGTTCACGATGGCCACATAGCGTTCGATGACGCCTTTCTCCTCCAGCATCTTGATGCGGCGGTGGCAGGGGGAGGCTGACAGACTCACCCGGTCTGCGATCTCCTGCACCGTCATGCGCGCGTCCTGCTGCAAGAGCGTGAGGATCTTTCGATCTATGGAATCCACAGGGGTTGGGCTCCAGTTTCGTTTCCGGGGGAGTTTGTAAAATAATATTCCAATTTATCCGCATTTAGCAATCGTATATTTGGAAAATTATCCCCCACGAAGCGGTCTATCCTGCGTCTGTCTTTCGAGGGGGGACCCCATGCGCCAGTCCACGATGCTGCCGATTCTGCGTGATCTTGAGCGCAAGGTTCTCTGGCTTTCGTCGTGGATGATCCACAACGCGAACCACCTGCGCGCCAACGAGGATGGTCTGAAGGTCGGCGGCCATCAGGCGTCGTCGGCCTCGGTCTCCACCATCATGACGGCGCTTTATTTTGCAGCTCTGCGTCCGCAGGATCGTGTGGCGGTCAAGCCCCACGCCGCTCCGATCTTTCACGCGATCCAGTATCTGGCCGGGCGCCAGGGCCTTGAAAAGCTCGAAGCCTTTCGCGGCTTCGGTGGCGCGCAAAGCTATCCCTCGCGCCTCAAGGATGTGGACGACGTCGATTTTTCCACCGGATCTGTTGGCCTTGGCGTCGCGCAGACGCTGTTTTCGTCCCTCGCGCAAGATTATGTCCGCGCCCATGACTGGATGACGTCCCGTCCCGAGGGAAGGATGGTGGCGCTGATCGGCGATGCGGAGATGGATGAGGGCAATATCCACGAAGCGATCGTGGAGGGCTGGAAACATGGGCTGCGCAACTGCTGGTGGGTGGTCGACTACAATCGGCAATCCCTCGACGCGGTGGTGCGCGAAGGTCTTTGGGCGAAATTCGAGCGCATGTTCGAGAGCTTCGGCTGGGATGTCGTCGTGCTGCGCCACGGCCAATTGCAGGAGGCCGCCTTCGCCGAGCCGGGCGGCGCCCGATTGCGCGAATGGATCGAGGCTTGCCCGAACCAGCTCTATTCGGCGCTCACCTTCAAGGGCGGCGCCGCCTGGCGCAAGCGTTTGCTGGACGATCTGGGAGGGGACGCAGAAGTGCGGGCGCTGATCGAGCGCCGCGACGACAGCGCCCTCGGCGCCCTCATGACCAACCTGGGCGGCCATGATCTGCCAACCCTGCTCGACGCTTTCGACAAGGCCTCGCGCCATGAGCGCCCCGTCTGTTTCATCGCCTATACGATCAAGGGCCACGGTTTGCCGCTCGCAGGCCACAAGGACAATCATGCGGGTCTGATGACGCCCGCGCAGATGGATGGCTTTCGCGAAAGCCTCGGCGTGCGGCCGGGGCAGGAATGGGACAAGTGGGCGGCGCTCGAACACGCGCCCCGGACGCTGCAATCCTTCATCGCAGCCGCTCCCTTTTTCGCGGCGGGCGAGAGGCGCTTGTCCGCGCGCGCGATCACAGTGCCGGTCACGCTGCCCATGCCGACGGCGGGCGGCAAGCCGATCTCGACCCAGATGGGCTTTGGCCAGATCCTGAATGAAATCGCGCGGGAAGACACCGAGCTTGCGCGGCGCATCGTCACCACGTCCCCAGACGTCACCGTGTCCACCAATCTGGGGCCCTGGATCAATCGTCGGGGATTGTTCGCGCGCGACGCGCTGGCCGACACGTTCAAGGAAGAGCGGATTCCCTCCACCTTCAACTGGGAGTTTGGTCCGCGCGGTCAGCATGTGGAGCTGGGGATCGCCGAATCCAACCTGTTCCTCATGTTGTCGGCTCTGGGCCTGTCGCATGACATCAATGGCGAGCGGCTTTTGCCGATTGGCACAGTCTATGATCCGTTCATCTACCGTGCGGCGGATCAATTGAATTACGCTTGCTATCAAGGCGCGCGTTTCATGCTGGTCGCCACGCCCTCCGGCATCACGCTGGCGCCGGAAGGCGGGGCGCATCAATCCATTGGCACGCCGCTGGTCGGCATGGCGCAGGACGGGCTGCTCTCGTTCGAACCGGCCTTCATTGATGAGCTTTCGGAGATCATGCGCTTTGGCTTCAGCCATATGCAGGAGGAGGCGGGAGGCTCAATCTATTTGCGCCTTTCCACCCGCCCGGTGGAGCAGCCGCCGCGCAAGCTGACGGCGGATTTGCGGCGGGACATGGTCAAGGGCGCCTATTGGTTGCGAGCGCCTGGCCCCAATTGCGAGACCGTCATCGCCTATCAGGGCGCGGTGGCGCCCGAAGCCATTGTCGCGACGGGCCTCCTGGCGGAAGATCGGCGAGATATCGGCCTGCTGGCGATCACCTCGGCGGATCGGCTGCATGCGGACTGGCAGACGGCTGAGCGCGCCCGTCAGCGGGGCGCAGTCAGCGCCATCAGCCATGTGGAAAGCCTGCTCGGCGATCTGGGACGCGATTGCGGGATCGTCAGCGTCATCGACGGCCATCCTGTCACGCTGGCCTGGCTGGGGAGCGTTTATGGTCATCGGCAGAAGGCGCTGGGTGTGGAGCATTTCGGCCAGACCGGCTCCATCGCCGAGCTTTATCGCCATCACGGGCTTGACGCCAACGCCATCATTCATGCTGCGGAAGCGCTCGGTTCCGGCCGCGCGAGCCGATATCGGGCGGCGCGGGCGGGCTGACGGCGTTGCGCAAGGCTCAGCTTGCGGGGGCGTGGCGTCTTTTCGCATTGCAGCACTTCATTGACGGACGCTGATTCTTGAGCGATAAAAAACTGCGGAAGAGATCGTCATCGGCGTGGCCTTGAGCGTCCCGGCGATGACGACACCGAAGGAGCAACCGCCCCGGAAACTCTCAGGTACCAGAAACCGCGCACCTGTTTCGAACTCTGAAAAGTGGGGCCGCAGCCCCCGCCGGCGGTGTAAGTCGACGCCCAATGAATGGGCCGCGACGATGCTCTCAGGCCAATGACAGAGGGGGCGTTCATACCCGCAAGACGGGTAGGAGAACGCCTGTGTCCCTTTCCAAAACCAATTCCATCGCAGTCATCGGCGCCGGCATAACCGGCGTCACCACAGCCTATAAACTCGCCCGGCGCGGATGCCAGGTGACCATCTTCGACCGCCATCCCTATGCGGCGATGGAGACGTCATTCGCCAATGGCGGGCAGCTGTCCGCCTCCAATGCCGAGGTCTGGAATAGTTGGGCCAATGTTTTCAAGGGCCTCAAATGGATGATGAGCCCGGGCGCGCCCTTGCTGATCAATCCCGCGCCCACCTGGCATAAACTGTCGTGGATGGGCGAATTCATCGCGTCCATCCCTGATTACGAAGTGAACACGATCACGACCGCGCGTCTGGCGATAGAGGCCCGCCATCATCTGAAACAGATGGCGGCTCAGGAAGGGATCGACTTTGATTGCGAAGAACGCGGCATCCTGCATTTTTACGAAGCAAAAGCCGATTTTATCGCCGCTGAAAAAGTAAGCGTGCTTCTGGCGAAAGGCGGGGTCGAGCGTCGCGCGGTGACGCCTGAAGAAATGAGCGCCATCGAGCCCGCGCTGCGGGGAAAGTATTACGGGGGTTTTTACACGCCCTCCGACTTCACCGGAGACATTCACAAATTCACCATCGGACTGGCCAAGGCTTGCGAGCGCCATGGCGTGGAGATGCGCTTTTCCACCGACGTTCTGTCAGTCGATGCGGGAAGCGAGAACGTCAGAATCGTGTCCCGTTCGACGGAGCCGACGCCCGATGGTTCGACGCCCAAAGCAGAAGTCCGCCTCTTCGACAAGGTCGTGGTGTGCGGCGGCGTCACGTCGCGGGCGCTTGCAAGGTCGCTGGGGGATCGCGTCAATATCTATCCGGTCAAGGGCTATTCCATCACCGTCAACCTGACTGAAAGAGCGGATCAGGATTTGACCCCCTGGGTCAGTCTGCTGGACGACCACGCGAAAATCGTCACCAGCCGTCTTGGAAAGACCCGCCTGCGCGTTGCGGGCACCGCCGAATTCATCGGGTTCAACCGCGATATTCGCGATGCGCGCATTGCGCCGCTCATCGCATGGTGCCGCTTGCATTTTCCCGGCATGAGCACGCGCGAATGTGTGCCCTGGGCGGGGCTGCGGCCGATGGTGCCCAACATGCTTCCGCATGTGGCGCGGGGACGCAACCCGCGCGTCTTCTACAACACGGGGCATGGACATCTGGGCTGGACGCTCTCGGCTGCGACGGCCGACGCGGTCGCAGCGCTGGCGACGGCTGGCGTGGACTGACTGTGGAGGCGCAGAAGCAGCTTTTCCGAATCCGAATTCAGCGTGTACAACGATCTCCAGCTTGTGCTGAAGAGTGGGGCCGGTTTCGGCCCTCAGGCCTGCGTCAGTTATGAAATGGTTTTCCCCCGCGAGCCGTCCAGTCGGGCCTCGCGGCTTAAGCTCGACGTGACGTCGGGATTTGTGCATATCTGCTCGCCGGAGCGTGTGCGAAATTGATAAGATGGAGACGGTGGCGATGGTGAAGAAAATCCTTGTTTTGGCGGCTCTTTTCGCCACGCCCGCCATGGCCCAGCAGGCGCAGCCGCAAAAGGCGGCGGCCGGTGCGGAGCCCAACGCCACCACGGCGAGTTTTGGAGACTGGGTGCTGCGCTGCCAGAAAATCGAGGGCGGCCCGGTCGCCCGAATTTGCGAGGTCGCGCAGAGTCTCGCCGTGCAGGGGCAGGCGGCGCCGATCGCGCAGATCGCTCTTGGCCGCACCTCCGCCAAGGAGCGGATGCGCGCGACGGTCGTGACTCCGACGAATGTGAGCTTCCCCTCGACGCCGCGTCTCGTGTTTGGCGAGAGACCGGAGCAGAGCGTTGCGCTGGTCTGGAAGCGGTGCTTGCCCATGGGCTGTTTCGCGGATGTGGAATTGTCCGACGACCTCATCAAGCGTTTGCGTTCGCTGACCGATGGGCCGCGTCTGTCCTTCACGGATGGGGCGGGGCGCGACCTCGCCTTGCCTTTCTCCCTCACGGGTCTGCCGCAGGCGCTCGATGCGCTGGCCAAGGAGCCGACAGGCGGCTGAAAAGGGTACGGGCACAACTTCCAAAGCCTATCTGGTCAGTTCCCTCGACCTTGAAAACACGAAACAATTTTCCATGACTCTCATGGCGGATCCGACGAGCCGCGCCATGGGAGAATCAGCGACGTGACAAGAACCGCCGTATCGAAGGTTGCTTCCAAGGGCCCCAAGGCCAATGGCGGGCGCAGGCCGCTGCCCATTGATATGGCGCTTCAGGGCGGTGGCTCCCATGGCGCCTACACCTGGGGCGTGCTCGACCGGGTGCTCGAGGAAGACTGGCTGGTCATCGACGCAATCTCCGGCACCTCGGCAGGCGCCATGAACGCCGCCGTGCTCGCCTCCGGCTACGCCACGGGTGGTCGCCAAGGCGCGAGGCGGGCGCTTGAGCGGTTCTGGCGGAAGGTGGCGGACGCCGCCCGCTTCAGCCCCTTTCAGCGCAGCCCGCTGGATGTGCTGCTCGGACGCTGGACGCTGGACAATTCGCCGCTTTTCGTGGCGATGGACATGATGTCCCGCGTGGTTTCGCCCTACACCCTCAGTCCTGGCGGCGCCAACCCGCTGGACGATATTCTGGCGGAGGCGATCGATTTCGACGCCCTCGCGCGCGGTCCGATCAAGCTCTTCGTCACGGCGACGAATGTGCGCACCGGCATGGGCCGCGTGTTCCGCAACCATGAGATCACGCCCAAGGCGCTGCTTGCTTCGGCCTGTCTGCCGACCCTGTTCCAGGCCATCGAAATTGACGGCGATAGCTACTGGGATGGCGGCTACTCCGGCAATCCCACAATGACTCCGTTGATCCGCGAGAGCGAGGCGCTCGACACGATCCTTGTTCAGATCAATCCTGTCGAGCGGCCGGGTGCGCCAAACACCGCTCGCGAGATCTTGAACCGACTGAACGAGGTCTCCTTCAACGCAGTGCTCCTGAAAGAACTGCGGATGATGGCCATGCTGCGGCGAAACGCCAGTCGCGGAAATGGCGAGGGCGCGCGCTGGGCCAACATGCGCCTCCACAGGATCGCCAGCGACAGGATGGCGGAGCTCGGCTATTCCTCCAAGCTCAATGCCGAATGGGATTTCCTCACCATGCTCCATGCAGAAGGACGGACCTCCGCCGAAGCCTTTCATCAGGCGCACAGGGGCCACCTGGGCAAGACCTCCACCCTGGATCTCGATGCGTTGACCAAGGGGGTCTGAACGCCTGCCGTTTGGCGTGATCGACGCGCCTGATGGACGAGCGATCCCGTTCATCCAGGCGCGCAGGCGGCCGTGATGCGACTTCAAGCAACGAATGTAGAATGATTGCAATTTTATGAGGCGCTTGACGTAAAAATAGACAAAATGATTTTTGAATGGTCGTAGTTGTTCGTAAAATAGGCAAATATGGGCCGGGTTTTCGCCTCCGTGACCCCTTTCGGGGAGGGAGAGGCTCGAATTTTTCCAAGCGAAGTGGGCATGCGCTGGGCCGGGAAACAGCTTTTCTGGAGGCCGGAGCGGGGCGACAACGATTCAGATCAAGCGAGAGACGCTCCCGCGCCGCCGATTGGCACAAGCGTTGCTTACCCCCGGCGGTTACCTGTGGCGGCGTCGGGGCTTCCACTAAAATGCGCTTGAATGAGAAGAGGTCTCAATGACAAAGTACAAGCTCGAGTATATTTGGCTTGACGGATGTACTCCGGTGCCGAATTTGCGTGGAAAGACGCAGATCAAGGAATACGATCATTTTCCGACGCTTGATCAGCTCCCGCTTTGGGGCTTCGATGGAAGCTCGACCATGCAGGCCGAGGGTAGAAGCTCCGATTGCGTTCTCAAGCCCGTGTCGGTCTATCAGGACAGCGCCCGCGTCAATGGCGTCCTCGTCATGTGCGAAGTCATGATGCCAGACGGCACGACGCCGCATCCGAGCAACACGCGCGCAACCATCCTCGACGATGCTGGCGCTTGGTTCGGCTTTGAGCAGGAATATTTCTTCTATGAGGACGGGCGTCCTCTGGGCTTCCCTGAGCATGGATACCCGGCTCCCCAGGGCCCCTATTATACCGGTGTGGGCTTCAAAAACGTCGGCAGCGTCGCGCGCCAGATCGTCGAAGAGCACCTTGAGGCCTGCCTTGCTGCGGGCATCAACCATGAGGGCATCAACGCCGAGGTCGCCAAGGGTCAGTGGGAATTCCAGATCTTCGGCAAAGGGTCCAAAAGGGCCGCCGACGAAGTGTGGATGGCGCGCTACCTGCTGCTGCGTCTCACCGAGAAGTACGGCATCGACATCGAATTCCACTGCAAGCCGCTCGGCGACACCGACTGGAACGGCTCGGGCATGCACGCGAATTTCTCGACGACCTATATGCGTGAAGTCGGCGGCAAGGCCTATTTCGAGGCGCTCATGGCCGCCTTCGAAGCAAACTGCGCCGATCACATCGCGGTCTACGGCCCCGACAACCACATGCGCTTGACCGGCAAGCATGAGACGCAATCCATCCACCAGTTCAGCTGGGGCGTGGCGGACCGCGGCGCCTCGATCCGCGTGCCCCACAGCTTCGTGAACAATAACTACAAGGGCTATCTGGAAGATCGCCGCCCGAACTCTCAGGGGGACCCCTACGCCATCGCGTCCCAGATCCTGAAGACGATCGCCACCGTGCTGACCAAGTAAGCCTCCATCTTACCCAACGCCCGACGCAAGCGTTTCGCATGCGTCGGGCGAACGTGTTTGAGGCTCGATCCGTTTGGTTCCTTCGACGGCGTTGCGTCTCGGCGGCGATCTGCATTAGTCTTGCGCAGGTTCCCGATATTGCTTCAGGGGTTTGTTGGATGCCATTGCCCGATTTCGAGGCGAGCCCTATTCGCTTCCGAGTTATTTTGCCAATTTTGGGCGCGATCGCGACCTTCCTGCCCGGAGCGTCTGACGCGGCCACCTTTGATTGCGTCATGGAGCCTTCCCTTATCGTTAAGCTTGGCAGTCCTGTCGCCAGCATCCTGTCGGGGGTGATGGTGGAGCGTGGCGATCGTGTCGCGCGCGGACAGGTGGTCGCCCAGATTGAATCCAGCGTTGAAGAGGCCGTCGTCGCAGCCAATGCGGAACGCGCCGAAAGCACGGCGGAAATCGAGGCGAAGCGGTCGGTGTTGAAACAGAAGTCAGGCGTCATGCACCGCAAGGGTGATCTGCTCTCGCGCAATGTCGGAAGCGTTCAGGATTCTGAAAATGCGCAAGCCGATTTCCACGTCGCCGAGCAAGAACTCGTGCTCGCCCAGCTCGGCAAGCGGATGGCGGAACTTGAGCTTTCGCGCTCGCGCACTTTGCTCGACCAGCGCACCATCCGCAGTCCCATAGATGGAATCGTCACCCAGCGTTCGCTTGGCCCGGGTGAATATGTGCATCAGGACGCGACCATCGTCACGCTATCCCGAATAGATCCTTTGAATGTCGAGGCTTTCATGCCGGTCAGCCTGTTTGGCCGGGTTCATGTCGGCGACATGGCGACGGTCCGGCCCGACGATCCGGTCGGCGGCGAAAGGCTCGCCCGGGTTCAGGTGGTTGATCAGGTATTTGATGCGGCCAGCGGTACTTTCGGCGTGCGGTTGACGTTGCCCAACCCGGATAGTTCCGTGCCTGGGGGTCTGCGCTGTCGCGTGTCCTTCGACATTCCGGATGCGCCGGTCAGGCCTGGCGCATCGCAGTGACACGTTTCACTCCGGCTTGCCGGAAAAAGCGAGCGTCTGCATTCGCCATTGATCCGATTTGAGCAATTCTGCGCGCATGCGCGCATGCAGTCGCTCGGCGCTGCGTTGCGACAGTCGCGAGGCGCGCCGCGCCAGCCAGTCGCGGGCGCGGCCTCGCAGAAATTTTGCAGCAAGGTTGAGAAGGGTGCTTGAGCCTTCGAGCAACCGATCCTCCATCGAGAGGATGGCCTCGAAACTGCCTGGCTCGCCCTGTCGGCCGCTGCGCCCCGCCAATTGCTGGTCGATGCGTAGGGCGTCGTGGCGCTCCGTCATGATGACATGCAATCCGCCAAGCTCGCGCACGCCCTCGCCGAGGTGAATGTCCGTGCCGCGGCCCGCTATATTGGTGGCGATGGTGATGCGGCCGCGCTCGCCAGCTTGCGCGATGATCTGCGCCTCCCGTTCGTTCTGGGTGGCGTTGAGCACCGTATGCGGCAGATCCGCCGCGTTCAGATGCGCGCTCGCTTCAAGCGAGACGGCGACCGAGCGGGTTCCGATCAGCACAGGCGCGCCAGTCGCGTGGATTTCCGATACGCGTTGAAGAATATGGCGCCACTTCAGCGCATTTGTATGGACCACGATGTCAGGCCGCTGAACGCGCACCACTGGCTTGCGGGTCGGTATGGCGACGACCGGAATGCGATAGACGCTCCACAATTCCCGTTGCACGGCTCGAAGCGTGCCGCTCATGCCCGACAGCCGCCGATAGCGGCGAAAGAACCGCTGATACGTCATGCGCGCGATGGTGGCGCGTCGCTCGGACAGATCGCAGCCCTCCTTAAATTCTATCATTTGATGCAGTCCGTCGCTCCAGAAGCGATCAGGCATAAGACGGCCGGTATATTCATCGACGATCTTAACCTTGCCGTCGGCGACCACGTAATGTTCATCGCGGTTGAACAGACGCAAGGCGGTCAGCGCCTGCCGCGCCAGCTCCTCGCGTGACACCGCCCCGCGCCAATTGGCGGAAAGCGTGGCGGCGAAGTCGGCGACGCGCAGCGAACCGCGCGCAGTAAGGTAGACGCGGCGCTCCTCTTTCGAGACGAAGTAGTCGGCTTCCGCCTCAAGGCTCGCGGCAAGCTCCAGCGCGCGCGACACCGTATCGCGGTCCATCACCGTCGCCGCCGGGCCTGAAATGATGAGCGGGGTGCGCGCCTCGTCGATCAAAACGCTGTCGGCCTCATCGACGAGCGCGAAATGCAAGCCTCGCAGGCGCAATTGGCCAAGCCTCGGGGTCTTGTCATGCAGGGCTTCGACTTTCAGCGTCAGGTCGCCCGGCGATTGCCCAAGCACCATGCGGTCGCGCAGATAGTCGAAGGCGAGTTCCTTGTTCGTGCAATAGACGATGTCCTGGCTGTAGGCCTGTCGCCGCTCCAGCAGATCCTGACCGGCGGCCACGATTCCCACGGTGAGTCCAAGCGCGGCGTAAAGGGGCTGCATCAGCTCGGCGTCGCGTCTGGCGAGATAGTCGTTGACCGTGACGATATGGATGGGCACGCCGGCAAGTCCGGCGACGCCCGCCACGAGCGTTGCGGTCAGCGTCTTTCCTTCCCCCGTCGCCATCTCCGCGAGCATGCCCTTGACCATGGCGAAGGCGCCCAGAATCTGAACATCATAGTGACGCTTGCCAAGCACGCGGTCCGACAGTTCTCGGATCAGCGCGAAGGCGCGCGCGACCGCCTCGTCGTCGAATTCTGCGGCCTTGCGCAGTTCGATCGCCGCATGGCGGATCGTCGGGGGCAGATCCGCCGGAGCCAGCCCACGAAATGATTGCTCGTAGCGCGCGACCAGCGGCAGAATCTTGCGCAGGCGGCGCGCCCTCGCTCGGGCGGAGGCTTCGATCAGCCAGGCTTGCCCTTCGGCGGCCAGTGCGTCCAGGGCGTCTTCGCGCCGCTCCGGGCGCTCCACATAGGGCTGCTGCATCGGGGGACGCCAATTCGCGAAGCGTTCGCGCGAGGCGTCGTCAGACATTGAACTGGGCCAGGAAGAACTGGCGTGCGCTGCGCAGCAGGCGCCAGGCGATGGCCTCATCGTCGTGCTGGAAGCGAACGAAGACGCGCGAGCCCTGAGTGCGGTCTCTTGAGGGTTCAAGCAACTCCACGTCGATCAGGAACAGACTGAAGAGGGCTTCGGGCCGACGCGCGCCGGATGGGTCGAGTGCGATGTCGCCGCCGCCCCGCGTGGTCAAGGCGAGGCTCGGCACGTCGCGCCCTGCGGCTGGCGTCTCACGGATGATGCGGGCGGGTATGGCGCGCGCCAGATCCCCGATCATATGGGCCTCGATGTCGGTCGTGCGGTGACGAATGACGTCGATCTCCGATTGTGGAACCGCGACGCGCGCAGTTACCTTGGCGTCGCTGATCACATAGCCGATGAGGTCGCCACGTTTTACGAAACGCCCGATCAGGTCTGTGGCGCGCGGCAAGATGAACCGTCCCGCTTGCTCCGCCGTGATCGTCAGCTCGCGCTCACGCGCCCGGAATGAGTCCAATCGACTGGTCAGATGCGTGATCTGATCCGCCAGCATCTGCGCCTGCGCCCGATCAACGAGTTCAATTGAGATGAAACGCTGGCGCGTTTCCTCGAGTTGAGCCTCGATGACCGCGACCCGGGCCTTGATATTTGGATCTTCGAGCCGCAACAGTTCCTGGTCAGGATCGACATCCTCGCCAGGCTGGGTGGAGTAGGTTGCGATGAAACCTTCCGCGCGGGCGCGCACCTCCGCCTGATCGGGAACGATCACGACGCCTTCGACAACCGTCGCATAGGGCAGGGGAATGACGAACAGCGTGATTGCGAGCGCTGCGCTCAGGCCGCCTGCGATCAGAAACGCGCGGCGCCGCCGACCGCGCAGGCGCGGGCTGGTCGCCAGGAACCTGAGCCCCTTGAATAGAGGCGTCACGGCGATTGAAGCCATCGCCCAGATCGCCAGAATGGCGCCGAAGAAAAACAAGCGTGTTGACAGGAACAACGCGACTCCGACCGAAACGCTGAGCCGATATACGAACGACAAGACCGCGTATGCGAGCATCCATTTGGCTTCGCCTGGATCTGTAAGGGGTGTTTCCAGATTGGGTATCCCGAAAACCCGGCGCTGTATGAGATGAAAGAACCAGGCGTTGGCGCGGGCGCCGAGGTTGGGGATCTCGATCAGGTCCGAAAAAATATAATAGCCGTCGAACCGCAGCAGTGGGTTGCCGTTGACGAGGAGCGTGGAAACGCCGCCAATCAGCATGATGTTGAACGCCGCCGTGCGGCCGACGCCTGGGCTGGCGTTGATCCACACGATCATTGCGAGCGCCGCCAGGGCCGTTTCGACCATGATGCCCGCTGCGCCCACTATGATGCGTTGCCGCTTGTGGGTGAAGGCTGCCGAGGCTGACGCATCCACATAGAGCATGGGAATGAAGACGAGCATCATGACGCCTATCTCATGAACTTCACCGCCCCATATCTTCGTCGCATAGGCATGCCCAAGTTCGTGCAGGCTTTTGATCAGGGGGTAGATCGCCATCATCACGGCGACATTCTCGGCCGCCAGGACGCGGTCGATGACGTCGGCCGTCAGTTCGCTCCAATGCAATGCCGCGAGAACGACGCCCACGCCGACAAGGCCCAGCCAAACCAGAAAGCCACCTATGGTGAAGACGGGCCGGATCAGCGGAAGGGTCAGATCAAGCAGGCGATCAGGATCGAACAGGGGAATCCGCTGGGCGATGGGGTTGCGCAGGCGTTGCAGCAGCCGACGCCGGGACGCTGTTTCGGAGCGTTGCGCCATTTCGTTGAAATCTGGTGGAATTTCGCCTTGTAGCAAATCCGAGGCGTGCAGTTGCGACAGGAGTGCGATCGTATCGTCCTGCGTGGGGGGAGCGTCCTTGGCCCTTTCGCCGACAGCTTCCCAGATGTCCTGCATGGTGCGGCGGCCGTCCATCAGACACACCATCAGATTCGCGATTGGCGACAGGCGGTGAAACCGGCCGGTTTGGTGGTCCTGCAAGACGTGCCAGACCTTGTCGCGAAACACTTGTCGATGAATGGCGATATGTGGACGCAGTTGCGGCCGAACGGCCGAAACCCGGTACCATGAAGGGCTGAAGAGGGATTCGCGCATGGTGCGTTCAGCCCATCCAGCGCCAGGACCAGATCCGCAACCAGTCCAGCAGAGGATGAAACCAGATCCAGGCTTGTTTGCGGGTTCCAATCTCGACTTTTCCGACCCCCTCCATGCCGGGGCGAAGGCGCGGCGACGTTTCGTTGATCCTACCCTCGACCCGAAACACGTTCAGCCCGCCGCGCGCTTCTGCGATGGGCGTCACCTTGTCGATGACGAAGGCCATCGTTTCATGCGGCAGTGCGGAAACCACGAGTTGTCCCGCTTGCCCGACTTCGATGACGCCGACGTCGCGCTCATCCACATCAAGAATGACGCGATAACTGTCCAGAGGCGCGACCTCGAATAGAACTTGCCCGCGTTGCACCGCAGCGCCGATCATCTGGCTGAGGTCGCCCGAGACGAGAAGGCCAGCGATGGGCGCGGTCAGCCGCACACGCGCCAATTGCTCGTCGATCAATTTGATCTGCGCCTGGGCCTGGTCAATCTGGCTTCGAATGACATTGATTGCGGCTGGCTGGCGGCTGGCGAGCGCCTTGTCATATTCAAAGAGCCGCTGCTGCCGCTCGTTCACCCATTTGAGGCGCTCGAGCAGCAATTCGCGATCTTCCAGGGTGGCGAGGACGTCGCCCTCGCGGACGGTGTCGCCGGCGCGAGCCATCGCCTCCTTCGTGAACCCGTCATAGGGCGCGACGACGGCGCGGCGCACCAGTCCCTCGATTTGCGCCGTCGCGTTCACGCGATAGGTGTTTTCCGCAAAGGTGAGGAACGCTGCGCCGATAATGGCGGCGGTCAGGATCAGTTTGCGGGTCAGATGTCCGGGACCGAAAATGCGCGTCAGTTCAAGCCCTATGCTTTCGCCGACCTTGAAAATCAGCCAGCGGTCATTGGCGCGTTTTTCTTGCAGCACGGGCGCCAGAATGGCGGTCGCCGCCTCCAGCAATTTAATCGTTCCGGGGTCGAAATCCGAACCTGGGGGACGCTCAAAGGTGAGCGCGCCGATAAATCGGTCGGCGGCCAAAAGCGGAATCGTCAGAACTTGACCATCCTTTTGCATTCTGGACAGTTCCGCATGCGCCAGGGTGGCGACGAATTGATCATCTGGCGCGGGGTGCAGAATCAGGCGGCGCTGATCCAGCGCCTCGTCCATCGCCGCGCCAAGGCAAGCGATCAGGTTCATGTGGCGTCCGAATTGCGCGCTATGTGAAATGATCTTGACGACGCTCGTCCGCCCGCGCCGAAATCCCAGACTGACGCGAACGCATCGCGTTCTCACCGCCAATTCCGTCACGACGGCGATCGCTGATTTTTCGAAGCTTTCGTGGTCAAGCGCCGCCGCCAGAAGATCAAGCGCAATTTTCGAACGGTTCAGGAGCGTGCTTTGCTCCTCAAGACTGCGCCTCCCCATGAGATCGACCAGCCAGTTCATGCCCCATTGCAATTGGCGCATGGCGAGGCGCGGATCATCCGGCGCCCAGCCACCCAGCGAGAGGGCCACGGCTCCCTGAACCTCGTCGTCAAATATGATCGGCAAGGCGATCCGGGTCTCGCGCATCGGCTCGCCGCCCGATCCGCGTGGCGCCATGCGGGCGATTCCCCGCTTTTCGCGCATGGCGATCTGGGCGACCTCCACCAATCGCTGCGTGCGGCCGACAGTCTCGTCAGGCCAATGCGCCACCGCCTCGAAGCTGTTGGGCTTTGCGCCTGCAAGCACCACGATCGCGTGGCTTGCGCCCTTGATGAACTGACACTGGAGGGGCAGCCACGCCTGCGCCATGTCGCGCGTTTCGCGCGCCTCCAGAAGCCCTTTCCAGAGAGCGGACTCGAGAAGGGCGACAGATGGCGGGTCATTTCCGGTATCTGCGGAAGCAGAACTCTGGTCGATCACCATGGCTCCTGTGTTCGGCGCCGTTGCTATCGGTCAACCACGAGGGCTCCGTGGCGCGCCTCGTATTCCTGCAAGACGCCTCCCAACACGGCCCATAGGCGTTTGGCCGCGAAGGGCGTCAGGACAATGCGATTGGAAAGATCCACGACAACCTGACCGTCGCCCGCCGCATTCCAGGTCTGGTTCATGCCGAAAAAAAGGTCCACCTGCTCGCGTGTGCTTTGCACGTTCACTACATTGGCGAAATGGGTGGTCATCGACTTGTCGTTCCACCGAACGGCAGGCGAATAGGACGTTTCATGGTCCGAAGCGGGTGGGGTGCTCATGCTTTCTCCTGCTTCCGCAGTTCCTGCTGCGCGGCGGCGCATTTGATGGCCGCCTGCGCCCGGCCATTGCTTGATCGGTCGCCTGGCCTCAAAAATGGAGCGCGACGCCGAAGGTTCCGGACATGTCGCTGGGGCGCATGGAAATCACATCCGGGGATGTTCCTTGCATAACGACGCTGTTCATCGCAGCGGTGTACAATCCTTCGATCCGCAGGCTGATGTCCGGCGTCACATAGGTCTCGACGCCAACGCCCGCCTGCCAGGCTGGCAAGCTCTTGTTTCCGCCAACGTTTGGCGCCAGCGCGGTCCAATATGCGGTGTCGATGGCCATGTTCATGGAGGCCCGCCCGCCCTTGGCGTAAAGCAGCGTGCCTGGCGTCGCCAGCCAACCGACGCGCGCCGTCGCCGCAAGCACCCGGTCTACGCTGGCGAAGCGATGAAATTCATTCGCCAGACCCGTTCCCGCCGGATCAATGAAATTGCCGTGCGAGAAATTGGCGCTGACCTCCACGCCGACCACAGCCATGGGCAGAATTTTCAAATTCGCGCCGACAAAGCCGCCGCCGCCCGCCGAAAGGTCGGTATAGGGGCCGAGATTGCCGGAGACCTCGTTCCAGCTCGTCTGATGGCCATTGAGCGAGCCAAAACCGCCCAAAGTCATGCCGGTCCATGCGGGCTCCCCGACCTGCCCCAAGCCCCATTGTCGACCGACGTCAGCGGCCGGATCGCCCCATCCCTGATGGGCGTCGAACCGATAGACGGCGCCCAACTTGTACTGGATCAGTCCGGGCCGGTAGCTATCAAAGCCTTCATTCAGCTTGAGTTCGCCTGTGGCGCGCGTGTAAAGCGCCTCGCCGCGCACGGCGACGTTGGGCGTGACTTGCGTCTCGATTCCTGCGCCAGCCTGAAAGCCGGGGATCGTCTTGTTGAAGGACGATCCAAAGCCCTCGAAGCCGGACGTTTCAATCGAGGCGGCGCCGAGTTTGCCATAGGCCAGCGTATTGGCGCTCACCAGGACGCCGAAGCGGCCTGTCAGGCTGGTCAGGGATTTAACCTTCTGAAGGAAGTCATAGTCAGGGCCATATTCACGGAAATTCAGGCCGCTGAACGAGGTTCGCTGCGCCTCAGCTCCAAATACGAGGCGAGGGCCGACCTGATAGTTCAGCCCCGCGATCAGCCCGAACGAGGGGCGCTGGCTGATGGATCCGATTCCATCGGTCGCGATGGTTGGATCCGGGGTCGCATGGGTGGTGTGGGCGAATAATCCGCCGACGTCGCCCCCTATGTAAAAGCCCGTCCAATTGACGCTGGCGGACCCGGCTACAGGCAGATCCGCCGCGAAGGCGTCATTCGCCAAACCGGTGGCGGCCATCACGAGGCCCGCCACCAATGCTCTTGCCGCAATCACACGCATGAACAGCCTCTCGCAGTAAAATTAATTCTGTTTTTTTAACGTAAGCGCGCATTTTTGTCTACAATTCGAACTAAAAACGTTGCATAATATGTTAATAAATGTAAATCAATCATGAGCAAATCCCTCGCGGGCGGCGTCAGGCGCCCGCATTTCGGGCCGATTCTCATATGGGGCCGTCGCCATCCGTGTCCGCGCAACGAGACCGTGATTACCTTTGCGTCAGCCATTTTCTGACTACGGAATTGAACGTCCGGGCGCTCAAGAGCGCTCTCGAATTGGGGCTCGTTGATAGATTGCGCGCGGAGGACGCTCAGGAGCCCGGTCGACTCGCGCAGCGCTGTGGACTTCCCCCGGCCGGGTTTCGCCTCCTGATCGACCTGCTGGAGGCGAATGGCGTGGTGGAGCGTTGGGGGGAATCGCGAGCGCCTCCGAGCCCTTTCGGGCGACGCGCTGGCGCGGTTGGCGGCGAGCGGCGAGCTGGATCTGATCTATGCCCACCTCCATTCGCAACGCAACTTCACACCGACTGCGGAGCGCGTCCTGGGCGTTCTGGAGCGGCCTGAAGGCGCGGAAGTCGTTGATACGGCGAGCTGACTGCGGCGCTCGCCTGGCGCTCCGGTTTGTCGATGCAAGACACAGGGTTTCTCGATGGCTTTCCCCTTTCGCTCGGTTGGTCTGTCCGGTCCCCCTCAAAAGCGTTCAGGCGGCGTTCGGCGCCGCCTGCGTTCGACAGTGCAATGGTTCTGGCCGCGCGCCACGCGGCCACGCGCGCGCGTGGCGGAGACGGTGGAGGATCGACTGGTCTTCGACGCGCTTGAGCCCAGATTTCTGCTCAACGCGGATGTTCTGACGCTGAACCTGTCTTCGGATTCGCCGCAACATCCGGTCGATCACGATATCTTGGTGCAGATGGTGCAGGCGACTGAGCAAGTCGACGCCCAGACTGTCTCGGTCCAGCGTGTGCAATTGGTCGATAGGGCCAATGGCGGCGCGGTGCTCGCCTTTGGCGACCTCAACGAAATCAGCGCCATCTCGATTTTCGGCGGCTCGGGCAAAGACACGCTGACGATTGACGCAACTTCCTTCGCCGGGGTCGATGCGCCATCCATGTCCTTTGACGGGGGCGGGGGGCGGAATCAGGTCATCTTCGATACGACAGCGAACGCCAATTGGTCCCTGACGGGCGCCAATGCGGGTCAAGTAAGCGATGGCCACATCGCGTTGTCGTTCAAAAACGCGACGGACCTGTCCGTCACAGCGATGGGCCTGCTGACGCAATTGTCGGCGCTTTCAACCGCGCAGGACGCTCTTGATGTGGCGCAAGGCGCAGCCTCGCCCTATGTCGTTGCCATCGGCAACGATCACATCACCGTTGGAACCGGCTCCAACACGATCTTCGGCGACGTTGGCCAATATCTCATTCCGGGCGTAGGAGTCGCGCGCGGGACAGGACCGCTCGCCAGCAATGCGCTGGCCTTTGACGCGCGCTTGCTGGACATGCAGGAAATCTTCGGCGACGCGTCCTTCGTGGTCAACGAGGCGGGTCGGCAGGTCATTGCGAATTTCGCTTCGACGACGCATTTCCAAGGCGTCTATGATCCGTCCGCGCCGTTGCGTTCCGCGACCCATCTGCTGAGCATTGGCGACGATGTCATCACCATCAAGGGCGGCTACGGCGCTGATCTCGTCATCGGCGACAATGGCGTCGTGATCATGCCGGGCGTGGGAACGGCGACGGTGAATTGGGCGAGCGGCGTCTCGGCGTCCGAGTTGGGAAGCGTCGATCAGCAGCTGCGCGCCTTGGAAGCTTCCCGTGGGGCGGCCATGTCGGCGCAGTTCGCCGCTGATCATCCCTTTACGCCGGAATATGACGCGGCTGCGCAATCCCTGTTCAAAGGCGGCAAGGGCTTCCAGCTCAATATCGGCGACGACACGATTTCCGGCGGCGGTGGATGCAGCACCATCATTGGCGACACCGGCCTGGTTCTTGATCCCGTCATTGCGGCAGGTGCAAGCAGTGCGGCCGCCGCGAACGACGTGGAAGCGATCATGGTCGCGACGATTGATCGTCTCTTCCTTGGCGCCTATTCAGCCGCAGGGGCTATCGCGGACTCTCATGGCGTCGCAGCCGTGCTCGCGCAAGCCGGGGTGGTGGATTGGTCGAGCGCGGGCGGCTATGTGTTCAACGGCTCGAGCTCCGACATCCGCGTCAATAGCGATAAAATCAGCGCTGGCGATGGGGCAGGGTTGATCTTTGGCGACAACGGCGTCGTGCTGCCGCAAATGGGGTCAGCGACGGGTCTGGTCAGCGCATTCCGCGCGTTTCCCTCGGGCGAGACGGGCGGGACGCCGATGGCGGATTATAACTATATCTACGGTTTCGGGCCGCTGGGCTCCCTCCATACATGGATCAGCCCGGCCTCCGCGCCATCGCATTTCGCGGTCGATGCGGACACGATCACCGGCGGGGCTGGCGCCAATGTGATGTTCGGCGAGCTTGGCGACGACGTCATTTCTGGCGGTAGAGGCAATGACCAGATTTCAGGCGGCTGGGGATTCAACACAGTGTCGGGCGGTGGCGGCACGAACTACATCGTCTACAACCGCGCGCATGACGCCTATCTGAGCTCGGGTGGACACGACATCGCGCGGTCCGCGCTCGCGGTCTCCGCCGCCAGCACGATCTTGCAGACCAATTTATCATCTCCCATCGGCCTGAACCTTGCCGACGGAATGCTGAGCAATCCGCCTGCGTCGTTGCATTGGTCGGGGCAGGCTCCTGAAACGCCTCTGGTCTATACCCCTGTGACCCCTGCTTCGATCCAGGCCGCGTCCTTCCCGGGCTTCGGAGCTTCCAGTGGTGGAACCGTGATCGGCGGCTTCTTCTCGGCGACGTCGATTCCTCCGGTGGAAATGCCAGTCGAGTCCTTTATCCAGTCCGTCAGTTGGTTGGCGCCGGTTCTTCCGCCTCTGGATCCGCCGTTCTTCGAGGGCCTCGATGCGCCGATGACGAAGAGTGCAGGGGGGCAGGCGCCGGACGTCGCTGCGTCTGCGGCTTCGTCTGCTGTGGTCCCGGTCGTCGCGTCCGACCCGGCGCCCGCGCCTGCGGCTCCGTCCGCTGTGGCCCCGGTCGTCGCGTCCGATCCGGCGCCCGCCTCAGCGGCTTTGTCCGCTGTGGTCTCGGTCGTCGCGTCCGACCCAGCGCCCGCGTCTGCGGCTCCGTCCGCTGTGGCTTCGGTCGTCGCGTCCGACCCGGCGCCAGCGCCTGCTGCTCCGACCGCTGTGGCTTCGGTCGCAGCGTCCGACCCGGCGCCAGCGTCTGCGGCTCCGTCAGCTGTGGCTTCGGTCGTCGCGTCCGACCCGGCGCCAGCCTCAGCGGCTCCGTCCGCTGTGGCTTCGGTCGTCGCCTCCGACCCGGCGCCCGCCTCAGCGGCTCCGTCCACTGTGGTCCCGGTCGTCGCCTCCGACGCGGCGCCAGCGCCTGCGGCTCCGTCCGCTGTGGCCCCGGTCGTCGCGTCCGATCCGGCGCCCGCGTCTGCGGCTCCGTCCGTTGTGGCTTCGGTCGTCGCGTCCGACCCGGCGCCCGCGTCAGCGGCTCCGACCGCTGTGGTCCCG
>CAIUWR010000095.1 GCA_903902915.1 uncultured Hyphomicrobiales bacterium | reverse complement strand
GATGAACTGCTCCCGTGGCATTGGAAGCCGCAAGCCCCGATCATCCACTCTCAGGCAGCCTGAAAAACAAACATATAAAAGGCGAACCTCCAAAACGGAGATACATCCCGGTAGACTGCGGTCCTCGCCGCATGGCTACGTTGGATCAACACTGAGCCCTCTACGACTTTCCGCCTGTGGCGGGACTGGCCGCGCCATGCGAAAAGGTGCTCCTCACTCGGACCATCCCATGTCAGACCAGCCCATCTCCTTCGCCGACGCCTTCCCTCCCGCCACCGAGCAGCAATGGCGGGCGCGGGTGGACGCCGTGCTCAAGGGCGCGCCCTTCGAGCGACTGCAGGGCCGCAGTTATGACGCCATCGCCATTTCCCCCCTCTACGCCCGCCTGACCGAGGAGCGCCCGCGCGCCGTGAAGGCCAGCGGCGCTGGCTGGGCGCGGCTGGCGCGGGTGGATCATCCAGACCCCGCCGCCGCCAACAAGCAGGCGCTGGAGGATCTGGAGAACGGCGCCACCGGCCTGCATCTGGTCTTTAAGGGCGCGGTGGGCGCCTATGGCTTCGGCCTGCCTGCGGATCGCGCGGCGCTCGACACGGCGCTGGAGGGCGTGGCGCTCGACGTGGGCCTGACCATCGAGATCGACCTTGGCCCGCAAGCGCAAGACGCCGCCCTGCGCCTGCGCGATCTGCTGGGCCAAGCGGGCGCCGATCCCGCCACCGTGACCTTCGGCCATGATCCCCTCGGCCAGATGGCCCTGCAAGGCGGCGCCGCTGCGGACTGGGCCGCCATGGCCCCCGCCAGCGTCGCATTCGCCAGAAGCCTCGGCGGGCGGGCCTTCGTCGCCGATGGCCGTCTCGCCCATGGCGCCGGCGCCTCCGAGGCGCAGGAGCTGGCCTTCGTGACCGCCAGCGCGCTGGCCTATCTGCGCGCGCTGGAAGGCGCGGGCGTGGGTCTGGCGCAAGCGCGCGGCATGATCGGCTTTCGGGTCAGCGCGGACGCGGACGAGATTCTGGGCGTCGCCAAGCTGCGCGCCTTGCGGCGCCTTTGGGCGCGCGTGGAGGAGGGTTGCGGCCTGACGCCAGAGCCCATCCATATCCATGCGGAAACCTCCATGCGCATGATGGGCCGCCGCGACCCCTGGGTGAACATTCTGCGCGCCACGGTGGCCTGTTTCTCGGCCGGGCTTGGCGGGGCGGATGCGGTGAGCGTGCTGCCCTTCACCCAGGCGCTGGGGCTGCCCGACGATTTCGCCCGCCGCATCGCCCGCAACTCCCAAGCGGTGCTGCTGGAGGAGGCGAACCTTGGCCGGGTGTCCGACCCCGCCGCAGGCTCTGGCGCCTTCGAGGCCCTGACCGACGCGCTGTGCGAAAAGGCGTGGACGCTGGTGCAGGAGACCGAACGGGCGGGCGGGCTTTATGGCGCGCTCGCCTCCGGCGCCGTCCAGAGCAAGATCGCCGCGACGCAGGCGGAGCGCGCCCGCGCCATCGCCCGCCGCAAGGATCCGATCACCGGCGCGAGCGAGTTCCCCAACGTGGCCGAGGCGCCCGTGGAGGTGCTGGCGCCCATGCCAGCGCCCCAGCCCGCCCCCGCCCAACCCATCGCCCTGCCCGCGCTAAGCCTGCATCGCGACGCCGAAGCCTTCGAGGCCCTGCGCGACCGGGCCGATGCGGAAGCGGCGCAAACGGGCTTGCGCCGCAGCGTCTTCCTCGCCAATCTCGGCCCCATCGCCGCCTTCACGGCGCGGTCCATGTTCGCCAAGAACTTCTTCGAGGCGGGCGGCGTGCTGGCGCCGGGCAACGAGGGCTTCGCCGATGAGGCGAGCCTCGCCGCAGCTTTCAAGATCTCCGGCGCCGCCTTCGCCTGTATCTGTTCGGCGGACCCCCTCTACGAAGAGTGGGGGCAAAAAGCGGCGCGGGCGCTGGTCAAGGCGGGCGCGCGCCATATCTACCTCGCTGGTCGGCCCGGCGTCGCCGAGGCCGCATGGAAAGAGGCGGGCGTCTCCGGCTTCATCTTCGCCGGGTGCGATGTCGTCGCGGTGCTGGACGAGGCGCTGCGGCTCGCCTGACAGCGAGGAGCGCGTTGATGAAAGCATGGTCCCTGACGGTCGCCGCCATGGCGTGCCTGAGCGTGGCGAGCGTCGCCGAAGCCGCCACGAGGCGCGGCGCCTCGCCACGCGCTTTTGATGGACGCTGGTCGGTCATGGTGATCACCGAACAAGGCGTCTGCGACCGGGCCTCCCGCCTGTCGCTGGGCATCCGCGACGGGCGCATCGAAATGGCCGACGCCATGGCCACAGCCTCCGGCAGGGTGGACCCGCGCGGGCGCGTGGCGGTGCGGGTCATGAACGGCGCCGATGTGCTAGCCGCCTATGGATCGCTGGGGACAGGCACGGGTTCGGGCACGTGGCGCGCGCCGTCCAAGCAATGCGCGGGACGCTGGGTGGCGGAGCGGCGGGAGTGAGCGCAGGCCGTGGCGCCACCGGGAGGGACGACGTCCTCGTCGTCCCCGCCCCACAAACTCAGCCATGATTTACGTGCTCCACCGATGCGCACTGAGGAACCGGGGCGACGAGACGTCGCCCCTCCCGGTTTCGCGCTCCTGACATGGCGCGGCTCGTTGCAGCATGATCCGATATTGCTCCAAGGACCAATGGCCGCTTGAGCGCGTAGGGTTTATAAACGGGCGATATTCCGTCTCAGCGAGCCCGCCATGTCGCGCATCCCCGATTTCTCCACGCTCGCCTTCGCGCAGGCAGCCACGCCCGTTCCGCCCCTTGGCGACGAGCCCTGGTTGACGCCCGAGGAGATCCCCGTGAAGGCGATCTATGACGCGGCGGACATTGCGGACATCGACTTCATCGACAGCTATCCGGGCCTGCCGCCCTTCGTGCGCGGCCCCTACCCCACCATGTATGTGAACCAGCCCTGGACCGTGCGCCAATATGCGGGCTTCTCCACGGCTGAGGATTCCAACGCCTTCTATCGGCGCAATCTGGCGGCGGGGCAGAAGGGCCTTTCCGTCGCCTTCGATCTGGCCACCCATCGCGGCTATGATTCCGATCATCCGCGCGTCGCTGGCGACGTCGGCATGGCGGGCGTGGCGATTGATTCCATCTATGACATGCGCACGCTCTTTTCCGGCATTCCGCTCGACCAGATGAGCGTGTCGATGACCATGAACGGCGCCGTGCTGCCGGTGCTGGCGCTTTATATCGTGGCGGCGGAAGAACAGGGCGTGTCGCAGGACAAGCTCTCGGGCACGATCCAGAACGACATTCTCAAAGAATTCATGGTGCGCAACACCTATATCTATCCGCCCAAGGATTCCATGCGCATCATCTCCGACATTTTCGCCTATACCTCGCAAAATATGCCGAAGTTCAATTCGATTTCGATTTCCGGCTATCACATGCAGGAGGCGGGCGCGACGCAGGATCTGGAGCTCGCCTATACGCTGGCCGATGGCGTCGAATATATCCGCGCCGGAATCGCGGCGGGACTGACGGTGGATCAATTCGCGCCGCGCCTGTCCTTCTTCTGGGCGGTGGGCATGAACTTCTTCATGGAGGTCGCCAAGCTGCGCGCCGCACGGCTTTTGTGGGCGCGGCTGGTGAAGCAGTTCGAGCCTAAATCCGAAAAGAGCCTGCCTTTGCGCACCCATTGCCAGACCTCCGGCTGGTCGCTCACCGCGCAGGACGTGTTCAACAACGTGACGCGCACCACCATCGAGGCCATGGCCGCCACGCAGGGCCACACGCAGAGCCTGCACACCAACGCGCTGGACGAAGCCCTCGCGCTCCCCACGGATTTCTCCGCCCGCATCGCGCGCAACACGCAGCTGTTTTTGCAACAGGAGAGCGGCACCACGCGCGTCATCGACCCCTGGGGCGGCTCTTATTATGTGGAGCGCCTGACGCAGGATCTGGCCGAGCGCGCCTGGTCGCATATCGAGGAAGTCGAGCGCCTCGGCGGCATGGCCAAGGCCATCGACGCGGGCATTCCCAAGCTGCGCATCGAGGAGGCCGCCGCAAAAGCGCAGGCGCGCATCGACAGCGGGCGACAGGCCGTCATCGGCGTCAACAAGTTCAAGCCGCAGGGCGAGAAGCCCATCGACGTGCTGAAGGTCGACAATTCCTCCGTGCGCGCCCAGCAGATCGAAAAGCTGAAGCGCCTGCGCGCGGAACGTGATGAAGCCGCCGCGCAGCGGGCCTTGAAAGCGTTGAGCGACGGCGCCCGCGCGCAGGGCAATCTGCTCGCGCTATCCATCGCGGCCGCGCGCGCCAAGGCGACCGTGGGCGAGATTTCGCTGGCGCTGGAAAAGGTCTTCAACCGCCATGTCGCGACCATCGGCTCCATTCGCGGCGTCTACGCCAAGGAAGCTGGACCCGACTCGCCGATCATCAACCGCGTCTCCGACATGACCCGCGCCTTTGTGGAGAACGAGGGCCGCAAGCCGCGCATTCTCGTGGCGAAGGTGGGACAGGACGGCCATGATCGCGGGCAGAAGGTGATTTCCTCCGCCTTCTCCGATCTGGGTTTCGACGTGGACATCGGCCCCCTCTTCGCCACGCCGGAAGAGGCGGTGAAGCAGGCTGTGGACAACAATGTGCATGTGATCGGCGTGTCATCGCTGGCCGCCGGTCATCTGACGCTGGTGCCACAGGTGAAGGCGGCGCTGCGCGAGGCGGGGCGCGACGACATCATGATCGTGGTGGGCGGCGTGATCCCCCCGCAGGACATGGACGAGCTGCGCGACAGTGGCGCCTCCGCCATCTTCCCGCCCGGCACAGTGATCGCGGAAGCCGCCGTGCAGATTCTGGAAGAGCTGAACGCGCGGCTGGGCTATGCGCAGAAGGAGCGGCCTGCTGCCGAATGAGGCGACGCGGGCGACGCAACCCGCGTAGCGCCGCCCACCGACTTCAGATCATATCCTTGCGCGGATCATAGGAATTCGTGCTCTGCCACTTGCGCATGAGCCCTTCGAATTCCGGATCGGTCTTTTCGGGCAAGGTGACCCGCAGGGTCACCAGCAGATCGCCCGCCGCAGACGCGCCCGAGGCTGGCAGGCCTTTGCCGCGCAGGCGCAGAGTGCGGCCCGAATTGGTTCCCGGCGGCAGGTTCATCTCCACCGCGCCCCCAAGGGTGGGAACCTGCACCTTGCCGCCCAGCACCGCCTCATAGAGGGCGATCGGCAGATCAAGCCGCAGATCACGGCCCTCCACCTTGAAAAACGGATGTTTGGCGATGCGCACGGTGATCATGGCGTCGCCGGGCTCTCCGCCCATCGGCCCGGGAGCGCCCTGACCCTTCAGCCTGATCTGCTTGCCATCCTCAATCCCGGCGGGGATCGTCACATCGAGGGTGCGTCCGGTGGACAAGGCGACGCGCGCGCTGGCGCCCTTCGCGGCCTCCGCCAGAGAAACGGTGACGACGCCTTGAATATCCTCACCTTTTGGAGCGGCGCGCGTGCGCCCGCGCGCCCGGCCGCCACCAAACAGGTCAGCGAAAATGTCGGACGGATCAAAACCGGCGCCCCCGCGCGGGCCACCCGCCCCGCCACCGCTGAAATTGTGCTCATATTCCTGCGCGCCAGGCTGGGGACGCCTGCGCCCCCCGAAGCCGTCGAAGCCCTGGAAGCGCGGCTTGCCCTCGGCGTCGATCTCGCCCCGGTCGAACTGGGCGCGCTTTTTCTCGTCGCCCAGAATTTCATAGGCGGAATTGGCCTCGGAGAACTTCTCCTTGGCCTTGGGGTCGGTCTTGTTCTGATCCGGGTGGAATTTCTTCGCCAGCCCCCGGAAGGCCTTCTTGATCTCGTCGGCCCCGGCCGATTTCGGGACGCCGAGCACCGTATATGGATCACGCATCTGGAGCCCACCTCCGCGCCCGCCCGGAAATCGGCGCGGCCGCAATGTCTCGGGCGAGTATATGGTTCGGCCCGGCCCCGGACGCAAGATGCAAAGCAGGATAGCAAAGGTCCGGCGTGTCGAGTTCCCTTACCGCGGCGGCCGAAACACGGCGGCCTGCAGCAGAGCCCTCGTCGGCTGGACGCCGCCCACTGCCGACCGGCACGCGACCGCCTGACCCCAACTGGCGCGCCGTCGCAAGGGTCGTCGTTTGCGGCGGAGCGGAGTCAAGCGCCCATTTGCCGAGCTTGGCCCAAACACGCTAAACTCATTGCCTCAAACGGGAGGACGAGGCCATGAGCGGAACAGCGACAACCAGCGGAGCCACTACGGCTGGAGCCATGCCGGTCGCGACGGCGCCCTTGGCGAGCGACGCCCGCCTCGCCGCCAAACTCGCCGCGCGCTATCTCAACATCGCCGACCTGCGCGAGGCCTCGCGCAAGCGCCTGCCCAAGGGCGTGTTCGAATTCTTCGAGCGCGGCTCGGAGGACGAGGTGAGCCTCAACGAAAACCGCGCAGCCTTCCGCCGCATCAAGCTGCGCAACAAGGCGCTGGTGGACGTCTCGACCCGCAGCACCCGCATGGAACTGTTCGGCAAGCCCATGGCCATGCCGCTGGCCATCGCCCCGACCGGCGCGGCGGGCCTCACCTGGTATGAGGGGGAACTGGAGGTCGCGCGCGCCGCGGCGCGCTTTGGCGTTCCTTTCACGCTGGCCACCCCCTCGCTCACCTCCATCGAGCGCATCGCCACTGTCGAGAATGGCCGCAACTGGTTCCAGCTCTACATGTGGCGCGAGCGCGAACTGTCTCACGCTCTGGTCAAGCGCGCGCAGGACGCAGGTTTCGAGGCGCTGATCCTCACCACGGACACCGCCGTGTCGCCGATCCGCGAATATAACAAGCGCAACGGCTTCTCGAGCCCCTTCCATTTCAACCCGAGCATCGTGATGGATGTGGCCCTGCATCCGCGCTGGCTGATCGAGGTCATGCTGCCCTATCTGCGCACCGTGGGCATGCCGCGCCCCGTTCATTTCCCGGAAGGGTCGCAGGGACGGGCGGCGGGCGCCATAGGCTCCAGCGCGCGCACCATGCAGGGCGACAATCTCACCTGGGATGATCTCGCCCGCCTGCGCGACATGTGGAAAGGCCCCTTGATGATCAAGGGCGTAAACCTGCCGGAGGACGCCGTGCGCGCGGCGGCGATGGGCGTGGACGCCGTCATCCTCTCCAACCATGGCGGGCGCAATCTCGACGGCGCCGTATCGCCCATCGAGATCCTGCCCGAAATCGTGGCGGAGGTCGGCGGCAAGACCGACATCATCATCGACAGCGGAATACGCCGGGGCAGCGATGTGCTGAAGGCGCTGGCGCTGGGCGCAAAGGCGGTGCTCAGCGGCCGCTGCGCGCTGTATGGCGCGTCCGTGGCGGGCGCTGCGGGCGTCGAACATGCGCTGACCCTGCTGCGCAAGGAGCTGGACACCTCCATGGGCTTCACCGGCTGCCGCAGCGTGGCGGAGATTGGCCCGCGCGCGGTGTGGATGGGCCCGGTGGGCGGACGCTGAGCGCCAGTCCACTATTTCGCTGACGGCTCCAGAAGCTTCTTCGCACGGTCGACCACAGGTTTGGGCGTGGCGTAGAGCCGGGTGATGATCTTTTGCACCTCCTCGCCGGACGTCGGCGAGATTTCCGCCTGGATGGTGCGGCCCTCTTCCAGCAAGGCGGGATCCTTCATGGCGGCGTCGAAGGCGCGGCGCAGAATTTCCACCCGTGCGGGCGGCGTGCCCGGAGGCGCCGCGAAGGGACGGCCCACCGCCGTGCCCATGGTCACGAGCTCCAGAACCTGCTTGTCTTCAGGCCCCAGCAGGTCGCTGGCGAGCGGCACATCGGGCAGTTCGGGACTTTTCTCCAGCCCCATCTGCAAGATGACGTTGATCTTCTTGTCGCTCAGCCAGTCTGGCCGGGACGCCTTCAGCGACGAATAGGTGAGGCCGCAGCGGCCATGGGCCTCGCCATTCTCGATGGCCATGATGGTTTCCTTCGTGCCCAGATAGCCGGTCACGACGCGGAATTTCGTCTTCAGCACATCGTTCAGAATGAGAGGGATCGTGTCGGTCTCCGAGCCCGCGCCCGTGCCCGCCACGATCATCTCGTTCTTGCGCGCATCCTCGATGGTCTTGAAGGCGGTCGGCCCCCAGGAAATGCAAAGGCTGACGTCGCGGCTTATGGCGCCGATCCACTGGAACTGGCTCATGTCATAGCCCGGATTGCGCAGGCCCACGAGCGGCTCGGCCAAAGGCCCGCCGGGGAAAGTGCCCAGCGCCCCGCCATCCTTGGGCGCCGCGTCGGCGATGAAATTGGCGGCGCGGATGCCGCCGGCGCCTGGCATGTCCTGCACATTCACCACAGGGTTGCCGGGAATATATTTGCCGATATAGCGACCCAACATGCGCGCATAAAGGTCTATGCCCCCGCCCGCCGTACCCGCCACATAGACGGTGAGAACGCGCGGCATGGTCTCGCCCTGCTGGGCGAGAGCGGGCGAGGCGGCGACGAACAAAGTGGCGCCGATGAGCGCCGATGTGCGAAACGACATGTTTCCTCCAGACGTTTTTATCAGACCGGGTCGGCGTCGATGAGCACGAAGGCGAGCACGGCGGGCGCGTCGCTGCGGTTGCTCCAGGCGTGGTTGGTGCCGCGCTGCACCAGCACATCGCCCTGCTTCAACAAGACCTCGCCCTCCTCCATCAGCGCGTGGATCTCGCCCGACAGAACGATGGCGTAATCCACCGAGCTGGTCTTGTGAAAGCCGGGATGGCGCGCATTGGACCGATCCAGCGCCCCCGCCCGCCCGCTGCCGTCATCGGTCGCATTGGCGTGTTCGGCATGAAGGGCCGCGAGGCGCTCGCTGTCCGGCGGATAGTGGATGACGCGAAACACGCTGCCGTTTTTGGGCGGCGGCAGGCGGAAATCCCGCAGGGTCGGGTCGGCGTCGCCCTCATTGCTGGCGGGCGTGGCGCGCGTATCCCACAATTCCGTGACCCGCGAGCTGCCGGGGCTGCGCTGATACACATGGGGCGGCGCGCCATCCATGATGAAACAGGACTTGCCCTCGGCATTATGCCCGGTCACGACCCGGCGAATCGTCGTCCCCACAGCGCTTCACTCCTGATGTTTTTGCTGAAGGGACATTAGGGGGAGCTGGGGCGGGGGGCAAGCAGCCCCCTCACACCAACCCGCGCTTCTCCAACAGCGCATCCGGCGTCGGCAGTCGTCCTCTGAAGCCCGTATAGGCCTCCTTGGGGTCGCGCAGATTGCCAGCCGCATAGATGAAATCGCGCAGGCGCTTGGCGGTGGCGGGGTGGTAGATGTCGCCGGTTTCCTCGAAGGCGGCGAAGGCGTCGGCGTCGAGCACTTCGGACCAGAGGTAGGAGTAATAACCGGATGCGTAGCCCTCGCCCGAGAAGATATGGGTGAAGTGGGGCGAGCGATGGCGCATGATGATTTGCCGCGGCATGCCGATGGTCTCCAGCACGCGCCGTTCAAAACCAAGCGGGTCTTGCGCCCCCTGCCCCTGCTCCAGATGCATCTCCAGATCCACGAAGGCGGAGGCGCAATATTCGACCGTGGCGAAGCCCTGATTGAAGGTGCGCGCGGCCATCACCTTGTCGATAAGCGCATCGGGAATCGGCTCGTTCGTTTGCGCATGCAAGGCGAACTGACGCAGCACTTCGGGGCGCAGCAGCCAATGTTCATAAAGCTGCGAGGGCAGCTCCACGAAATCGGACGAGACCGCCGTGCCCGCGAGGCTGGGATAAGTCACATCCGACAACATGCCATGCAACGCGTGGCCGAATTCGTGGAACAGGGTGCGCGCTTCGTCGATGGTCAAAAGCGCGGGCTCGCCAGCGGCGGGCTTGGCGATGTTCAGAACATTGACGATGATCGGCCGCTGGTCGCGCGCGAGCTTCTGCTGGCCGCGAAAGGCCGACATCCAGGCGCCGCTGCGCTTTGAGGCGCGGGCGAAATAATCGCCGATGAACAAAGCCACATGGCGCCCCTGCGCATCCTTAGCCTCGAAGACGCGCACATCGGGATTATAAACGGGCAGGCCGTGCTTTTCTTCAAAGCGTAAGCCAAACAATTCGCCCGCCACATGGAAGGCCGCCTCGATCATGCGGTCGAGCGGGAAATAGGCGCGCAGGGCCGCATCGTCGATGGCATATTCGGCGCGGCGCAGCTTTTCGGCATAGTGGCGCCAATCATGGGGCGCGAGTTCGAAATTGCCGCCCTCCGCCTCGATCATGGCTTGCAGGCGCGAGGCCTCAAGCCCGGCGCGGGCGCGGCCCGCCGTCCAGACCTGATCGAGCAAAGCGCGCACGGCGTCGGGCGTCTGCGCCATCGTGTCGTCGAGCTTGTAATCGGCGTAAGTTTCATAACCCAGCAGGCGCGCGCGCTCGGCGCGGAGCGACAAAGTGCGCGCGATGACGGCGCCATTGTCGGTCTCCCCGCCCGTCTCGCCGCGCGCCGACCAGTGGCGGAACAGGGTCTCGCGCAGGTCGCGCCGGGTCGAATGGGTGAGGAAGGCCTCCACATTGCCGCGCGCCAGACTCACCGCCCATTTGCCCTCATGGCCGCGCTCGGTGGCGAGGGCTGCGGCGGCGGCGCAGAAATCTGCGGGAAGGCCCGCAAGGTCGTCCTCGCTCTCCAGCACCAGCACATAGCCCGCCTCATCCTTCAGAACATTCTGCGAAAAGCGCGTGCCCAATGTGGCGAGTTCTTCGGTGATGGCGCCAAGGCGCTGGCGCTCCGCCTCGCCAAGCCTAGCGCCCGCGCGCACGAAGGCCTTGTGCTTGCGCTCCAGCAACCGCATCTGCTCGGGCGAATAGTCCGCCTGCGCGCGCTGCGCGAACACCGCATCGACACGCGCGAACAGCGCCGGGTCGAGGAAGATCGCGCTGAAGTGGCGCGCCAGCAGGGGCGACATTTCGCGCTCCACCGCCCGCAGGGCCTCTGTCGATTCGGTTCCCGCGAGATTCCAGAACACGCCGCCGACGCGCTTCAGCGCCTCGCCGGCAAGCTCCATGGCGACAATGGTGTTTTCGAGGTCCGGGGCGGCGGGATTGGCGACGATGGCGGCGATCTCGGCCTTGTGGGCGGCCAGCGCAGCGTCATAGGCCGCGCGGAAGTGGCTGGTCTCCACCCTGTCGAAGGGCGGCATTTCGTAAGGGGTGGTCCAGGTTTCGAAAAAGGGATTGGGGGACAAGGCGGGCTCCGGGGACTGAGGTTCCCGCAAGCTAGGAAGTCGGACCGCTGAGGGCAAGCGTTACCGGCGCCTCACGAGCCGAAGGGCTTCAGATCGCTCACCGCCCACTGGCCATCCGCGCCCTGGCAGCCGCGCCCTTGCAGGCGCCGGGCGGGGATCTTGCCGCCGATCTCGGCAAGAAAGGCGCGGCAGATCCGCCCCTCCACTTCATAGACGGCGCCCACTGGCGTGATGGATCCCCGTGCGCCAGAGGCCGGATTCTCCCAGGCGATGGCGGCGCCCGCGCCCTGCGGATCGAGCGCGAGGGAAAGCGCCGCGCTGGCCTGAGTCCAATCTTCCATGCTGAGCGCGGGCAGCGGAGATCTGTCGGCGATGATCGAACCCGTCGTATCGTCCTCCGCCATCAGGCTGGACATAGACCCGTCGCTCACGCAGCCGCTGGTCGCGAGGAGCAGGCACAGAAGGCTGGGCCAGGCCAAAGCCCGACTGGTCCGCTCCCTCGCCTGCCTGTAGACTGAACGCATCATCGCGACCCCAAGACGCCGTCACGGCCATGCCGACACAACTCCAGAGGCTTGCATTGGAACACTTAACAGACAGTGAGCGCGCCCCGGAAGCCGAGCCTTTCGAGCGTTTTGCGCAGGCCTTGGCGCTGGCGAGCGAGAGCGAACCCAACGATCCCACCGCCATGGCGGTCGCGACCGTCGATCCGCAGGGCATGCCCAATCTGCGCATGGTGCTGATGAAAGATTTCGATCAGCGTGGCTTCGTCTTCTACACCAACCGGCAAAGCGCCAAGGGACGCGAACTCGACGCCAGCTTCAAGGCCGCCGCCAATTTCCATTGGAAGAGCCTGCGGCGACAGGTGCGCCTGCGCGGCGAGGTGGAGGAAGTGACATTGGCGGAGTCCGACGCCTATTTCGCCAGCCGCCCCCGCAACAGCCGCATCGGCGCCTGGGCGAGCCAGCAGAGCCAGCCCATGGAAAACCGCTTCGCCCTTGAAAAGGCCGTCGCCGTCTACGCCGCGAAATTCGGCCTGAGCGAGATCCCGCGTCCGCCGCACTGGATCGGCTATCGCATCAAGCCGCTCTATATCGAATTCTGGACCGACAAACCCTTCCGCCTGCACGAGCGCATCGTCTACCAGCGCGACCGGACGGAAGGGGATTGGGGCGTGGCGCGGCTGTTTCCGTAAGGGGCGCGGCAAGGTCGGCTTCCGCAGCCTCGTTCAAGCGGCAGGCGCGCAACACATAGGCCGCGCGTCTCCTGCGATCCCGGCCATCCCTAACGCGGGCCTGCGCCACGCTCAAAAATTCTGCGCGATTTTTCGCAGCCGCTCCGCCACGCTGGCGGGCATTTCGTAGACGCGTTTGATTTGCGCCTGAATCTGCTCGCCGCTGCGGGGCTTGTCGACCTGCAATTGCTGTTTCGCCGCTTCCGCGAGAAATTCCGGATCCTTGAAGGTTTCCAGCATGGCCTTGCGCAGCGCCGCCGTGCGCTCTGGCGGTAAATCAGGCGGCGCCACAAAGGGCCTGCCAACCGCCAGCGGCGCATAGGCGGCCTCCATCAACAGGCGATCTTCCTCTTTCTTGATCAGGTCCGGCCCCCAGGGCACATCCGGCAGATCAGCCTCCTTTTCCGGCCCGTACTGGACCAGGATGCGGATCTTCTTCTCGCGCAGCCAATCAGGCTTGGTGGAGGTGAGGGACGACCAGAAGGTGACGCCATAGCTGTCGATCTCGCCCCGCTCCATGGCCAGATAGGCTTCGTTCTGGCCCGGGAACCCGGCGATCACCTTGATCTTGGTGCCAAGCACCTCGTTCAGGAGCCGCGCATAAAAGCTCGGATTCGAGTTGGCCCCGGAAGCGCCCGCCGTCATCTCCATTTTTTGAGCGTCCGCCAGCGTCATGATGGGGGAGCTGCGCCAGACGATCAGCAGCCCCGTCTCCACAGAGGGCGTGCCCAGCCACGTCATTTTGGTCGGATCGTAATCCGCCTCCTTCGTGCCGAAGAGCGGCTCGAAGGGCGTGTTGTTCTGCACGCCGCCAATCGTCAAGCCATCGCGCGGGGCGACCTTGTTGATGTAACTGGTGGCCACGATGCCGCCCGCGCCCGGCATATTGCGGACCACGACCGCCGGATTGCCGGGAATGTGGTCGCCCAGATGCCGCGCCACCACCCGGGACAGGGCGTCATAGCCGCCGCCCGGCGAGGAACTGACGACGAGCGAGATCGTCTTGCCGCGGTAAAACTCCGCGACCGATCGGGTCTGGGGCTGCGCGCCAGCCACGCCGTGAAAGAATTGCGACGCGACAAGCGTCGCCATGCAGACCGTGGGCGCAAGCGTCCCTCTCATCCCGAGCGGCATTCCCATCCCTCATTTTTTATCGGGCTCGCGGCCCGGCCCCGATGCTAGAGCCCGCTCAGCGAAACGCAAGCGCCGACCTCTCGAATCCTGATACGCGACTCCTCCCAAGGGCTGATGGCGCCGGAGTTGATCGCGGCGGCGGAACGTAGGACAACAGGCGCGCAACTCTGGCGAGCCCATGACAACCTCCCGTCTCTACCCGAACCGGCCCTTCCTCGCGGCAAGCTTCGCGGTCTTCCGGCGGGAGCGCGTGCTGCTGGGCTCGCGCGCCATGGCGCCAAACGACACGCTCTACAGCCTGCCTGGCGGCGTCGTGGAGACAGGAGAGGCGCTGGAGGAGGCCGCCCTGCGCGAGCTTTTCGAGGAGACGGGCGTGCGCGCCAGGAGCCTGGGCTTCACCGGATGGTCGCAATTCATCGAGCGTGACGAGACGGACAAGGTGCGCCGCCATTTCGTCGTCGCCTCTTTCGCCGGGCTCTGGGTCTCGGGCGAGGGTCAGGCCAGCGAGGAATTGCCGACCCTGCGCTGGGTGGACCTGACGCAGGCGCGGGAATTGAAGCTGACGCCGGGGCTGCTGCCGATCCTGCACAAGGGTCTGGAACTGGTCGAGGCGCATTCATGAAGCTGATGGACAGGACTCTGGCGCTTCTCTTGGCGGCCGCCCTTGCTGCGCCTGGCCCCGCGCTGGCGCAGGGCGCCAGCCGCGCCCCCGCGCGGCCGCAACAGCAGGCGCCCCAGGCCCCGCAGGAGGCGCCGCCTCCGCCCTATGAGCCGCAATTGCTTCGTTTATCGGAAATTCTGGGCGCGCTCGCTTGGCTGCGGGAGGTCTGCGGCGAGGGCGATGGCGACCAGTGGCGAGCGAGCATGCGCTCGTTGATGGAGGCCGAGGCCCGGACGGAGACCCGTCGGGAACGGCTTGCGGGGGCCTATAACAGAGGCTTCCAAAACTACGAGACGCTTTACCGCGCCTGTACGCCGAACGCGCACGCCATCATCGAGCGCTTTCTCGACGAGGGCGGCAAACTGGCCGATGACGTCACAAACCGTTTCGGCGGCGGCTGAAAACGGGACGCTCCGCAGCGGCCGCCGTTAACCGTTTCACAAGACTGCATCTGTTCCAGCGGCCGCGCACGGTTTAGTCTGAGCCAATGATGATGTCAGCGCCCTTCTCAGAGTTCGATGACGCCGCGGCAGCGGAGGACAGGCGCGTGGCGCTTGGATTCGTGACCGAGGCCTTCGCCGAGGCGATCCTGGCCGGGCTTGAGAGCGACAGCTTCGCCCATGCGGCCATGTTCGCCGCGTTCCAGGAGCTTGTCAGCATTTACGGCGAAGAGGCGGTGGCCCTGTTCGCCGAAGGACTGGGCGACCGCATTCGCCAGGGGGAATTCTCCATCGCGCAGAAACACTGAAGCTTTCGGGCTTTGGCCCTCGCCTCGAAGTCCTGCAAGCTTGATCCGCCGCTCTGCGCTATGATGCCCTATGGCGAAGCAACCGCCGCCCGCTTCGGGCGAACAGATATCCGAACCTATCCACGATCTCGCGGCGCTTCCCGCGCGCGTGCAGGCCATGCGCGCGAAGATTCTGGCGGCGGTGGCGAGCGGGGACATTGAAAACCTGCGCGCCCCCATCGAATGGAACGAGACGCCGCCCATCTTCGGCCGGGCGGGCGACCGCAATTCGCCGCGCGTACGCAGCTTCGCCGAGGCCATCGACGCGCTGAAGGCGCGCTCTTTCGATGGGGCGGGCCGCGAGACCCTGAGCCTTCTGGCCGCCGTCTTCGAGCAACCCTATGCGAAAGTGACGCGCGGGCCGAGCGTGACCTATGTCTGGCCCGCCTTCGCCGTGAAACAGGCGCCCGCCCCCTCACCGGAGGCGCGCATCGCCATGTATCGCTGCACACGCTTCGAAAACCTTGGCCTGCGCAACGACATCGGCCTGCCGATCATGGAACGCGTCGGGATCGGGGCGGACGGGACGTGGCACTATTTTTATTCGGGGTGAGCCCCCTCACAACGCCTGCTGGAACCTTACCGCCTCGCCAGTGGAAGGCGTCGCCAGATCGCCCTCCCACATGACGCGGGCGCCGCGCACGAAGGTTCCCACCGGCCAGCCGGTGACTGTCTTGCCATCGTAAGGCGTCCAGCCGCAGCGCGAGGCGATCCAGGAATCGCGGATGGTTTCGCGGCGCTTCATGTCGACCACGGTCAGGTCCGCGTCATAGCCCACGGCCACCCGGCCCTTGCGGGCGATGCCGAAGAGCCGTGCGGGACCGGCGCTCGTCAGATCGACGAAACGCGCCAGCGACAGGCGGCCCGCGTTCACATGATCGAGCATGACGGGAACTAAGGTCTGCACGCCGGTCATGCCCGAGGGGCTGTCGGGATAGGTCTTGGCCTTTTCCTCAAGCGTATGGGGCGCGTGGTCGGAGCCCAGAATATCGGCGATGCCCTGCGAGAGCCCCCACCAGATGCGGTCGCGGTGGCTGGCGTCGCGCACGGGCGGGTTCATTTGCAGCTTTGTGCCCAGCGTGTCGTAGAGGCTGGCGTCCAGCGTCAGATGGTGCGGGGTGATCTCCACGCTCGCCACATCCTTGTGGTCCTTCAGGAAGTCGATCTCCTCGCCGGTCGAGACATGCAGCACATGGATCAGCGCGCCCTTCTCGCGGGCGATTTTCACCAGCCGCTGCGTGCAGCCCAGCGCCGTCTCCACATCGCGCCAGATCGGATGCGAGTTGGGATCGCCCTTCACGCGGATCGGCTTGCGCTCGTTCAACCGATATTCGTCCTCAGCATGGAAGGCGGCGCGGCGGCGGGTCTGCGACAGGATCGCCGCCACCCCCGGATCATCCTCGACCAAGAGGGAGCCCGTGGACGAGCCCATGAACACCTTGATGCCCGCCGCGCCGGGCAGGCGCTCCAGCTCGGGCACATGTTTGGCGTTCTCATGGGTGCCGCCGACCCAGAAGGCGAAATCGCAGTGCATGCGGTGCAAGCCGCGCGACACCTTGTCGGCCAAGGCTTCCGGGGTCGTGGTGAGCGGATTGGTGTTCGGCATTTCGAACACCGCCGTCACCCCGCCCAGCACGGCGGCGCGCGAACCGGTCTCCAGATCCTCCTTGTGGGTCAGGCCGGGCTCGCGGAAATGCACCTGCGTGTCGATGACGCCGGGCAGGATATGCAGCCCCGTGCAGTCGATGCGCTCCCCGGCGCTGGCCTGCGACAGATCGCCAATGGCCGCGATGCGCCCGCCGCGCAGGCCAATGTCGCGCTGGCCCTCGCCGTCGTGATTGACCAGCGTTCCGTGCTCGAGAATGGTGTCGTATGTATGTGACATGGGGCGGCTCGCGTTTGCGCTTGTCAGGGTCTGTGAGCGGCTTACTTATTGCGCGGGGCCGAAGCAAGGCCGCAGCTGGGGTGATTCTGGACCATGCCGTCATGCTTTTTAGGGAACAGGGGCCTTTTGCGCGTCAGCGGAGCTGAGGCGCGCGGCTTTCTGCAAGGCTTGTTCACCTGCGACGTCGAGCGCGTCAGCCCTGACGCGCCCGCCTTTGGGGCGCTTTTGACCCCGCAGGGCAAGATCATAACCGATTTTATCGTCTCGCAGCAGGGCGACGCCTTCTGGCTCGACGCCCCCCGCGAACTGACCGCCGATCTCCTGAAACGCCTGCGCCTCTACCGGCTGCGCGCGCAGATCGACCTTGCCGACCTGAGCGAGGCCATGGGCGTGCTGGCGATCTGGGGCGATGCGCCCGCGCCGGAGGGCGCACAGCCCGACCCTCGCGACCCCCGCCTCGGCGTCCGCTGCATCATGGAGCGCGCCGCGCTGACGAGCGACCCCGACGCCCGCTTGGCTTATGAGGCGCAGCGCATCGCTTGCGGGATTCCCGAAGGTGGCCAGGACTTCGCCTATGGCGAGGCCTTTCCCCACGAAGCCAACATGGACCTCATCGGCGGCGTCGATTTCAAGAAGGGCTGCTATGTCGGTCAGGAAGTGGTCTCGCGCGTCCACCACCGGGGCACGGCGCGCCGCCGCATCCTCACCGCCACGCTGGCTGGCCCAGCCCCCGCGCCGGGAACCCTCGTGCTGGCGGGCGAGATCGAAGTGGGGACGCTGGGCGCCAGCGCGGGCGCCCACGCCCTCGCCTCCATCCGCCTCGACAAGGCGCAGGACGCCAGCGCGGCCGGAACGCAGATCACCGCTGGCGGCGTGCCCCTGACGCTCGGCGCGCTTCCCTCGCGGGCCGCACGGGGCTAGAGCAACCCGATCAGATTGCAACGCCCGGGAGGGACGACGTCCTCGTCGTCCCCTTTGACCGGATGACGTCCCGTCGTCCGGGTTTCCCTCATGAGCGGCGATGGGCACATCACCCCACCAAGGCGCGGCAAGAGGGCGACGGGACGTCGCCCGTCCAAAGGGGGGCAAAAGGGCGACGAGGCGTCGCCCCGCCAGAAGTGGACGACGGGACGTCGTCCCTCCCGGGGCTTCACGCCGCCGCCGGGGCTCGTTGCAACATGATCGGGTTCCGCTGTAAATCTCGTCCATGATCGAGCCGCGCCCCCTCCGCCTGCCCATCCTGCACGATGACGGCCACCACCGTTGCGACTGGCCCTTCGTGCCGCTCTACGTCGACTATCACGACACCGAATGGGGCGTGCCGGAGACCGACTCCCGCGCGCTTTATGAAAAGCTGATCCTCGACGGCTTTCAGGCCGGGCTTTCCTGGATCACCATCCTGCGCAAGCGCGACGCTTTCCGCGCCGCCTTCGACAATTTCGATCCGCAAAAGATCGCCCGCTATGACCAGCGCAAGGTGGCCGAGTTGATGGCCAATGCGGGCATCGTGCGCAACCGCGCCAAGATCGAAGGGGCGATCGCCTCCGCCCGCGCCTTTCTCGCCATTCAGGAGCGCGAGGGCTTCTCGCAATTCCTGTGGCGCTATGTGGATGGGCGGCCCCTGCAAGGGAAGCGTCAGCACATGGGAGAATGGCCCGCGCAGACGGAGCTGTCGGCCCGCATCTCCAAAGACCTCAAGAAAGCCGGGTTCAATTTCTGCGGCCCGACCATCGTCTACGCCTTCATGCAGGCGACCGGCTTCGTCAACGATCACCTCACCGGCTGCTGGCGCCATGACGCCTGCGCAGCCATGGCCGACACTATGAAAGACCTCACCTGATGGCGCGCGCCCCAGCCCCGCCCCGCGCCTGGCAGCGCATGCTCTCCGGCCGCAGGCTCGATCTGCTCGACCCCTCGCCGCTCGATGTGGAGATCGAGGACATCGCCCATGGCCTCGCCCGCGTCGCCCGCTGGAATGGGCAGACCCACGGGCCACATATTTTCTCGGTGGCGCAACATTCCATTCTGGTGGAGCGGCTCTTCGCGCAGGCGGGCGAAAGCTCGGCGCGCTGGCGGCTGATGGCGCTTTTGCATGACGCGCCCGAATATGTGATCGGCGACATCATCTCGCCCTTCAAGGCCGCCGTGGGCGACGCCTATAAAAGCGTGGAGGCGCGGATTCTGGGCGCGATCCACCTGCGCTTTTCCCTGCCCGTGACCCTGCCCGCCCCGCTGGTGAAGCGCATAAAATCAGCCGACCGCGCCGCCGCCTTCATAGAAGCGACGCATCTTGCTGGTTTTTCAGTGAAAGAAGCCGAATCGATCTTCGGCGCCTGCCCGTTCGACCCGCGGATGGTCGAGCCGCTGTTGGCGCCCGCGCCCTCGCAGGAGGCCGAATCGCGCTTTCTGGAGGCCTTCCGCGCGCTGGAAGACGAGGCTGCGGGCAAGGCTGAAGCCTGAAAGGACCAACATGCCCCGCATTCACGTTTGCGCCCTCAACGCCATCGACGCCACCGCGCAGGCCATTGGCGCGCGCTCCATGGTGACGCTGATCAATCCAGATTTCGCGGTTGAGCGACCCGCCGTCATCGCGGCCCATCGCCACCACCGGGTGAACATCTCCGACATCACCGAACCGCTGGAAGGCCATGTGGCCCCCGGCGCCCATCATGTTGAGCATTTTCTGCAATTCGTGCGCGAATGGGATCGCCGCGAGCCCCTGCTGATCCATTGCTATGCAGGCGTCAGCCGCTCCACCGCCGCCGCCTTCATCGCCGTCTGCGCGCTGGCGCCGGAGCGCGACGAGGCGAAGACCGCAAGGCTGCTGCGCAAACTCTCCCCCACCGCGACGCCAAACCTCCTGCTGGTGCGCCACGCCGACGCGATTCTCGGTCGCGACCAACGCATGGTGCGGGCGATAGAGGCCATCGGACGCGGCGAGGAATGCGCCGAGGGCGTGCCGTTTGCGTTTGAGGTGGAGTGAGGGGCGGAAGGCCGTAAAGGCTGAAAATCAATTGCTTAGCGTCAACACGAACCTTCGGACATTGGCGCCTGATCGCCGACTGCTGACCGTCATTTTCGCAAAAATGTCCAATTCATCTCGACCTGGGCAGCTTTGTTGCATCTTCGTGACAATTGCCTATGAAAACCATCTAGAGCTTCACTAATAGATGGCGCTGCGAAATTTAATTGCTACGTTCTCGTTGCTGCTCAAAAAGCGATCATATTGCCGTTTGAGCGGTCTGTGACGGCCTGACGCCAGTTAGCCCGCACCGACTTTTCTTTCTGGAGGTAAACCTATGTCATTCACCAAGAGCGCATTGCTCGGTTCCGCAGCGGTTCTCGCTGTCGTCGCCGGCGCCCAGGCCGCCGATCTTCCCTCGAAGAAGGCCGCTCCCGCCACTTACGTCAAGATTTGCGACGCCTACGGCGCCGGCTTCTTCTACATCCCCGGCACCGACACCTGCGTGAAGCTCGGCGGCTACGTCCGCTCTGAGTATCAGTATGTGCCCGGCAAGGACACCATCAGCGCCTCGACCGGCGCGCTGCAGCAGTCAGCGAACCTTCAGTCCACCACAGGCTTCGAGACGCGCGGCCGCATCGACGTCGACGCCCGCACCCCCACGGCTATGGGCGTCGCCCGCACCTTCGTCCGCCTGCGCGCCGCCAACACCAGCGGCATCCGCAACGAGACGATCACGAACCAGGCTGCCTATGGCATGTCCGACAACTCCACCACCGGCATCACCATCGAGTCAGCCATGGTGCAGTGGGCTGGCTTCACCTTCGGCGTCGGTCCCGAAAACTACGCGCTCATGCCCTCGTTCATCTACAACGCCAATCCCTGGGCTGGCTTTCCGAACGGCATGAAGCAGATCGCCTACACAGCGACCTTCGGCGGCGGCTACTCCGCCACGATCGCCCTCGAAGACCGCAAGGACTTCGGCTATGATCAGACCGCCTTGGATACGGCGTCGACGGCCGCCAACATCGTCGGCAACGTTCGCCTCGATCAAGCCTGGGGCTTCGCCGCCATCCACGCCATGATCGGCAACAACTCGCTGAACGACACCGCGATCAATGGCGCAGTCGGTCAAACGACCTACAATGGCTATGCCGTTGGCGCGACCGCCAGCTTCAAGCTCCCGATGATCGCCGCTGGCGACCAGATCTGGGTCGGCGCGAACTATGCCAAGGGCATGCTCGGCGCTCTCCTCAGCTCCGGTGGCCTGAGCAACATGTCGACCGCCTCCAACCATCGCCTGATGGGCGGCGTCGTGCGCGTCGACACCAACCTGGTGCAGACCGGTGGTTCGGCCGCCGCCGGCAACGCCACCTTCGACTCGACCACCGGCTGGAACCTCAACGCCGCCTTCACCCATTACTGGGCGGCCCAGTGGCGCTCCAACTTCTCGGCTGGCTACGTGTCGATCAGCCCGCCCACATCAACCGTCGCCTCCACCTGGGGCAGCGCGAAGTTGTGGGAAGTTACTGGCGGCGTGATCTACTCGCCCGTCAAGGATCTGGATATCGGTCTTGAGGTTCAATACGCGAACCTGAAGAACACCATGCAGAACCCCACTGCGGCCTTTGTCGCCGCTGGTTCGCCCGGTCTGAACGTCAACAACATCACCACCAAACTGCGCGTCGAGCGCACCTTCTGATCCATCCTTTGGGATGATCTGAGAAGACCTCCGACGAGAGATCGTCGGAGGTTTTTTATCGCCCTCGCGCAAGCCACCGACGCGCTGCGAGCAGTCAGCAGGGAGCAGACGATTCTGCAGGCGCCCGCTCAAACGTTCCGGAAGCAAGTCAATTTCTTCTTCAGGGCCATTCCAGCCCGAAATGGGCCCTATCCCCCAAGCGCGATCAATCGAGATTTCCTGAAAATGTCCATTTCAGCCCTACCTGGGCAATTTTGTGACCCATGCGCCACCTCCTCCCGGAACAATTTTGAAGCTACGCTTATGCAATGGCGCTTACCGATTTAATTGCTAAGGTCAAGTCACCGCTCGACAAGGCGACACCTTCGCACTTTGAGCGGTGCTTGACGGTCTGACGACTGTCAGCCTGCACCGAAGTTTCTTTCTGGAGGTAATCTATGTCATTCACCAAGAGCGCATTGCTCGGCTCCGCAGCGGTTATCGCCGTCGTCGCCGGAGCCCAGGCCGCCGATCTTCCCTCGAAGAAGGCAGCCCCCGCCACCTATGTGAAGATTTGCGACGCCTATGGCGCCGGCTTCTTCTACGTCCCCGGCACCGAGACTTGCGTGAAGCTCGGCGGCCTCGCGCGCTTCGAATTTGGATATACGCCCGGCAAGGACACGATCGACCCGAAGACCGGTGCGGTCCAGCAGTCTGGCAATGTCCAGTCCACCACCGGTTTTTTTGAGCGTGCGCGTCTGGTCCTCGACTCCCGCACCCCCACCGCAATGGGCGCGGCCCGCACCTATATTCGTCTGCGCGTCGAAAACGCCAGCGGCTTGCGTAACGTGACTGTCACCGACAAGACCGCCTATGGGATGTCGGACAACTCGGCCACCACCATCAAGATCGACTCGGCCTTGGTGCAGTGGGCCGGCTTCAGCTTCGGTCAGGGCCCCGACTTCTATAACATGATGCCCAACAACCCCTTCGGCGGCGTGACCTATGCCTTCTACGGCACGTCGGGCGCCAAGGAACTCGCCTACACCGCGACCTTTGGTGGCGGGATCTCGGCCACGCTCGCGGCCGAAGATCAGAGGGATCTTGCTTATGCGCAGGCGGCGTTGGCGCAACCGGCGACCGCGGCCAACATCGTTGGCAACCTTCGCCTCGATCAGGCATGGGGCTTCGCCGGTGTGTCGGCCATGGTCGGCAACAACTCGCTGAACAACACAGCGATCGACGCTGTCAGCCCTGGCCAGACGACCTTCGGCGCCTATGCGATCGGCGCGACCGTCAGCTATAATCTACCCATGATCGCGGCGGGCGATCAGGTCTGGTTCACGACGAACTACGCCAAGGGCCTGCTCGGCGGGCTTCTGTCCAACGGCGGCTTGAGCACCCTGGGCGGCGTCAATCGTCTGCTCGGCGGCGTCGTGCGCGTCGACACCAACCTCGTGCAGACCGGGGGCACGGGAACCGCTTCCGCCTCCAACGTGCTCACCTACGGGTCGACCACGGGTTGGAACCTTGCGACGGAATATGTCCATTACTGGGCTCCCCAGTGGCGGTCTATCGCCTCCGCCGGCTACATCTCGCTCAGCCCCCCGACGTCATCCGTCGCCTCGACCTGGGGCGCTGGCAAGCTGTGGGAAGTCTCTGGCAGCTTGATCTACTCCCCGGTCAAGGACATGGACATTGGTCTTGAGCTTCAGTACGCGAACCTCAAGAACACCATGCAGAATCCGACAGCCGCCTTCTTGGCCGCCGGGCAGCCTGGCCTGAGCGTCAACAACTACTCCGCAAGGTTCCGCGCCGAGCGCGCCTTCTGAGCCCTTTCGGCCTTTCCGGCTGAACCCGACCCCCGGCGAGAAATCGCCGGGGGTTTTTGTTACAACTTGCGCATTTTTTGCAATGTGCTAAACTTGAGCAAGGCTTTAATCAAACCCTTTTCAGGACGGTCCCCTTGCGACAGGAAACCCTGCAAGCCATCTCCGTTCACGCCGCTGTGGCGAACCCGCCCCCGCTGGTCGAACTCTGCGCCAATGTGCAAAGCAGTTTCGACAGGCTGGCGATTTTCGCGGAGCAGCATGACCTCTCCTACAGCCTTGCAGCCTTTTATGTTCTGGTGGGCAGCCTCAACATTCTGCCGCTCGAGGGCGGACGCATGATCTTCGAGCCGGTCTCCCCCGCCCGCATCGCAAGGGTGGCGCGGATGGAACCAAAGACCGTCTCGCGCTGGTGCACACAGCTCAGTGAGCGCAACCTGATGCGCCGTCAACGCGGCGCCTATTGCGTCGAGCGTCTCGGGGACTGGTATGCTCTGGCGGGCTGCATGCAGACCGTGCCGCTCGCCCCCCTGCCCGGCCTGACGCCGGAACCGCTCGACCGCAGCCGCGCAACCTCCGAGATGTTTGGCGCCGCCAGCGGGTTTTGAACGGCAAGCCGGTCGTTCAAGCCTAAGGCCTGCGCCTTCCACTGAACCCGTCTCCAGCCTATGCTGCCTTCAGGTGAGGGACCGCAATGACTGAGAAGCCGGACGACATTGCCCAAGGCGACATTCCCCAAGACATTCCTTATGACCGACAGCCCTGCAAGGCTGGCGAAGTCGTTGAAGCGTCGCCCCTTGTCCGCAGGCTGATCGCGCCCAACGGCGGCCCCTTCACCTTCACCGGCACCTGTTCCTATCTGGTGGGACGCGGCCATGTGGCGGTGATCGACCCCGGCCCGGATGACGCAGCCCATATCGCGGCGCTGATGCAGGCGACGCAAGGCGAAATCATCGCCCATATTCTCGTCACCCATACCCATCGCGATCATTCGCCCGGCGCGAGGCGTCTGCGGGCGCTGACGGGCGCGCCGATTCTGGGCTGCAAGCCGCATGCGACCATCGAACACGCGCCCTCCGGCCGCCTCGACGCCAGCCACGACCTCGACCATGATCCCGACCATGTGATGGAAGACGGCGAGACCCTGCAAGGCGCTGGCTATGACCTGACCGCCGTCCACACGCCCGGCCATGCCTCCAATCATCTGTGTTTCGCTTTCGCGCAGGAGAATGCGCTGTTCTCGGGCGATCATGTGATGGCCTGGTCCACCACCATCGTCGGCCCGCCCGATGGCCATATGAGCGACTATATGGCCTCGTTGGAGAAGCTGCGGGCGCGCGCCGAGGCCATCTATTGGCCCGGCCATGGCGGCCCGGTGCGCGATCCGCAACGATTTCTGCGGGCGCTTGTGGGCCATCGGCGCTACCGGGAGAGCGCCATCGTCACCGCCATCGACGCGGGCCTCGACACCATCCCCGCCATCGTCACGAAAATTTATGACGGGCTCGATCCCCGCCTCACCGGCGCGGCGAGCCTGTCGGTTCTCGCCCATCTGGAAGATCTGGTGGCGCGCGGCGTGGTGGACGCTGGCGGACCTGCGACGCTCACCGCCCATTACCTGCGGCGCTGATCACCGGCAGACGAGCACCGGAACCTTCGCGCCCGCAATCACTTCGGACGCCTGACTGCCGATGACGAGACGCGCCAGCCCTTCGCGCGCATGGGTCGAGACCACGATCAGGTCGCAGCCCCGCGCCTGGGCGACCCGCAGAATCGCCTCACTGGGGCGGCTGTCTGCCTCGTGGACCACAACGCAGGCGACCCCCAGCGCCTCGGCCTTCTCGCGCGCGACGTCGAGAATGCGCCAGGCCAAGCTTTGCGCCTCTTGCTCATAATCATCGACCGGGTGCTTGTCGCCAAGTTCCGCCCGGCTCGCCATGTCGCTGACGGCCCACTCTTCCGTCACGGTCAGGGCGACCACCGCCGCACCCACCGATTTCGCCAGCGCCAACCCATGCGCCAGCGCGCGATAGGCCAGCTCCGACCCGTCGATGGCGATCAGAATTTGACGATACATGCGCACCCTCCCGTTCATCGCAGAATGGCGGCATCGCCGGGCGGCGCCTTGATCGCGCGCAAAAGCGCAGGGAATTATCGCGCGTCGAGCTGGGCCTGAAGCTCCTGCGCGAAACTCTGGATGCGCTGCGCGTTGCCGCCGAAATCATGACGCCCGAAGCGAGAGGCGGAGCGGATGTCGATGCGCGTCTGGCCCGCCAGTGGGCGCAGGCGGATCGTCACATCCTCGGGAAAGCCCATGACCAGGGTCTTGTCCACCGCGTCGATATGGCCGACGCCAATGCGCCCCCCCGGCACGACCTGATCGACGATCCGCCATTTGCGCGCGGCGACGGCTTTTTGCACGATCTGCCAGGCCTCGTCGGCTTCAAGATCAAGAAGGATAGGCGCGACAGTAGGATAGGCGCGCCTTTGCGCCTCGCGCGCGTCCGGCGGCATCGGCCCATGGCCAGCGCCCTCACGGCCTGCGAGCGCGCGATTGGAGCGGGAGAAGTCAGGTGGGTCGATCAAATCCGTCGAAATGTCGGTGAGCGCGGGCAAGCGGATGGCCTGTATCGTGAGCCAGGCCGGATAAGCGAGCAACAGCGCGGCGAGCAGCGCCGCTCCCACGATGGAGCCCACCCCGCGCCGACCTGTGCGCCAGATGACCACGGACCCCGCGCCTCCCAGCAACAGGCCGAAGCAGGCGACGACCACCGCCGCGCCAAACACCGCAAAAACCGCCGTCTCGTCCACAAGTCCGCTGCGCGCCAGCGCCACCGCCATGCCGCCAACAGCCAGAGCGAAAAGCGCCAGGCGCCGACTCCACAGAGCGGCGTCCGACCAGGGTTCCTCAAGAATCAAACGACGCATGGGCGGTCTCGCCTTCGGCTGCGACTCGACGGTGACCATCCATCATCACCGAAAATCTGAATCAGGGAACCTTGGCCCTTTGTCGAGGCCCGTGACGCGAAGCCGAGCAAATCTGCAGGCAAAAATATTGCAAGCGACCACATCAAGCCCCACGCAGCTCGCCCAGATGGACGCCCTGCTCACCCTGACAAGCGACAGTCTGGACCGCCATGAAGGCGGCTCGCAGCACGTTAACCAAGCTGAGCCATATCACGGGGACAATCTCCCCCGTTTAACACTGGCTTAACCGCCGCTGACGGACAGTCACCCAAGGCAGGACGTGGCGTCCCGCCAGCGTATGAGTGACCCAATGACCATCGAAACGCACCTCGAGCGGGCAGCCGCTCCGCAGCGCGAGGACGCTCGCGATCTCATCGCCCGGCTTTGCCGCGAAATGGGCGTGGCCGCCGTCGCCGCAGCGCTGAGCCCGACCGAGCGCCCGGAACAGGCCGAGATCTGCGCCCAGGAAATGCATGTCCCGGGCGACCGCCTCGCCGCCTGATCCTGACTGCTGTCGTTCCTACTTGACGATCACCCGCGCCCCGACCGGGACGCGCGTAAAGAGGTCGATCACGTCCGTATTCACCAGGCGAATGCAGCCGGAAGACACATCGTGCCCGATGGTCTCAGGCTCGTTCGTTCCATGGATGCGGTAGAGCGTGTCGCGGCCATTCTGGTAAAGATAGAGGGCGCGTGCGCCGAGCGGGTTATCGGGGCCGCCGGGAAGCCCGCCAGCGGCGCCGGTGGGCTTCAGATGGGGCCAACGCTCGAGCATCTCCGCCGGGGGCATCCAATGCGGCCATTCAGCCTTGCGGCCAACCTTGGCCTCTCCGCTCCAGCCCGCCGCCTCCGAACCTGTGGCGACGCCATAACGGATGGCCTTGTGATCGGGCAATACGAAATAGAGATAATGGCGAGCGCTGTCGATGACGACCGTGCCGGGCGCTTCGCCCGTCGGATCTTCCATCTCATGGCGGCGAAAATCCATGGCGACTTCGAAATTCGGCAACATGGCCAAATATTTCGAATCCTGCACCGAGAGTTTTGGGTCTGGAAGCGGAGCGTAGCAACCACCCAGCCCCATCGCGGCGACACACACAAGTGACAATTTCTTTAAAAGCATCGACAAACGTCCCGATCCGAGCGAATCACCAATTCACCGTTCGTTTACCATAAACGTCAACTTGTAAACGAGCCTACCGCACATGAGCGTCTTATGTCGCCAAAACGCAACTCTTGTATGACAGATCGCCACATGACGACTGAGGAGATCCGGGCGCGGCCTGTTGGATGAGCCCTCTAGCCATCGCAAGCAAATCGCCTACCTTGAAGGACAGGCGCAGCAAGGACGTCGAACCGGCTCAACCTTCCACAGGACACCCCCTTGAAAACGCTGTTCGTCACGCATCCCATCGCGCTCCGCCACGAAATGGGCGAGGGCCATCCGGAACGCCCGGACCGGCTGCGCGCCATCGAGCGCATGCTCGAGGCCGAGGAATTTCAGACCCTCGCCCGTGAAATCGCACCCCTTGGCGCTCGCGAAGCGATCCTGCGCGCCCATCCGGAAGCCTTCATCGCCGATCTCGAATCCAGTGCGCCCGCCAGCGGCTATGCGCAGCTGGATGGCGACACGACCATGAACCCGTTCACTCTGGAAGCGGCGCTGCGGGGCGTCGGCGCCTCGTGCCTGGCGGTGGACGAGGTCATGACCGGGCGCAGCGACAACGCTTTCGTGGGCATGCGCCCGCCCGGCCATCACGCCGAGCGCAGCACGGCCATGGGCTTCTGTTTCTTCAACAACGCCGCCATCGCCGCGCGCCATGCGCAGGCCGTGCACGGCGCGCAGCGCGTCGCCATCATGGATTTCGACGTGCACCACGGCAACGGCACCCAGGACATCTTCTGGAGCGACGAGACCGTGCTCTACGCCTCCACCCATCAGATGCCTCTCTATCCGGGCACCGGCGCCGCCAATGAGACGGGCCTGTTCGGCAATATCGTCAACGCGCCCCTGCGGGCGGGCGATGGCGGCGAGGCCTTTCGCGAGGCGATGGAGAGCCGGGTTCTGCCCGCCCTCAAGGCCTTCGGGCCGGATCTCGTGATCATTTCGGCGGGCTTCGACGCCCATATCCGCGACCCGCTCGGCAACCTTAACCTGATCGAGGAAGACTTCGACTGGGCCACCGCGCGCCTCATGGATGTGGCCGACAAATATGCCAAAGGCCGCTTGGTCTCGGTGCTCGAAGGCGGATATGATCTTCAGGGGCTGGCGCGATCCGCCAGCGCGCATATAAAGCGCTTGATGGGAGCGGCCTGACGCCGCCCCGATCCGGGAGACGAGACGGCATGACCAGCAGCGCGGCGACAGCGACGGACCAAGGCGATCCGCGCGAACTGCGGACGCTCGTGGTCATTTCAGCCGTGCATCTCGTCAGCCATTATTACTGGCTGGCCTTCGCTCCCATGATCCCCGCCCTGCGGGAGCTGTTGAACGTCTCCTATACGGAAGTCGGCTTCGCCATCACCGTGATGAACGGCGTGTCGGCGCTGACACAGGCGCCCACGGGCTTCATCGTGGATCGCTATGGCCCGCGTCTGCTGCTGTTCATCGGCGTGCTGATCGGCGCCTCCGGCTTTCTGCTGATCGGCGCCCTGCCGACTTACCCGATGCTCATCCTCGGCGCTGTGCTGATCGGCCTTGGCAACGCCGTCTATCACCCGGCGGATTATTCGATCCTGTCCGCGGAGATGCGCCCCGCCCGCATGGGCCGCGCCTTTTCCATTCACAGCTTCACCGGCTACATTGGCTTCGCCCTCGCCCCGCCCGTCGTGCTCACCTTGTTGTCGCTCGATGGCGTCCGCCTCGCCTTGATCGTCAGCGGACTGATCGGCGTCGTGCTCGCGCTGCCGCTGCTGCCCGACATTCCGCACGAACAGCGCGGCCTCAAGGCGCGCCGCGCTTCGCCAAAGCCGCGCACCTCTTCCAGCGCCTTGCTCACCCCCGCCGTGATCGCCCTGACCCTCATGTTCACCACGCTGAACATGTCCACCGGCATGATCCAGACCTTCATGATGGTGGCGCTGGGGCAGCTTTTCGATATGCCGCTGGCGGTTGGCAATACGGCCCTGACCGTGTTCCTGAGCATGTTGGTGGTGGGCATCATCATTGGCGGCCTGATCGCCGACCGTCTGAAGCATCAGTCCACCATGGCGGCCATTGGCCTCACGATGGCGGCTCTGCTCATCTGCGTGGTGGGGAACGTGAATCTGGGCGTGACGGGCACCATGGTCGCGGTCGGCGCCGCGGGCCTTCTGGCGGGGATCATCGTCCCCTCGCGCGACCTGCTGGTGCGCCAGGCCTCGCCGCCGGACGCCGTGGGCCGCGTCTTCGGCATCGTCACCACGGGCTTCAACTTCGGCGGCATGGTCTCGCCCATCGTGGGCGGCATCCTGGTGGACCACCACGCGCCCGTCTGGATCTTCTACACATCGGCGGCCTTCATGCTGCTGACGGTGGTGATCGCTGTGGTGGTGGATCGCAGCGAAGGGTTGAAGCTGAAGATTTGAAGGGGGGCATTCAGATATTTCGCCTGCATACCCTCCCCCCTGTGGGGAGGGTCGGCCGCGCCAGCGGACGGGGTGGGGGTCGCGTGATCATGATCGTTTGCACGGGCGCAGCGCCAATTCCCAATATCGAGCGACCCCCGCCCCGCACCCCTCCCCACAGGGGCGAGGGGAAGCGGCAGGCGTTTCACCTCGATATTACAGGTGGCTAAAACCCCTCAGCCCGCTCCACCCCCTGCCCGTCCATCCCCGCGCATAAATCCGCCGCCCGCACGCCGCGCACCAGCGTATCTGGCGCGATCTCGGCCAGCGGCGTCAGCACGAAGGCGCGGTCTTGCAGGCGGGGGTGGGGGATGGAGAGGCCCGGCTCTTCCACCACCACGTCGCCATAGGTCAGCACGTCGATGTCGAGCGTGCGTGGCCCCCAATGTTCCAGCCGCGCGCGGCCTTGGTCGCGCTCGATGGACAGGCACAGATCGAGCAGCGCGCGCGGCGAAATCGTCACGCGCAGCAGGGCCGCCATGTTGAGGAAATCCGGCTGGTCCAGCTTGCCCCAGGGCGCGGTGCGATAGACCGAGGAAGTGGCGACCACGGCGACGCCCGGCGCCAAGGCCAGCTTCTCCAGCGCAAAACGGAAGGACGCCCGCACGTCGCCCATATTGCCGCCCAGCGATAGCGCGGCGAAGATCGGCTCGTCAGGCGTCACGCGCGAACTCGTCTCGCGTCAACCGCAGTTCGACGCCCACCGCGCCGATGCGCTCGGGGATCGGGGGGGTGAGTTTGCGCACGCGCACGCAGACCTCGTCCACGGCGGGAAAGCGCGCCATGAGGCCCCTCGCCAGCTCCACGCCCGCGCTTTCCACCAGCTTGTGTCGGCGCCCGGTGAAGATCCCCTTGGTGGTGGTGACGATGGCGTCATAGTCCAGCGCATCGGACAGATGGTCGGTGCTCGCGGCGCGGCCGACATCGGTCAACAGCTCCACGTCGATCGCGTAGGGCTGGCCGAACTCGCCCTCATGCGGGTGCCAGCCGTGATAGGCGTGCAGCTCCAGCCGCTCGATCAATACTTTGGCTTTCATGCTCGCATCTCCACGCGCGCCGGATCCATCACGGCGGCGAAAACCTTCATGGCGTCCACATGGGCCGCCACATCATGAACCCGAACGATCTGCGCGCCCTGCATGGCGCCCATCAGATGCGCGGCGACGGATCCCGCCGCGCGCTCCTTGGGCTCGCTGCGGCCTGTCGCAAGGCCAATGGCGCGCTTGCGCGAAACGCCCAGCAGAATGGGGCAGCCAAGCGCCTTCAGCTGCGCCAGATCGCGCACCGTGGTCAAGCTCTGCGCGTGGGTCTTGCCGAAGCCGAAACCGGGATCGACGATGAATTGATCCTTGCGCATCCCAGCCGCCAGGCCAATCTCGATGGAGCGCGACAGGAAAGCGATAATCTCCGCCATCACGTCGATGGACGGGTCGTCCTCCAGCCGGTTGTGCATGATGACCGCAGGCACGCCCCGCTCCGCCGCCACCCGCGCCAAAGCGGGATCGTGCTGGAAGCCCCAGACGTCATTGATGATGGAGGCGCCCGCATCCAGCGCCGCCTGCGCCACCCGCGCCTTCATCGTGTCGATGGAGATGGGCACGCTGCTGCGCGCCGCCAGCGCGGCGATCACCGGAACCACGCGAGCGATCTCCTCATCCGCGCTCACGGGTTCGTGGCCGGGGCGGGTCGACTCGCCGCCGATGTCGAGAATGTCGGCTCCCTCCTCCAGCAAGGCCAGCCCATGGGCGATGGCGGCTTGGTGATCGAGGTAGAGGCCCCCATCCGAGAAGGAATCCGGCGTCACATTCACGATGCCCATGACGAGCGGGCGCGCGCCCAGCGCCAGCGGGCTGCGCGGCAGGGGGCGGCCCACCGGGGCGGGCTGCGGCGCCGGGGTGACATCGCGCGCCGCTTCAGCCGGGTCAGGGGTGGCCGCAGCCTGATCGAGCGCCTTCTTCGCGCCCCGCACGCCGCGCCCCAAGGCGAAGAGATATTTGTCGAACATATCAGAGCCGCTCCGTGTGACGGGCCTCAGCAGTTCATTTAACGCCCGTGAAGGGCCAAGCGACCCCCTCGCCGGCCTGCGCGCGGTGGCGCAGGAACGCGTCGGCCAGCACGATGGCCATCATGGCCTCGCCCACCGGCACGCCGCGAATGCCCACGCAGGGGTCATGACGGCCCTTGGTGCGCAGCTCGATTTCGGCGCCCGTGCGGTCGACGCTGCGGCGCGGGGTCAGGATCGACGAGGTCGGCTTGACCGCGAAACGCGCAACGATGGGCTGGCCGGTGGAAATGCCGCCGAGCACGCCGCCCGCATGGTTCGACAGGAAGAACGGGCGTCCATCATTGCCCATGCGCATCTCGTCGGCGTTTTCCTCGCCGCTGAGCCCGGCGCTGGCCATGCCGTCGCCGATCTCCACCGCCTTGACCGCGTTGATCGACATCAGCGCCGAGGCCAGTTCCGCATCGAGCTTGCCATAGATCGGCGCGCCCCAGCCAGCGGGCACGCCTTCGGCCACCAGCTCGATCACCGCGCCGCAGGAGGAGCCCGCCTTGCGCACGCCGTCGAGATAGTCTTCCCATTGAGCCGCGGCCTTGGCGTCCGGGCAGAAGAAGGGATTGTCATCCACCTCGTCCCAGTTCCAGTTGTTCCGGTCGATCTTGTGGGGGCCCATCTGCACCAGCGCGCCGCGAATGGACACGCCGGGAATGATCTTGCGCGCCACGCCGCCCGCGGCCACCCGCATGGCGGTTTCGCGCGCCGAGGAGCGCCCGCCGCCGCGATAATCGCGCAGGCCGTATTTCGCGTCATAGACATAATCGGCATGGCCGGGCCGATAGGCGTTCTTGATCTCGCCATAGTCCTTCGACCGCTGGTCCACATTCTCGATGAACAGGCCGATGGACGTGCCGGTGGTGACCTGCCGACCCTCGTCGTCGCTCATGACGCCGGAGAGGATCTTCACCTGATCGGGCTCCTGCCGCTGCGTCGTGAAGCGCGACTGACCGGGACGGCGGCGGTCGAGATAAAGTTGCAAATCCGCCGCTTCCAGCGGAATCAGCGACGGACAGCCATCGACGACGCAGCCAATCGCCGGACCGTGGCTCTCGCCCCAGGTGGTGACGCGGAAAAGATGACCAAAAGTGTTGTGTGACATGGCCCGACCCTGCTGAGGCCCGACTTCTAGGGTCGGGCGCGGGCGGGGTCAAATGGGCGGCGTTTTATTGCGTGAGCTTGACATTAAGTCTAATGCTTAGGCTTTGAGGTCGGAGCCCTCACAGATCAGCCGCGCTATTTCAGGAGGAGGGTGTAAATGGTTCAGCTTGCGCGCAACTTTCTCCGATCCGCTTGGGAGCGCGCCTGTCGCTCCATGAAGCTTTCGGGCTATGCGGGCCAGCGTCCGCCCGCCGAGCTGCGAGGTCTGTTCTCGCAACTCACCGATGAGCAGAAGCAGATGGCGTTGAACTACCATGGGCCGACCAATCACGGCGACCCGGCGTTTCTCATCAAGAACAGACGGGCCTGATCAGGCGGCAGGCGCCGCCGCCGCCGACAGAATGCGCGGCTGCGCGGGGGCGCCGAGCCATTCGGTATTGGCGGGAATCGCCTCGCCCTTCATGATCACGGTCAGCGGCCCCAGCCTTGCGAACCGACCGACATGTGTGTCGTAAAGCACCGTCGAGCCCGCGCCCACGGTCACGCCCGCATCCACATGCACCCGGCCGACCTTCATCACCCGATCTTCGTAAAGGTGGGTCTGGAGGGCGCACATGGCGTTCAGAACCGCATAGTCCCCGACCCGCACGCAGTCGAATTCGGTGATGTCGGTCATGTCCATCCACACGCCCTTGCCGATTTTGGCGCCGAGCAGGCGCAGCACCCAGGGCAGGAACGGCGTGCCGCGCAGATGCTCCAGAAGGACGCGCCCGGCGAGGCCCCAATACATCACCGCCACCGCCTCCGTGCGCATGGCCCAGAAGGACCACATGGGCATGACCACCGGCGCATAGCGGCCCATGGTCACCCATTTGACCACGATGACCACAGCCGTCATGGCCAGCGAAATCGCCAGCGAGGCGGCGATGAAAATGAGGACGAGTTCGCCCCAGCGGCCCGCCAGCAGCGAGGGCGCGATGACCTCCACCGCCCAGGTGCCGAAGGTGATGTAGAGCATGGTCGGCAGTGAGATATGCACCGCCTCGAACACGCCGCGCACCAGCTTCTTCCAGGCCGGGGGCTCATAGGTCCAATAGCCGCCCGCGTCGAATTTCTGCCGCACGGGCAGCTTCATGGGCGGCGTGCCGAACCAGGTGTCGCCGGGCGACATTTGTTCGTTGGCGGGAGGCTTGGACTTGATGCCGATCAGCGCGCCGGTGGGAATGTCGGCCCCCGGCGGCACCACCGCGTCATTGCCCACGAAAACCCGCGCGCCGGTGCGCACCCGCTCCAGATGCATGTAGCCGCGACGGACGTCCTCGTCGCCAAGGATCACCTCGTCGGCGATGAAGCATTTCTCGCCAATCTCGACCAGATCGTAGCGGCCCGACAGATTGGTGGAGATTTCCGCGTCCTTGCCGATCTTCGCGCCCATCAGCCGATACCAGGCGCGCATGTAGACTGTGGCGAAAAGCGACGACAGGGTCTCCAGCGTGACCTCGGTGGTCAGCGCGACGGTCCATTTGCGCAGATAGAACCATGAATGAACGGAATAAGTCCCCTCGGTCACGCGCGGCAGGATGATCCAGCGCACGGCTGCGATCAGGCCCACCGTGATGAGCACCAGCGCGAAGGCCGTAGGCCAGGCCATGATCGGGATCGAGGCGAGATAAAGCGTGCGGTCGATATCGCCCATCGCATCGTCGATCCGATCGAAGATCCAGAAGGCGGGGAAGATCGGCAATAGCCCGATGGGCGGAATCACCAGCAGCAAAACCGTGTAGACGGCTGTCTGCGCCGCGCGCAGCAAAGGCGACGCCTCCGCCTGGGGCGGAAGGCTCTCCAGATCCACCATGCCGACCTTCCGGGCGGGCGAACCGTCCCAGATCTCGGCTGCGCCAAGCCGCGAGCCGGAGGGAATCGAGGAAAGATCCTTCACCTCGGCGCTTCGTGCGATGACGACATCCTCCTCGATGACGCAGGAAGTGCCCAGATAGACGTCGTCGCCAATGTCGATGCGCCCGATGATGAGCTCGTTGCCCTCCACCCGCGCATTGGCGAATTTCATCTTCGAGCCAAGGCTCGCGCCAGCGCCAATGGAGATGAGGTCCGGCGCGCCCCATTCGGCTTCGCCAATCAGCGCGTCATTTCCAATGCGGGCGCCCAGCGCGCGCAGATAGATGCGCATGATGGGCGAACCCTGGAACCACTTCACATGCAGCAGATCCAGGAACCGATGGGCCAGCCACCACCGGAAATAATAGGAACCCCACAGGGGATAGCGCCCCGGCTTCGTGCGCCCCAGCAAGATCCATTTCATGGCGACGCCGATGACGACCGTCGCGATATTGATGCAGATATAGACGCCAAGCAGCGACACGATCTCCTGCATCAAAGAGGCGCTGGCGTCGGTGAGGAGCATGTAGCTGACGAACACGCCCAACCACTGCGCCGTCATCAGCGCCAGCACGATGGGCAGGACGATGGCCTGCGCCAGCCCGCAGAGGAAGCGGCGCAGCAGCGGCGGCGGCGTGAAGGACAAATCGCGCGGCGGCGCCATGAATTGCGCCCGCCCCTCGAGCAGCGCGCCCATCGCCCGCAGGCTGCGCGTCTCATACACATCCTGAAGCGTCAGCGAGGCCAGTTCGTGATGTTTGCGCACCAGCGCGAGGAAGCGCGCGGCCAGCAGCGAATGGCCGCCAAGGTCGGTGAAAAAATCCGCATCGAAGGGGATGGCCTGGGGCGGCAACACGCTACGCGCGGCCTCCAGCAATTTGCCTTCCGCCTCGGTTCGCGGCTCTTCCTGCTCCTCGCCCATGTCGGCGCAGGCCGATAGCGCAAGCTTCTTGAGGGCATTTCGATTGGCCTTGCCCGAGGGCAGGCGCGGCAGTTCCTTCAGCAGCTCGAAGCGCGAGGGCGCCATATAGGCCGGCAGCTTCTGGCGCAGCGCGATGCGCAGGGCGCGCGGGTCGAACTCGCTTCCATCGCTGGTCACGAAAGCGACGAGCTGATCGAGCCCATCATCGTTGCGCAACACCACCGTGGCCTGCGACACGCCCTCAAGTTCCGTCAGCCTGGCCTCGATCTCGCCCAGCTCCACGCGAAAGCCGCGGATCTTCACCTGATCGTCGATGCGGCCGCGAAACAGAATGTCGCCCCGGTGATCCAGAGCCACCGCATCGCCAGAGCGATAGAGTACGCGATCAAGGCCCTCTGGGTCGAAGGGATTGGCGATGAATTTCTCGGCCGTCAGCTCATCGCGGCGCAAATAGCCTTTCGCGACGCCAGGGCCGCCGATCAACAATTCGCCCTCGACGCCATATTCGACGAGGTTGAGCGCGTCATCGACCACGTAACAGGTGTAATTGGGGATCGGCCGCCCGATGGTGACAGCCTCGCCCGGGCGCACTTCCGACACGGTCGCGACCACGGTCGCCTCGGTCGGTCCATAGCTGTTGAAGATGGTGCGGCCCGGCCTGCACCAGCGCGCCGCGATGGAGGGCGGGCAGGCCTCGCCGCCCAGAATGATGACACGCAGGCTCGCCACATCGCGCGGCAGCATGGCGAGCAGGGTCGGCACGGTGTCGAGCACCGAGACGCCAGCGCTCTCCATCAGATCGGGCAGACGGTCAGCGTCCGCCATCATGGCCGGATTGGCCACATAGAGCGCAGCGCCCACAAGATAGGGGATCCAGATCTCCTCCATGGACAGATCGAAGGCCACCGAAGCGCCCTGGAACACCACGTCGCTGTCGTTCAACCCGTAGACTTCATTCGCCGAGCGCAAGTAATGGCAGATATTGCGCTGGGTGATGACGATGCCCTTGGGGACGCCGGTCGAGCCGGAGGTATAGATCATATAGGCTGGGTGATCGGGCGTGGCGCCCAGAGCCCGGGCGCTGACGATGGACGTATTCAGCGTGTCGATCAGATTATGCTCGGTCAGCACATCGCAATTGACCCGGCCCTCGACGCCGGGCGCCTGGGCGGGGCTGGTGAGCAGGGCGCGGGCGGAGCAGTCCTCCAGACAAACGGCGATGCGGTCCAGCGGCGCGTCAGCGTCGAAGGGCAGCCAGGCGGCGCCCGTCTTGGCGATGGCGATCTGGGCGATCAGCAGTTCGTGGCCACGCGGCATCCACAGACCGACCACTTGGCCCGGCCGCACGCCCTCGCGCACGAGGCCCCGCGCCATGGCGGTCGCCTTGTCGTCCACATCGGCATAGCTGAAGGTCTGGTCCCCTGCATACATGCAGGGCTGGTCGGGCATATGGCTGGCGGTGGCGCCGAAAATCTCGCACAGCAATTCGTCGCGAATCAGGAAGGGATCGACGCGGCCGCGAAGGATCGCGCGGGCGGCTTCAGGCGCTGCGGCGACCGGGCTGATGTCCTCGGCCTCTGTGTGGATCGGCATGTCCATTGCGATTTCCGTTACCCTCAGAAGGCCTGAATCTCCTGGCCCCGTCTCATGGCCCTGAGTCTTCCACCTGCGCACTTCCAACGCACTGAACGCGGACTCCGATGCGCGCCTTGGGCGCCAGTTCGCGGTATCCGCATGTACCCCATCGTTGACCGCTTATCGCTCTTGCGCCGTTAAAGTATGATGAACGCAAGGTAAACATTCGTTACAGCCAGCGACGGCCGCCGTTCTGAAAAATCAACGCCCGCCCCTGATGGATATCCATCAAGGGGGCTTCTGAAACAGGAATTCCGCCGATCATCGCCATGAGAACCCGCGCGACTCCACCATGGGAGACGACGACCGTATCGCCCGTCACTGTGGCGAGCCAAGGGCGCAAACGGTCCGCAAGCATGGCGTAGCTCTCGCCGCCAGGCGGCTGGAACAGCCATTTGTCGCCCTCGCGGGCCTTGGCGGCGTCAGGGTCCAGGAGCTTCACCTCCGGCCAGATCAGCCCCTCCCAGCGACCGAATGACAGTTCCATGAGCCGAGGGTCGAGGGCGTAATCCTTGGGATCGAGCCCCATGGCGCCGCGCGCCAGCTCCATCGTGTCGCGGGTGCGCGACAGCGGCGAGGCGACATAACGCAGATCGGTCAGTCCCTCGCGGGCGATATATTTGCGCGCCTCCCGGCCTGCGCTGGCGGCCTGATCGCGACCACGGCCATTGAGCGGAATGTCCCGCTGCCCCTGAAGGCGCCCTTCGACGTTCCAGTCAGTCTCGCCGTGGCGGATGAAGATCAGGCGATGCGAGAGGGAGTCCATTGCCAACAACCGCGCTGATCCAGAGATCGTCAATCCTTGGCCGCCACCGAGATATCGGGAGCCGATGGGTTCTTCATGCCGACCACATGGTAGCCCGCGTCCACATGCAGGATTTCGCCGGTGATGCCCCGGCCCATGGGCGAGAGCAGGAAGGCCGCCGTCTCGCCGACCTCCTCGATGGTCACCGTGCGGCGAAGCGGGGCGTTATATTCGTTCCACTTCAGGATATAGCGGAAGTCGCCGATGCCGGAGGCCGCCAGGGTCTTGATGGGGCCAGCGGAGATGGCGTTGACGCGGATGTTCTTCTCGCCAAGGTCGGCGGCGAGGTAGCGCACGCTGGCCTCGAGCGCCGCCTTGGCCACGCCCATGACGTTATAGTGGGGCATCCACTTCTCGGCGCCGTAATAGCTGAGGGTCAGCAGCGAACCGCCCTCGGTCATCAGCTTTTCGGCGCGCTGGGCGACGGCGGTGAAGGAATAGCAGGAGATCAGCATCGACTTGCTGAAATTGGCCTCGGTCGTCTCGACATACCGGCCCGTGAGCTCGTCCTTGTCGGAAAAGGCGATGCAATGGACCACAAAGTCGAGCTTGCCCCAGATCCGCTCCACTTCGGCGAAGACCGCGTCGATGGACGCCGGGTCCGTCACGTCGCAATGGCCGACGACGGCGGCGTCAAGTTCGGCTGCGAGCGGACGCACCCGCTTTTCGAGGGCGTCGCCCTGATAGGTGAAGGCCAGCTGCGCGCCAGCGGCATGGGCCGCCTTGGCTATGCCCCAGGCGATCGAGCGGTTATTCGCCACGCCCATCACAAGCCCGCGCTTGCCAACCAGGATGTTGCTGCTCGTCGTTGAAGTCTGGGGTCCGTCTTGCGCCATGTTCGATCCGCTTCGCAGAAGGAGGGGTCAGCCATCGGGCCGCAGACCGGCGTTTAAGCTTTGCGCGGCCGTTAGGCAAGTCCGGGGATGACGCAAATGAGGATCCAAATACGCCGAACGGGCCGGTAGGCGACACGGCGAACCCGCCCTAGATTCCATTGTCGCTATTGAAGGTGGGTGTGAACGTGAGGGAAAACCGGCATCCAGTGGGAGAAGTCGAGGGCTGCATCCCCGCCCTGCGCCGTTACGCCCGGGGCCTGATCGGCCACGGTTGTCCCGACCCCGTCGCAAGCGCCGACGATCTGGTTCGGCAGGTGATCCAGCGCGCCCGGCGCGCGGACCCCGCGCCCCAGATCAACCCCCGCCTCTGGCTTTTCGCCAGCCTCACAAGCCTCAACCGCGCGCGCCTGCGCGCCGCTTCGTTCCGGAACATCAGCGTCGCGACCCATCCCGGCGGCGTCCGGGAAGCTCTGGCGGACGCGCCCCTCGATTGCCGGGAGGCGCTGCTGCTGGTCGTCGTGGAGGGCTTTTCCTATGCGCATGCCGCCCACATCCTCGGCGTGTCCCGTTTGGCGGTGGCCAACCGGCTGGCGCGGGCGCGCCAGCTCCTGAACGGCCCGCTGGAGGCCGCCATCTGCGGCCCGACCAGATCGAAGCTCGCCCATCCGCCTTATCTGCGGCTTGTCAAATAGGACGCCCATGTCCCCCATCAGCGACACGGAACTGAACGCCTATGTGGACGGGGAGACCTTCCCCGAGCGTCAGGCGATCATCGAGGCCTGGCTGGCCAAAAACCCGACCGACGCCGAGCGGGTCAGGGTCTGGCGGCGGCAAAATCAGGTTCTGCGGGCGGCCTTTGGACGCATTCTGTCCGAGCCTGTGCCTTCGGCCTTGCTGAATGCGTCGCGACCCGAGGCGACAGACGAAAGTAAAATCACGGCGCTCGGCAGGAGCGCGGCGCCCCTGCGCGACGCCCCCGCCCTCAAGCCGCAGGCCCTGGATCGCCGCGACCGTCTGGCCCTGATCGTCGCGGGGTCTTTTCTGACGGGCGCTGGAGTCGCCTGTCTGGCTGGGTTTCTGATGGGTTAAGGCGGGCCTGCGGCCCATGCGAGCGATGGCGCCGCGGGTTGCGGCGTCATCCTGACGTCGCGATGTTCTGTGCTATGCTCAGGCGTGATCGAATCCCGGCCCGCATGAACCTGACCCTGCATCCCACCCTCGCCGTGGAAGTCGGCCTGACCGCCGCCATCGTGGCGGCGCCCGATGACGCGCCCATGATCCTGGTGGCGCCGGGCCCCGCAGGCGCGCAGCCGGCGCTCCCCTCCGGCCCCTTCGATCCGCTGGCCCATCGCACCTTCGAAATCGGCTTGCGCGCCTGGGTCTCGCAACAGACCGGCGCGCCGCTTGGCTATGTGGAGCAGCTTTACACCTTTGGCGACCGGGGCCGGCATGCGCAGGCGGGCGACCAGACGCCCCATGTGGTCTCGGTCGGCTATCTCGCGCTCACCCGCAGCGCAGCGGCGACGCTCGCCACGGGAGCCGCGTTCCGGCCCTGGTACGCCTTCTTCCCCTGGGAGGACTGGCGCGCAGGCAAACCGGCCATGATCGAGGCGCGCATCCTGCCAGCCTTGCGCAAATGGGCGGCGCGCGATCCCGACCGGCTCAACGCCTATGGACTGTCGCGCACCGAGCGGGTGCGCATGCTGTTTGGCGAGGACGGGCGCTTTGACGATGAAAACGCCCTCGACCGGTTCCAGCTTCTCTACGAAGCGGGCCTTGTGGAGGAAGCGCGGCGCGATGGACGCGCCAGCCCGCTCATCGGCGAGGTCGGCCCGCTGGGCGAGCCCATGCACAACGACCACCGGCGCATCCTCGCCACCGCCATGGGCCGTCTGCGCGCCAAGATCAAATATCGCCCGGTGATTTTCGAGCTGATGCCCGAGACCTTCACCCTCACCGCCCTGCAACGCATGGCGGAGGCCATATCCGGGCGCCATCTGCACAAGCAGAATTTCCGCCGTCTGGTGGAGTCCTCCGCCGTGGCCGAGCCCACGGGCGACATGTCGCACGCCACCGGCGGGCGCCCCGCCGCCCTCTTCCGCTTCCGCCGCGATGTGCTGCAGGAGCGCCCCGCGCCTGGCCTGCGGGTGGGCCTGCGCGGGTGAATGGTGAGCTTCGCCAGCCGTGGTATAAGCGGGTGAGTCGAGGATCAACATGACTGACACAGCCACAGACATCGCCCGCATGAGCTTCGAAGACGCGCTCGCCGAACTGGAGCGCATCGTCGCCACCCTCGAAAAGGGCCAGGCGCCGCTGGAGGAGTCGATTCGACTCTACGAGCGCGGGGAAGCCATCAAGAAACATTGCGAAGCGCAGTTGAAGAGCGCCGAATCACGGATCGAGAAGATCACGCTGGGGGCCGATGGCGCGGCGAAGGGCGTGGAGCCGCTGGATTCGGAATAGGCGCTGTCGAGAATCGTAGGTTGGTGAGGCGCTCACAATCAACATGCGTGGACCCCCACCCCGCACCCCTCCCCACAAGGGGGAGGGAAACGGCAGGCGTTTCGCCTCGAAAATTCAGATCGTTAGCTGCATACCCTCCCCCCTGTGGGGAGGGTCGACCGCGCCAGCGGGCGGGGTGGGGGTCGGGGAATGCTGATCGGGAGCGCCGATCACTTCACCCCCCAACCTTCCCGAAATCCGCCACCACATGCATGGCCGCGCGCAGCTCGTTGAGCAGGCGCAGGCGGTTGAGGCGGCGCAGCGCGTCCGGGTCGTTGACCGTCACGGCCACAAAGAAAGCGTCCACGGGCTCGCGCAGCTTGGCCAGCGCATGCATGGCGCCGGCGAAATCTTCGGTGGCCACATGGTCGCGGGCGCCGGCGGCTGCGCGGTCGATGGCGGCGGAGAGGACATGTTCCTCGCGCTCGGAGCGCAGATTGGGGGCGTGCTTCTCGTTGAAGCTGGCGCCGCCGTCCTTTTCCTTCTTTTCTTCCGCGCGGATGATGTTCACGGCGCGCTTGTAGCCCGCCAGCAGGGTCTTGCCCTCCTCGCTCTCAAGGAAGGAGCTCAAGGCCTCCACGCGCCGCACGATCATCAGAAGATCATCCGCCTCGCCCGCGCCAATGGCCGCATCAATCAGATCATGCCGCGCGCCCTTGTCGCGCAGATAGACCTTCAGACGGTCGATGAAGAAAGCGAAGAGGTCGGCGGCCACGACGCCCGGCTGCGCCACGGCAGTCTTCTGCGCGCGCAATCCAGCCGCGAACAGGTCGAGCAGCTTCACCCGCAACCCATTCTCCAGCACCAGCCGGATCACCCCCAGCGCGGCGCGGCGCAGGGCGTAGGGATCCTTCGAGCCCGTGGGCTTTTCGTCGATGGCCCAGAAGCCCGCCAGCGTGTCGATCTTGTCGGCCAGCGCCACGGCGACGGACACAGGATCATGCGGCACGCGGTCGGAGGGGCCTTGCGGCTTGTAGTGGTCCTCGATGGCGGTGCAGACGGCGGCGTCCTCGCCCTGCAACTGGGCGTAGCGGCGGCCCATGAGGCCCTGCGTCTCGGGGAACTCGCCGACCACCTCGGTCATCAGATCGGCCTTGGCCAGCGACGCGGCGCGCTGGGCCAGAGCGGCGTCGGCGCCGACCATCGGAGCGAGGTCGGCGGCCAGCGTGCGGATGCGCGCCACGCGGGCGCCCTGCGTGCCCAGCTTCTCGTGGAAGACCACATCGAGATGAGCGAGCTTGCCCATGCGCTGATCCAGCGTCTTGGTCAGATCCAGCGCCAGCGGCTTGGCGGCTTCGACATAAAGCGCCGCATCCGGCAGCGGCTTGCGGTCGGTCCGCCAGAAATAGAGCGCGTCCGAGAGACGCGCGCGCACCACGCGCCCATTGCCCGCCGCAATCGCCTGACCGCCATCGCTGGCCATGATGTTCGACACCAGCAGGAAGCGGTTGGCGAGCGTGTCGGCGCCGGGCTTGCGCAGCACGAAGCATTTCTGATTGGCGCGGATGGTGGCGCGGATCACCTCGGCGGGAATGTCGAGGAAGGCTTCGTCGAACGCGCCCATCAGCACCACGGGCCATTCCACCAGCCCGGCGACTTCCGCGAGCAGCGCCTCGTCCTCGACCAGCTCCAGCCCCTGCGCGAAGGCCAGATCCTTCGCGTCGTGCAGGATGATGTCGCGGCGGCGGGCGGGGTCGAGCACGACCTTCGCCTTTTCCAGCGCGGGGACGTAATCATCGAAGCGGCGCACGCGGATTTCCTCCGGCGCCATGAAGCGATGGCCAAAGGTCACATCGCCCGCCACGATCCCGTCCACCTCGAAGGGAACCACGCGGGGCTCCTCGGTCTCGGGGCCAAAGGTGGCGACGATGGAATGAAGCGGGCGCACCCAGCGGAGCGAATCGCTGCGCTGCGAGGCGCGGCCCCAACGCATGCTCTTGGGCCAGGGGAAGGCGCGGATCAGCGCGGGCAGGATCTGCGCCAGAACGTCAATGGTCGGCAGGCCCGCACGCTCGATCACCGCCACATAGAACTCGCCCTTGCCCTTGGGATCGGCCTCGATCTTCGCCTGATCGAGGGAGGCGAGCCCGGCGCTCTTGAGAAAGCCCTGCACGGCCGCCTCGGGCGCGCCCACGCGCGGGCCGCGCTTCTCCTCGCGGGTGTCGGGCTGGCGGGCGGGCAGGCCTGCGACATGCAAAGCCAGGCGCCTTGGCGTGGCGAAACTGGCGGCGCCCTCATAGAGCAAGCCGCGCTCCACCAAGGCTTCGGTGACGAGCTTCTTGAGATCCGCTGCGGCCTGGGCCTGCATGCGGGCGGGAATTTCCTCGGAGAAGAGTTCAAGCAGAAGATCGGACATCGGCGGTGCGGCTCTTGTGGGGGCTGTCAAAGTGGGCCTTTGACAGGGCGGAGCCGTACAACGGACGCGCCGACGTGTCGAGCGGGGCGTGTGGGCAGCAGGGGATTGGCCGAGGGCGCATCTGCGGGCGCGCCGCGCGGGACGCAAGGTCAAGGCGGATAGGAACAAATATATCCAAGTGTTTCTCGGAATGAAAAGTATAACAAAAATATTTTTATACGCGATAATACACGCATAATTCGTTCGATATATTACCCAGCGTAAACTTAGTAATGCAAAAAGTGGTCTGCACGTCACTTTCTTCTGATCGTTTTGGCGTACTGCATGGTCTTGAATGGGTGAGCATAAAGCTTTTCGTATTCTGATCAAGAATGGCCCGGAGCCTGTGGCTTCGTCGGCTAGCCTGAAACGCACCACCGCGCAGCTTCGTTATGTCTATGGCGCCTTTGGCGGCTATTCGGAAACCGGATCCACGGACGCCATGAACGTCGGCAACCGCACCGCGCAGTCCCTGGAGGAGCGCCTGTCGCTGAAGGCCAGCCACAGTTCGACGATCCTGCAAGGTTATGAGCTGCGGATCGACGTGACCGGCGGCGTGCTCGACACCCAACGCAAGGGCGCCGACGTCATCAACGCCAATCTGCTCGGTCAACAAATCCAGTTCGCACAGCCCGGCAAGGCCCACACCACCGCCAAAACCGCAGGTCTTGGCCTTGAACTAACGAAGGGCGCGCTCTCGCTCTTCGTCGGTGGAGAAACCATCGCACGGCCCAATGCGCCATCCGAAAACGCGGGCCGTGTGGGCGTGAGCGTGCGGTTTTGAGCGATTGAGGCGAGGGGCGCAAGCTTCCCCTCGTTCAACCCCGTCGGGCTACAGTCTGCTCGGCGAAGCGACCCCTGTAGCCGCTTTCAGGCGTCCCCAACGTCTGTTCGATACATAATTGACAGATGCGCATGTTGGGTTTCAGCCTGACGGGCAACGTCCCATGATTGGTCATTTCGAGGCGAATCTGGCCGGCGAAACCTGCATGAATGATCGGCGCAGTGACATGAACGCCAATTCCCAACCGGGCGAGCGAACTCTTTCCCTCCACCCTTGCAGCGATTCTCGCGTTGATGTTCAAGGCGACATATTCGACGGTCCACGCCAGAAGAAATGACCCAGGCTGGAAAACATATCCAACATCTTCAATGGTCAATTGTCTTGTGTGGCTCTTGATGGCCTCCTCGTGATTGAAATCCTTGTGGGTAGGGTCAATCGTAACCTCGGTGCCTGCGGGTGGTTTGATGAATTCGCTGATCGTGGGATGTAGCCGAAGATCGACGGCGGTGGAGCTGTAGGCGTTCTCATGCAGCGACGGCTTGATCGAAAAAAGACCCTGCTGAAGAGCTATTTGAATTTCCCGATCCGTTAAAAGCATGAGTTTTCTCCAATCAAAAACTCGGAATGACCTGATCTTTGTTCACCCAAACCCGCCAGGTCCCCGTCAGCGTCTCCCGTGGCAATTCCACAAGGTAGTTTTCATCATCCGCAGTGATCGGATAACCGATGCTCAGAGAACCATCCTCGATCGCCATCCGACTTACAGACAAACATTCGAGCCCGGAGCTCGTCGTGACGCCGACGACCACTTCGCTGGGATGCATACCGTCCCCAACTTCCTTCACTTTGATTTTCATCATCGGCAAACCTCGACCTCTATATATCAGATGATAGCTAATCCGCGATTCGGCGGGGCTGTCCACCACGATTGGAGGGGCGGCGCGAAATGAATGTTAATAAATTTTCAAGGCCAAGCCAGAGCAATTTTTGTCACTGATCCGCCTCAACGCCTTGAGCATTCACCCGCCCCTTTGTCCCCGCGCCCACAAAGCGCTACAAGGGTCTATGGCTTCTGACATCACCCTGAGCGCGGCGGCGGCCGCTGGACTGCTCTCCTTTCTGAGCCCCTGCGTCCTGCCGCTTGTGCCGCCCTATCTCACCTTCATCGCCGGAACGACGATTGAGGAACTTTCGGGTGTGGGCGAGCGGCGGGCGCGGCGGGATGTGGCGCTGGCGGGGCTGCTCTTTGTGCTGGGCTTCTCCACCGTCTTTGTGGCGCTGGGGGCCACGGCCTCGGTCTTCGGGCAGGTCATCCGCGAATATATAGATGTGCTCTCCTATGCGGCGGGGCTGGCGATCATCGCCATGGGCCTGCATTTTCTGGGCGTCTGGCGCGTCGCCCTGCTCTACCGCGAGGCGCGGGTGCAGGTTGAGAAGCCCGTGGGCGTCTGGGGCGCCTATGTGATGGGCCTCGCCTTCGCCTTCGGCTGGACGCCGTGCATCGGCCCGATCCTCGCCGCCATTCTCGCGGTGGCCGGCTCCGAGGACACCGTGCTGAAAGGCGCGGGGTTGCTGGCCGCCTATTCGGCGGGGCTCGGCTTGCCGTTTCTGGGCGCGGCGCTGGCCATCGAGCCCTTCTTCCGCTTCATCAAGCGGTTTTCCCGGCATTTCGGCAAGGTGGAGAAAGTCGTGGGCGCGCTTCTGGTGGTGACCGGCGTCGCGTTCCTCACCGGCGGCATGCAGTCCGTCTCCTTCTGGCTGCTGGAAACCTTCCCGGCCCTGTCGCGGCTGGGATAGCGCTGGGCGCCTGCCCACCCTCGCCGCCCAAGATTTGTGGTTTCCCGCGCCGCGCGACCACGCTAGAGTTGGCGCAACGAAACGCGAAGTCAGGGAGAAAACATGTCGCGGCTCAACGAAGGCGCAAAGCGCATCCTCACCACCCATACCGGCAGCCTGCCTCGCCCGGACGCGCTTTCCGCGCTGCTTTTCGCGCGCATGACCAAGCAGCCCTATGACCCTGCCGAGATGCAGGCGCAAACCAAAGCCGCCGTCGCCGCCACCGTGCGCAAGCAGATGGAAGCCCATATCGACATCGTGAGCGATGGCGAGCAGTCCAAGACCAGCTTCCAGCTCTACGCCACCGAGCGCCTCGGCGGCCTCACGCCCATCAAGGCGAAGCTGGGCGAGCGCCGCACGCGCGAGAACATCAACTTCCCCACCTTTTACCGCGATGGCGTCCATTCGGGTTCTGCCCAGGCCCATTGGGCCTGCACGGCGCCCATCACCTACGCGAATCTGGAGCCTCTGAAGGCGGATCTGGAAAATCTGAAGGCCGCGCTGGTGGGCGTCGACCCCATCGACGTCTTCATGCCCTCCGTTTCGCCCTCAAGCTGCGCGGGCCTGATGGAGAATCAGTTCTACAAGACCGAAGACGAGCATATCGAGGCCGTCGCCGAAGCGCTGCGCCTTGAATATGAGGCCATCGTGGAAGCCGGCTTCTGCGTGCAGATCGACGACCCGCGCCTCGCCATGCACTATATGCTGGCGCCCGAGGAGAGCATTGCGGACGCCCGCGCATGGGCGCGCAAACGCATCGAGGCGCTCAACCACGCCCTGCGCAACATCCCCGAAGATCGTGTGCGCCACCACACCTGCTACGGCATCAACATGGGTCCGCGCACCAGCGACATGGAGATGAAGCACCTCGCCGACCTGATCGTGCAGATCAAGGCGAAGTATTATTCCTTCGAAATGGCCAACCCCCGCCACGAACACGAATGGCGCGTGTGGGAACAGGTGAAGCTGCCCGAGGGGCGCGTGCTGATGCCCGGCTGCATCACCCATGCCTCGGTCATCATCGAACATCCCGAACTGGTCGCCGAGCGCATCCTGAAGATCGCGAAGATCGTGGGCCGCGAAAGCGTCATCGCCAGCTCCGACTGCGGCTTCGCCTCCACCCTGCGCCCCGGCGAGCGTCCCGAAGTCGAGCCGGAGATCGTCTGGGCGAAGTTCGACGCGCTGGCCGAAGGCGCACGGATCGCGACGAAGGAACTGTGGGGCTGAAGGCTCCATGAAAAAGGGGTTGCGAACGCGATGTCCGCAACCCCGACTGCCTAATGCCGACTGCCTCAACTCACAACTGCTCGTAGACCAGCTTGCCGTCAGCGGCCTTCTTCCAGACATAGACCACATAATCGGCATCCTGCCGGTCGCCCTTGGCGTTGTAGGAGAATGCGCCGATCACCGTGTCGAAACTCATGCCGGAATGGATCGCGTCGGCGACTTTCTTCGGGTCGAGGGACTTGGCCTTTTCGGCCGCTTGCTTGATCACCTGAACGGCCGCGTAGCTGTAGAGCGTATAGGTTGCGGGATTGATCTTCTTCGCCTCGAAGGCCTTCACGACAGCGGCCGCCTCGGGGCGGCGGGTCGGGTCGGGGCCGAAAGTGACATAGGAGCCTTCCACGCCCGGGCCGCCCACAGCGGCGAATTCCGCGTCAGCCAGGCCATCGCCGCCCATCAGGAGCGCTTGCACGCCCTGATCGCGCATTTGCCGCACGATGAGCCCGCCCTCGGTGTAATAGCCGCCAAAGAAGACGAGATCGGCGCCGGACTGCTTGATCTTCGAGACAATCGCCGAATAATCTTTCTCGCCGGCGTTGACGCCTTCATAGAGCACTTCGGTCACGCCCTTGGCGTTCATGCCCTTTCTCGTCTCATCGGCGAGGCCTTTCCCGTAGGTCGACTTGTCGTGGACGATGGCGATCTTCTTGCCCGCCATTTTCGACACGATGAAATTCGCCGCGACTTCGCCCTGCTGATCGTCGCGCCCACAGGTGCGGAAGACGTTCCAGAGCTTGCGTTCGGTGAAATTGACGTTCGTCGAGGCGGGGGTGATCTGAAGAACGCCGTTCTCGTTGTAAACCTCGGACGAGGGGATCGAGACGCTGGAATTATAATTGCCAACCACGAATTTGACGCCGTCGCCCACGAATTTGTTGGCGATGGAGACACCCTGTTTAGGGTCGGAGACGTCGTCGCCGACGTTGATCGACAGCTTCTGGCCCAGGATGCCGCCCGATGCGTTGATGTCTTCGATGGCCTGATCGACGCCGTTCTTCATCTGCGCGCCGGTGGCCGCGTTTGGGCCTGTGACGGGGCCCGCCATGCCGAGCTTCACTTGCGCATGGGCGGCGCACGACAGCCCGAGGCTGGCGGCGAGCACAAGGCCTGACAACCGGAGCTTGCTCATTGAATTCTCCATCAAAGGGCGAACCGTTCGTTCGCTACAAGGAAACATGATCGGTTTCGAACGCCGCGTGAAGTGGACTTTGGCTTAACCTTCACAATTTTTCTTGAGCCTTGGTCGATAGCGCCAAAAACGGATATTGCCGCCGCATCTGCCGCGCCCTTGTCAGCGCGAAACTCGCCGCGCCCAGCGCCCACAGGGGCGCGAAAGTCATCGCCAGCCCGCCAAGGGCGAGAAAAACCTCGCCCCAATCGCCCGCAGCGGCGCGCGCCATGAGGCGCGAGGCCGGAATCACCGGCACGCCGAACAGCGCCCAGCACAGGAAGCCGGTGGCCGCAGCCAGCAACAGCGCATAGGGGAAAAGCCGCGCGAGGGGCTGCCAGGTGCGGGCGAGCGCGCGGCCTGTCGCCATGGCCCCCGCTCCGCCAGGGATCAGCGTAAGCGCCAGCCAGACCGCAATATCGACGTCAAAGGAATGCGCCAGATCGAGGCCCATCAGTGCCCCCCTTCAAGATAAGCGGCGCGCACTTCGGGACGCGCCAGCAGCGCGCGCCCGGAGCCCGACATCGTGACGCGGCCATTGACCAGCACATAGCCGCGGTCGGCCAGTTTCAAGGCATGGAAGGCGTTCTGCTCCACGAGGAAGACGGTCAGGCCTTCGCGTTTGTTGAGGTCGCGGATCGTGTCGAAGATCAGCTTCACCACCAGCGGCGCGAGGCCCAGCGAGGGCTCATCCAGCAGCAGCAGGCGCGGGCGGCTCATCAGCGCGCGGGCGATGGCGAGCATTTGTTGCTCGCCGCCGGACAGGGTGCCGCCACGCTGCGCAGCGCGCTCCTTCAGGCGCGGGAATATGGTGAAGACGCGCTCCAGATCCGCGTTGAAATGCACGGCGCCATTGATGGCGGCGCCCATCTGCAAATTCTCATAGACGCTCATGCGCGCGAAAATGCGCCGCCCCTCGGGCGATTGCGCCAGTCCCAGTCGAGCGATCTCATGCGGCGCCAGCTGCGTGATGTCGTGACCATCGAAAAGGATCTTGCCGCTGCGCGCGCGCGGGTTGCCGAAGATGGTCATCATCAGGGTCGATTTGCCCGCGCCATTGGCGCCGATCAACGTGACGATCTCGCCCGCGTTCACCTCGATATCCACGCCCTTCAGCGCGATGATGTCGCCATAATAAGTTTCGACGCCCTGAATGTTCAGCAACGGCGCGCTCATGGGCTGTCTCCCGCGATCGCAGCGATTTCGCTTTCCGCCGCGATCACCTCGGCTTCATCATCGACGCCAAGGTAAGCGGCGATGACCTTGGGATCCTCCCGCACCGCCTGCGGCGCGCCGTCGGCGATCTTGCGGCCATAGTCCAGCACCACGACGTGATCGGAAACCTGCATCACCACGGACATGTCGTGTTCGATCAGCAGCACGGAAACGCCGTCGTCATCGCGGATCGAGCGCAGCAGCGTGGTCAGTTCGGCGGACTCGCGCGGGTTCAGGCCTGCGGCGGGCTCGTCAAGGCACAGCAGCGCCGGATCGATGCACATCGCCCTGGCGATTTCGAGGCGGCGCTGATCGCCATAGGGCAAGGCGCCTGCGGGATCGTCGGCGCGCTCCACAAGGTTGATGCGCTCCAGCCAGCCTACCGCGCGCGCCATCGCCGCGCGTTCGGCGCGACGGTAGCCGGGCGTATTGAACAGGCCGAACAAGGTGAGGCCGGACGCGCGCATCAGCGCATTGTGCTGCGCCACGATGAGGTTTTCGAGCACGGTCATGCCCGCAAAAAGGCGAATGTTCTGGAAGGTGCGGGCGACATGCGCGCGCTGGGCGATCTCATGATCGGCCATGCGCTCCAGCAGGAAGAGGTCGCCGCTTTGCATGGTGGCGAAGCGCCGCCCCGAGCGTGTCAGCGCCTCCACCTCGACAGGGTTGGCGACCCCCGTGCGCGCCAGAGCGAGCCGCCCTTGCGTCGGCTTGTAGAAGCCGGTGATGCAGTTGAAGACCGTCGTCTTGCCTGCGCCATTGGGCCCGATGAGCGCGGTGATATCGCCGCGCCCCACGCTGAAATGAAAATCGCTCACGGCGGTCAAGCCGCCAAATCGCATGGTGAGGCCCTCGACCGTGAGGAGCGGATCGGTCAACCAGCGGCTCATCCTCGCCCCTCGCGCACAAGAGAGCCCGCGACGGCGGTTCGTTTCTTCAAAAAGATCGACGGCGTTCGGGACGAGATGAGGCCGCGTGGTTTCCAGATCATCATCACGACCATGGCGAGGCCGAAGATCAACATGCGATATTGCGCGGGGTCGAAACTCTCGCCGAATATCTGTTTGAGGAAATCGAGCTCGCGCAGAATTTCCGTGCCGCCGATCATGGCCACAGCCGCCAGCGCCACGCCGATCTGCGAGCCCATGCCGCCCAGCACCACGATGGCCAGAATGGTCGCGCTTTCGATGAAGGTGAAACTCTCCGGGCTCACGAAATTTTGCCGCACGGCGAAGAAGGCGCCCGCGAAACCGCCGAACATGGCGCCCAGCGCGAAGGCGGTGAGCTTGGTGTTCACCGTGTTGACCCCCAGCGAGCGACAGGCGATTTCGTCCTCGCGCAGCGCCTCCCAGGCGCGGCCGATGGGCAGCGCGCGCAGGCGCAAGGTGACGACATTGGTCAGCAGCGCGAGGCATAGAATGAGGAAGTAGAGGAAAATGGTGCGATGGATGGGCGTGAACTCAAGCCCCAGCATCGCCGCGAATCCATCATCCGCAGCCGTGAAGGGCACGCCGAAGAACGTGACGCGCGGGATCGAGGAAATGCCTGCATAGCCGTTGGAGAAATCCGTCCAGTTGATCAGCACCACGCGGATGATTTCACCGAAGGCCAAAGTCACGATGGCGAGATAATCGCCGCGCAGGCGCAGCACCGGAAACCCGAGGATCACGCCCCAGAAGGCCGCGAGCACGCCCGCGAGCGGCAGGCAGATCCAGAACGACAGGCCAAAGGTGGTGGACAGGAGCGCGTAAGTATAAGCGCCCACCGCATAGAAGGCGACATAGCCAAGATCCAGCAGCCCCGCGAGGCCCACCACGATGTTGAGGCCCCAGCCCAGCATGACATAGATGAGGATTTGCACGCCGTAGTTGTTGATCCACTTCAGCGAGCCCTGCGGCCCCAGCCAGGCCAGCATGACGAAAGGAAAAAGAAACAGCGCAGCAAGTCCCGCCATGGAGATCAGGCGACTGCGGTCCGCCCGCTCGGCGCGCGGCGCCGCAACCGGCGCGGGCGCATCGCGAAGACGCGCATCGAGCGCAAAGGCGCCGATCAGCAAGGCGAGGCCGAGCGCCGTTATCCCGGCGCCATGCGTCAGCGCCTGCGTCACGCCCATATGCGCGCCAAAGACGGCGATCAGCGCGCCGGGAATGGCCAGCGCCCGCGCGCGCCAATCGCTGAGCAGGCCCGCCAGCAAACGCGCGCAAAACACAACCATGACCGCGATGACCGACCACGACCAGCGCGGCTCGACAATGAGCCGGTTCTGCATGTCCTGCTCGGTGCGCAGCGCGAGAATCGGGAACGACAGGCCGAATGTCACCAGCGCGGCGAAGCCCGCATCGACAAGGGCGCGGCTGAGGTCCGGGCGTTTCTGGTCCAACGGCGCCGCCATGGTCAGACCTTCTCCACTTCGGGTCTGCCCAGCAGGCCCGACGGCATGAAGATCAGCGTGACGGCGAGCACGGAGAACGCCGCCACGTCTTTGTAGTCGGAGGAGAAATAGGCCGACCAGAAGGTCTCGATCAGACCAATCAGGAGCCCCCCGATCACCGCCCCCGGCAACGAGCCGATGCCGCCCAGCACCGCCGCCGTGAAGGCCTTGACCCCCGGCGTGAAGCCATCCGTGAAATTCACCACGCCGTAATAAAGCATGTAGAGCGTGCCCGCCACCGCCGCCAAAGCCGCGCCGATGACGAAGGTGAGCGAGATCGTGCGGTCGACGTCGACGCCCAGCAGCGAGGCCATCTTGCGGTCCTGCTCGCAGGCTCGCTGCGCGCGCCCCAGCGCCGTCTTCTGCACCACGAACCAGAAGCCCAACAGCAGCGCGGCGGTCACCGCCATGATCAGAATCTGCTTGTAGGACATCGTGACGCCGAGCGGTCCGTCGGTCAGGTGGATGAGGTCGGTGAACATGGGCGGCACGGGCTTGTTGCGCGGCCCCTGCACGACCTGCACGAAATTCGACAGGAAGATCGACATGCCGATGGCCGAAATCAGCGGCGCCAGCCGGAACGAGCCGCGCAACGGCCTGTAGGCCACCCGCTCGATGGCCCAATTCCACAGCGCCGTGAACGCCATGGCCGCCACCAGCACGATCAGGAAGGCCACAGGCATGGAGGCGAGGCCAAGCAACTGGGTCAGCGCCAGAAAAATGATCAGCGCGATGAAGGCCGACAGCATGAACACGTCGCCATGGGCGAAATTGACCATGCCGATGATGCCGAAGACCATGGTGTAGCCAATGGCGATCAATCCATAGATCGACCCCAGCGTCAGGCCGTTGACGAGTTGCTGAAGAAAGTTTTCCATCTAAGCGCAGGCGCTCCTGAATCGACTGATCTCGCCAGACCGAATCTCAGGATAGCAACAGTTGGCGGGAAGGGCGAATGGGGGCAACAAAAAGCAGGGTGACATAGACCCTGCCCGTCGGTGACACTTGCGCCAGATCGCATGGCGTTGCATCTAGACTGCAAGGCGCCTTCAGGGCGGCGCCGGATAACGGCTCTGAGGCCACCAACGAGGACAACGCGCATGGCGATGACGATGAAGGGGGAGGTCGCTCTCCCCGCCGACCGGCAGACTGTCTGGGAAAAGCTCAATGACATCGAGGTCTTGAAGGCCTGCATTCCAGGCTGTCAGACCCTCGACAAGACAGAGAACGGCATGTCCGCCGTCGTGAAGGTCAAGGTCGGACCGGTTTCCGCCACCTTCAAGGGCAATGTGGAGCTGACCGATCTCGACCCGCCGAACGGCTACCGGATCTCCGGCTCGGGCGAAGGCGGCATCGCGGGCTTCGCAAAGGGCGGCGCCAATGTCCACCTGACCGACATCGAAGGCGGCGGCACGCTGCTCACCTATGACGTGGAGGCCAATGTGGGCGGCAAGATCGCCCAGCTCGGCGCGCGCCTCATCGACGGCGTGGCCAAGAAGAACGCCGATCAGTTCTTCGCCACCTTCGCGCAGGTCTGTAGCACCCCGGCGGTTTAAGCATCGCAGCGCGCGGCGTGGTGTTGGGCGATGACCCAGCCTCCGTCGCGCGAAACCACCACCCAGGTCAGCCGGAAGCGCAAAGCCTCGGCGCCCAATCGAAACCGGAAGAAGCCAGCCGCGGCGAAGACGCCCGGCGCCACGTGAACCAGCTCCAGCTCCTCGAAGGTTTCCAGCGCAACGGCGGCTGGAAGTCCGGCGAAATAGGCGCGCACGCCCTCGTGACCCCGGAAAAGCTGCGGCGTCGATCCGAAGAACAGGACCTCCGGCGCATAGAGCGCGGCCAGTCCATCAAGGTCGCGCGCGCCGAAGGCCTGCGCCCAGCGGCTGGTCAAGTCATTGGCGATGCGGACTTCTTTGCTCATATCCATGGCTGCGCCCCCGATATTGGACAAGCTCAAGTTTTTCACGAATGATCGGGGGAGACAAGAGGACGCGCCCTCCACGCCTATTTACCCTCTGGACCAAGCAAGTGTTTGCTTGACGCCGCCCGTTCGGCATATCAGATTTGCTTCAGTTTATGCCTTTGGAGGAATGCCCATGACCGCCGTGTCCATGACGGTAAACGGCCAGATCGTCAGCGCCGATATTGATCCGCGCACCCTGCTGGTCCAGTTTCTGCGCGAACAGCTTCGCCTCACGGGCACCCATGTGGGCTGCGACACCAGCCAGTGCGGCTGCTGCGTGGTGCATGTGAATGGCGACGCCCTGAAGTCCTGCACCACCCTGGCCCTGACCTGCGACGGCGCGCAGATCGTCACCATCGAGGGCCTCGCCACGGGCGACGTGCTGCATCCCATGCAGGCCGCCTTCCGCGAGAATCACGGCCTCCAGTGCGGCTTCTGCACCCCCGGCATGATCATGACCGCCGTGGAGCTGGTGCGCCGCAAGGGCGCGAATCTCGACGAGCACACGATCCGCGAAGAGCTGGAAGGCAATCTTTGCCGCTGCACCGGCTATCACAACATCGTCAAGGCCATCGCGGCCGGCGCGCAGGCCATGGGAGCCGCCGCCGAATAAGCCGAACAACCGGGCGCGCCGGGTTTTCCGGCGCGACGTCCTTCATGTATTTTTTGGGGAGACGAAACGATGACCGCGACAGGCATTGGCGCATCCGTCCGCCGTAAGGAAGATTTTCGTTTTATTACCGGTAAGGGCCGCTACACCGACGACATCAATCGTCCCGGCCAGACCTACGCCTTTTTCGTCCGCTCGCCCCACGCCCATGCGGCGATCAACGGAATCGACGCATCGGCGGCCCTGAAGATGAAGGGCGTGCTCGCCGTGCTCACCGGCGACGACATCGCCGCCGACAAGGTGGGCGGCCTGATCTGCGGCTGGATGATCCATTCCAAGGACGGCTCGCCCATGAAGGCGGGCGCCCATCCCGCGCTCGCGCAAGGCAAGGTGCGCTATGTGGGCGACCATGTGGCGGTCGTGATCGCCGAGACCTACACCATCGCGCGCGACGCGGCGGAGAAGGTCGTGGTCGACTACACCGTGCTGCCCGCCAACGCCGATACGGCCTCCGCCGCCAGGCCCGGCGCGCCGGTCGTGCATGACGTTGCGCCAGACAATATGGTCTATGACTGGAAGCTGGGCGAAAAGGAACCGACCGACGCCGCCTTCGCCAAGGCCGCTCATGTCACCACGCTGGAAATCGTCAACAACCGCCTCGTCCCCAACCCCATGGAGCCGCGCGCGGCGGTGGGCGACTATGACGAGGGCTCCGAATGCTTCACGCTCTACACCACCAGCCAGAATCCCCATGTGGCGCGCCTGGTGCTCTCCGCCTTCATCGGCATCGCGCCCGAGCATAAATTGCGCGTCATCGCCCCCGATGTGGGCGGCGGCTTCGGCTCGAAGATCTTCATTTATGCGGAAGAGACGATCTGCGTCTGGGCCGCCAAGAAGGTGCGCCGTCCCGTCAAATGGACCTCCGACCGCACGGAGGCCTTCCTCGCCGACGCGCATGGCCGCGACCATGTCACCCATGCGCAGCTGGCGCTGGACGCGGCGGGCAAGATTCTTGGCCTGCGGGTGAAGACGACCGCCAATCTCGGCGCCTATCTCTCCACCTTCTCCTCGGCGGTGCCGACCTATCTTTATGCGCCGCTGCTGTCTGGCCAGTACAACATTCCCGCGATCTACGCGGAGGTGGACGGCGTCTACACCAACACCGCCCCCGTGGACGCCTATCGCGGCGCGGGACGCCCCGAGGCGACCTTCGTCATCGAGCGGCTGATGGAAGTGGCCGCGCGCGAAATCGGCCGCGATCCGGCTGAGTTCCGCCGCCAGAACTTCGTGACCACCTTCCCCCATCAGACCCCCGTCATCATGTGCTACGACGGCGGCGACTATCCGCAGGCGCTGGACAAGGCGCTGGAGCTGGCCGACTACGCGAATATCGGCAAGCGCAAGGCGGAATCGGCGCGCAAGGGCCTGCTGCGCGGCATCGGCATCTCCGCCTATATCGAGGCTTGCGGCATCGCCCCATCGGCGGCGGTGGGCTCGCTGGGCGCTGGCGTCGGCCTGTGGGAAAGCGCGGAAATCCGCGTGAACCCGGTCGGCACGGTGGAGGTTCTCACGGGCTCCCATTCCCATGGGCAGGGCCACGAGACGACGTTTGCGCAGCTGGTCTCCGACCGGCTCGGCATCTCCATCGACAATGTGGCGATCATCCACGGCGACACCGACAAGGTGCAGATGGGCATGGGCACCTATGGCTCGCGCTCGGGCGCGGTCGGCATGTCCGCCATCGTGAAGGCGCTCGACAAGATCGAGGCCAAGGCGAAAAAAGTGGCGGGCCATGTGTTGGAGGCCTCCCCGGAGGACATCGAATTCAAGGACGGCAAGTTCTCCGTGAAGGGCACCGACAAGGCGATCGACTTCGCGTCGCTCGCCCTGCAAGCCTATGTCGCGCATAAATTCTCCGGGCAGGAACTGGAGCCCGGCCTGAAGGAAGGGGCCTTCTACGACCCAACCAACTTCACTTTCCCCGCAGGCGTGCATATTTGCGAGCTGGAGATCGACCCCCAGACCGGGATCGTGACCATCGACAAATGGACGGCCGTGGATGATTTCGGCAATCTCATCAATCCGATGATTGTCGAAGGTCAGGTGCATGGCGGCATTGCGCAAGGCGTCGGACAGGCGCTATTCGAAGGCGCAGTCTACAATAAGGACGGCCAGCTTCTCACGGCGAGCTATATGGATTACCAGATGCCGCGCGCCGGCGATCTGCTCTCCTATGACATCGCGGTGACGAACACGCCCTGCCCCTCCAACCCGCTGGGCATCAAGGGCTGCGGGGAGGCCGGCGCCATCGCCTCGCCGCCCGCCGTCATCAACGCCCTGACCGACGCGGTCGGCCATGAGGACGTGCCCATGCCCGCGACGCCGCAAGTTCTGTGGCGGGCCGCGCAAAGGGCCGTCCAGAAGATCGCGGCGCAGTAATTTTCCCGGCGCAAGCCGGATTCCTTCTCGTTGGTTCGCCGACGAACCTGATGGAGACGACCATGTATGAATTCGCTTATCACCGCCCCGGCTCCGTCTCCGAGGCCGTGTCGCTTGCGGGCGATCACGCGGATGGCAAGCTGCTGGCCGGTGGGCAGACGCTATTGCCAACCATGAAGCAGCGCCTCGCTGGCCCTTCCGATCTGATCGACCTGTCGCGCATCGACGATTTGCGCGGCATTTCGGTGAAGGACGGCGTCGTGACCATCAAGGCGCTCACCCGCCATGTGACTGTCGCGACGTCCCCCGAGGTCAAGGCCGCCATTCCCGCGCTGGCGGCGCTGGCTGGCATGATCGGCGACCCCGCCGTGCGCAACAAGGGCACCATCGGCGGCTCCGTCGCCAACAACGATCCGGCGGCGGATTATCCCTCCGCCTGTCTGGCGTTGGGCGCCACGATCACCACCAACAAGCGCGCCATCAAGGCGGACGACTTCTTCCAGGGCATGTTCGAAACGGCGCTGGAAGAGGGCGAGATCATCACCAGCATCTCGTTCCCCGTAGCGGACAAGGCGAACTATCAGAAGTTCCGCAACCCCGCCTCGCGCTATGCGCTGGTCGGCGTGTTCGTGGCGAAGGTCGGCGCCCATGTGCGCGTGGCGGTGACGGGCGCGGGCTCGCGCGGCGTGTTCCGCGTGGCGGACTTCGAGGCGGCGCTGGAAGCCAGCTTCACCCCCGCCGCCCTCGACGGCCTCGCCGTCCCCGCCTCGGGCCTCAACTCCGACATCCACGCGGACGCCGAGTACCGCGCCCACCTGATCACGGTCATGGCCAAGCGCGCGGTCGCCGCCGCCGCCTGAGCTGAGGCGCATCGAATAGGCAAGCCCCGGAGCCGCAAGGGTCCGGGGCTTTTTGTTGAATTGAGCTGGCCAGAGCCGAAACGCAATATTGCAGGCAAAGGCGAAACCCGGGAGGGACGACGTCCCGTCGTCCGGGTTCCTTCCGACACATGGGGTGACGAGGACGTCACCCCACCGAGGAACACCAAAAGGGCGACGAGACGTCGCCCCTCCCGGGGTTCATGCACGCCGGCAGCGAATTGCCGCTTCATTTAGATTGGCCGATAAGCCAGCCGATTGCTCCGCGCCCGATCAACTGGCATTGTTGCGCCAACGGAACCAAGAGGCGAACAGGCGTGACCCAACTCCCCACCTCCATCGACGAAACGCTCGATCTCCTCGCCGCCGCCAATTATGTGGCGGACCGGACGCTGGCGACCGTGCTGTTTCTCTCGCTGCGTCTGCAACGCCCGCTGTTCCTCGAAGGCGAGGCGGGGGTTGGCAAGACGGAGATCGCCAAGGTTCTCTCCGCAGCCCTGGGGCGCCCGCTCATCCGCCTGCAATGCTACGAGGGTCTCGACATTTCCTCGGCGGTCTATGAGTGGAACTACGCCCAGCAGATGATGGCGATCCGCCTCGCCGAGGCGTCCGGCGAGACCGACCGGGGCCGTCTGGAGCATGACATTTTCTCCGAGCGCTATCTGGTGAAACGCGCCCTGTTGCGCGCGCTGGAGCCCTCCACCGAAGGTCCGCCGATCCTGCTCATCGACGAGCTCGACCGCACGGACGAGGCCTTCGAGGCCTTCTTGCTGGAAGTGCTGTCGGATTATCAGATCACCATTCCTGAGCTTGGCACGATCCGCGCGCAGCATCCGCCCATCGTGATCATCACCTCCAACCGCACCCGCGAAATCCACGATGCGCTGAAGCGCCGTTGCCTCTATCACTGGATCGACTATCCCGATGAAGAGCGCGAGCGCGCCATCCTGCGCGCCAAGGCGCCCGATGCGCCCGAGCGCCTGACGCAGGAGCTGGTCGCCTTCGTGCAGAAGCTGCGCAAGCAGGATCTGTTCAAGCAGCCCGGCGTCGCCGAAACGCTGGACTGGGCCACCGCCCTGACCGAACTTGACGCGGTGGCGCTGGACCCTGCGCAGGTCTCCGATACGCTGGGCGTATTGCTCAAATATCAGGACGACATCGCGCGCATGCAGGGCACGAAGGCGCAGGATCTGATTGACGAAGTGCGCGCCGAACTGCGGGCGGTCTGACATGGCGGGCGCCCCTCCCGCAGGCACGGGCCGCCTCGCGCAGAACATCCTTTATTTCGCCCGCGCTTTGCGGGCGGCGGGGCTGCCGGTTGGTCCGGGCGCGACGCTGGACGCCGTGCGCGCGGTGGAAGTGGCGGGCATCGGCTCCCGCGAGGATTTCCGCGCCACGCTGCACGCGATTTTGGTGAAGAAGCACGAGCATGATCTGATCTTCCATCAGGCCTTCGACATTTTCTGGCGCAAGCGCGGGTTTCTCGACAAGCTGCTGGCCATGCTCTCGCCGGTGGCCGAGCCCGCCAATCCCGAAAAGGCCAAGGCCCCGCCCGGCGCCTCGCGCGTCTCCGACGCCATGTTCAAACGCGAGGACAAGAAGCAGGAGAAGCCGCAGGTGGAGCTGGATTACCGGCTCACCATGTCGGAACAGGAAGTGCTGCAACGCAAGGACTTCGCGCAGATGAGCGCGGAGGAGATCGCCCGCGCCAAGGCCGCCATTTCGAAAATGCGCATGGACCGCGACGAGCTGCGCACCCGCCGCTTCACGCCTGACCCCAAGGGGTTGCGCATCGACCCGCGCCGCAGCTTCCGCCGCAGCCTGCGCGCGGGCGGCGCCTCCATCGAGCTGGCGTTCCGCGCGCCCACCATGCGCCGTCCGCCCATCGTCGCCATCTGCGACATTTCCGGCTCCATGAGCGACTACACCCGCGTGTTCCTGCATTTCCTGCACGCGCTGGGGGAAGAGCGCGGGCGGGTACATGTGTTTCTGTTCGGCACGCGACTCACCAATGTCACGCGCGCGCTGCGCCACAAGGATCCGGACGAGGCGCTGGCCGCCTGCACGGCCCATGTGGAGGACTGGTCGGGCGGCACGCGCATCGCCACATCCATGCACGAGTTCAACCGCCTCTGGTCGCGCCGGGTGCTGGGCCAGGGCGCCAGCGTGCTGCTCTTCACCGATGGGCTGGAGCGCGATGGCGCCAAGGAGCTGGGCCGCGAGATGGAGCGCCTGCACAAGAGCTGCCGCCGCCTCATCTGGCTGAACCCGCTGCTGCGCTATGATCGTTTCGAGCCGCGCGCGCAGGGCGTCCGCGCCATTCTGCCCCATGTGGACGAATTCCGCCCGGTCCATAACCTCGCCTCCATCGCCGACCTCGTGCAGGCGCTGTCGGGCGAAGCGGGCGCCTCCGGCACAGACCCGCGGCTCTGGCTGCGCCGGACCGGGTGACATCATTGTGCCCACGCCAGCGGGGGCCTATATTCGCGGCGCGATTTCAAACCAATTCGTGGGAGGCTCCATGCTCGCCAGCGACGACGACATTCTCAGCCAGGCCGAGGTCTGGAAAGGGTCTGGCAAAGGCGTGGCCATCGCCACCGTGATCGACACATGGGGCTCGGCGCCCCGCCCCGTCGGCAGCCATCTGGTCATCGACGAAGACGGCAATTTTCTGGGCTCGGTTTCGGGCGGCTGCGTCGAAGGCGCGGTCGTGGCCGAGGCCGCTGAGGTGATCGCGGACGGCAAGCCGCGCACCATCGAATTTGGCGTGGCGGACGAAACCGCCTGGCGCGTGGGCCTATCCTGCGGCGGCCGCATTCGCGTCTTTGTCGAACGGGTGGACTGATGCGCCTCGAACTCCTCAAGACCCTCAACGAGGAACGCGCCGCGCGCCGCGCCGCCGTGCTCATCACCGACACGCAATCGGGCGAACAGCGCCTTGTGAAGGGCGCGGACATCGCTGGCGACGTTCTGGCCGAACAGCTCGACGCGGCCCTGCGCATGGGCAAGAGCCGCAGCGTGGAGGTCGATGGCCGCGCCTATTTCCTCACCGTGCAGGTTCCCCCGGTGCGCATTCTGTGCGTGGGCGCGGTGCATATCAGTCAGGCCCTGGCGCCCATGGCCAAGCTCGCCGGATTCGATCTCACGATCCTTGATCCGCGCACCGCTTTCGCCACGCCCGAACGCTTCCCTGATGTGAAGGTGATCGCGCAATGGCCGCAGGACGCCCTGCCCGATTTGCGCATCGACCGCTACACGGGCGTCTGCCTGCTGACCCACGACCCCAAGATCGACGATCCTGCGCTCATCGCAGCGCTGCGGGCCGAATGTTTCTACATCGGCGCGCTGGGCTCGCGGAAGACACATGCCAAGCGGGTTGAGCGCATGATGGCCGAGGGCTTCAACGAGGCTGATCTCGCGCGCATCCACGCCCCCATCGGCCTTGACATCGGCTCGGTCTCGCCCGCCGAAATCGCGGTCGCGGTGCTGGGTGAGATCATCGCGGCGCTGCGCAAGAAGCCCCTGCGCGCGGAGCCGCAGGCGTGAGGTTTGGGCCTGTCGCGCTTGCGCAGTCCATTGGCGGCATCGTCGCCCATGCGGTGCGCCATGACGGACTCGTGCTGAAAAAAGGCGACGTGGTGCGGGCGGAGCATCTGCCGCTGCTGGAGGCGGCGGGCCTGCGCGACATCGTGGTCGCGCAGTTGGAGGATGGCGACGTGGGCGAGGATGCGGCGGCCCTGCGGCTGGCGCAGAGCGTGGCGGGCGCGCATGTGCAGGTCGCGGCGCCTTTCACCGGACGCGCCAACATCTTCGCGACGAACGCTGGCGTGCTGACCTTCGATGGCGCGGGCATAGACCGCGTCAACGCTGTGGACGAAACCATCACCATGGCCACCCTGCCCGCCTTCCGCACCGTAGTGGAGGGCGAGATGGTCGCCACAGTGAAAATCATCCCCTTCGCCGTCCCCGGCGCCGCGCTGGAGCGCGCTCTGCACGCCGCCCAGGGCCTCAGCCTCGCCGTGGCGCCCTTCAGGCCTCTGCGCATCGGCGTCATCTCGACGCTGCTGCCCGGCCTGAAACCCTCGACCATCGTCAAGACCCTGCGCGTGCTCGAAGGGCGTCTCGCCCCCGCTGGCGCGCGCGTGGTGGCTGAGGAGCGCGTGGCCCATGAGGCCCCCGCCCTCACGCAGGCCATCGCGACCATGGCGCCGCTCTGCGATCTGCTGATCGTCTATGGCGCCTCCGCCATCACCGACCGGCGCGATGTGATCCCGGCATCCCTTGAGGCTGCGGGCGGGCGCATCGCCCATTTCGGCATGCCGGTCGATCCGGGCAATCTGCTGATGGTGGGCGGTTTGACGCGCGAGGGCGTCGAGATCCCCGTGCTGGGCGCGCCCGGTTGCGCGCGCTCGCCCAAGGAGAACGGCTTCGACTGGGTGCTGCACCGCCTACTGGCGGGCCTGCCCGTGACGGGCGCGGACATCCGCCGCATGGGCGTGGGCGGGTTGCTGATGGAGATCGTCTCGCGCGGGCAGCCGCGCACGGGCGAGGCGCCGGTCCCCGATGAGTAGCGTCGCCGCCATCATTCTTGCCGCCGGGCAAGCCAGCCGCTTCCGCGCCGCGGCGGGAGAGGCTGGCCCCGCGACCAAGCTGGTGGCGCAGATGGGCGGCAAGCCATTGGTGCGCCATGTGGCCGAGGCGGCGCTGAGCTCCAACGCGCGCCCGGTGATCGTGGTGACGGGCCATGCGGATGAGGCCGTGCGCGCCGCGCTGGACAGCCTGCCGCTGACCTTCGTCCATAATGAAGCCTACGCCACCGGCCTCGCGTCCTCGCTGCAACGCGGCCTCGCCTGCGTCCCCACAGACTGCGCGGGCGCGCTGGTGCTGCTGGGCGACATGCCGCTGGTGTCGCCTGAGATCATCGGGCGACTGATAGCGGCTTTCGCGGATACGACTTCGACCAAGGCGGTGGCCCCCGTGCGCGACGGCCAACGGGGCAATCCGGTGCTGCTGTCGCGCGCGCTGTTTCCCGCAGTCGCTGCGCTATCAGGCGATGTCGGCGCCCGCGCGCTGCTGGCGGCGGCGCAGGGGGAGATTGTGGAAGTGCCGGTGGAGAGCCGGGCGGTGACGTTTGATGTGGATACGCCGGACGCCCTCGCCAGACTGGACTAGTTGCCGCGCTCCCAATTCCCCGTAAACTCCCAACATGACCATGCTTCGCAATCTCGTCACCGATGTCCCGGGCGTCAGCGTCGGCAATGCGCAGGATCTGGCGCTGGGCTCGGGCGTCACCGCCATGATCTTCGATGCGCCCGCCGCCGCCAGCATCGCCATTCACGGCGGCGCGCCGGGGTTGCGCGATACGGCTCTGCTGGAGCCGGACATGACGGTGAGCGCGGTGGATGCGCTGGTTCTGTCGGGCGGCTCCGCCTTTGGCCTCGACGCCATGGGCGGCGTGCAATCATGGCTGCGCGAACGGGGGCGCGGTTTTGACGTGCGGGGCATGAAAGTGCCGATCGCGCCCGGCGCCATCCTGTTCGATCTGCTCAATGGCGGCGACAAGGATTGGGGCCGCATGCCGCCCTATTGGGAGCTGGGCCATCAGGCCGCCAGCGCCGCCGCTCCTGATTTCGCACTTGGCAGCATGGGCGCGGGGACAGGCGCCACGACCGCCAATTACAAAGGCGGGCTCGGCTCGACCAGCGCGTTGACGTCGCGCGGGTTTCGCGTGGGGGCGCTGGTGGCGGTGAACGCCATGGGCTCGGCGGTCATTGGCGATGGGCCGCAGTTCTGGGCGGGGCTGGTGGAGCATGGAAGCGAATTCGGCGGGCTTGGCGTGCCGCCGCGCCTGTTCCACGATCAGCTCGTCATGCGCGTGAAGGGCGACGAGCCGCAGAACACCACCATCGCCATCGTCGTCACCGACGCGGCGCTCAACAAGCAGCATCTCAAACGCATCGCGGTCATGGCGCAGGATGGCATGGGGCGCGCGCTGCGGCCCACCCATGCGATGCAGGACGGCGATGTGGTCTTCGCAGCCGCGACGGCGCGAAACAGCGAAGAGCCAACCCTGCGCGACCTCACCGAAATCGGCATGACCTGCGCCGATTGCCTCGCGCGAGCCATCGCGCGCGGCGTCTATGAGGCGACGGCCCTGCCCTATGCGGGCGCGCAACATGCGTGGCGCGACAGGTTCGGCGCGCTGGCTTGAGTTTATTGCACGCCCATGGCGCCCACCAGACGCGCAACTGCGTCCGGCGGCGCGGTGGCGATCATGGAGATCACCTTTTCCACGGCCTCGCCGGGCAGCAGGCCGATCACGAGCCGCGAACGCTCCGCATCCTCAAGAAACGCCTTATCCTGTCCCAATTCCATCAGCGCATTGCGAAGGATCGCGATGCGGTCAGCGGGCACATTGGGCGGCGCCACGAGGGGACGCGCCACTGTTTTCTGCGTGAAATAAAGCTCCAGCGCGCGGCGCGAAACATCATCCTTCACCAGATCGAGCGCGTTGGGCACGTTCGGCAATTCCGGATCCTTCTCAAGCGCACCCTGAAGGAGGATGCGCACCTTTTTGTCGCGCAGCCATTCGGGACGTTGAAGCTTGAGGCTCGACCAGGACCAGTCGCCGACGCCCTCAACTTCGCCGCTCTCCATGGCGAGCCCGATGGCGGTCGTGCCCGGATAACCGCTGATGACCTTGAATTTCATGCCCAGCAGCGAATTATAGAGGCGCGGCGTGATCTCCGGATCCACGCCCGTCTCGCCGCCCACGATCAATTCCTTCGTGAACAACTCGTCGGCGCTCTGCACAGGCGCCGTCGACCAGGCCAGCGTCAGGCCGGTCTCGCTGTTGAGGTTGCCGATCCAGTTGAGTTTGGCGATGTCGAATTGCACGCCTGTGGGATTGATGATTTTGGCCAGCAACATGCCACGCTGCACAAGCGCGAAGACCGTGCCGTCGCGCGGCGCCACATTGGCGATGTGATTGGTCGCCGCAAGACTGTTGGCGGCCGGCATATTCTGCACGACGATGGTCGGATTGCCCGGAATATGCCGACCCAAATGACGCGACACGAGACGGGCCATAAGATCATAGCCGCCCCCCGGAGAGGAGCCGGCGATCAGGGTGATCTGCTTGCCAGCATAGAAATCAGCTGCGGCGGCCGGAAGCGACGCTGCGGCCAGCGCGACGACGGCGACGACAAGTTTACGAATCATGGACAGCATTCCCCCTCAAGCCAGTTCGATGAAGAGTTTGGCCAACTCTTCCGGCGCGTCGACCATCAGGTCGTGCCCGCCCGGCAGACTTATCACACGCCAGCCATCGCGCACGCGCAGCTTCTCCATCGCGGCGTCAAAATTCGGATTGGGGTAAAGGCCCGCCCGCACATAGGCGCGTTTGGCGATGCGGTCGCGCGCGCCGGTCAGATGGATCGGGTGAGGCCAGACGCCGTTGGGCTGGGGCGTCATGAGCGAATCGATCCACGCCACATCCTCGGGCGCCTGCAATCTGAAGTAAGAGGCGGGCGGCGCGGCGCGGCTGATGTCGCCACGCGCAAGCGCAGCGCGGATATCGGCCTGGACATGGGCTGTGACCAGATCAAGCGGCGTCTCGCCATCTTCCGGCACGAAGGCGTCGAGGAACACGAAAGACGAGATCCGCGCCTCCATCTCTTCGGCCACGCGCGAAATCACCATGCCCGCATAGGAATGGCCGACGAGACAAACGTCGGTCAACTCCTCGAATCTGATGAGATTGCAGACATCCTGAACATGGGTGTCGAGGGTGATGGCGCCGCTCATCAGGTGCTGGCGCTCCCCAAGCCCGGTGAGCGTGGGCGTGAAGACGCGATGGCCAGCGCCGATCAGCCTGTCGGCCACGCGCCGCCAGCACCAGCCGCCATGCCAGGCGCCGTGCACAAGGACAAAGGTTCTAGGTTCAGCTGCGCTCACAGGTTTTCTCCCTGCGCGCAATGAACCACGCCGCCCCACCCTTGTCACCCCGTCAGCTAGACAGCGATCTGGGCGCCGATTTCCACGACCCGGCCTGTCGGGATTTGGAAATATTCGCTGGCGTCGGTGGCGTTGTTGGCGAGGAGGATGAAGAGATTATCCTGCCACAGCGGCATCTCGCTTTTCCGCCCCGCGCGAATCGAACGACGCGATACGAAGAACGACGTCGACATGATATCGAAACGCCAGCCCTGCTTTCTGCAAAGCGCAAGCGCCTTTGGCACATTGGGCTCGTCCATGTAGCCAAAGGTCATGAACACGCGCGAGAAGGAGGGACTGATCACCTCCATCTTGATGCGTTCGGCGTCCGGCACGCGAGGAACGTTCGCCGTCACAACGGTCAGCATGACGTTCTTCTCGTGCAGAACCTTGTAGTGCTTGAGACTGTGCAGCAAGGCGACCGGCGAGGTCACCGGATCGCTCGTCAGGAAAATGGCGGTGCCGGCCACACGATGCGGCGGCTTCTTTTCGAGCCGATCGACGAGTTCCTGAAGCGGAATGTCGTCGCGGCGGGTTTTCTCGAACAGGATCCGCGTGCCGCGCGTCCAGGTCCACATGGAGATCATGAAGCCCACGGCGATCATCAGCGGCACATAACCGCCTTCCACGACCTTGATGAGATTGGCGCCGAAGAACACGAGATCGGTCACAAGGAACGGCGCCATCAGCATGACGGCCGCCCACAAGGGCCAATGCCAGTTTTTCCACGCGACGATGAAGGCGAGACAGGCGGTGACCACCATGGTTCCCGTCACGGCGATGCCATAGGCGGTGGCCAGACGATCCGATGAGCCAAACAGCACAACGATGAACAAGACGCCGACCAGCAGCACCTTGTTGACCTGGGGCATATAGATCTGCCCCTCCTGCGACTCCGAGGTGTGGCGAATGTCGAGCCGCGGCAGCAACCGCAACTGGATCGCCTGCCGCGTGAGCGAAAAGGCGCCGGTGATGACGGCCTGGCTCGCGATGATGGTGGCGAGGGTCGCCAGCATCACGATGACCGGGAGGGTCACCTCGGGATAGAGGCGGAAGAAAGGGTTTTCCAGCGCGGTGGGATCCGACAGGAGCAGCGCCCCCTGGCCGAGGTAATTCAACGCGAGGGCGGGGAACACCAGCGTCAGCCAGGCGCGCTGGATGGGTTTTTTGCCGAAATGGCCAAGGTCCGCATAGAGCGCCTCGGCGCCGGTCACCGACAGGAACACCGCGCCCAGCGCGAGCAAGCCCGTGCCGCCATGGGTCGCCAGGAAATGGACCCCGTACCAGGGGTTGACGGAGGCGAAGATATGCGGCTCGTCGGCGATGTGAATGACGCCGCCAACCGCCATCACGACCATCCATACGACCATGATGGGGCCGAACCATGTGGCCACTTTCGCGGTGCCGCGGCTCTGGGCGAAAAACAGCCCGAAAATGATCACGACGGTCGTCGACAGCACATAGGGTTCGAAATTCGGGGCGATCAGCTTCACGCCTTCGACCGCCGACAAAACTGAAATCGCAGGCGTGATCATGGCGTCGCCAAAAAATAGCGCCGCCCCGCATACGCCAAGCAGGAAGATCGCCTGCGTTTGCCGCCCGATGGAGCGCTGCGCCAGCGCCATCAACGACAGGGTGCCGCCTTCGCCATCGTTATCGGCGCGCAGCAGAACAAGCACATATTTGAGCGTTACGATGATGGTGAGCGCCCACAGGATGAGCGACAACACGCCGAGCAAGTTCTCGCGGTCGATGCCCCCATGCCCGCCGCTCGCCGCCATCACCGCCTCGCGAAGCGCGTAGAGCGGGCTGGTGCCGATATCGCCGTAGACAACGCCTATCGAGCCTATGAAAAGCGTCCAGAAGGCGGAGGTGGAATGGGATCCAGTGGCGCCTGGCGAGTGTCCCGGAACAGGGGAATCCACGCTCGTCTGCTCGTCACCGGCCTGGCTCAGAGGCCCGGAAGCGCCGGTCGTCATGGCTCATGCCTTGCTGTTTACCGCACAAATCGGCGGCCGCGAGGGGAGCTATTACGCCTGTTGTGCGCCGCAAACAAGCGTCGCCGCAAAAAAGCCACGCTTATAATTCCGATCAGTGGGCCCGGCTGATGCAGAAATCCACAGCTTCCAGCAACGCCTTCTTCCAGGGCGAGGCGGGGAACAGCTCCAGCGCGTCGCGCGCCATCGCGCCATAGTGGCGGGCGCGTTCGATGGTGTCCTCCAGCGCGCGATGGCGGCGCATGATGGAGAGGGCAGCTTCAAGATCGCCATCCTTGATTTCGCTCAGCTCCAGCGTGCGGCGCCAGAAGTCGCGCTCAACCTCGCTGCCACGGCGGAAGGAGAGAACCACGGGAAGCGTGATCTTGCCCTCGCGGAAATCGTCGCCCACATTCTTGCCAAGCTTGGCGGAGGTGCCGCCATAATCGAGCGCATCGTCGATGAGCTGGAAGGCGACGCCCAGATTGGAGCCATAGCTGCGGCAGGCGGCGACCTCGGCCTTGGTGCGGCTGGCGAGAATCGGCCCCACTTCGCAGGCGGCGGCGAAGAGCGCGGCGGTCTTGGCGCGGATCACGTCCAGATATTCGTCTTCGGACGTCTGCATGTTCTTGGCGGCGGCGAGCTGCATCACCTCGCCCTCGGCGATGACCGTGGCCGCCGTGGAGAGCACGTCGAGGCATGGCAGGGAGCCGACCTCCACCATCATGCGGAAGGCCTGACCCAGCAGGAAGTCGCCCACCAGCACGCTGGCCTCGTTGCCCCAGAGCATGCGCGCGGCGGCCTTGCCCCGGCGCATGTCGCTCTGGTCCACCACATCGTCGTGCAGCAGCGTGGCGGTGTGCATGAATTCGACGGAAGCGGCCAGCTTGATGTGGCCCTCGCCGCGATAGTCGCACAGGCCGGCCATGGCCAGCGTGAGCATGGGCCGCAATCGCTTGCCGCCGGAGGAGATCAGATGGTTCGCCACCTCGGGAATCATCGACACATCCGAGCCGGTGCGCGACAGAATCACCTGATTGACCCGCGCCAGATCAGGCCCCGCCAGCCCCGAAAGGCTTGCAAGGCCCGGCTCTTTGCCCTTGTCTTCCAGAGAGATGACGACGCCCACCGCAAATGTCCTTTTCTCACAACGCGCCGCAACTTACGGGCGCAAGCTGCGCTGGGCAAGGCCTGCCGGGCTTGCGAAGACGCTGACAACCTGCAAGCCTCTACGTCAGCGACCGTTCCCCAGATCAGGCGTCAAGATACTGAAAGACCTTATGAAAGAACTCCTGCGCACCAATGATCTCGTGCTGATCTCGCTGGTGGAGGCGATTCTTCGAGCCGGGGACGTGCGCTTTTTCGTAGCAGATTCCCACATGAGCGCGCTGGAAGGCTCGACCGGCTTCCTGCCACGCCGGGTTCTGGTGGACGAATCCCAGCTCTCCGAAGCCCAAAGCCTGCTGGCCGAAGCGGGGCTGGAGCGCGAATTGCGGGACGCGCCGTGACGCAAACCGTCGAAGACGCCATTCTGGGCGGCCGCCTGCGCCTGCGCCAGCCCGCGCGCGGCCACCGGGCGGGCACGGACGCCGTGCTGCTGGCGGCCTCCATAGGGCTGGCCGAGGGCGTGCTGTGCGATGCGGGCGCGGGCGTGGGCGCGGTGGGCCTCGCTGCGGCGCTGCGCGCCCCCGCCCTGCGCGCGACCCTGATCGAGCGCGACCCCCTCACCGCCAGCCTCGCCCGCGCCAACATTGACCTGAATGGGCTTTCGGCGCGGGTGAACGTGGTCGAGACGGACCTGACGCGGGCCAGCGCCAGACGGGACGCGGGGCTGACGGACGGCTTCGCTGATCTGGTGGCCACCAATCCGCCCTGGCTGGAGCCCGCGCGCGCGCGCGTCTCCCCCAACCCACGCCGCGCCGCCGCTCACGCGCACGAGGCGGACGGCGGCGGGCTGGAGGCCTGGCTGCGCGCCATCGCCGCCCTGACCCGCCCCGGCGGCCGCCTGGCCCTGATCCACAGGGCGGATCATCTGGCGGAAGCGCTGAGCGCCTGCGAAGGCCGCTTCGGGGCGCTGAGCGTGCTGCCGATCCATCCACGCGCGGGCGAGGCGGCGCATCGGATCATTCTGCGGGGCGTCAAGGGGAGCCGGGCGCCGCTGCGGATCCTGCCGGGGCTGACGCTGCACGAGGGCGCAGGATTTTCCCCGCTGGCGGAGGCGCTGCATCGGGGGGAGGCGGTGCTGGGGGAGTGAGGGGGGCAGGAAAACGCGAAATCAGCCTTTGGATATGAAGGTCACGCCCGGGAACCCGCATCAATAGCGGTCCTCACGGTCCCGGTAGCCACGCGTGTCAGCCCCCTTCGCCATTCCCCGCAGATCCTCAAGCGTCGGCACAGGCATGACCAGCACGCCCTTGCCCTTGGGGATGAAGACGAATTCCTGACCCGCCTGCCAATGCTGCTCGTCCCTGACGGCCTTGGGGATGGAAATCAGGAATTCCGCTGAAAGAGTCGCGGTCGCCGCCATTTCGACACTCCTCTTGATCCATCCGAAGCTGGCTAAAATCTAACATGGGAAGCCACGCCCCGGTAGTCCCACAAAAAAACCGGCCCCGAAAGGGCCGGCAAGGGCGGGAGGAAACGTCGTGGCGAAGGGGTTTCGCCACAGGCAGCAGAACTCTGCGCCCCCGCCGCTGAACCCAGCCTGAGCAGCCCGTTCATCTGGCGTTCATGGCCCGGCGCCCTCAACCGCAGCTCCTCCCCTTCCCCGTTGACCGGCGCCGCCTGCGCCAATAGGTTGCGCGCCACACAGTCAGGGCTCCTCCCATGTCGCCATCGCTCGATCCCTCCCGGTCCTTTCAGGGCCTGATTCTCACGCTCCAGCGCTTCTGGGCGGAGCAGGGTTGCGTCATTTTGCAGCCCTATGACATGGAGGTGGGCGCGGGCACGTTCCATCCGGCCACCACCCTGCGCTCGCTGGGAAGCAAGCCTTGGAAAGCCGCCTATGTGCAGCCCTCGCGCCGTCCCAAGGACGGGCGCTATGGCGAGAACCCCAACAGGCTCCAGCATTATTACCAGTTTCAGGTGATCCTGAAGCCCTCCCCGCCCGACCTGCAAGACCTCTATCTGCGCTCGCTGGCCGCCATCGGCGTGGACGCCGCCCTGCATGACATCCGCTTCGTCGAAGACGATTGGGAGAGCCCCACGCTGGGCGCCTGGGGCCTTGGCTGGGAATGCTGGTGCGATGGGATGGAAGTCAGCCAGTTCACCTATTTCCAACAGGTGGCCGGCATCGAATGCGCCCCCGTCTCGGGCGAACTGACCTATGGCCTTGAGCGCCTCGCCATGTATGTGCAGGGCGTGGAGAACGTCTACGACCTGAACTTCAACGGCCTCGAGGGCGACGACAGGATCTCCTACGGAGACGTCTTCCTGCAGGCCGAGAAAGAATATTCGCGCCACAATTTCGAACATGCCGACACCGACGCCCTGTTCCGCCAGTTCCGCGACGCCGAGGCCGAGTGCAAGGCGCTGCTGGAAAAGGGCGACAAGGGCGAGCGCCACGAGATGGTCCTGCCCGCCTATGACCAGTGCATCAAAGCGTCGCACCGGTTCAACCTGCTGGACGCGCGCGGGGTGATTTCGGTCACCGAACGGCAAAGCTATATCTTGCGGGTGCGCGAATTGGCGAAAGCCTGCGGCGCGGCCTGGCTCAAGACGGAGGCTGGCGGCGCGGCCTGAAGCGCCCTTGGATACGGTTCTGGCTGGACAAAACCGGCGCAGCCAGAACAATAGGCCCCACGTCGGCGAAATCAGCTGGCTCCCAAACAAAACTCTCAAGGAGGAAACATGTCCGAAAAGCTCACCCATCCCGTCGCGGCCCAGAAGGCCCCCTACGCCATGGATGTCGAAGCAGGCAAGTCCTACACCTGGTGCGCCTGCGGCCTCTCCCAGAAGCAGCCCTTCTGCGACGGCGCCCACAAGGCTGGCAGCACCATCACCCCCACGCGCTACACCGCGCCCAAGGATGGGAAGGCCTATTTCTGCGGCTGCAAGGAATCCGTGAACCGCCCGCTCTGCGACGGCACGCACGGCAAGATCTGATAAAACTGCCTTGAAGACACGATGCGGCGGCTCCCAAGGGCCGCCGCTTTCCGTTACTCCCCCCGCCGCGCCCCCGCCGCCAGATAAAACGCCACCGTTCCCACCACGGTCAGGGCGAACAGGATCCACACCACCTGATCATAGCTGCCGAACCAATCGTGCAGGAAGGCGACCGACAGGGGCGCCATGGTGCGCGGCAGGATGGAGACCGTCGTCAGCGCGCCGGTGATGGCCCCATAGCCGCGCGTGCCGAAAATTTCGGCGACGCTGGTTTGCCGCACGATCATCAAGACCCCCGCCGCCATGCCGAAGACCACGGCATAGGCGGCGAAGCTCCAGAAATCCGTCGCCAAGGCCAGCAGCAGCGTGCCTGCCGCGAACATCGGGAACATGAAGCGCCCGGTGAGGATGCCCGAATTGCCCGGCACCAGATAAAACATCATCAGCCGCCCGGCGACCGAAGCCGGTCCATTCATCGCCACCAGCGCCACAGAGGTCTGCAAGCTGAGGCCACGCTCGTGCATCAGCGGCAGAATATGCACGGACACGCTCATGGCGATGAACCAGTGGATGCTGCAAGCCAGAGCCAGGAACCAGAAAGCGGGCATGCGCAGCACGCGCGGCACCGGGGATGGCTGGCGCTCGGAGGCGGGCTTGCCGCGCTCCCCCGAGCGGCTGCCCCGTGTGCCCCGCAACACCACGGCGTTGACGCAGACCGGTCCCAGAAGCTGCACGCCCGCCTGCACCATCAGCGAATGGCGCCAGCCGATGGCGGAGATGAGCAGGCTCACCAGAGGAATGGCGATGGTGGAGGCGAGCGAGGAGAAGAAGGACACATAAGCCAGCCCGCGACGGTAATCGCGCACATTGGCCGTCACCACGGCGGCGGGCACGAGCCCCAGCGAACAGCCCTGCGCCATGCCCATGAAAATCCAGATGGCGTAGAGGCCTGAAAGCGTCTCCACCTGCGACCAGAGCGCCAGCATGACGGCCCCCAGCGCCGCGCCGCAGGTCATGATGACATGGCCGCCACGCCGGTCCACCCAGTGGCCGACCGGAATGGCGACGAGATCGGCCATCACGAGGCCGATGGTGAGCGCCAGATTCGACTCGGTCATCGACCAGCCGAACTCCGCCTGCATCTGCTGCATGTAGAGCGGGAAGCAATGATAGAGGTTGCCCCAGCCCATGATCTGGGTGGCGGTGAGGCCCCAGATCAGGGGGCCATTGGGCGCGAAGACGCGCGAGGCGGGGCGGTCAATTGGCGTCATCGGTTCCGTCGCGACGGGACGCGCCCCACGCCGTTGCGCCTGCCACGACCTGCTCCCGCCCCCTTGTTGACCGCGACCTTACCCCGGCTTGCGCAGGGCCGCCAGTGATCAGCCCATGGACTCCCCCGCCCCCAGATGCTACCGCCCCGGCGAACCTGTGATCGGACATGACCATGCGCCCTCTCAAGATCTGCCCCTCCATCCTCTCCGCCGATTTCTCGCGCCTTGGCGAGGAGGTGCGCGATGTGATGCAGGCGGGCGCGGATGTGGTGCATGTGGACATCATGGACGGGCATTTCGTGCCCAATTTGTCCTTTGGTCCCATGGTCATGCAGTCGATCCGCCATGTCACGGACGCGCCCTTCGACGTGCATCTGATGATCTCCCCCGTAGACCTCTATCTGGAGGCCTTCGCCAAGGCGGGCGCCGACCTGATCACCGTTCATGCGGAGGCCGGGCCGCATCTGCATCGCTCGCTTCAGGCGGTGCGGGCGCTGGGCAAGAAGGCGGGCGTGGTGCTGAACCCCGGCACCCATGAAAGCGTGCTGGAGCCGGTGCTCGACATGGTGGATCTGGTGCTGCTCATGTCGGTGAACCCCGGCTTTGGCGGCCAGAGCTTCATACCCTCCACGCTGACGAAGATCCGCACCGTCGCCGACATGCTGCGCGGCCGCGACATTGATCTGGAGGTCGATGGCGGCGTGACCGCCGACAATGCGGGCGCGGTCGTCGCCGCCGGCGCCAACTGGCTGGTGGCGGGCTCCGCCGTGTTCAAGGGCGGCAAGAGCGCCTATGCGCCCAACATCAAGGCCATCCGCGAGGCTGCCATGGCGGCGCGCGGCGAGATCGTCTAGGCCGGAAAACGCCACCGGGAGGGTCGACGTCCTCATCATCCCTCCCGGGGCCTGCTCCAGCTGAATGCAAAATGAACGGGCGATTCAGCTTGTTCTCAGCTTTCGCATGACAGGATGTCACCATCTCCAACGGAGGATGTGACATGACCATCGCCTGCAAATCCGCCTTCGCCGCCGTCCTCGCCCTCGCCGCCGTGGGGCTCAGCGCCCCCAGCGCTTCCGCCATGCCGCTTGGCCTCGCGCCCGCCACCGCGCTATCCACGCCTGGCGTGCAGATCGACAATGTCCGCTGGGTCTGCGGCCCCTATCGCTGCTTCTGGCGGCCCAACTACGTCGTCCCCGCGCCTCTCCCCTATTGGGGCGGCCCTTACTGGGCTGGCCCCTACTGGCGGCGGCCCTACCTTGGCTATTACGCTTGGCGGCGGCGGTGGTGATGGCGGCCAAGCTGAATGGCGACTGAACGCGCCATTCAGCCCCGCCTCAGCAAGTCGTTGTTATATAAGATCCATCCTGAACGGAGGATCTGAAATGACCACCGCATTCCAATCCGGCCTCGCCGCAGCCCTCGCCCTTGGCGCCCTTGCGCTCGCCGCCCCCGCAGCTTCCGCCATGCCGATGGGCTTGGCGCCAGCGGCCACGCAAACGCAGATCGACCCTGTGCGCTGGGTCTGCGGTCCCTATCGCTGCCACTGGCGCCCGGACTACTGGCGTCACCACCGCCATCATGGCTGGCGTCATTGGTGAGCCAAAGCAGAGGCGGCGCATTCATCGCGCCGCCTTTTTCTGTTTGCGCGCCCTTCCAGCGCAAGCGCCGAGCGCCTATCATCCCGTCAACGCAATGAAGGGATGAAACGGAATGGACGCTCTCACACGGGTCAAGCGCGATGTGGTCATCGCCAACCGCATTCTGGCGAAGAACGACGTGCTCGACGCCTATGGCCATGTGAGCATGCGCCATCCGCTGGACCCCACCAAATATCTGTTGGCCCGCTCGCTCAGCCCCGCCATCGTCGAGGAGGACGACATCATCGCGTTTCATCTCGATGGAACGCCCGTCGATCCAGACGAGAAGCGCCCGCTTTATCTGGAGCGCTATATCCACGGCGCCGCCTATGAGGCGCGGCCCGATGTGATGGCCGTGCTGCATTCGCACGCCGAAGACGTGCTGCCCTTCTCGATCTCGAAGAAAGTGCGGCTGCGGCCTGTCATCCACAATGTCGGCGACATGGGCGCGGAAGTTCCGGTCTGGGACATCGCCGACAAATTCGGCGACGAGACCACCCTGCTCGTCACCAATATGGCGCAGGGCCGAGATCTCGCGGTCTGTCTCGACTGCAACCGGCTGGCGCTGATGCGCGGCCATGGCTTCGTCTGCGTCGGCCGCTCGATCAATGATCTGGTGCGCCTGTCGGTCTTCATCCCCCGCAACGCGCGCGTGATGATGAACGCCATGCGCATGGGCGAATTCATCTCGCTCTCGCGCGGCGAGGTGGAGGCCCGCCTGAAGCTCGACACCGAATCCCCCGCTCTCAAGCGCGGCTGGGAATTCTGGGCGCGCGAGGCGGGCGTGGGGCATCTGCTGGAGGAGTGAGAACAGCGCGGGGTTTGCCCCCCGCGCGCCTCATGCTATGGGCAGCCCACACAACCCGCGAGTTCGCCCATGATCCCCCGTTATTCCCGTCCGCAGATGGTCGCCATCTGGGAGCCTCAGGCCCGTTTCCGCATCTGGTTCGAAATCGAGGCCCATGCCTGCGATGCGCTGGCCGAAATCGGCGTCATCCCCAAGGAGAGCGCCAAGGCGATCTGGGAGAAGGCCGGGAACGTCACCTTCGACGTGGACCGCATCGACGAGATCGAGCGGGTCACCAAGCATGACGTCATCGCCTTTCTGACCCATCTGGCCGAATTCATCGGGCCGGATTCGCGTTTCGTGCACCAGGGCATGACCTCTTCGGACGTACTGGACACGTGCCTTGCCGTGCAGCTCGCCCGCGCCTCCGATCTCCTCATCGCCGATGTGGACGCCCTGCTCGCCGCCCTGAAGCGCCGCGCGCTCGAACACAAGATGACCCCGGTCATCGGCCGCTCCCATGGCATCCACGCCGAGCCCGTGACCTTCGGCCTCAAGCTGGCGCAAGCCTATGCGGAATTCACCCGCTGCCGCGAGCGGCTGGTGCAGGCGCGCAAGGAGATCGCCACCTGCGCCATTTCCGGAGCCGTCGGCACTTTCGCCAATATTGATCCGCGCGTGGAAGAGCATGTGGCGGCGGCGCTGGGCCTTGCGGTGGAGCCTGTCTCCACGCAGGTGATCCCGCGTGATCGCCATGCGGCTTTCTTCGCGACCCTGGGCGTCGTCGCCTCCTGCATCGAGCGCCTCGCCATCGAGGTGCGGCACATGCAGCGCACCGAAGTGCTGGAAGCGGAAGAGTTCTTCTCGGAAGGCCAGAAGGGCTCCTCGGCCATGCCGCACAAGCGCAACCCGGTGCTGACCGAAAACCTGACCGGCCTCGCGCGCCTGGTGCGCGGCATGGCCCTGCCCGCCATGGAGAATGTGGCGCTGTGGCACGAGCGGGACATTTCCCATTCCAGCGTCGAGCGCATGATCGGCCCCGACGCCACCGTGACCCTCGACTTCGCGCTGGCCCGCCTCACGGGGGTCATCGACAAGCTGATCGTCTATCCCGAGAACATGCAGAAGAATCTGGATCGCCTCGGCGGGCTCGTGCATTCCCAGCGCGTGTTGCTGGCCCTCACCCAAAAGGGCGTGAGCCGCGAGGATTCGTATAGTTTCGTGCAGCGCAACGCCATGCCGGTGTGGCGCGGCGAGGGCGACTTCCTGACGCTGCTGAAGGCCGACAAGGATGTGAAGGCCCGCCTCAGCGACGCCGAACTCGAAGAACTCTTCGACCTCGGCTACCATATGAAGCATGTGGATACGATTTTCCGCCGGGTGTTCGGGGAGGCGTGAGCCTTCGCCCCATTTCAAGTCTTCAGCGCGGCGCACGCCAATCCCCTCCCCGCTCGCAGGGAGGGGAACATAAGCGCTTCATTTCAGATAGTCATGCGCGCGACCGCGTCACCCCACGCTCATCGGCAGTGCGATGGGGCTGCGGAAATTTGACGATGAATTCCACGCCACCTTGTTCACGCTGAGATGGAAATCGGGCACTCGCTCCAGGAAGCGGCGCATGGTCGCCTCCGTCACCAGACGCGCCATCTGGCTGCCCAGACAGAAATGCTTGCCGGCGCCAAAGCCCAGATGGCCCTGCGGGCGGCGCTCGATGTCATAGACGTCGGGGTTGGGGAACTTGCGCCAGTCGCGGTTGCCCGAGCCATAGGCCAGCACCACCTTGTCGCCCACGCGCAGGGTCTGGCCATGCAGCTCCACCTCCTTCGCCACCACGCGCTTGAAACGCTGGGCGGAGGTGTTGAAGCGCAGGGACTCTTCGATCGCCTGCGTGATCAGCGACGGGTCGGCCACGATGCGGCGGCGCGCGTCGGGATAGTCATGCAGATTCAGCGCGAACATGCTCATGAAGCTGGAGAGAGATTCCACGCCCGCCATCACGAAGGTCGCTGAGGTCAGCACAATCTCGCGCTCGCTCAAACGGTCGCCGTCAATCTCGGCCTCGGCCAGATGGGTGATGAGATCGTCCTTGGGATCGGCGCGGCGCTTGGCGACTTCGGTCGTGATGAAATCGGACAGGAACTTGAAGGCGTCCAGATGTTCCTGCGTCCGGCCCTTGGCGGCCTTGTCGGTGGACACCGCGAGGATCACCTTGCGGCGGATTTCGGCGTGGTCCAACAGCGGCAGGCCCATGGTCTTGAACAGCAGGCCAACCGTGATCTGACTGGAATAATCCTCGACGAACTCAAACGCGCCGCGCACCAGAATGCGGTCCAGAGAGGCGTCGGCGATGGCCAGCGCAGGCTCGGTCAAATTCGCCAGATTCTTGCGCGAGAAGGCGGCCATGCTGAGCGCCCGCAACCGGTCGTGGCGTGGCGGATCGGTGGTGCCGAGCGTCGCGCCCGCACGGCCGGGAATCTCGTCGATGAGATTGCCCTGCGCCGAGGAGAAGCTCTCCCAATCCTGCGCCGCGCGGGAAATGTCTTCATAACGAGAGAGGATCCACAGACCCGCGCTCTGGCTCCAGTAACAGGGATGCTCTTCCCGCAGCTTTTCGTAAAACGGGAAAGGGTCCGCGTCGATGGCGGGTGAATAGAGGTCGAAGGGCTCGCCCCCCGCCACGTCAGAGCACCTTGCCGGGGTTCAGAATGTTCTTGGGGTCAAGCGTATGCTTGATCATGCGCATCACATCCAGCGCCACCGGATCCTTCACGCCGGGCAACAGGTCGCGCTTGAGCACGCCGATACCATGTTCGGCAGAGATGGAGCCGTTGTATTTCGTCACGATGGCGTGAACCGCCGCGTTGATCTCCACCCAGCGCGACAGGAACTCTTCCTTGTCGGCGCCCACGGGCTGGCTCAGGTTGGTGTGGATGTTGCCATCGCCCAGATGGCCGAAGGGCACGAGGCGCGAGCCGGGGACCATCTGCTCGCAGACCACGAAAGCCTCATCGAGGAAGTCGGCGACCTTGGACACGGGCACGCAGATGTCGTGCTTGATGGAGCCGCCTTCGAGCTTGGGCACATCCGCCAGCATCTCGCGCAGCTTCCAGAAATAGGCGCGCTGGTCGAGGGATGCGGCCACGGCTGCGTCTTCGATCAGCTCGCCTTCAGCGGCGCGCTCCAGCAAGGAGAGCATGGTCTCGGCTATGCCGGTGTCGAGCTGCGAGGCGAGTTCGATCAGCACATACCATTTGTGCTTGTCGTTCAGCGGCTCGCGCGCGCCGGCCACATGCTTCATCACGAAGTCCATGCCGATGCGCGGCATGAGTTCGAAGGTCTTCACGTCGCTGCCCGCCATTTCCTGCGCCATGCTCAGGAATGCGGTCGCCTTGTGCGGATCGGTGAGGCCGACGATGGCGGTCGCTCGGGCGCGGGGCTTGGGATAGAGCTTCACCACGGCTGCGGTGATGATGCCAAGCGTGCCTTCCGAGCCCATGAACAGGTGCTTCAGGTCGTAGCCCGTATTGTCCTTCTTCAGCTTCGACAGGGTCGACATGATGCGCCCGTCGGCCAGCACCACTTCAAGGCCGGTCACCAGATCGCGCGCATTGCCATAGGTGATGACCTGGGTGCCGCCCGCATTGGTGGCCAGATTGCCGCCGATGGTGCAGGAGCCTTCCGAGGCGAGGGAGAGCGGGAACAGGCGGTCGGCGCCGTCAGCGGCTTCCTGCACCTTGATGAGTTGCAGCCCGGCCTCCACGATCATCGTGTTGCAGCCGGTGTCGATCTCGCGCACCTTGTTCATGCGGCCCAACGACAGCACGACTTGCGTGCCGCTGCGGTCCGGCGTCTGCCCGCCAACGAGGCCCGTATTGCCGCCCTGCGGCACCACGGGGGTGTTGGTCTCATGGCAGAGCTTCATGATAGCCGCGACCTCCTCGGTCGAGCCGGGGCGCAGGATGCAGGGCGACAACCCGTGCCACAGATCCCGTTCCTCTTTGAGGAAGGGCTGCATGTCCAACGGGTCGGTCAGCACATGGCGTTCGCCGATGATGTCGGCGAAGCGGGCGACGAGGGCGGAATGGGCGGAGTTGGGTGCGGGATCTGTCAGCATGGCGGGGAATTTAATGGAGGCGCGCGGATTTTGCGAGCCCCCATCTTGAACTCAGCCCAAAAGGCGGCCGCGACGTTTCGTCTTGGCCGGAATCCGGTGAAACACCGCCACCACTTCGATATGCGCGGAGTGGCGGAACTGGTCCACAGGCGTGATCCGCTCGACGCGGAAGCCGCCATCCACAAGTATTTTCGCATCCCGGGCGAAGGTCTGGGCGTTGCAGGACACTGCGATGGCGATTTTCACCTTGGACGCGGCGATGGCCTTGGCCTGCTCCTCGGCGCCCGAGCGGGGCGGATCGAAGATCACGGCGTCATAGGGGTCCAGCTCGTGCGGCAGCAGGGGCCGCTTGAACAGGTCGCGCTTCTCGGTCGAGACAGTGCGCAGGCCTTGCGCGAAATGCGCCGCCTTTTCGAGGGAGGCCAGCGCATGGCCGTCGGTCTCCACCGCCAGAACGGTCGCCTTATCGGCGAGGCGCAGGGCGAAGGTGCCGACGCCGGAGAACAGGTCCAGCACCTTGCGGCCCTTGCCGACGCCCTCGATGACGAGGCGCGCGAGAGTCGCCTCGCCAAGATCCGTGGCTTGCAGGAAGGAGCCCGGCGGGGGCGCGACCTTGGTGCGGCCCATGGGGATGAGCGGCGGGCGGCGCTCGATCAGGATGTCGCCATGGTTGGAAATGCGCGCCAGATCGAGTTTGGCGGCGAGCCCGATCAGGGCCTGATCAATTTCGAAGGAGAGCTTGCCCGTGCCGCGCACATCCACATCCAGCCCTTCGAGGCTGGCGGTGATGACGATGTCGAGGGGCTTGCCGAGCTGGTTCAGCATCTGCGCCACCGCGCGGGCCGTGGGCAGGGCCTGCGCGAGGCCGGGCGCCAGAATGGGGCAATCGTCCAGCGCCGCGATGTCGTGGCTGCGGGCGCGCATGAAGCCGACCACGGTCTGCACGCGGCCCAGCGCATCGCGGTCGAACCTTGCATGGAAGGTGGCGCGGCGGCGCCCCTCGCCATGAGCGTCGATCATGGGCTCGACCGCGACGCGCAGGCCCGCATGGTCCAGCGCCGAGGTCAGCAAGCCGAGCTTCCAGTCCGCATAGGCGCCGGGCGCCAGCGTCTGCACCGCGCAGCCGCCGCAGACCGTGTAGTGGGGGCAGAAAGCCGCCACGCGGTCGGGGCTGGCTTTCGTGACCTCCACAAGCGTTCCGCGCTCGCCGTCCACTTCGGCCAAAATCGTCTCGCCCGCCAGGGCGTAGGGCACGAAGACGGCGCCTTGGTCTGTGCGCGCGACGCCTTCGCCGCGTTGGCCGAGACGTTCGATGGTGAGGGGCATACGCAGGTTCATGACAGGTCTCCGCGCGTCGCCGCGATCAGAAATTCGCGGTTGCCGTCGCCGCCTTCAATGGGGGAAGGCGTCAGCCCGCGCACGCGCCAGCCCAGCCCCTCGATAAATATGCGGATGTCCTCGCAGACCTCCGCATGCACATTGGCGTCGCGCACGACGCCTTTTTTCACGCGCGCCGGTCCCGCCTCGAATTGCGGCTTGATCAGCGCGATCAGATCGGCGCGCTCATTCGCCAGATAAAGCGGCGTGGGCAGCACGAGCCGCAGCGAAATGAAACTGGCGTCGCAAACGATGAGCGTCGGCGGCTGCGGAACAAGCGCTCGCGTCAGGCGCCGTGCGTCCGTGCTTTCCATGACGGCGATGCGCGGCTCCTTGCGCAAGGAGGCGTGCAGCTGGTCGCGGCCCACATCCACCGCATAGACAAATTCCGCGCCGCGCGACAGCAGCACTTGCGTGAAGCCGCCGGTGGAGGAGCCTACATCCATACAGATGCGCCCCTGGGGAGAAATCTCGAAATGGTCGAGCCCCGCGACCAGTTTCAATCCCGCGCGCGACACCCACGGATGCGGCGCGCTGGCGGTGATCTGCGCGTCCTCGCCCACAGGTTCGGAAGGCTTGCGCACGGCCACGCCATCCGCCTTCACCAGCCCCGCCTCGATGGCGGCGCGGGCCTTGGCGCGGCTTTCAAAAAAGCCGCGGTCTACGAGAGCGATGTCGGCGCGTTGGGACATGAATGGTTGGGCTCAGGCGATCTTGTCGCGGCGGGCGCCAGCGCTCGCGCCCAAGGTTTCGAGCGCCTTGCGCACAATGCTCATCGCGTCGAGCCCGGCGGTTTCATACATGCGCGCGGGCTTGTCATGTTCCTGGAAGAGATCCGGCAGGGTCATGGTGCGCACTTTCACGCGGCCCGTGTCCAGCGCGCCAGCCTCCGAAAGACACGTCAACACGGCGGCGCCGAAGCCCCCGCTCGATCCTTCCTCCAGCGTGATCAGCACGTCATGATTTGCGGCCAGACGCAGCAGCAACGCTTCATCGAGCGGCTTGGCGAAACGCGCGTCCGCGACAGTGACGGAGACGCCTTGCGCCTCGAGTTCTTCAGCCGCCTTCAGCGCTTCGCCCAGCCTTGTGCCGAAGGAGACGAGCGCCACCTGACGGCCCTCGCGCAGAATGCGGCCCTTGCCGATGGGGAGCGGCACGCCATGCGCAGGCATGTCGACGCCCACGCCCTCGCCGCGCGGATAGCGGAAGGCGATGGGGCCGCTGTCGTGTGCGGCGGCGGTCGCCACCATATGCACGAGCTCGGCCTCATCGGCCGCCGCCATGACCACCATATTCGGCAGGCAGGCGAGATAGGCCACGTCGAAAGCGCCCGCATGGGTCGCGCCATCCGCGCCCACAAGCCCCGCGCGGTCGATGGCGAAACGCACGGGCAGATTTTGCAATGCGACGTCATGCACCAGCTGATCGTAGCCGCGTTGCAGGAAAGTGGAATAGATCGCGCAGAAGGGCTTGAACCCCTCGGTGGCGAGGCCCGCCGCGAAAGTCACCGCATGTTGTTCGGCGATGCCCACATCGAAGCTGCGCTGGGGAAAGGCTTTCTCGAAGAGATCAAGCCCGGTGCCGGACGGCATGGCGGCGGTGATGGCGACGATCTTGTCGTCGCGCATTGCCTCGTCGATCAGGCTTTCGGCGAAGACGCGCGTATAGGCGGGGGCGTTGGCCTTGGGCTTCACCTGCGCGCCCGTGACCACATCGAACGTGTTCACCCCATGATATTTGTCGGCGGAGGCCTCGGCGGGGCCATAGCCCTTGCCCTTTTGCGTCACCACATGGACGAGCACCGGCCCGGTCGGCATGTCGCGCACGTTTTTCAGCACGGGCAGAAGATGGTCGAGATTATGGCCGTCGATGGGGCCGACATAATAAAAGCCCAGCTCTTCGAACAGGGTGCCGCCGGTCCAGAAGCCGCGCGAATATTCCTCGGTCTTCTTCGCCTTGTCGTAGAAGAATTTCGGCAAGCGCTTGGCCAGCTGCTTGGCGGTCTCGCGCATTGAGCGGTAGGTATGGCTCGACACGAGCCGCGCCAGATAGGCCGACATGGCGCCAGTCGGCGGCGCGATGGACATGTCGTTGTCATTGAGGATCACGATCAGCCGCGAGTGCCGGGCGCCTGCATTGTTCATGGCCTCATAGGCCATGCCCGCCGACATGGCGCCGTCGCCGATCACGGCCACGACATTGTTGGTCGCGCCCTTCAGGTCGCGCGCCACCGCCATGCCCAACCCCGCCGAGATCGAGGTGGAGGAATGGGCGGTCCCGAAGGGATCATATTCGCTCTCGCTGCGCCGGGTGAAGCCGGAGAGGCCTTCTGGCTGGCGCAGGGTGCGGATGCGCGCGCGACGGCCGGTCAGAATCTTGTGGGGATAGGCTTGATGGCCGACATCCCAGATCAGCCGGTCGCGCGGCGTGTCGAACACGTAGTGCAGCGCCACCGTCAGCTCGACGACGCCCAGGCCTGCGCCCAGATGGCCGCCGGTGACGGAGACGGCGTCGATCATCTCGCGCCGCAACTCGTCCGCCACCTGCTTCAGGTCGCGTTCTGGCAAATTGCGAAGCTCATGGGGCGTCGGCGCGCGGTCGAGGAGAGGAGTGTTCGGTGGGGACACGGATATTCCAGAAAAAGCCGGGCAATGGATAAAACGGCCACGCGAGGCTTACACCCGCCCCGGCCCTGCCGCAAATCATAAGGGCGTCGGGCGGGGTCCATCACACATCCGGCTGATGACACTGTCAAAAGGGTCAACTGGTTCATCTATCTGATAAAGTTTAATTTAAAGGGTCTGTGGGCAGAGCGTCCGCGAATGTTTCCGATGGAGGAACCCATGTTCGAGTCCCATGCGACAGCCACGCCCTCGCTTGCCGAAGCCCTTGGTCGCCTTGGGGACCGTTGGGGCATGATCGCCGCCTTTGGCGTGATCATGCTGCTTCTGGGCCTGGTGGCGCTGGGTCTGGTGGTTTCGGCCACCATCGCCTCGGTCCTGGTGATAGGCGCCTTCATGATCGCGACCGGCATCCTGGAGATTGTGCTGGGCTTCTCGGCCCAGACCTGGGGGCGGTTCTTCATCTGGATCGTCGCCGGCCTGCTCTATGTGGCGGCGGGTGTGGTGGCGATTTCCCAACCCCTTCTGGCGGCGTCCATTTTCACGCTCATGCTGGGAGCTGGCCTGCTGGCGACCGGCATCGTGCGCATCGTGCTGGCTTTCCAGCTTCCGCCCGAGGAGTCGAAATGGCTGGTGCTGATTTCGGGGGTGATCACGCTGCTGGTTGGCCTCGCCATCATCGAGGGCTGGCCCAACAACAGTTTCTTCATTCTGGGCATCTTCCTGGCGATCGACCTCATGTTCTACGGCGTCGGCTGGATCTCCTTCGGACTGGCCCTGCGCTCGCGTCGCGAGGTCTCCCGAGCAGGAATTACCAGTCAGACCCGATAAGCCGACCTTTAGCCGGATTGATCCGACCGGCGTTTTCCGTCATGGAAGACGCCGGTTTCAGTCGTCGGCGCTCCAGAGGCCCTTTCGGGCCAGACGCCTGCGTGAATGGGGTTTGTCATGGCTAAATGGGTTTACACCTTCGGCGACGGCAAGGCTGAGGGCGCGACGCAGATGCGCGATCTGCTCGGCGGCAAGGGCGCAAATCTCGCCGAAATGGCCAATCTTGGCCTGCCAGTTCCCCCCGGTTTCACCATCACGACCGAAGTCTGCACCTGGTTTTACGCCCACGGCAGCCAATATCCACAGGAACTTGGCGATCAAGTCGAGGCGGCTTTGGCCTATATCGGACAGATCGCCGGCCACACATTCGGCGACGAGGCCAATCCGCTGCTGGTCTCCGTGCGCTCGGGCGCCAGAGCCTCCATGCCCGGCATGATGGACACCGTGCTGAACCTTGGCCTCAACGACCAGACCGTGGTCGCGGTGGCGAAATCGGCGGGCGACGAGCGTTTCGCCTGGGACAGCTATCGCCGCTTCATCCAGATGTATTCCAATGTGGTGCTCGACCTCGGCCACCATAATTTCGAGGAAATCCTCGAAGAATACAAAGACATGCACGGCCATATGCTGGACACCGACCTCGACGCCACAGACTGGCGCGAGATCGTCAAGCGCTACAAGGCCTGCGTCGAGGAGAAGAGCGGGAAACCCTTCCCGCAGGATCCGCGCGCCCAGCTCTGGGGCGCGGTCGGCGCCGTTTTCGGCTCCTGGATGAACCAGCGCGCCATCACCTATCGCCGCCTCAACGACATCCCCGAGAGCTGGGGCACGGCGGTGAATGTGCAGGCCATGGTCTTTGGCAACATGGGCGAGACCTCGGCCACCGGCGTCGCCTTCACGCGCAATCCCTCCACAGGCGAGCATGAGCTTTACGGCGAATTCCTCATCAACGCCCAGGGCGAAGATGTGGTGGCTGGCATCCGCACCCCCCAGAACATCACGGAAATCGCGCGGATCGCCGCCCATTCCGACAAGCCCTCCATGGAAACGGCGCTGCCCGAGTGCTTCGCCGAATTCGTGCGGGTGACGCATCTGCTGGAAAAGCATTACCGCGACATGCAGGACATGGAGTTCACGGTCGAGCGCGGCAAGCTCTGGATGCTCCAGACGCGCGGCGGCAAGCGCACCGCCAAAGCCGCCCTGCGCATCGCCGTCGACATGGCCAGCGAAGGCCTGATCACCCATGAAGAGGCGATCCTGCGCATTGATCCGGCCTCGCTCGATCAATTGCTGCATCCCACCATCGACCCCAAGGCCGACCGCAAGGTGATCGGCTCAGGGCTCCCCGCCTCGCCGGGCGCGGCCTGCGGCGAGATCGTGTTCAACTCGGATGAGGCGGAGCTGCTGAAAAACGCAGGCCGCAAAGTCATTCTGGTGCGCGTGGAGACCTCGCCCGAGGACATCCACGGCATGCACGCTTCCGAAGGCATCCTGACCACGCGCGGCGGCATGACCTCCCATGCGGCGGTGGTGGCGCGCGGCATGGGCAAGCCCTGCGTCTCTGGCGCCGGCGCCATCCGCGTGGACTACGCCGCGCAGACCTTCACGGTCGCGGGCAAGGTGATGAAGAAGGGCGACATCATCACCATCGACGGTTCCACCGGCCAGGTGCTCGAAGGCTCCGTGCCCATGCTGGAGCCGGAACTTTCCGGCGACTTCGCGAAGATCATGGAATGGGCCGATCTGGTGCGCCGCATGAAGGTGCGCACCAACGCCGACACGCCCGCCGACGCGCGGGTGGCGCGCAACTTCGGCGCCGACGGCATCGGCCTGTGCCGCACCGAACACATGTTCTTCGAAGGCGACCGCATCATCGCCGTGCGCGAGATGATCCTGGCCGACGACGAAGCGGGCCGACGCCATGCGCTCGCCAAGCTGCTGCCCATGCAGCGGCAGGATTTCGCGGCCCTCTTCGAGATCATGTCCGGCCTGCCGGTCACCATCCGCCTGCTCGATCCCCCGCTGCATGAATTCCTGCCCCATACGGATTCGGAGATCGCGGAAGTCGCCAAGGCCATGGGCGCGAGCCCGGAGAAGCTGAAGCGCCGCGCGGCGGAACTGCATGAGTTCAACCCGATGCTGGGCTTCCGTGGCGTGCGCATCGCCATTCGCTATCCCGAAATCGCCGAAATGCAGGCGCGCGCCATTTTCGAAGGCGCGGTCGAGGCGGGCCGCAAGACCGGCAAGCCCGTGACCGCCGAGATCATGGTGCCGCTGGTGATGGCGCTGCCGGAACTGGACCTCATCAAGGCCCGGATCGTGGCCATGGCGCAGGCTGTGGCCAAGGAAAGCGGCGTCACCGTGCCCTATCATGTGGGCACCATGATCGAGCTGCCCCGCGCCGCCCTGCTGGCCGCCGACATCGCCAAGACGGCGGAGTTCTTCTCCTTCGGCACCAACGATCTCACCCAGACGACCCTGGGCATCTCGCGCGACGACGCCGCCTCGTTCCTCGGCTCCTACACCCAGAAGGGCATCCTGGCGGCCGATCCCTTCGTGACGCTGGATCAGGACGGCGTGGGCCAACTGGTCAAGATCGCGACCGAGCGCGGCCGCGCCACCCGCCCCGACATCAAGCTGGGCATCTGCGGCGAGCATGGCGGCGATCCCGCCTCCATCGCCTTCTGCGAGAAGACCGGGCTTGATTACGTCTCCTGCTCGCCCTTCCGCGTGCCCATCGCTCGCCTGGCGGCGGCGCAGGCGGCTCTCGGCAAGAAGGCGACCAGCACGGCCTGACGCCGCCCTGCCGGGGGGCGCCGACGTCACGGCGCCCCATTTTGGCACGGCGGCCCTTCCCGACCGGTAACAGCCCCGCAAGCATAATCCCCGATAAACAAGCGTGACCCTTCACATTCAGTTCGTTGGGTCAGCGTCTCTTGTTGGCGTGGGGTCGTATGGGTCGGTCGCGTCTTACGTGGGCTGTGGGGGTCATCGCTCCCTGGTGCCTTGGTCTGGGCCTTGTCGTGTCCTTCACCGCTGATGCGGGGCAGGACGCATTGATCGGCGCCAGCTTCGCGCCCCTCGCCTCGCGCGCGCCCTCCGCCCCCCTTGACCTTGTCCCCGCGATATCTGCGGAGCTGCGCCCCTTCGGTCTTGGCCGCCTGCCCGCCGACGCCATCAGCCTGGCGAGTCTGGCCATTGGCGAGGAGGAGGATCTCAAGGCCGTCTCGGACGAGGTTGAGCCGCGCCCCGATCTGAAGACCAACGTCTCCCAATTTCCCACCCTCGACCGCAGCCATCAGGGCGATCCCGTGGTGGGCCTGCGGCCGACCTTCGACACCCGGCTGCGCGGCAAGGGCGGCGTCGCCCGTTGGCAAGCCGCCGAGTTGATGTTCAATTCTCAGGAATATCTGGCGTTTGATGGCTTCGCCGAAGCCTCGGGCGAGGCGCCCGGCCCGGACGCGGTCGCCGCCTTCGAACCCTATGCCCCCGCCGCCGGCTCCACGCGCCCGGCGCAGAACAGCGCCTCGCCCGGCGCCTCCGGCTCGGCGCCCACGCTTCGGGTCGCCTCGCAGAGGCCGCAAGCGCGCGATGGCGCCACGCCCGCCGCGCCCCGCGCCGTGGCGCTGGCGTCCGCAACGCCCGCGGCGGTGAACCAGCTCCCTGTGCAAATCATCGCGGCGACCGGAACCCCGTCCGGCGCCGCCGTCCCGCTGCGCCTCGCAGCGCCCAAGCCTGCGGTTACGGCGGTGACGCGGACGCAACGCCCCAACTATGCGGCCCTGATCGAGCATGATCGGGCGCGCGAGGAGAAGTGCCTGGCGGAGGCCATCTATTTCGAATCCCGCAGCGAACCCGAAGAGGGGCAGGCCGCCGTCGCCCAGGTGGTGCTCAACCGGGTGGGCAGCGGCCTCTATCCCGCCAGCATCTGCGCCGTGGTCTATCAGAACCGCCACCAGCACAACGCCTGCCAGTTCTCCTTCGCCTGCGATGGCCGAGCCCTGCGCGTCAGCGAGCCTGAACCCTGGCGCATCGCCACCCGCATCGCCCGCGAGGTGCTGGATGGAAAAACCTATGTCTCGGATGTCGGCGGCTCAACCCATTATCACGCCGCCTATGTGCGGCCGTTTTGGGCGAAGTCCCTGAAAAAAATGGACAAGATTGGCGCTCACATTTTCTACAAGCTGCGTCCGGGCCAGACCTGAGCCGCCATTATTCGCTGTCCAAAACATCCGCTGGACATTCGCACCCGTCCGCCCTATCTAATGCTCGACTGGAGTATAAGGGGTGGCCATTTTGGCCGGGACTCTCGCCAATCGTGGCGAGGTTTTTTTGGACCCTATTATACTCATACAGAGCATAAGTAGGAGGGCGTCATGACTGCTTCGAGCCTCATCCTGGATCGTCCGGCGCCCCAAGTGGCTGCGCCCTCTTCGCGATTCCCCATCCTGCCGCGCCCGGACCTCTCCTGGACGCCCGAGGTGGAGCGCGCGACCGCGCACCTTTATGAAAAGGTGAAGGCGGTCATGCCGCCCGTCGAATGGCCCTTCCATGCGCCCTATGTGAAGGCGATCAACGATCTGAAAAAGATCCGCAACGCCGTCATCCTGGCGCACAATTACCAGACTCCCGAAATCTACAATTGCGTGGCCGACGTGGTGGGCGACTCGCTCCAGCTCGCCAAGCTCGCCGCCTCGTCGACGGCCGATGTGATCGTGCAGGGCGGCGTGCATTTCATGGCGGAAACCTCGAAATTGCTGAGCCCCGAAAAGACGGTGCTGATTCCCGACAGCAAGGCTGGCTGTTCGCTGGCCGAATCGATCACCGGCGCCGACGTGCGGGCGCTGCGCGCCGCTTATCCCGGCGTGCCGGTGGTGGCCTATGTGAACACCTCGGCCGAAGTGAAGGCGGAGGTGGATATTTGCTGCACCTCCTCCAACGCCCTCAAGGTGGTGGAGAGCCTTGGCGTGGACCGGGTGATCTTTCTGCCCGACCGCTACCTCGCCCAGAACGTGCAGGCGCAGACCAAGGTTCAGCTGATCGCCTGGACGGGCTCTTGCGAAGTGCATGAACGCTTCACCGCCGAAGAACTGTTGCGCGTGCGCGCGGACGATCCCACGATCAAGATCATCGCCCATCCCGAGTGCCCGCGCGAAGTGGTCGAGGTGTCGGATTTCTCCGGCTCGACGGCGGCCATGATCGACTATGTGAAGACCCATAAGCCCGCCCGCGTGGTTCTCGTGACCGAATGTTCGATGGCGGACAATGTGGCGGCGGAAACGGGGGGCGTGACCCAGTTCATGCGCCCCTGCAACCTCTGCCCGCACATGAAGCGCATCACCTTGCCCAAGATCCTCGACAGCCTGCTGACCATGGGCGAAGAGGTTCTGATCGACCCCGCAATCGCGGTTCGCGCCCGCGCCAGCGTGCAGCGCATGATAGATCTGGGCTGAACTTGCGCCGACCGGGCGCACGAGCCCATTTGGGGGCCTTGCCCCACGGGCTCAAAACGGCCATGTTCGACGTTGCATGTGCCGGCCGTTGCGCCGGTTCGCCTGCGAGCTCGCTCGTGGCGCCCGATCAGAAAGACGGTTCAGGTGTCGTCCAAAGTTATGATCAAGCCTCTCCGCAGGCCCTTCCGCAAGGCGCTCGCCTCTGCGCTGATTTTTTCCGCTTGCGTGACAGTTGGCGGGGCGAGCGCCCAGGCCCGTCGCACAGTGGCCCTGGGCGCGCCCTTCGAGGTGAGCACCAGCCCTGCGGGTAATTATCTCGCCGCGCTCATCGCGGGCGCGGATCGCGACACGCTCGCCGCCTCGACCTTTTTCCGCGAAGCGTTGCGCTTCGACCCGCGCAATAGCGAACTGACGGAGCGCGCCTTCATCGCCTCGCTCTCCAACGGCAACATGCGCGAATCCTTCGCGCTGGCCGACCGGGTGTTGCGCAGCGATCCCAAGAATGGGCTGGCCTGGCTCGTGCTGGCGACCCGCTCGATCCAGTCAAGGCAATGGCAGGCGGCCCGCGAAGCTCTGAACAAATCAGGCGGCGGCCGTCAGCGGGACGTCACCGCGATTCTGCTCAACGCCTGGACCTTTGCGGGTCAGGGCGACGCCAGGCGGGCGGTGGAGACGCTCGACCGCATCAAGGATGATCGTTTCGCGAGCTTCCGCGATTATCACGCGGGCCTCATCTACGATCTCGCCGGCAATGGCGTCGAGGCAGGCAAGCGCCTGAAAGCCGCCTATGAAGGCGAGAAGACGAGTTTGCGGGTGGTGGACGCCTATGGGCGCTTTCTCGCCCGTCAGGGCCAGCGCGAAGAGGCGAAGCAGGTCTATCTGGCTTTCGACCGCCTCTTGCCGCGCCACCCCATCGTGCGCGCAGCCCTGAGCGCGCTGGACGCCAACAAGCCGCTTGAGCCCATGGTGCGCAGCGCTGGCGGCGGCGCCGCTGAGGTCTTCTACGGGCTCGGCGCCGTGGGCGGCCAGCAGAACGATTCGCTGGCGGCGATGATCTATCTGCGCATGTCGCTTTACCTTCAGTCGGATAACGGCCTGGCCATCGTCACGCTCGCCGACATTTTCGAACGCCTGAAGCAATATGAGCGCGCGCTCGACGTTTACGAACTCGTGCCCGACACCTCGCCCCTGCACGCCAATGCTGAAATTCAGGCGGGCCTCATTCTGGACGCCATGGGCCGCTCGGACGACGCCTTGAAGCAGCTGGACAGCATCGTCGCTGAAGCGCCCACCGACATCGAGGCGCTCACGACGCTTGGCAATCTTCAACGCACGCGCAAGGACTACGTCGCGTCCGCCAAAACCTATACGCGCGTGCTCGAACAGGTGGGAACCCCCACGCGCGGCGACTGGACGCTGTTTTATTTCCGGGGCATCGACTACGAGCGGTCGAAGCAATGGCCGCTGGCGGAAGCGGACTTCAAGAAGGCGCTGGAGCTATTCCCCGATCAGCCTTTGGTGCTGAACTATCTTGGTTATTCCTGGGTGGACCAGGGGATCAACCTTGACGAGGGCCTGCGTCTGCTGCGCCGCGCCGTTTCGCTGCGGCCCGACGACGGCTATGTCATCGACAGTCTGGGCTGGGCGCATTTCCGCATGGGCCGTTTCGATGAAGCCTTGCGCGAACTCGAGCGCGCCATCGAGCTGAAGCCGGGCGATCCTGTCATCAACGACCATCTGGGCGACGCCTACTGGCGCGTGGGCCGCAAGCTGGAAGCTCATTTCCAGTGGAATCATGCGCGCGATCTGAAGCCCGAGCCCGAGGATCTGGACCGCATCCTCAAAAAGATCGAAAGCGGCCTCGAGGACGAGCCCACTCCCGCCTCGGCCGATGTGGACGGCAAGAAGAATGGCGGCTGAGGCGTTTTTCCCAACGCGCTCCGACGCCGTTCGCGTTCCATGTTGATCGAACGCGCCCGCGCCAAAATCAACCTCACCCTGCATGTCGAAGCACGCAGGCCGGACGGATGGCATGCGCTGGAAAGCCTCGTGTGCTTCGCGGGCGAGGCCGACGCGCTGACCCTGACGCCCGGCGATGGCCTGTCGCTGACGCTCGAGGGTCCCACCGCCATTGCGGCGGGCGCTGGCGACGACAATCTGGTGCTGCGCGCCGCGCGCTACCTTGCCGCGCTTGCGCCGGGCCTGACCATGGGGGCCTTTCATCTCGCCAAGCGCCTGCCGGTGGCGGCGGGCGTGGGCGGCGGCTCGGCGGACGCTGCGGCCGCCCTGCGCTTGCTGGCCCGGGCCAACGGAATGTCCATCGAGGACGAGCGGGTGATGGCGGCCGCGCGGGCGACGGGCGCCGATGTGCCGGTTTGCGTGGGCTCGCGCGCCCGCATGATGCGCGGCGTGGGCGGGGATCTGGGCCCAGGGCTGCGGTTGCCGCCGCTCTTCGCCGTGCTGGTCAATCCGGGCGTTCCGGTGGAGACGAAATCCGTCTTCGCGCGCATCGGGCTGGCGCCGGGCGAGAGCCTTGGCGGCGGCGCGCATCCCACCGTCGGCGACAGCGCCTCGCTGCATCAACTGCTGCCCCTGCTGCGCAAGAGCCGCAACGACATGGAGGACGCCGCCAGCGTTCTCGCGCCCGTGATCGGCTCCGTCATCGCGGTTCTGTCGGCGGCGCGCGGGTGCAGACTGGCGCGCATGTCAGGCTCCGGCGCGACCTGTTTCGCCCTGTTCGAGACACGCCATGCGGCGGCGAAAGCCGCGAACGTCATCCGCCGCGATCATCCGGCCTGGTGGGTTGCCGCGACGGTCTTGCGGTAGAGCTCAGCGCCCTACCCGAACAGGTCGCCCTGCGCCGCCACCGGCTTCTTCGGCGCGGCCTCGACCCGCTCGATCTCGCCCACCGGCGCCATCAGCTCCGGCCCGTCGTTGACCACCTTGTTGACGGCGGTGGAGATGGGCCAGAACTCCAGCACGTCATCGTCCGCCGGGCGCATGAGCAGGGACGCCTCGTCGGCGTCATGGACCTCGCAATCGAGCCATGTGTCGAAATGTTCCGGCTCCAGAATCACCGGCATGCGGTGATGGATGGCGCTGACGGGGCCGTTGGCGTGGGTGGTGACGATGCAGGCGGTGTCGACCTCTTCGCCATTCGGTCCGCTCCAGGTCTCCCACAGGCCGCCAATGGCCATGGGCGCCCCATCGCGGCGGCGAAAGAGGAAGGGTTGCGCGGGCGGCGCCCCCTTGCGCGCGCCCTCGGCGGGCCTGCGCCATTCATAAAAGGCGTCGGCGATGAAAATGCAGCGGCGGCGCTTCAGGGCGTTGCGGAAGCTGGGCTTCTGGCTGAGCGTTTCCGCCCGCGCGTTGATGACCAGCGGATAGTCTTTCGGATCCTTCACGAAGCCTGGCAGGAACCCCCAGCGCACCAGCACGAAATGGCGATGCTTGGCCTCGCCGCCCGGCTCGCGCTCCATGCGCACCACCGGAACAGGCTGGGTCGGCGCCACATTATAGCGAGCCGGAAAATTCGGCTGCTCCACATAGGCGAAGAAGGCGCGAATGGCCTCTGGCGGCAAGGTGATGGCGATGCGGCCGCACACGTCAGACCGGCTCCTCGACCGGCGATGGGATGATCGGGCGCGGCACGCGGGCGGTCGAGAGAAAGCCCACAGCGGGCGCTGCTTCTTCATCTATGGCGTAGCGCGCGAAATCGGTTTCCCCATGTTCCGCAAGCAGCAGTTCGTCGACAAGGAAGCGTCCCGTGCAGCTCTGCTCCTCCTGCGTCAGAATGAGATGCGCCGCATCGGCCATGATGTCGGGCCTGCGCGAGGCGCGCAGATTGTCCTGTCCCTCGGGCAGATCGGGGATTCCGCTTGTGGAGATGAGCGTGCGCGGCCACAGCGTGTTGACGGCCACGCCCTTGGCGCGCAGCTCCGCCGCAAGCCCCAGCGCCATCATGCTCATGCCGAATTTCGACATGGAGAAGGCCGTGTGGGCGGCGAAGAATTTCTCGCGCAGATCGAGCGGCGGCGCGATCATCAGAATATGGGCGTTGGGCGCACGCTCCAGAAAGGGCAGCGCGAATTTCGACGCCATGAAGGCGCCGCGCACATTCACCTGATGCATCAGATCGAAGCGCGCCATGTCGATGTGGCGCGTGTCGGCGAGGGCCATGGAGGCCGCATTGTTCACAACGATGTCGACGCCGCCAAAGCGCTTGGCGGTCTCGGCCAGCGCCGCGCGCACCTGCGCTTCGTCGCGCAGATCGACGCGCAACGGCAGGGCGACGCCGCCCGCCTCCTCGATTTCAGCGGCGGCGGTGAAGATCGTGCCGGGGAGTTTGGGATTATGCTCGATGCTGCGCGCGGCGACGACCACATTGGCGCCGTCCCGCGCCGCCCGCAGCGCGATGGCCAGACCGATGCCGCGCGAGGCGCCGGTAATGAAGAGCGTCTTGCCGCTCAGAGTTCCCGTCATTCACCGATCCCCTTGCAGCCTCGTCGCGGCCCGCAGTCGGGACCACTTACGCTGAAACGCCCAACGCAGCGTCAGATTCAAGCACCGATTCATAGCCTTGCACAATAGCCGTTTCCAGCGCCGGGGCGCCGCAGGCAACGTTCTGCGCGAAGAATCGCGCCAGCGCGAGCCGTCCCGCCGGATCTGACGCATCCTCGGCCAGCGCCGCCAGCGCGAGCTGGGCAAGGCCCGTGCCGCCACGCGCCAGGGCGAAGAGCCGCAGGAAGGGCGTCGCGCCCGCAAGCGTGACCTGCGCAGGGGCTGCGGCGAGGAAGGTCGTCGCCCGCTCCAGCGCGTCGAGGGCTTCGCCAAGCGGGGCCGCCAGTCCAGCGAAGGCCTCGCCCGCCTCCTGCACTCTGGCGATCACACGACGCATGTCCGCGACTTCGGCGCGCATGGCGGCGCCACCGGACAGGCCCAGCTTGCGCATCGCCAGATCAATGGCCTGAACGCCATTCGTGCCTTCATAGATGGCCGCGATGCGGGCGTCGCGCAAATGCTGTGCGGCGCCGGTCTCCTCGATATAGCCCATGCCCCCATGCACCTGCACGCCAAGCGAGGCGACCTCGTTGCCGATGTCTGTCGCGAAGGCTTTCGCCACCGGCGTCAGCAGGCCCGCGCGCTCGGCCGCCGCCCGCCGCTCCTCAGCATCAGGAAGGCGATGGGCGCGGTCCAGCGAATCCGCCGTCATGTAGCAGATCACGCGCGCCGCCTGAGTCAGCGCCTTCATGGTCATCAGCATGCGCCGCACGTCCGGGTGGTGGAGAATGGGCGACATGCCCGCGCCCTCATGACGCTCCGACTTGCCTTGCCGACGCTCGCTCGCAAAAGCCAAAGCCTGCTGGAAGGCGCGCTCGCCGATTCCCACGCCCTGCAAGGCGACCGCCAGCCGCGCAGCGTTCATCATGGTGAACATGCAGGCGAGGCCGCGATTCTCCTCGCCGACGATCCAGCCAATCGCGCCCTCATTGTCGCCGAAGGACATGGAGGCGGTGGGCGAGCCACGGATGCCCATCTTGTGTTCAAGCCCCGTGCAGCGCAGATCGTTGCGGGCGCCCGGCGCCCCATCCGCTCCCTGCAGAAACTTCGGCACGAGAAACAGCGAAATGCCGCGCGTGCCCGCAGGCGCGTCGGGCAGGCGGGCGAGCACGAGATGGACGATATTGTCCGTCATGTCGTGTTCGCCATAGGTGATGAAAATCTTCTGGCCGAAGATGCGATAGGTTCCGTCCCCGGCGCGCTCGGCGCGGGCGCGCAACGCGGCCAGATCGGAACCCGCCTGCGGCTCGGTGAGATTCATGGTGGCGGTCCATTCGCCCGACACCAGCTTGCCCAGCCAGCGGTCCTTCAACGCAGGCGAGCCATGTTCCGCCAGCGCGTCAATCGCGCCGAATGTGAGCAGAGGCGCCAGCATGAAGGCCATGTTGGCGCTGTTCCACATGTCGAGACAGGCCGCCTGAATGAGGTGGGGCAGGCCCATGCCGCCATATTCGACCGGGGCGCAGACGCCGTTCCAGCCGCCATCGCGCCAATGCCCATAGGCCTCGACCCAGCCCGGCGCCGTGGTGACGACCCCATTCGCCAGCGTGGCGCCATGAGCGTCGCCAGCCCTGTTGATCGGCGCTATGACCGATTCGGCGAATTTGCCCGCCTCTTCAAGCAGGGTGGCGGCCATGCCGTCGTCCAAATCAGGATAAACGCCCGTCTCAAGCCCCTGACGCAGGCCAGCGCCGTGGGTCATCACGAAAAGCAGATCATCGACGGGCGCGCGAAATGTCATGGCTGTCTCCAAAAAGGCCGTCGCCCGGCCCCTCGCTTGCGGCTATGAAGAACCAGAGCGAAGTCTGATCCTGAATCGCCCAATTCATAAACAAAGGCCGCCGCGCCGCAATGCAACTGCCGTCTAACATCGACACCCGCCATTTGAGCGCCCCCGCTGGCCTGAGCGAGGCCGCGCGCGCGCTCGCCGCTGGCGGTCTCGTCGCCTTCCCCACCGAGACCGTCTATGGCCTGGGGGCGGACGCCACCAGCGGCGAGGCGGTGGCGCGCATCTATGCGGCCAAGGGTCGCCCCTCCTTCAACCCGCTGATCGCCCATGTGGCTGACCTTGCGGCGGCGGAGCGCGAGGGGATTTTCAACGCGGAGGCGCGCGCACTGGCGCTGGCCTTCTGGCCGGGGCCGCTGACGCTGGTCGCGCCCGTCGCTCCCACCTGTACGGTGAGCGCGCTGGCCCGCGCGGGGCTGGGCAGCATCGGCCTGCGCGTTCCGGCCCACCCCATCGCGCTGGCCCTTCTGGAAGCCTTCGGCAAGCCTGTGGCGGCCCCCTCCGCCAATCGCTCGGGCCGGGTGAGCCCGACCTGCGCCGACCATGTGGCGGAAGACCTCGCCGGGCGCGTGGACGTCATCCTTGATGGGGGCGCCACGCAAGTCGGCGTCGAATCCACCATCGTCGCCTGCCTGCCCGATGGACCGCGCCTGTTGCGCCCCGGAGGCGTGACGCGCGAGGCCATCGAAGCGGTTCTGGGCCGCGCCCTGCCGCGGGAGGAAGGCGCCGGCGCCGTGATCGCGCCCGGCATGTTGCAATCGCATTACGCGCCCCATTGCGCGGTGGAGCTGGAGGCCCGCAAAGGCCATCCGGACGCCGCCATTCTCGATTTCCATGGACAGCTTGCGGGCGAGCCCTGCGTGGCGCGTCTCGACCTATCGGAGCGCGGCGACCTGATGGAGGCGGCAGCGCGCCTGTTCGACGCCCTGCGCCGCCTCGACGAAAGCGGCGCCGCGCGCATTCTGGTGGCGCCCGTGCCCATGGCCGGGCTTGGGGAGGCCATCAACGACCGCCTCGCCCGCGCCGCCGCGCCACGCGGCTTGTGAGGCCGCATCCTCTCGCCTAAAGTGGGTTGAAACAGGGAGGATTCCATGCCGCATGATGAAGCCGCAACCCATTGGCATGAGCCCAAAGCGGGCGAAAACGCTGGCCACGGCAAGTTCAAACGCCCCGCCATGCCCTATGACCGCTTCATGGAGGCGGAGGGCATCCCGGTCTATCGCAGCATCGGCTGCCGCACGGTTCTCGATCTGCCCATGGCGCCATGGAAGCGGCTTGGCGGACGCGGCACTTATATCCAGCTCTTCGGCACGGAAGGCCTCTGGGGCAAATATGTGGTCGAGGTGCCCCCCGGCGGCGCGCTGAACATCGAGCGCCACCTTTATGAAAAGATCTGCCTCGTGGTGGAGGGTCGCGGCTCGACGGAGGTGTGGCAGGAGGGTCAGGCGAAGAAGCAGACCTTCGAATGGCAGAAGGGCTCGCTGTTCTCCATTCCGCTCAACGCTTTCCATCGCTTCGTGAACGCCACCAATGCGCCCGCCATCGTATTGTGCGGCACAACGGCGCCCAATGTCATGAACCTGATGGACAATCCGCGCTTCATCTTCGATTGCCCGTTCAACTTCACCGACCGCTATGCGGGCGATGAGGATTACTTCAAGCCCTGCGACGACATCGAGCCCGACCCGGTGCGCGGCCTCGCCATGAAGCGGACCAATTTCATCCCCGATGTGGTGGCGGCCGACCTGCCCCTCGACAACCGCCGCTCCCCCGGCTACCGGCGCATGGAGCCGTCCATGGCGGGCCAGCGCTTTTATTCATGGGTGGGCCAGCACGAAACAGGACGCTATTCGAAGGCCCACAAACACGCTTCCGCCGCCGTGCTGATCTGCCTCAAAGGCAAGGGCTATACCTATACCTGGCCCGAAGCGCTGGGCTCCCAGCCCTGGCAGGCGGGCAAGGCCGACATGGTGATGCGACAGGACTATGAGTTCGGCGGCATGGTCAGCGCCGCGCCCATGTCTGGCGACTGGTTCCACCAGCATTTCGGCGTGTCGAAAGACCCGCTGCGCCTCACCGCCTGGTTCGGCGCCAACAACCAGCGCTCACGCAAGCCCGGCGTGCCAGGCGAGGCGCTGATGGACTATGGCGCCATCGACCTGAAAAAGGGCGGCAGCGCCATCCCCTATCACGAAGAAGACCCCTATCTGCGCAATGAATTCGAGCAGACCCTGGCCAAGGAAGGCGCGAAGACGCGCATGGAGCCGGAACTTTACGAAGGCCCGGTCGAGGACGGCAAAGGCATGGGGGATGTGTTCTGAGGCAGGGCTGACAAATCCCGGAGGGGCGACGCGCGGTCGCCTCTTCGGGGAGCGGCGCGGCCCCTCACGCCTTCTTCAAAAACGCCGTCTTGAGCACGAGGCCCTTCACCTTGTCGGCGTTGCACTCGATTTCTTCCACATCGCCCGTCAGGCGGATATTCTTCACCAGCGTGCCGCGCTTGAGCGTGGTCGAGGTGCCCTTGACCTTGAGATCCTTGATCAGGGTCACGCTATCGCCGTCCTTCAGGATGGCGCCGTTGCTGTCGCGTGTGTCGTCGCTCATGACTCATGCCTTCGATTTTGGACTGTGACGGGACCATAGCCGATTGATCTGTCAGGCCCAACATGCATGAGATGGTATGGCTTGATCATACCATGTGGTAACATCTCCCAAAAGGAGCTCCTCCCATGTCCACCGTGCAAAAGCGAACCTTCAGCCTGCCCGCCGAACACGCCAGCTTCATCGACAAGCTCGTGGAGACGGGCGCCTACGCCTCCGGCAGCGAGGTGATCCGCGCGGGCCTGCGCGCCTTGCAGGAGCGCGACGCAGCAGTGGAGCGCTGGCTGAAGGAAGAGGCGACGACCGCCTATGAGAATTGGAAAAGCGGCAAAACCAAAACACTGACAGCCGATGAGGCTTTCGCTGGCGTGTGGAAGTTGCATGCGGAGCGCATGGAGGGGAAATAATGAAACGACGGCGCGTCATTTTCAGCGAGCCGACCTACAACGATTTCATCAGTATCTATTCCAATATTGAAGAATTCGCAGGGCCGGGCGTCGCGGCAGCTTATGTGAGGCGGCTTCAGGCGCACTGCCTGAAGTTCGACCTCGCTTCCGAGCGAGGCCATCGGCGCGACGATCTCTCCCCCGGCCTGCGCGTCACTGGATTCGAACGACGCGTGACGATCCTCTTCACTGTCACAGCCGAGGACGTCGTCATCCTCCGCGCCTTCTATGGCGGCATGGATTGGGAGCCGCTGCTCGCCTGACGCGCCTTCGCTTTTTCTTCGATCAGATCCCGATCCTCGGCAGGAACCCCATTCCCGACCGCGAATTTCACCCATGTGGGGCTTACAATCATAAGCCGTTAGCGCAGGCGCAAGTGCGTCGCCCGAACACAGACCCAAAGGAACGGACGATGGCCAAGGTTCTGGTTCTGTATTATTCGGCTTACGGACATATTGAGGCAATGGCGGACGCAATTGCGGCAGGCGCGCGCGGCGCGGGCGCTCACGTCGATGTGAAGCGCGTGCCGGAAACCGTTCCGCTGGAGATTGCGCAGAAAGCCCATTTCAAGCTCGATCAGGCTGCGCCCATCGCCGCCGTCGCCGATCTTGAACAGTATGACGCGATCATCCTGGGCACGGGCACGCGCTTTGGCCGGGTGTCCTCGCAGATGGCAGCTTTTCTCGATCAGGCGGGCGGGTTGTGGGCGCGCGGCGCCTTGAACGGCAAGATCGGCGCGGCGTTCTCCAGCACCGGCACGCAGCATGGCGGACAGGAGACGACCCTGTTCTCCATGATCGCCAATCTTCTGCATTTCGGCATGATCATCGTGGGACTGCCCTACAGCTTTACGGGCCAGACGCGTATGGACGACATCGTCGGCGGGGCGCCCTATGGCGCGACGACCATCGCGGGCGGCGACGGCTCACGCAAGCCATCCGCCACTGATCTGGCGGGCGCGCATTTCCAGGGTGAATTGGTCGCGAAGACCGCAATCAAGATGTTCGGGTGACGAGGGGCGATTTATTCGCGCAGATAAAAACGGTCTCAATTTTTGTCACGTCCCGTCACGCGAAAAAGCGTCCCTTCCATGTAAAAACCATGGCGCGCGTTCGTTTGGGAACGCGCGCTTTTTTCATCTTCAGACATGGGCTCTTTGCGTAAACAGCCTCGATCAGGACGCGATTTGCCTGCGCCCTTCTACTTCTTCGGCAGCTTGTCCATGATCAGAGGCACAAGCTCGTTGAGCTGCGCGAAAACCTTCACATAGAACTCCGGCGGCTGGCCGTAGGCGTCAAGCACTTCGGTGGGGGTTCCTGTGGCAAATTCCGCCATTAGAAACACCTTCGACTTGGCTTCAGGATAATCCGCCAGAATGCGGTCCCGATGGGACGCCGTCATCACGAAGATGAAATCAGAGAAGGTGACGACGCTCTTGTCGAAGGGGGCAGCCCTGTGCGTCGAGACATCGAGGCCTTTTGCGGACAGCAACTTTACGAAGTCAGGCTCTGGCGATACGAAATAAGGGTCCATGTTCAATGCTCGGGAAATGATGGCGACGTTGGCCTTGTTGTCCGCCACCCATTTTTGCGCCAGCGCGGCCGAGGTCATGCTGCGGCCCGTATTGCCTGTATCGACAAAAGCGATGCGCAAGGGCGTCGCCGCCTGAGCGGCGATGGCGCCGAAAACCAGAAAGATGATCGACGCCAGAACCCTGAAAAATGTGCCTTTCATTGAACCAATCCCCCATGAAGCTTTAACATGGCAATCATGAAGGCGGGTAATGACAGGCCCATGACAGGCCGACCGAAGGTCGCCGCGCCCCTCACTCCATCCGCTTCAACCCCACCACCTTCGCCATGGCGTCCACCTGCTGTTCCTGGCGCAGGATGTCGGCGGAGAATTCTTCTGCGCCGCCGGGATTCGGCACCTGTCCGCTGGTCACGAGCTTGGCGGCGATGTCGGGGTCGCGGGCCACGGCGGCGATGTCGTCGCCGATGCGCTTGCGCAGTTCGGGGCTGAGGCTGGGGGCTGCGAAAACGCCGACCAGACCATCCAGCTCAAGCGAGGGCACGCCCGCTTCGATCACGGTGGGCACGTCCTTCAGGATCTCGGTGCGGTTGCGGCTCGTCACGGCCAGCACGCGCGCGCCCTTGCCTTGCAGCACCGGCTGCTGAATGGCCAGCGCCGTCATGGCGCCCTGAATGCGGTTGGTCACCATTTCGGCTGCGCCCGCCGTGAGATTGGTGAAGGGCACCTTGGTGATCTGAAGATTGAGCGTGGTGGTGAAATAATCCCACACCAGTTCAGTGATTCCCGGCACCACCATGACATTCACTTCGCCCGGCTTCTTCTTCGCGAGGTCCACGAACTCGCCCAGCGTCTTCACGCCGAGCATTTCGGAGGCGCCCACCACCAGAATGGTGTTGGAGAAACGCGCCACGGGCAGCAGGTCGCGCTCGCGCACATAGCCGAGCTTCTCGTGGCGGTAGGGATGCGGCGTGAAATTTCCCGTCGGCGTAAACAGAAACTGGTGATCATTGTTGTCGCCGACCACCGCGCGGATCGCGATGAGGCTGTCGCCGCCCGGTCGATTCTCGACAATCACCGGCTGGCCCCATTTGCGCGACAACATATCCGCCGCGAGGCGCGCGCCAATGTCGGCGCCAGCACCCGGCGCGAAGGGAACGATGAACTTCACAGCTCGCGTCGGCCAAGCTGTCTGCGCCTGCGCCTGCCCCTGCGCCACGTTCGCCATAAGGCCCAGAACAGCGGCGCCCAACAGCGCTACAAATTTGGAAACCAGAGCCATCTTTCCCTCGCAGTCGCGTTCATCCCTGACGCCCCGTCTCCGCGGTGCGTTCGTCACCTTGTCGAACTTCGCCGCCAACGGCAAGCCCCGCCAGAACCGCCTACTTAGCGATCGCCTTGTTGTAGTAGCTCAGGTCATAGTATTTTTCAGGCGGGCCCATTTTCTTCTTCGGCTCGGCGAATTGCTCGCGCACGGCAAGCACCGTGCTCAGGCCCGCCACATCGAGCGCGCCCCTGGGCGCCAAAGCCGCCTGACCCCTTGTGGCGCCCAGCGTCGACGGCCGAGCCACAGCGTCGGACGTGTTCGTCTTCGCCGCCAGGATCCGAACGGCTTCATCCGTATTTCCCGCGTCATAGAGCCAGTCGACGGCGTTCACGAGCGCTCTGATATATCCCACCATGGCGGCCTCATTTTGCTTCGCCCAGGCGCGATTGGCGATCTGGACGCTGGCCAGATAAGGACCAACTGACGAGACCGCTTCACCCAGAAAAGTGTAGCCTGCGTTTTTGGCCTGTGTGGTGAAGGGCTCGCTGACGAGCGCGGCGGACATTTTGCCATCTTTCAGCGACTCAAGGCGCTCACGTGTGCCGCCAACGGCGACGAATTCGTAATCCGTCGGCTGCAAGCCGTTCTTCTCAAGCATCTTGCGCAGCACGAAGGCATAGCCGGTCGAGAGCGAATCCAGCGCAAACTGCGTGCCCTTCAACGCGCCAATGGACTTGATGGAAGGCTGCGCCATGAGCGCAAGCTCTGTCGACGAGCCGCCCGACACAATCACCAGATCCACCGGCCCCTCGACCGCCGCGGTCCCCTGCCCCTCCTGATAGGCGACAAGATTGTCGGCCGCCGTGCCTGCTATGTCGAATTTTCCGTTGATGAGGCTGGTCATCTGGAAGCCGGAGCTGGGCGTGGCGGTGACATTGACGCTCAAGCCCTCCTTGGCGAAGAAACCCTTCTCCTGCGCAATATAAATCGGCAGCGCGCTGGCGCCGGCGAAGACGATGACCTCCAGCCTGCGCGTCTGCGCCACGGCCGATGCGCCGGTCGCCAGAGAGGCGCCCAGAATGGCCGTCAGGATGATCTTGCGCATTGTCTCTCTCCCCCGGGGCCGCGCTTCGCTTCAGCGATCCCTTGTTTTGCATGATGGCGCATTATCGCTCAAGCTCGCGATCCTATCCAGCCCCCGCACGGCGAACATGGTTGCATGCGCCGCCGCCTCAGCCTAGATTTCCTGAAACAGAGGGGGGAACATGCCGCACGATGAAATCGCCAGACATTGGCACGAACCCAAAGCGGGCGAAAATGCGGGCTTCGGCAAGTTCAAGCGCCCCGCCATGCCCTATGACCGCTTCATCGAGGCGGAGGGAATTCCCTGCTTTCGCGGCATCGGCCTCAAGCGCGCGCAAGATCTGCCCATGGCGCCATGGAAGCGGCTTGGCGGCAAGGGCTCCTATATCCAGCTCTACGGCACGGAGGGCCTGTGGGGCTGTTATGTGGTCGAGATCCCGCCGGGCGGCGCGCTGAACATCGAGCATCACCTTTACGAGAAGCAGTGCTATATCGCCGAAGGGCGCGGCTCGACGGAAGTTTGGCAGGACGGGCAGACGAAGAAGCAGACCTTCGAATGGCAGAAGGGTTCGCTGTTCTCGATACCGCTGAACGCCTATCACCGCTTCGTCAACGCCACCAATTCGCCCGCCATCATGATCTGCGGCACCTCGGCGCCCAATATCATGAACCTCTTCGACAACCCGCGTTTCGTCTTCGATTGCCCCTTTAATTTCACCGACCGATATTCGGGCGAAGACGACTATTTCAAGAACCGCGACGATCTTGAGCCCGACCCGGTGCGCGGGCTGGCCATGCGCCGCACCAATTTCATGCCCGACATCATCAATTGCGACATGCCGCTGGATAACCGTAGATCGCCAGGCTATCGGCGCATCGAGCCGGAGATGGCGGGCCAACGCTTCCATTTGTGGATCGGCCAGCACGAGACCGGCCGCTACTCCAAGGCCCATGCGCATGAGAGCTGCGCCGTGCTCATCTGCGTCAAAGGCAAGGGCTATACCTATACCTGGCCCGCGATCTATGGCTCGACGCCTTGGCAGGACGGCCATGGCGACAAGGTGCTCCGGCAGGACTACGAGGCTGGCGGCATGATCTCGGCGGCGCCCATGACGGGCGACTGGAACCATCAGCATTTCGGCGTGTCGAAAGACCCGTTGCGCGTCACCGCATGGTTCGGCCCCAACAATCATCCTGCGCGCAAACCGGGCCTGCCCGGCGAGGCCATGACAGACAAATGGGCCATCGACATCAAGAAGGGCGGCGTCGCCATCCCCTACCATGCGGAAGACCCGTTCCTGCGCAAGGAATTCGAGGACTATATGAAGGCGCAGGGCGTGCCCGTGCGCATGGAGCAGACGCTCTATGATCCGCCGACGGACTGACGCAGGAATGGGCGGACACAACCAACCGCTCCAGCAAAAGATCATCGAAAGATACGGGGAGACGACATGAGATTGCCGGGCTGGATCAGCGCGCTGGCTTTAGGGGCCACGCTGCTCGGCGCGCATGGGGCCGCAGCGCAAGACTATTTCCGCGGCAAGACGATTTTCATCGTCAGCGCTTCGTCGGCAGGCGGTGGTTATGACCAATATGCGCGCTTGCTGGCGCGTCATCTTGGCAAACATATTCCAGGCGCGCCATCGGTCGTCGTGCAGAACATGCCCGGCGCGGAAGGCGTCAAGGCCGCCAATTACATCTATAATCTGGCGCCCCAGGATGGAACCTATATCGGCGCCTTGTCGCGTTCCTTGAGCCTGTCGAAGCTTTACGCGCATCATGAACAGGCGATGCTGTTCGACCCCTTCAACTTCCACTGGCTGGGCTCGCTGAAGCGCGATACGGGCATCATGGTGGTCAACACGAAATCAGGCCTGCAAAGCGCGGAGGATCTGAAGTCGCGCGAGGTCACATTGAGTTCGCAGGCCGCCAATTCCCCCAATTCCATGTATGCGCGCATGCTCAACGCGCTCTATGGTTCGAAGCTGAAGCCTGTCGAAGGTTATGACGGCTCGACGGCGGGCATGCTGGCGGTCGAACGCTTCGAGGTGGATGGCCATCTTGCGGGCGGCACGACGGCGCCCCTTAAAAACAAGATCGCAAGCTGGACCAAAGCGGGAAGCGCAAAGGTGCTGCTGCAATTCGGCATGAAACGCGACATGGATTATCCCGACGCGCCAACGGCGCTTGATCTGATCAGCGATCCCGAAGGACGCGGCGTCTTTGAACTGGCCTTCACCGAACAGGAGATCGGCGCGCCCTATGTGCTGGGCCCCAAAGCGCCGGCGGCGCAGGTGGAGATTCTCGAAAAAGCCTTCATCGAGACGGCGCGCGATCCTGCGTTTCTGGCCGAAGCCGCAAATGAAAATGCGCCCATCTACCTTCTGGACGCGGTCGCCATTCAGGCCTTGCTGCGGAAAGCCTATGACTCGCCGCAAGCGCAAATTCAGAAACTGCGCGATCTGGCGAAGGCGAAAGCCAACTGAGTCTGGAGCGCTGCTTGTCAAACGCGCGCGCAGGCGTCATCTTCAAGGAAAGGTGCGCTGCACACGCCATATCAAGGGAGGTCGGTCCGGGCATGGATCAACAGACGCCGGGTTTTACAGCCCAAGTTCGCAAGCCAGATTCAGAGGCCTCGCCTCCATGCGCCGAACCCTCGCACCATTCACCACAGGACAACTGACATGGCCTTTTCAGCCTGGCGCGGCATCGCGGGCATCATCCACCCAACCTTGCGCCCCGGCGCGTTGGAGGAGTTCATTCGCCTCTTGCCAGAAGGCATCGGCGTCCTACCGCTGTTCACCAATATCCGCCAAGGCACGCGCGCCGAATTCGCCACAGTCATGGGCGCCTATGAAACGCAGATCGCCCTGTTGGCCGAACAGGGCTGCGACGCCATCCACCCCAATGGCGCCCCGCCCTTCATGGTGCATGGCCTGCAAGGCGAGGCGGAAATCGTCGCCGCGTGGGAGAAGAAATATAACACGCCGATCTTTACCGCGGGCCAGAACCACATCACCGCGCTGCGGGCGCTGAAGGTGAAGAGCATCGTGGGCGTGAGTTACTTCCCCGGCGAGATCAACAACACATTCGCGCAGTATTTCACCGACGCTGGCTTCGAGGTGCGCTGCATGGAGGGCATCGAGACGCCCTTCAACAAGGCGCAGGAACTGTCAGGCGAACAGGTCTACGCCTTCATCAAACATCATTTCCTGAAGAGCGGCGGCGCCGACGCGATTTACATGCTGGGCTCGGGCTGGCGCACGCTGCACATCATCGACCTTTTGGAGCGCGATCTGGGCGTGCCGGTGATTCATCCCGTGCCCGCCCGCGTCTGGGAATTCCAGAAACGTCTGCACGTGAATGAACCGCGACAGGGCTATGGCCAATTGCTCGCGACGCTGCCGCCCCTGCCCTGATGGAAGGAAAGCCCGTGCTGTCATCCTGTTTCGCGCGCCTGCTGGGCGCCCTCGCGCTTGCGGGCGCCTCCATCGCCTCCTGCGCCGCGCAGACGCCGGAGCAATTCTACGCCGGCAAAACGGTCAGCATTGTCGTGCCGACATCTCCGGGCGGCAATTTCGACCTCAACGCGCGGCTGGTGGCGCGCCATCTGGGGCGCTTCATTCCAGGCCAGCCCATGGTCGTGGTGCGCAACATGCCCGGCGCGGGGGGCATGTTGCTCGCGAACCAGTTGGTGAACAGCCGCGAGCAGGATGGAACGACCATCGCCATCATGGAGCGCGGCACGCCGCAACTCGCCTATGAAGGCAATCCCAACGTGCGCTTCGATCCGCTGAAATTCAACTGGATCGGCTCGCTCTCGTCCTACGCCAACGACGCTTATCTGATGGTGGTCAACGACAGCCATCCAGCAAAGACCGTCGCCGATCTGCGCAAGCCTGAAATGATCGTGCGCCTGGGCGGCGACATGCCCGGCTCCACCAACCTCACCTTCGCGATCCTCGCGCGCGATGTGCTGAAGCTGAACGTCAAACTGGTGCGCGGCTATCCGGGCGCCGCCCCCATGTTCATCGCCATGCAGGGCGGCGAGCTGGATGGGCAGATGATCGGCCTTGGCTCAGTGCGCGGCGGGCAGCCCGCCTTGTGGAACGGCAAACAGGTGCGGCCGCTGCTGCAGGTGGGGCGCATGAACCGCCTTCCCGAACTTTCCGACATTCCCACGGGCCGCGAGCTGCTGTCCGACCCCGGCGATCTCGCGTTGATGGAATTCGCCGAGCTGTCCTTCTTCATCGCCCTGCCCTTTCTAGCCCCGCAGAATGTGCCCGCCGACCGCGTGGCGGCGCTGCAAAAGGCTTTCATGGACATGACGCGCGACAAGGACTTTCTCGAAGACGCAGCGCGCGCCAATTTCGAGCTGAGCCCCATCGACGGCGCCGCCGTGCGCGCCATCATCGAGAAGATGAGCAAGACCCCGCCTGACGTGGTTCGCCGCTATGTCGACATCGTGCGCAAAGGCGCCGAATAGATCCCGAATGGAGAGATGAAATGGCCTATACAAGCTGGCGCGGCGTGGTGGGCTGCATCAAGCCGACCCTGCGCCCGGGCGGCCTTGAAGAGCTGATCCGAATTCTGCCCGATGGCGTTTGCCTGTTGCCTTTGTTTCTCGACATTCGCAAGGGAACGGTGGACGAATTCAAGCGCGCCGTGGACCCCTATGAGCCCATGCTGCAACGCCTCGCCGAAGCCAAGGTCGATCTGCTGCATCCCGAAGGCGCCCCGCCCTTCATGCTGCTGGGCTACAAGGGCGAATGCGAGGTGATCGCGCGCTGGGAAGATAAATACAACATCCCGGTCTTCACCTCCGGCAGCAACCATGTGCGCGCCATGCGGGCGCTGGGCGTGAAGAGCTTCGTCGGCGCCACTTATTTCAACGGGCCTATCAACGACGTCTTCGCCAAATATTTCGTCGAGGCGGGTTTTGACGTGCTGGGCATGGAGGGGCTGGACGTGCCCTTTCAGGACGTTGGCCAGCTCTCTCCCTATGAAGTCTACGCCCATGTGAAACGGGCTTTCCTGCGCCAACCCAAGGCGGAGGCGATCTATCTGCTGGGCTCGGGCTGGCGCGTGATGGAGATGATCGAGGAGCTGGAGCAGGATTGCGGCGTGCCGGTGATTCATCCGATCCCCGCCCGCGCCTGGGAGATCCAGCGCAGGCTCTGCATCCGCCAGCGCGTGACCGGCTATGGCCAGTTGCTTGCGCAGATGCCGGTGGATTGACGCGCATGACGCAAGCACAACTGCCGATAGCCGTCACCATCGGCGATCCACATGGCATCGGCCCGGAGATCGCCGTGAAGGCGGCGGTGGCGCTCATGGAGAGCGGCCCGCGCGTGATCCTTGTCGGCGACCGGTTCATCATCGACCATTACGCGCAGCGGCTGTTTCCCGACATAGCGCTGCGCGAGACGCAGGAGGCTGCGCCGGGAGCAGGCTGCATTGAATATCTGCCTGTGGACGCCATGACGCCCGATCAGTTCAAGCCCGGCCAGATCGAGGCGGTGGCGGGCGCGGCCATGGTGGCCTATGCGGCGGAGGCGATTGATCTGGCGCGCGCGGGCAAGGCCCATGCGGTCGTGGGCTGTCCGCATAACGAGACCGCCGTGAACCGCGCGGGCATTCCCTTCAACGGCTATCCCGGCCTCGTGGCGCGCCTCACCAACATGCCCGAAGATCAGGTCTTCATGATGCTGGTGGGCGGGGGCTTGCGCATTCTGCACGTCACCCTGCATGAGCGCCTCGCCGATGCGCTCGCCCGCATCACGCCGGAGCTTGTGGAGGCCGCCGTCCATGCCTGCGTCAAGGCGTTGACGACGCTGGGCGTCCATCATCCGCGCATCGGCCTCTTCGGCATCAATCCCCATGCGGGCGAAGGCGGGCTGTTTGGCGACGACGACGAGCGCGTCAATGCGCCCGCAGCGGCGCGGCTGCGCGCGCAGGGCATCGACGTCGTCGGCCCCGTGGGCGCCGATGTGATGCTGGGAAGCCGCGACTGCGACGCCTATGTCGCGATGTTCCACGATCAGGGCCATATCCCCGTGAAGCTGGTGGCGGGCCGCCACGCCTCGGCCTTGTCCATTGGTTCGGACGCGCTGTTTTCCAGCGTGGGACACGGCAGCGCCTTCGACATCGCGGGTCAGGGCATCGCCGACCCGGAAGCGGTCATCCGCACGGTGCGCTTGCTGGCGGGCTAACCCGCCAGCGGCCGGAATTTCGGCACGGATATATCCTCGTCATAATCGTCGAAGACCACTTCAACCGGCATCTCGCAACACACGTCCTCGTGAGACATTCCCAATATGTTGGTCAGCACACGCGGGCCTTCCTCCAGCTCCACCAGCGCCACCACATAAGGCACATCCCCCGCAAAAGCGGGCCGATAAACGCGGTGGAAAGTGACGAAGCTGAACACCTTGCCGCGCCCCGACACGGTCTGGAACGAAAAGTTCGTGGACAGGCAATGGGGGCAGGTGCGCGAGGGCGGGAACCAGAATTGCGCGCAGTCCTCGCATTTGGGCAGGGCGAGGCGATGCTCTTTGGCCGCCTGCCAATAGGGCAAGGATTCCGGCGCGGGGCGGGGCTTTGGTTTTGCGGGGGTCTCGGTCATCACGCGCGTCCCAGAATCAGAGTGGAATGGCAGACCTGATTGCCGCCATGGCCGGAGATCAGTGCGATCTCCGCATCCTTCACCTGGCGATGATCCGGATAAGTGTGGCGCATCTGGCGCACGCCTTCCACGATCTGCAACATGCCCTCGCAATGGCTTTCCGAGAGCTGTCCGCCAGAGGTGTTGCAAGGCAGGGCGCCGCCAAGGCGCAGCGCGCCCGAGGCCACGAAGGGTCCGCCCTCGCCCTTCTTGCAGAAGCCGTAATCCTCCAACTGGGTGAGCACCATATAGGTGAAACAATCGTAGATCTGCGCGGTGTCCACATCCTGCGGCCCAAGGCCCGCCATGCGATAGGCGGCCTCGCCCGCCTGTTTGGCGGCGGTGACCACCATATTGTCGTCGGCGAACCAACCGCGCGTATTGTTATGCGTGCCGAAGCCCTTGATCAGCACGGGCGGCTGGCGCAAATCTTTCGCGCGCGCCGCGCTCGTCACGATGACCGCCCCCGCCGCATCCGAGCGCAGGCTGCAATCATAGATGCCGAAAGGCGCGACGATGAGACGGCCCGCGTGGTAATCCGCCATCGTCAGCGGCTTCTTCATCTGCGCTTGCGGGTTGCGCAGGGCATGTTCGCGAAAGGCCACCGCGATTTCGCCGAAATGGTCGCGCGTGGTGCCGTAAAGATGCATGTGGCGCGTGGCGCCGAAGGCATGGGCGGCGGTGGCGCCGTAATAGCCATATTCGGGGCCGAATTCGCGCGCCAGCATGGATTCAGGCCGCGTCTCGTTGCGCACGCGCACCTCTTCGTTCGCGTGGGTGCGCGACCATGTATCGCGCGCGAAGCCGCAGACGACCGTATTGGCCATGCCAAAACGAATGGCCATCACCGCCAGCGCCACCGACATGATCTGGCTCGCGCCGCCATTGGTCAGGGTGGTGGAAAAACGCGCGTTGACGCCGAGCCGCTCCGCCACAAGCTGGTGGTGCGAATAAGAGTCGTCAGGCCCGCGACACAACACGCCATCGACGTCGCTGGCCTTCAGCCCGGCGTCATCCAGCGCATTGCGAATCGCCTCGACCATGAGATCGAGGCTCGACGTGCCCGGCACTTTGCCAAGGCGGCTCGTGGCGGTGCCTACGATCGCGCAGGTGTCGCGCAATTCGCGCGAGGGCTCGATCTGCGGGCTTTGTGTGAATGCGTTCATATCTGCCCCTATTGCACAAGGTCGCGAACGCGCTGGGTCAGGTCGGCGGGCGCCGTATAGACCTTGTCCAGCAGTTCATTGATGCGCGCGCCGGAAACCGGATCGATCTCAGCGCTCATCCTGGCGGCGTCTTCCAGCAAGGCGGGATCCTTCATCGCCTCGTCAAACGCGTGGCGCAGGAGGTCGGCGCGGTCCTTCGGCACGTCGGGCGGCAATACGAAGGGGCGCCCCATGACCTGTTCCACAAAAGCGATTTCGAGAATGGAGCGCGCGGTGGGGTTGGGCGCAATTTCCAGCGCGGTCGGCACGTCGGGGTATTCCTTGTCACGCTCCATGCCCAGCTGCATGACCACGGAAACCTCGCCAGCCTTCTCCCATGGACGATAGCGCGCGCGGAAAGCCGCCGACGTGCCGCCGGAAATATGTCCATCGACCTCGCCACGCTCCACCGCCATCAAGGCGGCTTGCGACCCCTCATAGCCCTCGATGGCGCGAATCTTCGTGCCCGCCAGTTCGTTCAGGATGCGCCCGTAAATGGAGCTTGGCGAGGTGCGCGCGGTGGAGGAGATCGTCACTTCTTTTTCGCGCAATCCCTCCAGGCCTTTGACGCCTGTGGCGTTGCGCAGAAGAAAGAAACCGATCTCCTGCTGGGTCGAACCCAGCCAGATGAATTTGCGCGCGTCGAACTGCACGCCCGCATTGTCGGGATAATAGAATTTCACAAGGCCGGTATTGCGCTGCAAGCCGCCGATCACGCTACCGTCGCGCGGGGCCGAGGCGTAAAGATAATTGGCGGCCTTGATGCCTTCGGCGCCCGGCATATTCTGCACGATCATGGTGGGGGAGCCGGGAATATATTTCGGCAAGTGCCGCGCCAGCAGCCGCGCATATTGATCATAGCCGCCGCCGGGCGACGCGGAGGTGATCAGCGTCATCTTGCGGTTCTTGAAAAACTCCGCAGCCGATTGCGCCTGCGCGGCGAAGGGCAAGGCGCAGAGCAATGCGGAAAGGATGAAGCGTTTCATCAAAAGGCCCTCCCCTCAATCAGTCTTGCGCCGCAACGGCAAAAGAATCTCATCATTGTGTTCGCCCAGCTCCGGCGAGCAGAACCGCACGGAATTGGGCGTGTCGGACATGCGCACGCCATTGCGCACATAGCCGACGGTCCCAAGCTTGGGATGGGGCACGTCGACCCGCATCTGCAAATGCCGCACCTGCGGATCGGCGAAAACATCGTCCAGCGTATTCAGCGGCGCCGAAGGCACATCCTTGTCCAGCAAAAGCCCGAGCCAATGAGCGCGCGTGTTGGTGCGGAAAATGTCGGCGAGGCTTTTGTTCAAGGCGTCGTAGTTCTTTCCCCGCGTCTCTTTCGTCTTGAAGCGCGCGTCCTCCACCCATTCGGGATGGCCGACGACCTCCGTCAAGGCCAGCCAGAATTTCGTCGGCGAGGAGAGGTGAACGACGAAGGCCTTTTCGTCGGCGGCGGTGAAGGCGTAGACCTGCGCCTGATGGGTGCGCGTGGCGCGGCCGGGCGTCTTGCCATTCTCGAAGAAACGCGCCGCATTCTCGCCGCAAAAGGACAGCGTGGCCTCCAGCAGGGACGTATCGACCCGCTGGCCCCTGCCGGTGCGTCCGCGCGCGATGATGGCGCCGAGTATGCCATTGGCGGCGTTCATGCCGCCCAGATGGTCCGACAGCGAAATGCCCATGGGCTTGGGGTCTGAGATGTCGGTCAGCAGGCTCAGCAAGCCGCTCGCCGCCTGCCCCACCGTGTCATAGCCCGGACGCGTGGCGTAGGGTCCATCAGAGCCATAGCCGGTGATGGAGCACCAGACGAGCCCGGGATGGGCCTCGCGGAACTGATCATAACCCAGCCCCAGCCGCTCCATCGCGCCGACGCGGAAATTCTCGATCACCACATCGGCGGAAAGGATCAGCGCGCGCGCATCGGCCTTGCCCTGCTCGCTCTTGAGATCGACCGTCACGCTCTTCTTGTTGCGGTTGACCGAGCCGAAAGTGGGCGAATATTCGACGCGGCCCCAGCCACGGAACGGATCGCCTTTGGTGGGCTCCTCGACCTTGATGATGTCAGCGCCCATGTCGCCCAGCAACATGCCAGCATAGGGGCCGGAGACGTAATTGGCGAATTCGACGACACGAATCCCTTCAAGGGCTCCCGACATTGTTCCTCCCGCAGCGGCCTCAAGGGGCCAAAGCATCCTATTGTCCGAATGGCTCGGACTTCGGCGGCATATTAGGCTGCGAGCTCACGCTATTCCAGATGAAAATACGACGGTTACTCCGCCCTGATGCCCTGATCCTTGATCAGCCTGCCCCAGGTGTCGCTTTCCTTCGCGAGAAAAGCGGCGAGTTCGGCTGGCGTGGAGCCGACGGATTCGGCGGCCAGCGCATCGAGACGCGACTTGACCAGCGGGTCGCTCAAGGCGAGTTTCGTGTCCCTCGCCATGCGCGTCACCATGTCCTGCGGCGTCTTCGCGGGGGCGAAAAGCGCGAACCACGACGACACGTCATAGCCCGGAACCGTATCGGCGATGGGCGGCAGTTCGGGCGCGAAATGCGAGCGTTTCGCGGTGGTGATCGCGAGGCCTTTCAGCGCCCCGCCGCGCGCTTGCGCGAGCGAGGAGGTGATATTGTCGAACATGATGTCGACGCGCCCGCCCATGATGTCCTGAATGGCGGGCGCGCTGCCGCGATAGGGCACATGGGTCATCTCGACGCCGGTGAGCTTCTTGAACAATTCGCCTGAAAGATGAATCGACGTGCCCACCCCGGAGGAAGCATAGGTGAGCTTGCCCGGGTTGGCCTTGCCGTAAGCGATCAGCTCCGCCACGCTGTTCGCTGGCAGATGGTTGCCCGCGACAAGCATGTTGGGAACCATCGCCACCAGCGACACCGGCGCGAAATCAGCCACCGGATCATAGCCAAGCTTTGGATAAAGATAGGGATTGGTGGCGAGGCCCACGGAGACGAGCAGGAAGGTCTCGCCATTTGGTTCGGCGCGAGCCGCCGCTTCCGTGCCGATGTTGCCGCCTGCGCCGCCCTTGTTATCGACGATAATGCTGCACTCCCACATCCGGCCGAGCTTGTCGGCCACGATGCGCGCGATGATGTCGGTGGCGCCGCCTGCGGCGAAGGGCACGATGAGGCGCATGTTGCGGCCATGCGGCCAGGCGCCTTGTGCGCGCGTCATGCCGGGCAAGGCGAGGCTGGCTGCAAGAGCCGCTGAAAAGCTGCGACGATCCATGATGTTGCCCCCCGTTGTGGATGCAATGCTAACTGCGGGGGCGCGCGCCGTCCATGGCGCTTCAATGAATCTCCACCACCTCCACATCCATGCGGTTCACCTCGACCACATCGCCGACCACCTTGTTGACGAGGGCGCGCGCCAGCGGCGAGACATGGGAGATGGTTTCGTGGGAGGGATCAGCCTCGTCTTCGCCCACGATGCGCCAGCGCTGGCGCCGACCATCCTCGCGCTCGATGACGACCGTGCTGCCGAAATGCACCTTGCCGCTATCCTTCAGCGGGGGCACGAGTTCGGCGTTGGAACGGCGCGCCATCCAGTAGCGCAGGTCGCGCCCGACGCGCAGAAGATTCAGGCGATCCTCTTCATCGCCCTTCGTCGCGGCTGCTTTCTGCGCGACCGAGAAGGCCGCTTCCAGCCGCGCCACTTCCGCTTCGATATGCGCGAGGCCCTCGGGCGTCACCAGATTGCGGTGGGGGCTTATGGGGCGCTCGGGGATGTCCTCAAGGGCTTCGCCCTCGGGGTCTTTCAGAAAAGCGATGCTCATGGCGATCTCTCGGGTGGGACGAAGGTCGGCCCTTGCGTTCAGGCGGAGCGCGGCGCGCGGCGGGAGGGTTCGAGCAACCGTGCGGAGCGCATGCGGGCGAAGCGCTCAAGACGGCTCGGCTCGCCCAGACGCTCGTCGAACGCGCGCCGGTCCGAGGGGTCGGGCTGCGGACGAATGGCGCCGTCTCCCCATTTCCATTCACGAGTGTCGCGCTTCTTCGGGACTGTGTTCATGACTGCGGCTCCTTGGCATCTCAACGCCGGAAGGTGAGCCGTAGTTCCCTGCGCTCATCCAATCTCAAGCACAACCCGGCCCCGGATCGCGCCCTCCAGAATGGAGCGGGCGCTGTCGAGCGCCGACGCGAAGGGCGCAGTCGTGGTCAGGCTGGCCAATTTGTCGGCATCAAGATCGCTGGCCAGCCGCGCCCAGGCGGCCATGCGCCGGGGCTTGGGGCACATGACGCTGTCGACGCCCAGCAGCGACACGCCGCGCAGAATGAAGGGCGCGACGCTGGCGGGAAGGTCCATGCCCTGCGCCAGCCCGCAGGCCGCCACCGCCCCGCCATAGCCGGTCTGGGCCAGAAGATTGGCGAGCGTGTGGGAGCCGACCGAATCAACGCCCGCAGCCCAGCGCTCCTTGCCCAGCGGCCTGCCGGGGGCGGACAATTCGTTGCGGTCGATGACCTCAGCCGCGCCCAGCGCCTTCAGCCAGTCGGCCTCCTGCGGGCGGCCGGTGGAGGCGATGACCCGCCAGCCCGCCTTGGCGAGCAAAGCCACCGCGATGGAGCCCACCCCGCCCGACGCGCCGGTGACGATGGCCGGCCCCATGGCGGGGGTGAGGCCATGCTGCTCCAGCGCCAGCAGGCTCAGCATGGCCGTATAGCCCGCCGTGCCGATGGCCATGGCCTGCGCGCGCGTGAGGCCCTTGGGGACCGGCACCAGCCAGTCGCCCTTGACCCGCGCCTTCTGCGCATAACCGCCCAGATGCGTTTCGCCCACGCCCCAGCCGTTCAGGATGACCTCGTCGCCGGGCTTCCAGGCGGGATTGCTGGACTCCTCCACGATCCCCGCGAAATCAATGCCGGGGATCATGGGAAAGCGCCGCACGACCGGCGATTTGCCAGTGACGGCGAGGCCATCCTTGTAATTGACCGTGGAATGGGTGACCCGCACGGTCACGTCGCCATCCATCAGATCGGCGTCGTCGAAATACACAAAGGCGGCCTGATAGCCCGCCTCCGATTTGTCGATGCGAATGGCCTTGAAGGTTCCCATGACGATCCCCGCTTGTATCAGCGGATCATGCCATGGCGGATGGGCCTCCCGTCAAGCCGGGGCCATCCCCTCCTTACGTATGACGGGCGTCTCCACGATGGGCAGGTTTATCAGCGCAGAGAACACGCCAAAGCCGATCGAGAGGATCCACATGGCGTGGTAGGAGCCCGTCGACTCGCGCAGCCATCCCGCCAGCATGAGCGCGATGAAGCCGCCCACCTGATGGGAAAAGAAGGCGAAGCCATAGAGCATGGAGAAATAGCGCGTGCCGAACATGACGCCGATCAGCGAGGACGTCGGCGGTACGGTGGAGAGCCAGAGCAGGCCCGACAGGGCGCCGAAAAGATAGGTCGTGAAAGGCGTCGCTGGCAGCGCGATGAACAGCACCGTCACCAGCGCGCGAGACAGGTAAATGCCCGACAGCACATAGCGTTTGGGGAAGCGGCCCGAAAGATAGCCCGACGAGATCGAGCCCAAGATGTTGCACAGGCCCACCAGCGCGAAAGCCCAATAGCCGACCTGCGGCGCAATGCCGGCCTCCACGATGTATTTCTGGAAATGCACCGTGACGAAGGCGAGCTGGAAGCCGCAGGTGAAGAAGCCGATGACGAGCAGATTATAGGAGCGATGGCTGAAGGCTTCGCTCAGCGCCTCGCGAAAGGACTGCTGGCGGTGGCCGCCCGCCGTCGGCCCCATGTCGAGGGGCTCGCTGGCGACCATGCGGGTCAGCGGGATCACGCAAAACATCATGACGCCAAAGGCGATGGTCGTCACCTGCCAGCCAAGGCCGCTCACCAGACCGCCCGCCAGCGGCGAGAACAGGAACTGACCGAAGGAACCCGCCGCCGTGCCGAGCCCGAAGGCCAGCGTGCGCATGTTCGCGGGCACCAGCTTCATCAGCGCGCCAATGACCATGTTGAAGGAACAGCCCGAGAGGCCGAGCCCCATGATGACGCCCGCAGTGAGCGTAAAAGTGGTCGGCGTGGAGGAATAGGCCATCAGGATGAGGCCCGTACCGTAGAGAATGCAGCCGCCCGTCAGCACCCGGGCGGAGCCGTATTTGTCTGCGAGCGCGCCCGCGAAGGGCTGGCCGACGCCCCACAACAGATATTGCGCCGCCATGGCGTAGGAGAAAACGTCGCTGCCCCAGCCCCATTCCTTGAGGATCGGCAACTGGAACACGCCCACAGCCGAGCGCGGCCCGAAGGTCAGGACGCCGATGATGCAGCCGACAAGAATAATCAGCTCCGGCGGCAGCTTTCGGGCGAGATTGAACGGCTGCTTCACGGAATCCTGAATCGACATGGCGGCGCCCTCTCCGGCGGCATAGCCGGAATCTTGAGAGTCATCATAATCGGCGCCGCGCGGCTGCGCCATCCTCACATATTCGGATAGTTCGGCCCGCCGCCGCCCTCTGGCGTCGTCCAGGTGATGTTCTGCGCCGGATCCTTGATGTCGCAGGTTTTGCAGTGGACGCAGTTCTGCGCGTTGATGACGAAGCGCGGATCTTTCTTCGCGGCCTCGTCGTCATAGACCACTTCATAGACGCCCGCCGGGCAATAGAGCCGCGCGGGCTCGCCATAGAGGGGCAGGTTGTCGCGCACGGGAACGGCGGGATCCTTCAGGCGCAGATGCACCGGCTGGTTTTCCTCGTGATTGGTGTTCGAGATGAAGACCGAGGAGAGCTTGTCGAAAGACAAGACGCCATCGGGCTTGGGATAGGCGATGGGCGTCACTTGCGACAGCGGCTTCAGGGTCGCGTGGTCGGGCTTGCCGTGGTGCAGCGTGCCGAATACGGAAAAGCCGAACAGCTCGTTGGTCCACATGTCGAGCCCGCCGAGCATGACGCCCGCGATCGTGCCAAGCTTCGACCAGAGCGGCTTCACATTGCGCACCGCCTTGAGGTCGCGGCCAATGTCGCCCGCGCGCCACAGATCCTCGACGCGCGTCAGCTCGTCATTGGCGCGGCCCTGCGCGATGGCCTGCGCCGCTTCCTCCGCCGCCAGCATGCCCGACAGGATGGCGTTGTGGGAGCCCTTGATGCGCGGCACGTTCACGAAGCCCGCCGCGCAGCCCAGCAGCACGCCGCCGGGGAAAGCGAGCTTGGGCACGGATTGCCAGCCGCCCTCGGTGATGGCGCGCGCGCCATAGGACAGGCGCTTGGCGCCCTGGAAGGTCGGGGCGATCATGGGATGGGTCTTGAAACGTTGGAACTCGTCGAAGGGCGAGAGCGTGGGGTTCTCGTAGTTGAGATGCACCACGAAGCCGACCACCGCCTGCCCATCTTCCAGATGGTAGAGGAAGGAGCCGCCCCCCGTGCGCTGATCAAGGGGCCAGCCGAAGCTGTGTTGCACGAGGCCCGGCTGGTGCCTGGCCGGATCAAGCTGCCACAGCTCCTTGAGGCCGACGCCATATTTCTGCGGGTCGCGCCCTTCCGACAGCGCGAAACGCTCGATCAGCCCCTTGGTGAGCGAGCCGCGCGCGCCCTCGGCGAAGAATGTGTATTTGCCGCGCAGCTCCATGCCGCGCGTGAAGCCGTCCCTGGGCGCGCCCTCACGGTCCACGCCCATGTCGCCGGTGGCGACGCCCAGCACTTCGCCATTTTCGCCATGCAGGACTTCGGCGGCGGCGAAGCCGGGATAGATCTCGACCCCCAAAGCCTCGGCCCGCACCGCCAGCCAGCGGCAGACATTGCCCAGCGAGCCCACGAAATTCCCGTGGTTGTCCATGAGCCTGGGCATCAGCATGTTGGGCAGGCGCACGCCGCCAGCAGGGCCTAGCAGATAGAAGCGGTCCTCTCTGACCTCGGTCTTGAGCGGACGGTCCGGGTCTTCCCGCCAGTCAGGCAGCAGCCGGTCGAGGCCGATGGGGTCGATGACCGCGCCCGAAAGAATATGGGCGCCCACCTCCGAGCCCTTCTCCACCACGACGACGCTCAGATCGGGCGCCACCTGTTTCAGGCGAATGGCTGCGGCGAGGCCCGAGGGGCCAGCGCCCACGATGACCACATCGAAATCCATGCTTTCGCGCGGGGGCAGATCCTCAGAGGCGCCAGCCATTCCAGAATGCTCCAATGACGCCGGGCGCGGCCCGGCAGGGTCTAAAGCTACAGGTTACTCCTTAGCCTGACCTGCGACAGCAACCAATAGGTCTAACCAGGGTCTCGCCCTCGCGCTTTTGCGCCGCAGGCGCTACATTGGCGCCATGTCCCTCGCTCAGGCCCCCTCGACCGATCTCGACCATGCCCAACTCGCCGCGATCCTGCGGTGGTATGTGGATATGGGCGTCGATATCGCCATCGAGGAGACGCCGCAGAATCGCTTCCTCGAGGTCGCCAAACCCGTCTCCATCCCGGTCGCGGTCGCGGCCCAGCCGGAGGCGCCCCGGCAGGCCCGCGCGCCTGTCACCTTCAGCGCCAACGCCAATTCCGGGCGCAGCATCGACGCCGCAGCCGCCCTTTCCGTGGAAGCGGCGGTGCAAGGCGCCCGCGAAAGCGCCGCGCGCGCCACTACCGTGGACGAGCTGCGCGCCGAACTCATGGCCTTCGAGGGCTGCATCCTCAAGCGCTCCGCCACCAATTTCGTTTATGCGGAGGGCGATCCCAAATCGCGGATCATGTTCATCGGCGACGCCCCGGGCGATGACGACGACCGGCAGGGCCTGCCCTTCATGGGGCCGCCGGGCCGCCTGCTGGAGCGCATGCTCAAAGCCATCGGTCTGAACCGCCAGAGCGTCTATCTGTCGAACCTGGTCCCATGGCGTCCGCCAACGGCTCGCAGGCTGTTTCCGCAAGAAATCGCCGTCTGCCTGCCCTTCCTGATGCGCCAGATCGCGCTGGTCCGGCCCGCCATTCTGGTGTGCCTGGGGGACGACGCGGCCCAGACGCTCATGGGCCTCAAGGGCGGCGTGGTGCGCGGCAGGGGCGTCTGGCAGGAGCTGAACCTAGAGGGATGCGGCGCCATCCGCGCCATCGCCACCCTGGCCCCGAGCTATGCCCTGCGCGCCGTCGGCAGCAAACGGATGGTCTGGCGCGACCTGATCGAGATCCGCAAGGCTCTGAACGAGATCAGCTGAACGGCCGCCCTACCCTTCCGCGCAGGCTTTGCCTAAATACCATCCGGGCAGGAGGAGGTTGCGATGAGATGGGAAGATTTCCGCCAGTCGGCGAATGTCGAAGACCGTCGCGGCGATGGCGAGGGCCTGGCCAGCGCGGGGATGCCTTTCGGCGGCGGCGGCCTCGGCGTCGGGGCGGTGATCATCCTCGGCATCATTGGCTATGTTTTGGGCATCGACCCGCGCATTCTGATCGGCGGCGCCGAAATGGCGGGGGTGGGCCGCAGCGCGCCGCAATATGAGCAACGCCAGCAAGCACAGCCGAGGCCGCAGAATGGCGCGCCGGCTGACCAGACCGGCCGCTTCGTCTCCGCCGTGCTCGCGCAGAACGAGGATGTGTGGAGCGACATTCTCCCCGCCCAGAAAAACATCCGCTTCAAGGCGGCGCCCCTCGTGCTGTTTTCCGGCGCCACCCGTTCAGCCTGTGGGGCGGCGCAAGCGGCCATGGGGCCCTTCTATTGCCCCACCGACGGCAAGATCTATCTCGACACCTCCTTCTTCAACGACATGAAAGCCAAGCTCGGAGGCGGCGGCGATTTCGCCTACGCCTATGTGATCGCCCACGAAATGGGCCACCACATCGAAGATCTCCTGGGCGTCCTGCCGCGCGTGCAGCGCGCCCAGCAGCAAGCCTCCAGTCAGGCGCAGTCCAACAGCCTTTCCGTCGGCGTCGAGCTGATGGCCGATTGTCTGGCGGGCGTCTGGGCGGCCAACGCCGATCAAAAATGGCAAATTCTGGAAAAGGGCGACGTCGAGAAAGCCATCGCCACCGCCAGCGCCATCGGCGATGATCGCTTGCAAAAGGCTGCGCGTGGTTATGCAGTGCCCGACAGTTTCACCCATGGCTCCTCAGCCCAGCGCGTCGCATGGTTTCAGAAGGGCTTGAAGTCCGGCCAGGTCGACGCCTGCAACACATTCGCAAGGTAAACATGCCCGGAATCGACGAGAGCCTCCCCTTCGTAGCCCTGAAGATCGCCGTGCTGACGGTGTCGGACACCCGCCAGTTCGCGGACGACAAATCGGGCTCGACCCTTGTGGACCGGCTGACCAAAGCCGGCCACACATTGGCCGACCGCGCCATCGTCACAGACGATGTGGAGGCGATTCAGACGCAGGTGCGGACATGGATCGGCGACCCGGATGTGGACGTGATCATCTCCACCGGCGGCACCGGCTTCACCGGGCGCGACGTGACGCCGGAGGCCATGGAGCCGCTGCTGGAAAAACGCATGGACGGGTTTTCCACAGTTTTCCACAGGATCAGCTACGACAAGATCGGCACCTCGACCATCCAGTCCCGCGCCACGGGCGGGGTGGCGGGCGCCACCTATATCTTCGTGCTGCCCGGCTCCCCCGGCGCCTGCAAGGACGCTTGGGACGGAATTCTGGCCCAGCAGCTGGATTACCGCTACCGGCCCTGCAATTTCGTGGAGATCATGCCAAGGCTCGACGAGCACCTGCGGCGCGGCAAAGCGAAGGGCTGAGGCCTAATCCACCCGCCGCAGCCGCGCGCGGGCCGTGGGCGCGGCGCCAGCGCGGCGCACCAGCGTGGCGAGATCGGGACTGGCCGCGTCGAGCGCCGCGCGTTTGGCGACAAGCCCCTCGACGGGCGAAAAGCCCGGCGCCAGCCGCGTGAGAAACCCCGTGGGTACAGCGCGGAAGCGCAGCGCGTTTGGGCGCGTGGCGCGGCCGAAGGCGTCCGAGATTTCCTCGATGAAGCCCGCCTGCGGCGCATAGCCCGCCCGCAAAATCAGCAACATGTCGCCGCGCGCGCTGGCCAGCCCCGCCGCTATGACGCAAGCCGGATCGGCGGCCTCCGCGATCTCGCAGCCCGCGTGATCGGCGATCTTGCGCAGATCCGCGCTGTCGCCGGAGCAGGCCAGCGTCACATCGCGCACCAGCCCCTCGATGGCCGCCGTGACGAGGGCCGCAAGGCTGCGCACCACCGCCTCGGAGGAAGCCGATTGCGGCATGGAACGATCTGTAGCGAGCAGGACGGCGGAGAGCATCGGAGACCTATAGCAAATGTGTCGGCGCCGGAGCGGGAGATTTCCACAGGGTTATCCACAACCCTATTGACCGCCGGGTTAACGTTCCGTATCTGTTCTTTGTTCGCGTTTCGTACCCAGCGCAACCAAGGAAACAGGCGACATGCTTGGCAGAGCGAGCGATAAAGGTAAAGCCAAGGCTATGATTTTGCGCGCGCCGAATCCGTGGCCGGAGGGGTCGGACTATGATCAGGACCACGCCACGCCCTGCTTCGCCGAAGACCCGCCGCATGATGACCGGCCCGGAGAAGCCCGGCGACCCAAAATCCCGCCTGAGCGTCGCGCAGGACGCGGCGCCGCCTCCAATCGTTCGGGTCGTTACGAGCCAAAGGCGCGAGAGGCCGTGGATGATGGCTGGGGCGCTCTGGAGACCGAGGAGGCGCTGACGCCCCTGCGCACCGAGGTCACCTTCGAGCGGCCCAAGACGATCATCACCCGCAATGACTCGCCGGACATTCCCTTCGACCGCTCGATTAATCCCTACCGTGGCTGCGAACATGGCTGCGTTTATTGCTACGCTCGCCCCACCCACGCCTATATGGGCCTGTCGCCGGGCCTCGATTTCGAAACGCGGCTTTTTGTGAAGGAGGGCGCGGCGGCGATGCTTGAGCATGAGTTGTCCGCGCCCAATTACACGCCCAAAGTGATCGCCATCGGCACGAACACCGACCCCTATCAGCCCATTGAACGGCGCCACCGCATCATGCGCGATGTGCTGGAGGTTCTGTCGAAGGCCAATCATCCCGTCGGGATCACAACCAAGTCGGCGCTCTGCACCCGCGACATCGACCTTCTGGCCCCCATGGCGGCCAAGGGGCTGGTCCGGGTGGGGCTGTCCATCACCACGCTTGACCGGCGCTTGGCGCGAGGCATGGAGCCGCGCGCCTCCACCCCTGATCGACGGCTGGAGGCGATCCGCCAGTTGAGCGAGGCGGGAATTCCCACGAGCGTTATGGTGGCGCCCATCATCCCGGGCGTGACCGACAGCGAGATCGAGGCCATTCTGGAGCGCGCCCATGAGGCGGGCGCCAGATCCGCAGGCTATGTGATGCTGCGCCTGCCGCTTGAGGTGCAGGACATTTTCGGTGAATGGCTGCTGGAGAACGCGCCCGACAAATATCGCCGGGTGATGAGCCTCATGCGCTCCATGCGCGAGGGCAAGCTCTATGACTCGACCTTCGGCAAACGCATGACCGGCACAGGCGCCTATGCGGGGATCACGGGGCGGCGTTTCGAGGCCGCCGCCCAGCGACTTGGCTTTAACGAGAACCGGGCGCGCCTGCGCACCGATCTGTTCATCCAGCCCGTACGGCCAGGCGGGCAGATGAGCCTGTTCTAGAACCTGTTACCGCACCACGCCCGGCAATCCGAAGCGACCGGCCAGATAGATCGCCACCAACGACACGACCCCAAGAGCCAGGAAGCTGTTAAGCGCCCCCTTGCCGCCGGCGCCCTTCGCCAGAGGTGAAAGATGCTGCGGCCGCTGGGCGATAGGATAGCTGCGTGCGACGCCATCCGATCCGGGCTTCTGGCCAGGTTCGAAAGGCACGTCAGGCCCGCGCCCTTCAAGGGTAGCCTCCGCAAGGTGGCGGAACGTCGCGAGGCGACGCGGGGTGCTTTCGCCAATGATGTAGGATGCGCGCTCGTCTTCGGTGGGCTCGCGCCCTTTGACATGGCTGAAAGCGATCAGCCAATCGCGCTTGTTCTGCTTGTAGATCGAATAAGCGACGAGGCCGATGATGTCGTTGTCGCCAGACACCAGCATTTCGAAGACCGGGTTCCGATCCTCGCCCGCGTCGCTGGCGGGCGCGGGGGAGCCGGGGACATGCGCATGCGCATGCGCGTTGATTTCGGCGGGGGCCGGAGCGTTGTTCACGATCGTTTCGGTCATGCCTTCTTCCATGGTGCTTGTTCCTGTCGCCAAGGCGCCGACTCAAAATCCGGCCTCTGGATCAAGTAGATATCAAAAAACTAATTTTTTCTATGTATCGGGCCGAACGTCCCGGGCTTTGACAAGATTGAGCGCAGATGCGCAGATTCAAGCCTTGAGCCCCCGCCCAAGGGGCGTATGGGACAGACCATGGCCAGCCCGCATTTCCGGCACGAAAGATCTCTCCTCGCAGCTGGAATCTGGCCGGTCGCCGGCGTCGATGAGGCCGGTCGCGGACCATTGGCCGGACCGGTCAGCGCCGCCGCCGTGATCCTCGATCCCAAAAAACTGCCGCGCGGCGTCGATGACTCGAAGAAACTCTCCGGCGCGGCGCGCGCCGAATTGTTCGAGCTGATTTGCGCGCGCGCCCTCGCCATCGGCGTGGGTCTGGCCAGCGTCGAGGAGATCGACCGGCTCAACATCCGCAACGCGACCTTCCTCGCCATGCGCCGGGCCTTGGCCGCGCTGGCGATCACGCCCGCCCATGCGCTCATTGACGGAAACGCCAGCCCCGGCGATCTGGTCTGCCCGGCGCAGACCATCGTGAAGGGCGACGCCATCAGCCTGTCCATTTCGGCGGCCTCCATCGTCGCGAAAGTCACGCGCGACCGGCTGATGGAGCGCTTGCACGAGGCCCATCCGCTTTATGGCTTCAAGGATCACATGGGATATGGCGCGCCCGCGCACCTGGCCGCGCTGAAGACCCATGGGCCCTGCCCGTTCCACCGCATGAGCTTCGCGCCGGTGCGCGCGGCGCAAGCGTCTGAAGCGCAAAGGGAAACCCCAAATCTGTTTCAAAAGTAAACGATAGCTTGGTCACAGCCATACCGTTTTGGCACGTTCGAAAAAGGGACAGCGATTTATTGCGCTCTTAAACCGGCCTTCACCAAGGGCGACCCATAGTCGCCCTGTCAGTTGTGTAACCGGTGTTTGTTCCATGCGTATCGCTCACGCCGGGGTTGCCGGCTCGAAATCCCGGATTCAGGTCTCGCGTAACGGGATGACAGCCCGGCTCCCCGCCGTGCGCCGATCCGTCCCCGAAGATGAAATCATCATCGGGGACTGTCTGGCCGAACTCGCCAGCCTGCCGGACGCCAGCGTCGATCTGGTCTTCGCGGACCCGCCCTACAATCTGCAGCTCGAAGGCGCCCTGTCGCGGCCCGACCATAGCGTGGTCGATGCGGTGGACGACGACTGGGACAAATTCGCCAGCTTCGCCCATTACGACGACTTCACGCGCAAGTGGCTGACCGAGGCCCGGCGCATCCTGAAGCCGGACGCGACGATTTTCGTCATCGGCTCCTATCACAACATTTTCCGTGTCGGCGCGATCATGCAGGATCTGGGCTTCTGGATTCTCAACGACATCGTGTGGCGCAAAGCCAATCCCATGCCGAATTTCCGTGGCCGTCGCTTCACCAACGCCCACGAAACCATGATCTGGGCCTCGAAAGGTCCGACCGCCAAGAGCTACACCTTCAACTATGATGCGCTGAAGGCGGGCAATGAGGATTGCCAGGTGCGCTCCGACTGGTTCCTGCCGATCTGCACCGGCGGCGAGCGGTTGAAGGACGCGGACGGGCGCAAGACCCATCCGACCCAGAAGCCCGAAGCCCTGCTGGCGCGCGTGCTTCTGTCCGCCTCCAATCCCGGCGATCTCGTGCTCGATCCTTTCTTCGGCTCGGGCACGACGGGCGCGGTGGCGCGCAGGCTGCGGCGCAAATTCATCGGCATCGAGCGCGACACCACTTATGCGGCGGCGGCGCGCGCACGGATCGACGCGGTGGAGCCCCTGCCCGCCGACGCCCTCGCGCTGGCCCCCGCCAAGCGCAGCGAGCCGCGCGTGGCCTTCGCCAGCGTGGTGGAAATGGGCCTATTGGCGCCGGGCACGGTGCTGATGGACGAAAAGCGCCGGTACAAGGCGACCATCCGCGCAGACGGCGCCCTGAGCCTCAACCAGATCGTGGGCTCGATCCACAAGATCGGCGCGCTGGCGCAGGGCCTGCCCGCCTGCAACGGCTGGACCTTCTGGCATTTCGAAACGAAGGACGGACTGAAGTCCATCGACACGTTGCGCGCCCAAATCCGCGTCAGCATGAAGGATGCGGCTGAGTAGGGCTAAAACCCCGGGAGGCGCGACGTCCTCGTCGCCCACATCCCACAGCCTCCGCGAAAAATTGCGCGAGACCACGCGGGCGACGAGACGTCGCCTATCCCGAAGTGGGCGACGAGACGTCGCCCCTCCCGGCGTTCCGCTTTCGCTTCAGCCCATCCGCCAGTTCAGCTCATCCTGCCCGGCGCGATAATTGGAGATGGCCTGCGCCGGATTGCGGTTGACCAGACGCCGCCCGAACATGGGATGCGTCATGCTGCGCACCTCGTGATCGAGGCGGAAGATCTCGGCGCGGCTGGCCATGTCCGCGATGGACAAGAACCGATATTGCCACTGGCTCGTCTCGTCCACGCGCAGGCCCAGATCCTGCAAGCGTTTGTAGGGGCCGGAAAAATCGGCGAGGTAGATCTGCACGTGATGATCGAGGTTGGGCGGCGCAGGCGTCTCGCATTCGGCGAAGATCAAGGTCTGATGGTGACCGCAGGAGACGCGCGCCTCCGCGCCCGTCTCGCTGGCGACCACTTGAGCCAGGGCGCCCATGGCCTCGCGATAAAAGCGCACAATGGGTTCAGCGGCGCCCTGCGCAATCTCGAAGCGCACATAGGCGATCCATGAACGGTAAGGCCCAAGCCGTTCCGCGTTGGCCGGATGGCAGAGAAAGCGGTTGCCCCAGGGACAGGTGACCGCGATGACGTCGGCCCCGCGCCGAAAATCAAAGCGGGTTCCGGGCAGATCGGCGCGCACATGTTCCAGCCGCTCGGCGAGCGCGTCAAGATCGGGGACGATCAGTCCGGTGACGACGCCTTCGGCGACCGTGGCGGGGCCGGTGGGCAGGTGAAACTGGCTGTCGCCCGCATTCACCCACATGTTGTTCGTGCCCGTCATCATGAAGGGATCGCGGGTGAGGCCAAGGCCGCTGATATAGAACGTCGTCGCTAGACCCTGATCTGGCACGCGGAAGTTCACATGGCCGAGATTGACGATATTGCCGAGATCTTCGGCGGCGCGGTCGAACTGCCGCTTGGGCGTCGCATCCATGTGGCCTGCTCCCTTGCTGATGATTTGCGCCATCATTCCAGCGCCGTCACTCGAATTCAATCTGGATATCGCGCGCGTCACATTCCAGCTCAATACGTTCCAGCAATTTCAGAAGGTCTTCCATCGCGAGATCGGAGCCGTCGTCCCATGTGTCGGCGGCGTCGATTTCGACCACGAGCACAGGATCGCCCTGCTCATCCTTGCCTTTGAAGGTAGGCAGCGTGAGCATGCGCCCGGCGAAGGTCGCCTGCAGCTCGTCGTCCATGATCTCCAAAGTGAAGGATGTTTCTTTTTTCGCCATCAGGCTTCTCCTTTTGCGCGTGCATGGGCCACCACCTTGCGCATGACGCTCGGCAAGGCCTCTCCATCAAGATCGCCCTTCAGCGCCCAGCGGAACCCTTCCGGCGCCTTGGCCTTCGCAGGCGCAGCGCCGTGGAACACGGTCAGTCGTAGCGCGAAATGGGTGAAGACATGCTCCACCACGCCCGGCAGCCGCCGCCAATTGGCGGGCGCGGGCGCATGGGCCAGCGCTTCCGTTTGATCAAAATCCCCGCTCCAGGGCGAGCCGGGGATCTCCGTCATGCCGCCAAGCAGGCCCTTGGGCGGGCGGGTGCGCACCAGAACCGCGCCGTCCGCCCGCTCCAGAAAAAAGGCCGCGCCCGCCCGCGAGGGCCGCTCGGCCTTGGGCGCTTTCACCGGATAAAGCTCCGCCTGCCCCGCTTCGGCGGCCATGCATGCGCCATGGAAGGGGCAGAGCGAACAGGCGGGACGCCGGGGGGAGCAGAGCGAGGAGCCCAGATCCATCAGCGCCTGCGCGAAATCGCCCGAGCGGCTTTGCGGCCAGATCTGCGCAGCCGCCTGTTTGATCAGGGGCTTGGCCTTGGGCATGGGCGCGGCGATGGCGAAAAGGCGCGAGACGACCCGCTCCACATTGCCATCGACCACCACGGCCCGGCGTCCGAAGGCGATGGAAGCGATGGCCGCCGCCGTATAGGGGCCAATCCCCGGCAGCGTCAGCAACCCTTCCTCCGTCTCGGGAAACCGCCCGCCATGGTCCCGCGCCACCAATTGGGCGCAGGCGTGCAGATTGCGGGCGCGCGAATAATAGCCCAGCCCCGCCCAGGCCTTCATGACGTCCTCCACCGGCGCGGCGGCAAGATCCGCGACGCTGGGCCAGAGGGTCAGAAATTTCTCGAAATAGCTCTTCACCGCCGGAACGGTGGTCTGTTGCAGCATGATCTCGCTGAGCCAGACCGCATAGGGGTCGCTGAGCCGCCCCGGCGGCGCGCGCCAGGGCAGCACGCGCCGGTGGCGGTCATACCATTGCAGGAGGGTTTGCGGATCGGGGGCCATGGCTTGGGTGTAGCGGTTGCAGCGCGCATGGGAAAGCGGGCGGGCCGTGCTAAGATGGATTCAAAGGGCGCTTGCGATCAGCATTCCCCGACCCCCACCCCGTCCGCTTCGCGGCCGACCCTCCCGACAGGGGGGAGGGTATGACGGCGCCTCATTTTGTGAGGCGACACGCCAGCCGATCCCCTCCCCCTTGTGGGGAGGGGTGCGGGGTGGGGGTCCACGCATGCTGATCGGGAGCGTCGGTCAAGCGGGCGATGACGCCCTCTCCAGAAGGCGACGACGTTCGCGATGGCCCCGACACCCAAACGCCCCGCCCACCGCCGCTTCGCCCGGCCCCTCGCCGATCTCATCGGCGATACGCTCGATCCGCTGCTCGCCAAGCAAGGCTTCGGGGAGAGCGACATCATTCTGAGCTGGGACGAGATCGCCGGCGAGCGGCTCGCCGCCGTCACGCAGCCGCTCAAGCTGCAATGGCCCTCGCGCGGCGTCAAACGCTCCCCCGACGCGCCAGCGGAGCCCGCCACGCTCATTTTGCGGGTGGAGGGCGCCTTCGCCATCGAGGTGCAGCATCTGGCCGCCATTTTGTGCGAGCGGATCAACGGGCGCCTGGGCTGGCGCTGCGTGGGCAAGATCTCCATGCGGCAAGGCCCCATCGACCGCCGCGCCAAAGGTCCGCGCCGCACCCCGCCGCCCCCCTTGGAGGCCGTTGCGGCTGCGGGCAAACTGTCGGAAGGCATCCTGGACGATGGGCTGCGCGAGGCGCTGACGCGGCTGGGAGCGCGCGTGCTGACGAAACCAATGGTAAAGTGAAGGCGCCGCGCCAACCGCCCTTGCCCCCGAACCCTGTCTTTGCCACATTCCCTCGCAAGATTCTCAACTGCGCCCCCGAGCCAGCCGTGAAGGAAAACCCATGATCTCGCAGTCGTTGAAGACCCGCCGGGCGTTCCTGGAAGCGGCCGGCCTCGCCGCAGGCGCCATGCTCTTGCCGGGCGCCGCGCTGGCGCAAGCCGCAGGCGCCGTATCGGTCGCCGACCTGATGGCCGAAGGCGCGCTTCCCGACGTCTGGGAAGGCGCGGCGGACGCGCCCATCACCATCATCGAATACGCCTCGATGACCTGCACCCATTGCGCGCATTTCCACGAGGCGACCTATCCGACGCTGAAATCGAAATATATCGACACGGGCAAGGTGCGCTTCTCGCTGCGCGAATTCCCCTTCGATCCCGTGGCGGTGGCGGGCTTCATGGTGGCGCGCTGCGCAGGCGAGAAACGCGAGGCCATGATTGGCCTCCTGTTCTCCCAGCAAAAGAACTGGGCCTTTTCCGACAAGCCCCTCCAGGGCCTCACCGCGCTGGTCAAGCAGACCGGCATGAGCCAGGAGAAATTCGACGCCTGCCTGCAAGACAAGGCGCTCTACACGAAGATCAACGAGGTCTTCGAGAAGGCCTCCAAGCAGTTCGGCGTGGACTCCACCCCCACCTTCTTCATCAATGGCAGGAAGGTCAGCGGCGCCCTTTCGCCCGAGGAAATGGACAAGCAGCTGGAGCCGCTGCTGAAGAGCTGATCCCCGCCCAATCCGTGTGAAACAAGGGTTTCACACAGGAAAAATCACCCATGCGCTTGCACGGCGGCCCGTCTTGTGACGCCTTGGACGGCAAGAGCGCGGCCTCCCTGAAGGGGGGCGGTAAGCTGTTGTGTGAGTACAGGACCAGAGCTGATGAAATTTGACCGGCTGCGCATCGTCGGTTTCAAGAGCTTTTGCGAGCCGACCGACTTCATCTTCGAAGCCGGGCTGACGGGAATCGTCGGCCCTAATGGCTGCGGAAAGTCGAATCTCGTGGAAGCCCTGCGCTGGGTCATGGGCGAAAACTCCTATAAAAACATGCGCGCGTCCGGCATGGACGACGTGATCTTTTCAGGTTCGGGCGGTCGCCCGGCGCGCAATACGGCGGAAGTCGGCCTTGTGCTCGACAATTCCGCCCGCACCGCTCCCGCCGCCTTCAACGACGCCGAAACGCTGGAAGTCACCCGCCGCATCGAGCGCGAGGCGGGCTCCACCTACCGCGTCAACGGCAAGGAAGTGCGCGCCCGCGACGTGCAGCTTCTGTTCGCCGACGCCTCCACAGGCTCACGCTCCCCCGCCATGGTGCGGCAGGGGCAGATCGGCGAAATCATTTCGGCCAAGCCCCAGCAGCGTCGCCGCATTCTGGAAGAGGCGGCTGGCATCGCGGGCCTGCATTCGCGCCGTCACGAGGCCGAACTCCGCCTGAAGGCCGCCGAAGAAAACCTGAACCGCCTCGAAGACGTGCTCAAGCAGATCGACAGCCAGAGCGAGAGCCTGAAGCGGCAGGCCCGGCAGGCCAGCCGCTACAAGAGCCTGGCGGCCGACATCCGCCGCCAGGAGGCGCTGGTCTATTACATCGGCCACAAGGAGCTGACCGCCGACCTCGCCCAGGCCGAGCGCAAGCTGGAAGCCGATACGCTGGAAGTCGCCGAGCGCACGCGCCAGCAGGCGGAGGCCGCGCGCCTGCAAGCCATCGCCGCTCACGGATTGCCGGGCCTGCGCGACGAGGAGGCCAAGGCGGGCGCGGTGTTGCAACGCCTGATCATGGCGCGCGAGCAGCTCGACGGCGAAGAGAAGCGCGCTGGCGAGCGGGCTGCGGAACTCGAACGCCGCATCGCCCAGTTGACCCGCGATCTCGCCCGCGAAACCTCGCTCATCGAAGACGCCGCCAGCGTGCTGGCGAAGCTCGACAGCGAGGCCGAAGATCTGGCCGAACAGGCGGAATCCTCCGCCGACATGGATTTCGACGCCAAGGCGAAGCTGGCCGACGCGGAAGGCGCGCTGGCCGACGCCGAGCGCAAGTTGGCGGAGTCCCAGACCGCCCTGTCCGACATCAACGCCCGTCGCGGCGCCCTCGAACAGGCGCTGGGCGAAGAGGCCCGCCAGCTCGCCCGCTTCGAGCAGGAGCTGGCGTCGGTCGAAAACGAGCTGGCCGCCCTGAAGGAAAGCGCAGGCGGCGACGACGAATTGATGGAGGCGGCCGAGGCTCTGGCCATGGCGCAAGACGCCGCCCAGACCGCCGAAGAGACAGTGCTGGCGGCGGAAGAGGCCCATGCGGACGCGCGCGCCGCCGAGACGGATGGCCGTGGCCCCTTGGCGGAGGCCGAGCGCAAGGCGCAGCGCCTCGAAACGGAAGTGCGCACCCTCAGCAACCTGCTCGCCAGCGCGGCGAGCGAACTGTGGCCCCCCGTGGTCGAGGAAATGTCCGTCGAGAAGGGCTATGAGGCGGCCCTGGGCGCGGCGCTTGGCGACGATCTCGACGCCTCGGTGAACGATTCCGCCCCGGCCCATTGGGCCTTGATCGGCGACGCTTCAGGCGATGCGCCCCTGCCGCCGGGGGTTCAGTCGCTGGCCAATCTGGTGCTTGCGCCCCCTGCGCTGGCGCGCCGCATCGCCCAGATCGGCATCGTGCTGCGCGGCGATGGCGCCCAGTTGCAGCGGTTATTGAAGCCCGGCCAAAGGCTTGTGTCCAAAGACGGCGACCTGTGGCGCTGGGACGGCTTCACCGCCGCCGCCGAGGCCCCGACGCCCGCCGCCAAACGGCTGGTGGAAAAGAACCGCCTTGGCGAACTGACCATCGAGGCCACCCGCGCCCGCGCGGACGCGGATGTGCTGAAGGTCGAGGCCGAGCGTCGGCAGACTGTCCTGCGCGCAGCCGCCTCAGCCGAGGGCGAAGCCCGTCAGGCCGCCCGTGCGAGTCTGCGCGCGGTCGAGGAGGCGCGCGAGCGGTCTGTGGGCCTCGAGCGCCGCCGCGCGCAAGTCGCCTCGCGCCTCTCCGCCCTGTCGGAAGCCGCCGCGCGGCTCTCCCAAAGCCGCAACGAGGCGGCGGGAAAGAAAGAGCGCGCCGAACTGGCGCTGACCGAACTCGCCCCGACCACCCAGCTCACCGGCCGACTCGACCGCGCCCGCGCCAACGCCGCACAGGCCCGCGCCGAAGCCGCAGAGGCTCGCGCCGCCGTACAGGGCATGGTGCGCGAAAGCCAGATCCGCGAGCAGCGCCGTCAGGCCATCGCCACCGAGCGGCAGTCCTGGGACGACCGGCGCGGCAGAGCCACCCGCCAGATCGACGAATTCCAGACGCGCATCGAAGAAGCGCGCGACGAGCAGGAGACGCTGGCCGAGGCGCCCGACCTGTTCCTGCAAAAGCGCCGCGCGCTGATGAACGAGATCGAAGCCGCCGATCAGGCCCGCAAGGAGGCCTCGGACCGTCGCGCCTCCGCCGAAACGGGCCTGACCGAAGCCGACAAGCTGGCCCGCGCCTGCCTTGATGGCATGGGCGCCGCCCGCGAAGAGCGCGCCCGCACCGAAGCGCGGCTCGAGGGCCTGCGCGCCCGTCATGAGACCATGGTGCGCGCCATCGCCGCGGATCTGGAATGCGAGCCCCAAGGCCTGCGCGAACTGGCGGGCGTGTCGCTCACTGACGAACTCCCCGCGCTCGACGTGGTGGAGCGCAAGCTCGAAAGCCTGAAGCAGGACCGCGAACGCCTCGGCGCGGTGAATCTGCGCGCCGACGACGAACTCTCCGAGGTCGAGCAGAAGCAGACCCAGCTCACCACCGAGCGCGACGACCTGACCCAGGCGATCCGCAAATTGCGCCTCGCCATTCAAAGCCTGAACAAGGAAGGCCGCGAACGCCTGCTCGCCGCCTTCGATGTGGTCAATGGCCATTTCAAGGAGCTGTTCACGACGCTGTTCGGCGGCGGCGCGGCGGAGCTGCAACTGGTCGAATCGGACGATCCGCTGGAAGCGGGCCTCGAAATCCTGGCCCGCCCGCCCGGCAAGAAGCCGCAGACCATGACGCTCTTGTCCGGCGGCGAACAGGCGCTGACCGCCATGTCGCTGATCTTCGCGGTGTTCCTCACCAATCCCTCGCCGATCTGCGTGCTCGACGAAGTGGACGCGCCGCTCGACGACGCCAATGTGGAGCGCTTCTGCGATCTGTTGGAAGAGATGCGCAAGCGCACCGACACGCGCTTCGTCACCATCACCCACAATCCCATCACCATGGCGCGCATGGACCGCCTCTTCGGCGTCACCCAGGCGGAGCGCGGCGTGTCGCAGCTGGTGAGCGTGGACCTCGGCGAAGCCGAGACGCTTATCGCGGCGGAGTAGCGGGTAGCCGGGAGGGGCGACGTCTCGTCGCGCTTAGAGCGGCATCCGATCATGATGTACCGAACCCGGGAGGGACGACGTCCCGTCGTCCACATCGGGCGGGGCGACGTCCCGTCGCCCTGGTTCCCCATGAATGGGCGGCCAACCGCGCGTCTTCGTCATGGGGACGACGAGGCCGTCGTCCCTCCCGGGGGTGAGGGCGACGAGACGTCGCCCCTCCCGGTTCGCGTGCTGATCTGGGCGACGGGACGTCGCCCCTCCCGGCGCAGCAAAAAGCCCCGAAGCGACGCTTCGGGGCTTTGATGCTTTTAAAGCGAACAGCAGCCGGTCAGTTCATCAAGCGCTTCACATCGTCGATGCTCTGCGCAATCAGGGCGGAGCCGCCAGCGCCGCTGGTCTGGGCGCGCAGCACGATTTCAGCCGCTTTCACTGCGGCGTCAGCCGCAGCGGCGCGGACCTCGGAGGTGGCCTGCGATTCGGCGATGGCGATCTGCGCCTCGGCCTGTTTGCGGTGCCGTTCGACGAAATCGACCATGCGCTGGGCGGTTTCCTTGGCGAGAAGCTCCGATTCCAGACGCGCCTGCGCCACAATGGCTTCCGCCTGGGCCTCGGCGTGATCAAGCTTTTCCTTGTAGGAGGCCAGCAAGGCCTTGGCCTCGGCGCGCAGACGCCGGGCTTCCTCAAGCTCGTTGGTGATGCTTGCGATCCGGCCATCGAGCGCCAGGGAGATCGTCTTGTGGACGCCCAGGTATCCCAGCAGGATCACGAAGAGCACAAAGCCGACGGCGACGAAAAGTTCAGCGTTCAATTCCATGGCTCGTCTCCGCTCAGGCTGTCTTGGCGGCGGCGAGCGCGCTGGCGATGCTGGCGGCATCGGGCGTCTTGCCGCTCAACTGCTGGACGATGGCGGTCGCGGCCTCGGTCGCGATCTCCTCGACTGTGTGCATGGCGCGCGCTTTCGCCTCGGCGATGCGGAGTTCTGCGGAGCCGAGGCGATCCTTAAGATCCGCCTCAAGCGCCTTGCGCGCCTCCACAGCCTCTTCGGCGAGCCTCAGATGCGTCTCTTCTGCGAGGGCCTGGGCCCGCATCCTGGCGTTCGCCACCAACTCGTCACAGGCGAGGCCAGCCTCTTCGGCCTGCTTCTGCATGGCGATGGAATAGTCGAGATCGCCGGTGATCGTGGCCTGGCGATTTTCCAGAATGGCCGCCACGCGCGGCAGCGCGATGCGCGACATCAGCAGATAGAGCGCGCCAAAGGTGAGCGCCAGCCAAAGAAGCTGCGAGCTGAAATGGTTGGTGTCGAACGGAGGAAACACGTCCGAGTGGGCCGCGCCACCGGGAACTTCCGTTCCGGCCGAGTGGCTGTCGTGTTCAGTCGCCATGAGATCAATCCGTCAGAAGCGCCGGAGAAAACGATAGGCCCGCACGCCACAGGCGCGCGGGCCGACGTGGTTGATTACTTAACCACGAAGAGCAGGATCAGCGCGACGAGGAACGCGAAGATGCCGAGACCTTCCGCGAGCGCGGCGCCGATGAACGCGCGGCCGAACTGGCCGTCAGCGGCCGACGGGTTGCGCAGGGCGCCCGAGAGGAAGCTGCCGAAAATCGTGCCCACGCCGATGGCGGCGGCGCCCATTCCGATGGCGGCGATGCCGGCGCCGATGTACTTGGCTGCGGTGGGATCCATGTGAAAACTCCTTGGGTTGGTTTTTTTGAGCCGACCGGTCTGTTGTTCAATATTTATCAGTGGCCCGGGTGGATTGCGTCATTGAGGTAAACGCAAGTGAGGATGGCGAACACGTAGGCCTGCAACACCGCCACGAGAAGCTCGAACGCGGTGAGGAGCACGATGGCGACGAGCGGCAGGGGCGAAAGAACCACAGCCAATGCGCCGCTGCCGAGCATCATGACGACGAAGCCGCCGAAGACCTTGAGGGTGATGTGGCCCGCCAGCATGTTCGCGAAGAGACGAACCGAGAGGGACACGGGACGCGACACGAAGGAGATGATCTCGATCAGCACGATGAAGGGCAGCAGCAGGGCGGGAACGCCCGACGGAACGAACAGATGCAGGAAGTGCAAGCCGTTGCGCATCACGCCGTAAATGATGACCGCGCCGATGACGAGCGCCGCAAAAGCGAAAGTCACGACAATCTGGCTCGTCACCGTGAATGTGTAGGGAATGAGGCCGATGATGTTCGAGAAGACGACGAACATGAAGAGCGAGAACACGAGGGGGAAGAAGCGCATCCCCTCCTGGCCCATGGTGCCGCGCACGGTGGAGGCCACGAATTCATAGGATATCTCGGCGGCCGCCTGCAAACGGCCGGGCACGATCGCCTTGCCGGAGGTGCCAAGCACCATCAGGAAGGTCACGGCCAGCGCCACGATCACCATGAAGAGCGACGCATTGGTGAAGGACGCGGCGCCGATATGCTCGGAAAAGAGCGGCACCACGATAAATTGATGGATCGGGTCGTTCGCCTGTTCCGAAGCCGCCACGGTCAGATCCCCTTGCGTCCGCGCCATGCGCGCCGTTGCACCAGTGCCGCCTGAGCGGCGTCTCAACCTTGCCGCCTGAGCGGCGTTTCGATCAGCTCAGCGCGGCGTTGTCGTCGCGGCGAGCTTGTAGACGTTCCAGAAGCCCGCCGCCGTCCCCAGAGCGAGGAAGACGATCAGGCCGAAAGGCGTCGTGCCGAGCCATATGTCCGTCTGCCAGCCGATGAAGCCGCCGACGATCACGCCCGCCACAAATTCGGCCAGGACGCGAAAGCCGAGGCTCATCGCTTGTCCCGTCCGGGTCACGCTCGCTTCGCTTTCGCCCTGCGCAGCCCCTTGCGGGTCGCTGCGCTTGTCTTTCAGCGCGTTCGAGAGGGCCTCGAGCCGCGCCTTCAGATCCCGATCTTCCTGATCGCCGTTCGGCTTCGTCATGGTTCTCTCCCGCAGGCGGGGCTTCGGACGGCCGACTTATAGGGCGACACGTCCGCACAAACCAGACAATCCCGAAAGCGGGGAAGGACCGACCCGGCGCAAACCGGAACGGATTCAGGAGACGAAAAAGCCCTATGCGAGCCGGGCGGACCATATTGGCGTGGCCTTTTCGTGTCAAGGACAGGCTCAAGATTATTAAGCTACTGAAAAACATAATAAAAAGACGGTAAAAGGCCGCAACGCCCCCGGTTCGGGGGGCGCCCCTTTAGTAGATAAGCCCTGGCTGGGGATTCGTCAGCCCTCAAATCACCCAATCATCGCGGGCCGCGACCGCCTCAGCCGTCATGTCTGCCTTGATCGCCTGGGCGATTTCCGCCAGCGCCAGAGCGCCCCGCTTGCGCGGATGAGCCGCCTCAATGGCGCGAATCGCGCGCAGCTCGCCGGGCTTGCCGCCGAGCGCCACCACCCGGTCGGCCAGATAGACGGCTTCGTCGATGTCATGGGTGACGAAGATGATCGTCTTCCCCGTCTCGCGGCGGATGCGGATCAGCTCGTCTTGCAGATTCTCGCGGGTCGCCACGTCGAGCGCGCTGAAGGGCTCGTCCATGAGGAGGATGGAGGGATCCACCGCCAGCGCCCGGGCGAGCGACACGCGCTGCCGTTGGCCACCGGATAATTGCCAGGGCCAGCGGTCGGCGAGCCTGTCCAACCCGACAAGCTTGAGCGCTGCAAAAGCTTGTTTTCGGCGCTCTGCGCGGGATGCGCGGGTCTTCTCAAGCCCGAAGGCCACATTCGCGAGCACGCGCCGCCATGGCAGCAGGCGCGCGTCCTGAAACACCAGCGCCAGCGCGGTATGGGCTTGCGGGTCGGGCCGGATCGTCACCTCGCCTGTTGTCGGCTGCGCCAGCGTCATGAGCACGCGCAGCAAGGTCGATTTGCCGACGCCCGACGAACCGACGATGGCCAGGAACTCCCCGCGCGCGACATCGAGATCGAGGCCGCGCAACACGTCGGTGCGCTGTCCGTCCTGCTCGAAGGAGAGGCCGAGGCCCTTGATGGAAATGGCGGAATCGGGCGGCGTCACGGCTTCCATCGCATCAGCCTCGATTGCGCGAAGACAAAGCCCGCATCCATGAAGCCGTAGAGCACGGCCATGGTGAGCATGTAGACGACGACGATATCGGTGGCGAGCAGACTGGAGGCCTGCATCATGCGCGAGCCGAGCCCGCTGACGCCCGACAATTCCGCCGCCACCACCGCCATCCAGGCCTGCCCCAGCGCCGTGCGCAGACCCACCAGAATGCCCGGCGTGGCGGCGGGCAGCAGCACTTTCGCGAGCCGCTCCGGCCCGCTTCGAAAGCCGAAGGCGTCGGCCAGTTCGATCAGTTCCCGGTCCACGCCCCGGATCGCCCCCTGCGCGGCGAAAAAGACGATCCAGAACACGCCGATGGAGATGATGAACACGGCGGCGGCCTGATCGACGCCGAACCAGATGATGGCGAAGGGCGCCCAGGCGAGATTGGGAATGGGACGCAGCAGCCGCACCACCCAGGCCAGCGTCCATTCCATGCTCGCATACATGCCGGTCAGGACGCCGAAGATCACGCCCAAGCCGGCGCCCCAGGCGAAGCCGATCACATAGTGATCGAGGCTCAGCTGCACCATCTCCAGCCACATGCCGCTGCGGAACTCGCGCATGAAGGCCGCAGGCAGGTCGCTGGGCGCAGGCAGAAGCGACTGCGGGACGAGGCTCAGTTTGGGCAAAATCTCCCAAACCAGGACGAACGCCAGAAGCCCGAGGGCCGAGAGGAGCAACGGCTTCTGGCGCAAGCAGAGTCCTTTCAGCGCCCGAGGGCCTTTTTCACCGCAGCCACAACGGCGGGCGGCGAAGCGTAGGAATCGGAGATGATCTTCGTCAGCTCCGCAGGCGACACGTAATGGATATTGACGCCCGCCACCTGCGCATCCGCGGCAAGGCCCGGATCCTTCAGCGCCAACAGGAAGGCGTTGCGAATCGCCTCGACCCGCTCCGCCGGCACGCCCGGCGCCATGATGAAGGGCCGCCCGACGAGGGTGCGCTGCAAGAAGAGTTCGAGCGACCGCTTTTGCTCCTCCGAAGTGGCCAGATCATGGATCATCGGCACTTCGGGCATGCGGTCGTCAGGCTTCAACGCCGCCTGAAACAGGATGCGCGTGCGCTTGTCGCGGAACATGACGTCGCGCACGATGGTGTCATAGCTCACGCAGCCACCCTGCACCTCGCCGCGCTCGGTGGCGAGCAGAATGTCGCGCGAGCCGGGATAGCCCTGCACGATCTTCATCTTCACGCCGAGCATATTGGCCAGAACCTCGGGATAAAGCTGGCTGTCGGACCCAGAGCCCGTGGCGCCGACGATATATTCCTTGGTCAGCAGCTCCTGCATGTTCTGCACGGGGGCGTCGACGCGAATGGCGCAGGCGGGCGTATCGCGGTCGGGGCTGCCGATATAATTGAGCTTCATCGGATCGAAGCGCGTGCCGATCCCGCCCAGCAATGGCTCGAAGGGGACGCCGCGATTGATGAGGCCGATCACCGTGCCGTCTTTCGGCTGGGTGTTGTAGATCTGATTGGCGAGCAACAGGCTGCCCGCGCCCGGCACATTGGTGGCCACGATGACCGGTTTTCCGGGGATATGCTCGCCCATGTATTTCGCCAGCAAGCGCGCCCAGACATCGTCCGTGCCGCCCGCCCCGTAACCGATCATGATGGTGACGGTCTTGCCCTTGTAAAAATCTTCCACAGACTGCGCGAAGGCCGTGCGGGACAGTCCGCAAACCGCAAGGGCCGCTGCCGCCAGCGCCACGAATTTATTGAGCTTCATGCTTGATCTCCAGGCTCGACCGCGCGCCTTTGCACTGCGGTGGCCCGCCTGTCAAATATGCAGCGCAGGCGCCTGTCATCTTGCTGTCGCCTTCTCGTAGAAGGAGGCGTCGAAGAGGCCGTCGAGCGACACATCCTTGTCCAGCGTGCCAATGGAGACCTGATAGGTCTGCATCTTCGCGGTCGCCTCCATGATCACGCGCGGATCCGCGCTGAATTTGGAGGCGGGCGACGTGAGCGCCTTTTCAATGGTCGCCGCGTCGATGAGCCCCTTGCCCAGAGCCGCCTCCACGAAGGGAGCGACATGTTTGGGGTCGGACTTGATCAGCGCGTCCGCCTTCACCAGCGCATCCACCAGCTTCTGCACGCCCGCCCGATTTTTCGCGAGGAAGGCGCCGGAGACGGCGACCACCGTGCCGGGCTGATTGGGGAACATATCCCCGCCAAGAGCCACAAGCTTGATGCGCGGATCGCGCTGCTGGACGATGGTGTCCGTGGGCTCGCGGATCGTCGCGCCATCGACGGCGCCGGTGAGCAGCGCCTGCTGCGTCGCGTCGATGCCCATGGGCACGATCTCGTAATCGGCCTTGTCGGCCTTGATCGCTTCCGTCAGCCAATGAACCAGCGTGGTGTGGGGCACGGAGCCCGGAGGCTGGGTGGCGAAGCGGGCGGGCTTGCCGTTGACGGCGTGGAAATCTTTCAGCGACTGCGCGGGGGAGACGCCGGCCTTGAAGCTGGGGGCGAGCTTGGGACCGGCGGCGACCGTCATCTCCTCGATGGCCCTGGAGGTCACCACGCGAATGTCGATGCCCTTGGAGCGCGCCACGCCCAGCGGCGCCACGCCCGCCACGTAAACGTCGAGCGTGCCCGAGGCCAGCGCCTGGATCATCGCAGGGCCCGACTCGAAGGTGGTGAATTTGAAATCGAAGCCCGCCTCCTTGGCCCAGCCCTCCTTGTCCACCACGAAAATCGGCGCCACGCCGAGCACGGGGATCACGCCCACGCGCAGCTGCGTCTGCGCGAAAGCGGGAACGGCGGCGACCATTGCGGCGAGCGCGGCGGCGGTGAGGGTGAGGAAACGGCGGGCCATGGGACTGCTCCGGGGGAGGCTGTGACCGCACATTTACAGAGGTCCGGCTAAAACATCAATATTAAATGTGAAATTAAAAATACAACAATTTTTATTTGCTATATAAGCTTTCCTTTGATCCTGCGCCCGCCCCGCCCTATCGTTGCTCAACAAACAGCACAGGGGTGGACATGGGGCGGCTCGATCATTGCTACAATATTGCGGACCTGCGCGAGGTCGCGCGCAAGCGGCTGCCTCGGGGCGTGTTCCAATATCTGGATCTGGGCACCGAGGACATGGTGGCGCTCGGCAACAACCGGCGCTTTCTGCAAGAGACCAAACTGCTGAACAGGGTTCTGGTGGATGTGTCGAAGATCGACACGAGCGCGTCCATCTTCGGCGCCCCCGCCTCCCTGCCCATGGCTGTCGCACCCACCGGAATCGCGGGCCTGACCTGGCACGAGGGCGAGCTGGAGCTGGCCAGGGCGGCCGCCGCAGCAGGCGTGCCCTTCACGCTGGCCACCGGCTCCAACACAGCCATGGAAAAAATAGCGGAGGTCGGCGGGCGGCGCTGGTTCCAGCTTTACATGTGGCGTGAGAAACAACTCTCCTATGAGCTGGTGAAGCGCGCCCATGCCGCAGGCTTCGAGGCGCTGATCTGGACCGTGGACATCGGCCTTGGCGCCAATCGCGAGCACAACAAACGCAACGGCTTCAACACGCCCTATGAGGCCAATCTGAAAAGCATGATCGACATGGCGCTGCATCCCGAATGGATGCTCACCGTCATGGCCCGCTATCTATTGACTGGCGGCATGCCGCGCCACGAAAATTATCCCCCGCAATATCGCGACAAGATGACCGGCGCGGCCAGCCAGGCCAAAGCCCTGCGGGCCGACGCCGTCAGCTGGGACGATGTGAACCGCTTGCGCGACATCTGGCCGGGCAAGCTCATCATCAAGGGAATCATGCGCCCCGATGACGCCTGCATGGCCATCGAGCGCGGGGCGGATGGAATCGTGGTGTCGAACCACGGCGGCCGCAACCTCGACAGCGCGCCCTCCACGCTGGATGTCTTGCCGGGAATCGTGAAGGCGGTGGACAAACGCGCCGCCGTGATCGTGGATTCCGGCGTGCGGCGCGGCAGCGATCTGGTGAAATGTCTGGCGCTCGGCGCCGACTTCGCCCTCACCGGCCGCGCCACGCTCTATGGCGCGGCGGCGGGCGGACAGGCGGGCGCCGCGAAGGCCATCGCCATCCTCAAGGACGAACTGCGCCGCACCATGTCTTATGTGGGCTGCCCGACGATTGGCGAGATCAATGGGGATGTGCTGTGGCGGGGGTAGATGCTGCGAACTTATCGCTTCACAAACTAAAAATCTAAATCGTTAGCTGCATGGCCGCCCCAGCGGACGGGGTCTGCGAATGCTGACCGTTGGTGGATTGGAGCGGCGCTAAAGTTCGAGATTGAGCGACCCCCACCCCGTACCCCTCCCCACAGGGGGGAGGGGAAGCGGCGGGCGTTTGTGTACGATGAGTCAGATCGTTGGCGCTGCATACCCTCCCCCCTGTGGGGAGGGTCGGACGCGCCAGCGGACGGGGTGGGGGTCTGCGAATGCTGATCACTGGCGTTTCTTCACTCGAACTTCACCTGATAATTCTTCGCTAGAAAATCCCGCACCCACGTGCGCGCTTCGGGCGAGATCGTGGTGCCGTCCTTGTAGAGCTTCTCGGCCTGCGCGTCGGTAACCTGCTCATATTCCCCGATCACCTCGTCGCGCTTGGCGATATATTCGGGATCCTGAAGCATCTCGCGCACCGCCGCGCGATAGGTCTCGACCAGCTCGTCCGATGTGCCCTTGGGCAGCACCAGCAGCTTTTGCGCGGGGAAGCCCGAGATCAGAAAGGCCATGAAGGCGTCCCATTCGATGCCCTCGGGCTTCTTGCCATGCACGATCTCATAGGCCTCGCCAATATGCGGCAGATCGGGGAAGTTCGGGTCGCGCGCAAGCTGGCCATTCTTGTCGAGCACGCCCCAGCTGAAGAGCGGCGTAGCGTCGCCCGACTGCACGAGCCCGGCCGAGCGGCGCAAGTAAGCGGTGGTGGTTTGCGAATCGATGGTGAACTCGCCGCGCTCGAAGCCCAGCAAACCTTCCGCCCGGCCCACCACGCCGAAGATGTGGGTCACGTTGAGGCCCAGTTGGCGAAAGCCCAGCAGCGACACCAGCTCCAGCGCGGTGGGGCCGGGGCTCGCGAAGAACAGCTCGACATTCTTGATCTTGTCGATGTCGCGCACCGACTTCGCGCCATATTTCGCGCTGACATAGGCCGCCCCGCCCGTGGGGCCAGCCAACACCACGCGCCAGTCCTTGTAGTCATATTTCACGCGCGGATCGCCCAGAAGATAGGGAAACTGGGTTGAGGCGGAGCTCGCCAGCAGCATGAGCCCATCCGGTTTGGCGATCTGGGTGAAGAGATTGGCCCCCGAAGTAGAGCCGCCGCCGGGGCTGTTCCTGACCACGATGGTGGGCTTGCCCGGCAGATGGCGCGCCAACAGGGGCGCATTGAACCTCGCCCACAGATCGACGCCGCCCCCGGTCGGGAAGGGAACCATGAGCGTGATCGTCTTGCCGGTGAAATCCGCGGCGGCGGCATGGAAGCTCGCGAGGCCGACGCTGAGGGTGAGGAGACTGGCGGCGATCAGACGGCGCATGCGTTTGTAATCCTGCGATGAAAGGCTGGATCCCTCGTACCACGAACAAGAATGCGAAGGCCACGGCCGAAGCGCCTCCGCTCCGCAGGTCCGGTCAATCCAGAGTTGCAAGCCAGGCGCAATAGGCGTCCGCGTCCATCAGGCTGGACAGTTCCTGCGCGTCCTTGACCCTCAGGCGGAAAAGCCAGCCCCTGCCTTCAGGATCTTCGGTCACAAGGCCGGGCGCTTTCTCAAGCGCCCAGTTGACCGCCAGCACCTCGCCAGACACGGGAGCGAATATATCGGCGGCGGCCTTCACGCTCTCCACCATGGCCGTCTCTTCGCCGCGCGCGAAGGACGCGCCCGGTTGCGGCAACGCCACGAAGACGATGTCGCCCAGCGCCTTCTGCGCATAGGCGCTGACGCCCACCACGCCGACATCGGACTCAACGCGGATATATTCGTGATCTTTCGTATAGAAAGTCTGCGACATGGCCCGCTCGTCCAGGATGGCGCGACGACCTACTTCCTGCCCTTTGCGGGCGCCGCCTTCTGCGGCTTCTCGGGCGATCCGTCAAAACCGACGAAAATCGAATAATCCTGGCTGGCGTCCTCGCGCAGCAGCGGCACGGTGAGCGGATCGGTCACGATGCTGAAGGAGGCCTGCGTCTGGTCCGGAGCGATCGTGGCCGCGACTTTATACAGTTTGGACTGGACCGCCTGCCCATCCGAATCACGCCGCACGGAGACGCGCACCGGAACCTGGAAGGCGCCCTGCCCGCCCATGGGGCCTGCCAGCACATAGCCGGAAACGCCCACGCGAATATCGATATGACCATCGACAGCCCGGCATTCGCGCGACATTTCGCCGAAGGAATATTGATGCCGCACGCCCGCGCTCGACTTGTCGGCGCCCGCATAGGTGCGGAAGGCCGCCTGGCCCTCGGCCACCAGAACCTCCGGGCACTCCACATCCACTTCGTTGGTGATCTTGACCTCGCGAACCGGCGGCGCGACGGGGGAGTTGAAAGCGATCAGGTTGCCCAGCGTCGAGCCCATGCCGCCCTCCGAGGGGGTGGACCCGCAACCCGCCAGCGGCAGGGCGAAACATCCTGTGAGAAGGAGCGTCGCGCCCCTGTTCATCCAGCCTGATTGACGCATGACAACACCCTTGATCCCGCCGAGCGGCTTTTCTTACAATAGCTGAGCCGCAGGCGCCAGAGCCGCAGGCCCGTCGCTCACGGAAGCTTGGCGAAGCCATCCTTGAAGCCAGCGAGAGCGAGCGGAATGCCGATTCCCTCTTCCGGCGTGTTGAAAATGATGAATGTCGCCGATTGGCCCGCGGACATCTGCTCGATGAGCTTGTCTTCCATCACGACCTCAGCGACGCAGCCAGACGGCAAGCAGCGCACAAAGCCGGCGCGGCCCACATCCGTATCGTCGATTTTCAGCCCAAGACCTGCGGGCAGCAAGACGCCAAGCGGCGCGATCACCCGCAACAGACGAGACTTTCCGTCAGACGTCTTGAGCACGATCACCACCAGGCTGACATTCGGCTTGTCATCGGCGGCGACCGACTGAATGATGGCGCATTGCTCGCGGCTGGCCCCGGCAGGCGTCTCGCAACGCATGTCCCAATCCCCGAACTTGCCCTTGGGGGCGCCCTGAGCGAAGGCCGGGCCGACACTTGCGGAGAGGCACAAGGTCGCCAGCCCTCCGACCAAAGCCAGGACGAGCGAAAACGCCCGGAACGGGATGCGGGTCCAAATCGCCTGCGGCATGACGTCTCCTGACTTTCGGCGCGCCGCCAAACGGGGCGCCGGGAAAAAATTGGTGCAGGCATAGCCTGGCGTCAGCCCTACCGCACGAAAAGGCGCCCACAATGTGACACCCGCCCGAATCAATAGTGAATCTCAGCTCAACTCATTCTACGCATTGGATCAAAAAAGCCCAGTTCCGGCCTCCCGGGCCTGCGCTTGCGGCATGATGTGCAGTTACGCGCCCATATGCCGCATGGATGACCACCGGCGCGCACGTTGCGCTGTGGAGGCGATTGTGGTTTTGAAACATCAGTAAGGAGCCCTTTTTTTGAACAGGGGTCCGGCTGCGGCGCCCGGAAGCAGCCGAACGCGATGTAAGCCGCACCGGCGCGGCAGGAGCGACGACTTAGGATGATGCGGAGCAACTTTCGAGGGATAGGCCTCAAGGCCCTGGCGGGAGCGCTATCGCTCGCCGCTATTTCGGGCGGTTTCGTTTCCTGCGCCCTGGCGGAGGAGCCCGTGGGCCACGCCGTGCCTGGCCAGATGGGCTTCCAGGAAGCCGTGACCCCCATCGCAGCCGAGATTCACTCGTTCCATGATCTGCTGTTGATCATGTGCGTGGTGATCTCCCTCTTCGTTCTTGCGCTCCTCATTTACGTGATGGTGCGTTTCAACGAGAAGGCCAACCCGGTCCCCTCGCGCACCACCCATTCGACGGCGCTCGAAGTGGCGTGGACGATCATCCCCGTGCTGATCCTCGTCGTCATGGCGATCCCCTCTTTCCGCCTCCTGACCCATCAGCTGACCCTGCCCGAGGCCGATGTGACCATCAAGGTCACCGGCAAGCAGTGGTACTGGTCCTATGACTATCCCAAGGATCAGGGCGACTTCGGCTTCGATTCGATCCTCAAGACCGGCGCCGATCTGAAGGCCGACGATATCCGCCTTCTGTCCGTCGACAACGAAGCGGTCGTGCCCGTGAACAAGGTCGTGCGCCTGCAAGTGACCGGCGCGGACGTGATCCACTCCTTCGTCGTGCCCTCCTTCGGCATCCGCATCGACGCCGTTCCCGGACGGCTGAACGAGACCTGGTTCAAGGCGGAGCGTGAAGGCCTGTACTACGGCCAGTGCTCCAAGCTCTGCGGCAAGGACCACGCCTTCATGCCCATCGCGGTGCGTGTGGTGAGCGAGCAGCAGTATCAGGCATGGATCGCGGACGCGAAGAAGAAGTTCGCCGCTACCCCGTCGGCGAACGACTTCGCCGACAACGCCGCCATTCGCCAGTAATTTCGACCGTCGAGATCTCATCAGGACCTATCAGATGGCAACGACAACCACCCATGACCATCACGCTCACGAAGAGCACGCCCTGCCGCATGGCTGGCGGCGTTATCTCTTCTCCACGAACCACAAAGACATCGGCACCCTCTACATCATCTTCGCGATCGTAGCGGGCATCATCGGCTTCCTGCTCTCCTTCGCGATTCGCCTGGAGTTGCAGAACCCGGGGATCCAGATCTTCCCGACGATCGCCTCATGGCTTTCGGGCGACGATTCGATCGATGCGGCGAAGAACCTCTATAATGTGTTCATCACCGGCCACGGCGTCATCATGATCTTCTTCATGGTCATGCCCGCGATGATCGGCGGCTTCGGCAACTGGTTCGTGCCGTTGATGATCGGAGCGCCCGACATGGCGTTCCCGCGCATGAACAACATCTCGTTCTGGCTGCTGCCCGCCTCCTTCGCTCTGCTGCTCCTGTCCATGTTCGTGGAAGGCGCGCCCGGCATGAAGGGCTTTGGCGGCGGTTGGGTCATGTATCCCCCGCTCTCGTCCAACACCGGCCATCCCGGCCCGGCCATGGACTTCATCATCCTGTCGCTGCATCTGGCGGGCGCCTCCTCGATCCTGGGGGCGATCAACTTCATCACGACGATCTTCAACATGCGCGCTCCGGGCATGACGCTGCACAAGATGCCGCTCTTCGTCTGGTCCGTGCTGGTGACGGCCTTCCTGCTGGTGCTGTCGCTTCCGGTTCTGGCGGGCGGCATCACCATGCTGCTGACCGACCGCAACTTCGGCACGACCTTCTATGATCCGGCCGGCGGCGGCGATCCGATCCTGTTCCAGCATCTGTTCTGGTTCTTCGGCCATCCGGAAGTGTATATCCTGATCCTCCCCGGCTTCGGCATGATCAGCCACATCATCTCGACCTTCTCGCGCAAGCCGGTGTTCGGTTATCTGGGGATGGCCTACGCCATGGTCGCCATCGGCGTCGTCGGCTTCATCGTGTGGGCTCACCACATGTATACGGTCGGCCTGTCGCTCAACACGCAGCGTTACTTCGTCTTCGCGACCATGGTCATCGCGGTGCCGACGGGCGTGAAGATCTTCTCCTGGATCGCCACCATGTGGGGCGGGTCGATCAGCTTCCGCACCCCCATGCTGTGGGCCATCGGCTTCATCTTCCTCTTCACCGTCGGCGGCGTGACCGGCGTGGTGCTCGCCAATGCGGGCGTCGACCGCGCCCTGCACGAGACTTATTATGTGGTGGCGCATTTCCACTACACGATGTCTCTAGGCGCCGTGTTCGCGATCTTCGCGGGCTTCTACTACTGGTTCCCGAAGATGTCGGGCTACATGTACAACGAGTTCCTCGGAAAGCTGCACTTCTGGCTGCTGTTCGTGGGCGTGAACCTCGTGTTCTTCCCGCAGCATTTCCTCGGCCTCGCGGGCATGCCGCGCCGCTACATCGACTATCCGGACGTCTATGCGAAGTGGAACTGGTGGTCGTCTCTGGGCGCTGAAATCACGGCGGTGAGCCTCATCGTGTTCCTCGTGATGCTGGCCGAGGCCTTCAGCAAGAAGCGCGTCGCGGGCGACAATCCGTGGGGCCCGTCGGCCAACACGCTGGAGTGGACCCTCACCTCTCCCCCGCCCTTCCATCAATACGAGACCCTGCCCCGCATCACGGGCACGGATCACTGATCAAAAGCTCCGGCGGCCCATCGCCGCCGGAGCCCTCTCCACGAGCAGCGTCCGCGCTGTTCCTGCGGGGGGCTCGAGAGCCGGACGAAAGCAAGCGCGCGCCAGCGTGAAGGCCCCACACAGACGGAACACAGCATGAGCTACGCCAGCGAAAACGCAGACGTTCCCGGCGCAACGGCCAGAATTTCGGTCGCTGAGCCGCGCGACTTTTTTGCGCTGCTGAAGCCCCGCGTCATGTCGCTCGTCGTGCTGACGGCTCTTGCAGGCCTTCTGATCGCTCCGGGCCATCTCCATCCCCTGCTCGGGTTCACCGCCCTTTTGGCCATCTCCATCGGCGCGGGCGCCTCTGGCGCGCTCAACATGTGGTATGACGCCGACATCGACGCGCGCATGACCCGCACAAGAACGCGCCCCGTGCCCGCCGGCCGCATCACCCCCGGTGAGGCTCTGGCCTTCGGCCTCACCCTTTCAGGCTTTTCCGTCGTGACGCTGGGCATCGTGGCGAACTGGCTGGCGGCCTTCCTGCTCGCCTTCACCATCTTTTTCTACGCGGTCATCTACACGATGTGGCTGAAGCGCTGGACGCCGCAGAACATCGTCATTGGCGGCGCCGCCGGCGCCTTGCCCCCGGTCGTGGCCTATGCGGCGGCCACCGGCACGATGGCCATTGAACCCTGGGTGCTCTTCGCCATCATCTTCATCTGGACGCCGCCCCACTTCTGGGCGCTCGCGCTGGTGAAATCCGCCGAATACGCCCGCGTCGGCGTGCCGATGATGCCCAACGCCAAGGGGCCGGACCGCACGCGCACCGAAATCCTCGTCTATTCGATCCTGCTCGCGCCCATCGGCGTGGCGCCCTGGCTCATGGGCTTCGCCTCATTGGTCTACGGGGTCGTCTCGATCATCGGCGGCGTCGCCATGATCGCCTTTGCGGTCAACGTCTATCGGGTTCGCAGCGCTGAACATGGCGACAAGGCCGCCATGAAGCTGTTTGGCGTGTCGATCCTTTATCTCTTCGCCCTGTTCGGCCTGATCGTGGTCGAACGGTTGATCCCCTTCGTCATGCGACTGATCTGGTGAGGACGGATTCAATGGCCAATCCTGCCGAAAACGAGCCCGTGCGGATGATGACGCCGGAGCAAGCGCGCAGCCGCCGCGCGCGCAACCTTGCGCTCTGCCTGACCATCGGCGGTCTGGTGGTCCTGTTCTACGCCGTCACCCTCGTGAAGCTCGGCATGCGTATCGGGTCCATGTGATGAACACGCCCGCGCCCCGGAAAAACGCCGCCCAACGTCGCCACACACGTGTGGCGCTGACGGTCGTTGGCGTCGTGGCGGCCATGGCGGGCCTGTCCTTCGCATCCGCGCCGCTCTACCAGATGTTTTGCCGGGTCACAGGCTATGGCGGCACCACACAGGTGGCGACGCAAGGCGCTGCGACACGGGGCGAACGCAGCCTGAGCGTGCGGTTCGACGCCAATGTCGCCCACGGCCTTCCCTGGAGTTTCGAGCCCGAGACCCCCATGCTCAAAGTACGCACCGGCGAGACGCAAACCGTCTTCTTCAAGGTCGCCAATCATTCGACGCGCGAATGGACCGCGACTGCGGCCTATAATGTCACGCCGGACCAGGCGGGGCTCTACTTCAACAAGATTTCCTGCTTCTGCTTCAGCGAGCAGAGGCTGGGGCCAGGCGAAACCGCTGAATGGCCCGTGGTTTTCTATCTCGACCCCGCGCTTGAAAAAGACGAGGTCATGGCGGGCGTAGAGGGCGTGACGCTCTCCTACACATTCTTCGCTTCCAAAAAGCAGCCCGAAGCCCGGGCTGACGCAGGAGCGGACAAACCTAAACTGTGAACCACCGCCGCCTTGACCGGCGGCGGCGACTGAGGCGAACGGCCGGAGACGGCCTGAAGGGGATAAAGGACAAGACATGTCGGACGGCCACGCGAAACCGAACCACGACTACCATCTCGTCAACCCGAGCCCGTGGCCGCTGACCTGCTCGATCTTCGCTTTCATGACGGCCGTCGGCCTGATCATGTGGATGAAGGGCATGAGCGTCGGCGGGATGAAGGCGGGCTCCTTCGTTTTCGGCGCGGGCATGATTGGCCTGCTCTACACCATCGCCGCCTGGTGGCGCGACGTGATCCATGAGGCGCAGTCCGGCGATCATACCCGCGTGGTGCAGATCAGCCATCGCTATGGCATGATCCTGTTCATCGCCTCGGAAGTGATGTTCTTCGTGGCCTGGTTCTGGGCCTTCTTCGACGCCAGCCTTTTCACCAACGAAGCCATTCAGGCTGTGCGCGTCGATTTCACCGGCGGCGTCTGGCCCCCCAAGGGCGTCGAGGTGCTCGATCCCTGGCATCTGCCGCTGCTCAACACGCTGCTGTTGCTCACCTCGGGCACCACGGTCACCTGGGCGCATCACGCCATGCTGCATGGGGACCGCAAGGGGGTGAAGCAGGGTCTGCTTCTCACCATCCTGCTCGGCGCGCTGTTCACCTGCGTGCAGGTCTATGAGTACAGCCACGCGCCTTTCGCCTTCAAGGGTTCGATCTACGGCGCGACCTTCTTCATGGCGACGGGCTTCCATGGCTTCCACGTGCTCGTGGGCACGTTGTTCCTGACCGTTTGCCTGTTCCGCACCATGGCGGGCCACTTCACGCCGAACCATCATCTGGGCTTTGAATTCGCCGCCTGGTACTGGCACTTCGTGGACGTGGTCTGGCTGTTCCTGTTTTCCTGCATCTATGTGTGGGCCTCCGTGGGCGCGCATATAGCCCACGGCCACTGATCAGCCGCGCAATGCGTTTCGAAAGGGCGGCTCCGTGCCGCCCTTTTTCGTTTGGAGACATCCCATGCGCCACGCCAATGATACGCCGCCTTCGCCCTATGTCACCGGCGTCGCTGGCCGTTGCCCGCGCTGCGGCGGCGGACGAATGTTCAAAGGCTTCCTCGACCTCGCCCCGCGCTGCGAGGCCTGCGGCCTCGATTACAGCTTCGCCGATGCGGGGGATGGGCCAGCCGTGATCGTGACGCTGCTGGCGGGCTTTGTCGTGGTTGGCGCGGCGCTGGTCGTCGAGGTGAAATACGAGCCGCCCATGTGGCTGCATCTGGTGATCTTCCTGCCGCTCACCCTTGTGGTCTGCCTTGGGATGTTGCGCCCCCTGAAGGGCGTGCTCGTCGCGCTGCAATATCGCAACAGGGCTGGCCAAGGTCGGCTGGAGAAATAAGATGACGGACGTGACCGCCACCCACAATCGCAGTTCGCAGCTCGTCATGAGCCTGTTCGCGCTGATCGTCTTCGCCATCCTCGTGTCACTGGGGATCTGGCAGGTCGAACGGTTGCAGTGGAAGGAGGCGCTGATCGCGCGCATCGAGGCGCGCATCCATGCGCAGCCCGCCCCCCTGCCCGCCCCCTCGACATGGACGGATATGAAGCCGCTGGACTATGACTACGCCCATACGCGCGTCACCGGGCGGCTGGACCCGACGCGCGAGGCGCTGATCTTCCGGGGCTCGGGCAAGGTGGGCGAGGGTTCTTCACAACCGGGCTATTGGATCATGGCGCCCCTGCTGCTGGCCGACGGCTCCAGCCTGCTGGTGAACCGGGGCTTCGTCCCGCTGGCGAACAAGGAGGCTTTCAGCCGTCCCGACCCGCAGCGCGGGCAGGAAGTGACCCTCACCGGCCTGCTGCGCGCGCCCGAAGAGCGCAATCTCTTCACGCCCGCCGACACTGCGGCCAAGGGCGAATGGTACACCCGCGACCCCCTCGCCATCGCCGCTGCGCTTGGCCTGCCCAACCCCGCCCCCTTCTCGCTCGATGAAGACGCCCACGAAGCCGCCCCCGGCCAGCCCGCAGGCGGCGCGACGGTCTTCGACATCCCCAACAACCACCTGTCCTACGCGGGCACCTGGTTCGGGCTGGCGGGGACGCTACTGGGGGTGTTTGCGTATTTCATGTGGAGGCGGAGGCGGGGGTAGAGGCGGAAGTAGCAGCGTTTCATCGCGCCCGACGGACGCGCGACGAACAATCAAGGGCGCCCCCGGGAGGGACGACGTCCCGTCGTCCCCTTTCAGCGAAATTTCTAAAGAGCAACGCGCTTCTCTGCGGCGACGAGACGTCGCCCCTCCCGAAGTAAGTGGGCGACGAGACGTCGCCCCTCCCGGGATCAAGTTCGTGCTAACCCCCCTCACCGCCCCGGCTTATACGTCACCGTCGCCACAGCCAGCACCACCAGCGCCATGCCGCCCAGCGAGAGCGGATCCAGCGTCTCGTTGAACAGCGCCCAGGCGATCACCGCCGTTGCTGGCGGAACGAGGAAGAACAGGCTCGCCACCTCCGCCGCCGCGCCCCGGCGAATCAGCACATACATGGCCGAAATGGCGCCTATCGACAGCACCAGGCAGAGCCAGCCCAGCGCCAGCAGGAAATCCACAGTCCACTGGACCCGGAATCCTTCCGCGAAAATCGCGATGGGCAAGGTGACGACAGCCGAGGCCAGGAACTGGACCACCGAACCGCTGCGCAGATCCATGAAAGCGCAATATCGCTTTTGCATCAGCGTGCCGATGGTGATCGACGCCATGGCGAAGATCGAGAAGCCCATGCCAATGGGGGTGCCAAGTCCCAGTCCAAGCTTCGTTCGCACCACCAAAGCCACGCCCGCCAGTCCTATTCCCAGGCCCAGCCATTGGCGCCGCGTCACGGTTTCGCCCAGCAGGGGGCCAGCGAGAGCCCCTGTCAGCACGGGCTGCAACCCGGCCACCAGCGCCGCCACCCCGGCCTCGACGCCAAAGGACAAGGCCGCGAAGACCCCGCCCAGATAGCCCGCATGGACGAACAGGCCGGAAACCGCGATGGGCAGGATCTCGCTGCGCTTCGGCCACGGAGCGCCGGTCACCAGCGCGAGCCCGGTCATCAGCACGATGACGACGACATAACGGATGCTGAGAAAGGTGAAGGGCCCCGCATGGGGCATGCCGTATTTCCCCGCGATGAAGCCCGTCGACCAGAGGAAGACGAAGACTGCGGGAAGGGCTCTCAACCACAGGCTCGCGGCTGGCGCCTTGCCCTGAGCGGACGCCCTCGCTGATTTCTGCGTCATGACGCCCCCACGATTATACGTTCAAAATGACATAAACCATGATCGTGGCTTTGGCCATCAGGGGGCGCGCCTTCGCGGCCGCACCGCGCACGGACTCTGTGCGCGGGCGCATTTCGTGCTAGACCGCGCCATTGCGTTCCATCAGCAGGATCCAGCGTGCGCTATCACTCGACCCGTGGCGAAGCTTCCACCCTCTCCTTCACCGACGCCCTTCTCGCAGGGCTCGCCCGCGACGGCGGGCTCTATGTGCCGGAGAGCTACCCAACCCTCGACGCCGCGACCATCGCTGGCTTCGCCGGGCGCCCCTATGCGCAAGTCGCGCAACAGGTCATCGGCCCCTTCATGGGCGACGACCTGGCGGCGGGCGATTTCACGGCCATGCTGGAAGCCTCCTACGCCACCTTCCGCCATCCGGCGGTGACGCCGCTGGTGCAGATCGCCGACAACCTTTTCGTGCTGGAGCTGTTCCACGGGCCGACGCTCGCCTTCAAGGATGTGGCGATGCAGCTGCTCGGGCGCATGATGGACCATGCGCTGAAAGCGCGGGGCGAGCGCGCCACCATCGTGGGCGCGACCTCCGGCGACACGGGCGCCGCCGCCATCGAGGCCTTCTCCGGGCTCGAACAGGTCGATGTGTTCATCATGTATCCGCATGGGCGCGTGTCCGACGTGCAGCGCCGCCAGATGACCACGGTCGAGGCGCCGAACATTCACGCCATCGCGCTGGAAGGCACCTTCGACGATTGCCAGGCGATCCTGAAGGGCCTGTTCAACAACCACAGCTTCCGCGATGGTTTGCGCCTGTCGGGCGTCAATTCCATCAACTGGGCGCGGGTGGTGGCGCAGACGGTCTATTATTTCACCAGCGCCGTCGTGCTGGGCGGGCCGCATCGCAAGGTGTCCTATACGGTTCCCACGGGCAATTTCGGCGACATTCTGGCGGGCTATATCGCCAAACAGATGGGCCTGCCCATCGACCGGCTCGTCATCGCCACCAACGAGAACGACATTCTGGCCCGCACCCTGGACAGCGGCGCCTATGAGGTGAAGGGCGTCCACGCCACCTCCTCGCCCTCCATGGACATTCAGGTCTCCTCCAACTTCGAGCGCCTGCTGTTCGACGCCTGCGGACGCGACGCTGCGGTCATTCGCGGCCTCATGGCGGCGCAGGCGCAAAGCGGCAGCTTCACCATCGGCGAAAAACCGCTGGCGAGGATCCGGTCCGAGTTCGACGCCCTGCGCACGGGCGAGACGGGAACCGCCAAGGAGATCGCCCGCGTCTACAAAGAGGCGGGCTATCTCATCGACCCCCATACCGCCGTGGCGGTCCATGGCGCGCGCAAGGCTTTGGCCAAGGCGCCCCATGTGCCCATGGTGGCGCTGGGCACGGCCCATCCGGCGAAATTCGGCGATGCGGTCTATGCGGCCGCTGGCGTGCGCGCGCCGCTTCCCGCCCATATGGAAGGGCTGATGGAGCGCAAGGAACACTTTACCGTGCTGCCGAACGATCAGGCGGCCATCGAACAGTTTGTCAGACAGCGCGCCCGCGCGGCTGGAAACGGGGCCTGATGAGCGTCGAAATCACCACGCTGCCCTCGGGGCTGCGCATCGTCACCCACGCCATGCGCGAGGTCGAGACCGTGTCTCTGGGCGTCTGGCTGGGGGCTGGCGCGCGCAACGAGAGCGAGCACGAAAACGGCATCTCCCACCTGCTCGAACATATGGCCTTCAAGGGCACGACGCGGCGCAACGCCCGCGCCATCGCCGAGGAGATCGAAAGCGCGGGCGGCGACCTCAACGCAGCGACCAGCGTGGAATATACATCTTATCAGGCGCGCCTTCTGGCGCAGGACAGCGGCATGGCGCTGGACATCCTCGCCGACATCCTCACCGACAGCGCCTTTGATCCGGCCGAGCTGGAACGTGAAAAGGGCGTCATCGCCCAGGAGATCGGCGAGGCCTTCGATACGCCCGACGATCTGATTTTCGACCTGTTCAACGACGCCGCCTATCCGCATCAACCCATCGGACGCCCGATTCTGGGCACGCCCGAGCGAGTGGCGAGCTTCGACGCGCCTGCGCTGCGCGCCTATCTGGGCCAGCACTACGGAACGCCGAACGCCGTGGTCGCCGCTTCCGGGGCGCTGGAGCATCAGCGCATCGTGGATGAGAGCGCGGCGCGGTTCGAGGGCCTGCCGCGCCTGATCAGCACCCACGAGCCCGCCCAGTATCGAGGCGGCGAGTTGCGCAAGAAACGCAAGCTGGAGCAGACCCATGTGGTGATCGGCTTCGAAAGCGCCTCCTACAACGATCCCATGACCTATGCCGCCCATGTCTTCGCCAATGCGGTGGGCGGGGGCATGTCGTCGCGGCTGTTTCAGGAGGTGCGCGAGGCGCGCGGCCTCGCCTATTCGATCTATTCGTTCCACTGGGGCTATGCGGACACCGGCCTGTTCGGCTTCTATGCTGCGGCCTCCCATCGCGACGTGCCAGAACTCGTCAAGGTGTCGCTCGACTGCATCGTGGGCGCCGCGCAAAGCCTGACACACGAGGAAATGCAGCGCGCCAAGGCGCAGGCCAAGGTCTCGCTTCTGACCGCCCTCGAATCGCCCGCCGCCCGCGCCGACCAGATCGCCCGCCAGATCCTCGCCTTCGGGCGGCTGATCAGCCGCGCTGAAATGATCGCGCAAATCGACGCGCTGACGCTGGAGGACGTGCGGGGCGCGGGCCTCGCCGCCCTGCGCACGCCCCCCACCGTCGCCGTGGTCGGAGATGCGGGCAAAGTCCCAAGTCCCGACAGAGTCGCCGAAAGGCTCGCGAATCTCTAGAGTTATCCCATGGCTCTCTTCCGGCTTGGTCCATCGTCCGACAATGCGAACTTCATCCGGGGTGAAGGATTCTACCTTCGTCCGGGCGAGATGCGCGATTTCGACCAGTGGCGCTGGGTGCGCGAGTTCAGCCGGGATTTCCTGACGCCCTGGGAGCCGACCTGGCCCGCCGACGACCTCACCCGGGGCGCGTTCCGCAGCAGGCTGCGCCGCCATGGGGAGGAGATCAGCCGGGATGACGCCTATCCCTTCTTCATTTTCCGCGCGCGCGACGATGTGCTCATGGGAGGGCTGACGCTGGGGCAAGTCCGTCGAGGCGTCGCCCAATGCGCGACCCTGGGCTACTGGATGGGCAAGCCCCATGCGGGCAAGGGCCACATGGCGAAGGCGGTGCGGGCGGCGATCGGCTTCGCCTTCGACACCCTGCGCCTGCATCGGCTGGAGGCCGCCTGCCTGCCCCACAACACCGCCTCCATGCGCCTTCTGGAGGGCGTCGGCTTCACGCGGGAGGGCTATGTGAGGGCCTATTTGCGCATCAACGGCGTGTGGCAAGATCATGTTTTGTATGGATTGCTGGAGAATGATCCTGTGCGCCCCAGCCAGCCACGATAAGGCCGCCGCTTGTCTGCGCCCCTGACAGGCTATACCAATCACATTTCCGACATGGTCGGGGTTCAGGTCAAACTTTCCCCATGGATCGGGGAGCCCCGCTGACTTTCAGGTACCCGTGCGCCGCATCCTCCGCCTCATCCTCGCGCTCGCCACGCTGACCGGCTCCATGCTGCCCGCAACGGCGGTCGAATCCGTGCGCGTGCCGCTCGACGCGCAAGCGATTGATCTGACCAATGCGGTCGAGCGCAACGATTCGCAAAGCGACCGTTTGCAGGTTTCCACCGCGCCCGGCTCCGACGGCATTGTCCGCCGCATCGAGGTGAGCGCCCGCGAGGCCGGCACCAAGCCAGCCTGGATCGTCTTCGCTCTGACGAACGACACCGAAGAGCAGATCGAGCGATTGATCGTCGCCCCCTATTTCCGGCTGGTCGGCTCGGGCGTCATCTCTCCCGATCTTGGCGCCTCGCGCGTCTCCGCCATCACGGCCAGCCAGGGCTTTCCGCCCGAGCGGGAGGACAGCGGCGATGCGGACGTCTTCCGCCTGACGCTGGATCCGGGCACGACGATCACCTATGTGGCGGAGCTGCGCACGCCAAATCTGCCCCAGCTCTACCTTTGGGAGCCGGACGCCTACAAGGACAAGGTGACGAGCCTCACCCTCTACAAGGGCATCGTCATCGGCATCGCTGGCCTTCTGGCCCTGTTCCTCACCATCGTCTTCGTGGTGAAGGGGGCTGTGATCTTCCCCGCCGCCGCCGCGCTGGCCTGGGCGGTGCTGGTCTATGTCTGCATCGACTTTGGTTTCTGGCAAAAAATTCTGGGCTCCAGCGGCGCAAGCGACCAGATATGGCGCGCCAGCGCCGAGACCTTTCTGGCCGCCACCCTCTCGGTGTTCCTTTTCGCCTATCTGAACCTCAGCCGCTGGCATGTGCGCGCCTCCCATGTGGTCATCGGCTGGCTGGCGCTGCTGACCATTCTGGCGGGCATCGCCATCTATGATCCCCCCGTGGCGGCGGGCGTGGCGCGCATTTCGCTCGCCACCGTGGCCATCGTCGGCTTCATTCTGGTGATCTACCTGGCGCTGCACGGCATCGACCGCGCGGTCATGCTGATCCCCACCTGGTTCTTGCTGTTCATGTGGGTCTGCGCCGCAGCCTTCACGGTCACCGGCTATCTGACCAATGATCTTGTGTCGCCCGCCTTGGTGGGAGGGCTCGTGCTGATCGTGATGCTGATCGGCTTCACGGTGATGCAGAACGCCTTCGCCGCCGGTGGCCTCGCCCAGGGCGCTGTTTCGGACGTCGAACGCAAGGCGCTGGCGCTGACAGGCGCTGGCGACATCGTCTTCGACTGGGACGTCACAGCCGACCATATCCACATCAGCCAGGAGGCCGAACAGGCGCTTGGCATGAAGCCAGGCACCCTCGACGGCCCCGCTTCGGACTGGTTCGATGTGCTGCATCCCTTCGACCGCGACCGCTACAGCGCTTGCCTCGACACGGTTCTGGAACAAAGGCGCGGGCGCATCCATCTCGAATTCCGCCTGCGCGGAGGGGATGGCCACTATCTCTGGTTCTTGCTGAAGGCGCGCCCCGTGGTGGGCGCCGACGGCGAGGTCATCCGTGTCGTGGGCACGCTCGCCGACATCACGGAAACCAAAATCTCCGAAGAACGCATGATGCACGACGCCGTGCATGACAATCTGACGGGCTTGCCCAACAGGGAGCTGTTCTTTGATCGGCTCGACGTCGCGCTGCGCAACGCGCGCGCCACGAACACGCAGCGTCCCTGCGTCATCGCCATCGACCTTGACCGCTTTCGGCAGGTCAATGACGCAGCGGGTCTTGCGGCGGGCGATTCTGTGCTTCTGACCTCGGCGCGACGGCTGGGGCGCATGCTCAACCCGCAGGATACGCTGGCGCGCATCGCAAGCGATCAGTTCGCGATCATCATCCTGTCGGAAACGACCCCCGCCGCCATTTCAAGCCTTGCGGACCGGGTCCGCAAGACCGTGGCCATGCCGGTCACCTTCAATGACCGGGAAATCGTGCTCTCGGTTTCGGTTGGCGTCGCCCTCACCGAGCCCCAGCAGAATCCCAAGCCCGAGGATATGCTGAAGGACGCCGAGATCGCGCTGGCCTTCGCCAAGCGCAACGGCGGCAACCGCACCGAAGTTTTCAAGCCGATCATGACCGCGCAACGCTCCGACAGGCAGGCTCTCGAGGCTGACCTGCGCCGTGCGCTCGATCGCAACGAGATCGGCGTCTTCTTCCAGCCCATCGTGCGCCTTGAAGACCGCACCATAGCGGGCTTCGAAAGCCAGCTGCGGTGGAATCATCCGCGTCTGGGACGCCTGACGCCAGCGGACTTCGTACCCCTGGCGGAAGAGACCGGGCTGATCGCGGATCTCGGCATTTTCGCCATGGAACGGGCGGCGCGGGAGCTTGCCGCCTGGCAGCTGGCCCTCAATGTCGATCCGCCGATTTATGTGACGGTGCGCATTTCATCGCGCCAGTTGTTGCGCCACGACCTGATCGCCGACGTGAAATCCGTTCTGACGCGCTCAGGCGTCAGCCGCGGCTCGCTGAAGCTGGAAATTCCGGAATATCTGATGCTGGAAAATCCCGAACATTCCGCCCAGATGCTGGTGCGCCTGCGCGAGTTGGGCGCAGGGCTCGTGCTCGCGGATTTCGGCACCGGTTATTCCTCGCTGTCCTATCTCCAGCGCTTCGCCTTCGACACGATCAAGATTGATCGCTCCTTCGTGCAGCAAACCGTCAAGGGGTCGCGTCCGCGCATGCTGCGCTCTCTGGTGACCATGGCTCATGACAACGACATGGACGTGATTGCGGAAGGCGCCGAGAGCGAGAGCGACGTGATCGAACTTTTCCAGATCGGCTGCGCCTTCGGACAAGGCAGTGTCTTCGGCCAGAGCATAACCCCGCTCGAGGCCCGCAAATTGATGGGCGCCTCGACGGACGTGGCGGCCTGACAGCGTCGATCTGAAGCGAAGTCTTGAGCGCGTTGGCGCTCCGGCTTCAGGCGTGTCCGGCCTCGCTCACCAGCATGGCGGGATCTATGCCGATCTTGCGCATGGCGCGGCCATATTTGGCCTCAAGGTCGGATCCAAACACGAGATCGGCGTCAGCTTCGCAGCTGAGCCAGCCGTTCTGCTGGATCTCTTTTTCGAGCTGGCCGGGCGACCAGCCCGCATAGCCAAGCGCCAGCACCGCCTGATAAGGACCGGCGTCATGGGCGATGGCGCGCAGAATATCCACAGTCGCTGTGAGCGAGATGGATTTGTCGATGGGCATGGTGGTGTCTTCGACATGGTAATCGGAGGAATGCAGGACGAAGCCGCGCTGCGTCTCCACCGGGCCGCCCTTCAGAACCTGAAGCCCGCCTGCGCGTTTGGGCAGACGAATGACCTCCTGCTCGTCGATCACCTCCAGTTGGACCAGAAGGTCGGAAAACTTGACCCGCTTGGCCCGCTGATTGATCACGATCCCCATGGCCCCTTCCTTTGAATGGGCGCATAGATAGATCACGGATCTGGCGAAGCGCTGGTCCGTCATGCCGGGCATGGCGACGAGGACATGACCTTCGAGAAAGCCGCGCCGTTTCCGACTGGATCTGATCTTGTCGAGACTCATGTGGGCCATGGTATGCCTTCGTCGCCGCGGCGCCAAGGACCGGCTGCATCCAGCCCGTTCACGGGAACGGTTCTGGCGCCTCAACAGGCGACGAGGTACAAGCGTTCCATGTTCAGATCGACCGTCCCACCCCCCAGCTCGCAGGTCCGCCTCAAGGCGATCATCCCTTTGATTTACTGGATTTTATGCGTCTGTCTCACCCTGGCCGCAGGTGAGGGCGCGCGGGCTCAGAGCTCCGACCGGGCGCAGGGCGAAAAGTCGAGGGCGCGGCTGCTGGCCGCAGGCGGGCTCACGCAGGGTCGCTACCTTGCAGGCGTCGAAATCCGCCTGGCGCCCGGCAGCCTCACCTATTGGAAGCAGCCGGGGGATGCAGGCGTGCCGCCCACTTTCTCCTTTGAAGGATCGACCAATCTGGCCAGCGCGCAACCGCTCTTTCCGGCGCCGCGCCGCTATAGGGAAGCGGGCGCTGAGGCCTTCGGCTATATGGATGACGTGCTGTTTCCGCTGGTGGTCACGCCGGTCGATCCGGCCAAACCCGTCGGCATCGCCCTCAAGCTCGACTATGCGACCTGTGATAAACTGTGCCTTCCCGCACAGGCGACGCTGCAACTGGAGCTGGCGCCCGGCGCGCCCGAGAGCGCGGAGGCGCCCCTGCTTCGGGCATGGGTCGCGCGCACGCCCCGCCCGGCCAGCGATCCCGCCGCGCCGCGTGTGGCCGTGACGCGGGCCGAGGCGCCTGACGCGTGGCGTCTGCGCTTTTCAGGCGGAGCGCCCGACGATCTTTTCGTCGAAGGTCCGCAAGACTGGTACTTCGACACGAAACGCTCGGCCGAAGGCTTCGACCTGATCCTGGCCCAGAAGCCCGCCGACGCCATCGCCGGGCCAGTGGAGGTCATTCTGACGATGGTTGTGGGAGACAGCGCCTTCGAGGCCACAACCACCCTCGACGCGCAGCGAGCGAAGCCCTAAAACAAAAACGTGCATCTCATGATGCAACGACATCAAGGCGCAGGGAGAGCATTCATGATCAAGGTTGGCGACCATTTTCCGGAGGTGACGTTCACGGTGATGACCAGCGATGGTCCCAAGCCGAAGACCTCCGACGAGATTTTCAAGGGCAAGAAGGTTGTGCTGTTCGGCCTCCCCGGCGCGTTCACGCCCACCTGCCACCGCAACCACCTGCCCGGCTATCGTGACAATTACGATGCGCTGAAGGCCAAGGGCGTCGACACCATCGCCGTCACCGCCGTCAACGACGCCTTCGTGATGGGCGCCTGGCGCGACGCCACCAACTGCGGCGACAAGGTGGAGTTTCTGGCCGACGGCAGCGCAAAATTCGCGCAAGCCGCAGGCCTCGGCCTCGACCTGACCGAGCGCGGCCTTGGCATGCGCATGCGCCGCTTCTCCATGCTCGTCGTGGACGGCGTGGTGAAGAGCATGAATCTGGAAGAAGGCACCGGCGCCGAAGCCTCGGGCGCCGCCGCGATGCTTGAGCAGGTCTGAGCACGCCAAGTCGTTGAATTGCGAGCATTTAATAACCCTCCCCCTCGTGGGGAGGGTTGGCGTGCGACACGTGACGGGGTGGGGGGCGCGAGATGATGATCGTTGGCGCTGATGCAAAGGCGCTAACCACAAAGTCGCGTAGACCCCCACCCCGCACCCCTCCCCACAAGGGGGAGGGGAAGTGGCGGGCGTTTTCCCTTATAATTCAGATCGTTAGCTGTAAACCCCCCCCCCGGTGGGGAGGGTCGGCCGCGCCAGCGGACGGGGTGGGGGTCGGGGAATGCTGGTTGGTGGCGCGGTTGCAAAGGCGCTAACCACAAAGTCGCATAGACCCCCACCTGTGCAACCGGATGTGTCCTTGACAGATCAGACCGATTACATGGGTGACACTCCAGCCATGGGTTTCGCCATCTGTCTGGCTTTGGTCCGCCCCGGCCGAGGCGGACCAAAGCCACGAAACGTCTTTGTCGCCCGATCAATCAGGCCAAGATCGACT
>CAIUWR010000094.1 GCA_903902915.1 uncultured Hyphomicrobiales bacterium | reverse complement strand
TTCACCATGGACGAGGGTCTGTCGAAGGCCGTCCTGAAGGTCTTCGTGCAGCTGCATCGCGAGGGGCTGATCTACAAGGACAAGCGTCTCGTCAATTGGGATCCCAAGCTGCTGACCGCGATCTCCGATCTGGAGGTGCAGCAAGTCGAGGTGAAGGGCCATCTGTGGCGCTTCAACTATCCGCTTGAAGGCGTCGTCTATGATGCTGAAAACCCCGAGACCTTCATCACTGTCGCCACCACCCGGCCCGAGACCATGCTGGGCGATACGGCCGTGGCGGTGCATCCCGAAAACGAGAAGCTGGGGCATTTGATCGGCCGCCATGTGATCTTGCCGCTGATCGGCCGCCGGATCCCCATTATCGGTGACGATTATGCGGATCCCGAGAAGGGCACCGGCGCGGTGAAGATCACGCCCGCCCATGACTTCAACGATTTCGAGGTCGGGCGTCGGCACCTCGACACATGCGCCGGGCCGATCAACATCCTCGATGCGGAAGCGCGTCTTCTGCTCAAGGAGAACCCGTCCTTCCTCGCCGATATCATCGAGACGCCCGACCTTGAAGAAGCCCTCGCGCTGGATGGCGTCGACCGCTTCGTGGCGCGCAAGCGCATCGTCGAGATGATGGAGGCGCGGGGCCTGTGCCCGAAGATCGAGCCCTATGCCCACACAGTCCCCCATGGCGACCGTTCGGGCGTGGTGATCGAGCCCTGGCTCACGGACCAGTGGTATGTGGACGCCAAGACGCTGGCGCGCCCAGCGCTCGCCGCCGTGCGCAATGGCGAGACGAACTTCATCCCGAAGAATTGGGAGAAGACCTATTTCGAATGGCTCGACAACATCCAGCCCTGGTGCATCTCCCGCCAGCTCTGGTGGGGCCATCAGATCCCCGCATGGTATTCCGCTTGGGGCGGCGTCTATGTGGCCGAGACCGAGGAAGAGGCCATCGCGCAGGCCTTGGCCGACGCCGTCACCCGCGAAATCTATGACGATGTGGAAGCGGGCCGGATCGCTGACGATCCCGAGTTGTCCGCCGCCTTGCTCACCCGCGACGAAGACGTGCTCGACACGTGGTTCTCCTCCGCGCTTTGGCCCTTCTCGACTTTGGGCTGGCCCGATGACGCTGCCGAAGTGAAGCGCTTCTATCCCACCAGCGTGCTGGTGACGGGCTTCGACATCATCTTCTTCTGGGTCGCCCGCATGATGATGATGGGCTTGCATTTCATGAAGGAGGTTCCCTTCAAGGACGTCTATATCCACGCCCTCGTCCGTGACGAGAAAGGCGCGAAGATGTCGAAGTCCAAGGGCAATGTCATCGACCCGCTGAACCTGATCGATCAATATGGCGCCGACGCCTTGCGCTTCACGCTGGCCGCCATGGCCGCTCAGGGGCGCGACATCAAGCTGGCGACGAGCCGCGTCGAGGGCTATCGCAACTTCGCGACCAAGCTGTGGAACGCCGCGCGCTTCGCCGAAATGAACGGCTGCCTGCGCTCGGTGGGATTTGATCCCAAGGGGGTGGAGCAGACCCTCAACCGCTGGATCATCGGCGAGACCGCGCGGGCCGTCACCGACGTCACCGCCGCCATCGAAGCCTATCGGTTCAACGATTCCGCGAACATCGCCTATCGCTTCGTCTGGAACATCTTCTGCGACTGGTATCTGGAACTCGCCAAGCCGGTCCTGCAAGGAGCTGATAGCCCCGCCAAGGACGAGGCGCGGGCGACCACCGCTTTCGTCATCGACCAGATCACCAAGCTGCTGCATCCCTTCATGCCCTTCCTCACCGAGGAGCTGTGGGCCATCAAGGGCGCCGAGGGCGAGCCGCGCGAGAGCCTGTTGGCTCTGGCGTCCTGGCCGGACCTTGCTGGTCTGGAAGATGCGGACGCCGAAGCCGAAATCGGCTGGATCGTCGATCTGGTCTCGGAAGTCCGCTCGGTGCGCAACGAGATGAACGTGCCGGCCGCTGCGCTGATCCCGCTGGTTCTGGTCGAGGCGCCAGCCATCGTCGAGGCGCGCGCGCGCGCTTGGGATGAGACCATCCGCCGTCTCGCCCGCCTCTCGGACATCAGCTTCGCGCCAGTCGCGCCGCGCAGCTCCGCCCAGATGATCGTGCGCGGCGTCGTCGCGGCCCTGCCGCTCGAAGGTGTGATCGATATCGGCGCGGAGACGGCGCGTCTCACCAAGGAAATCGCCAAGGAAGAGGGCGAGGTGAAGAAGGTCGACGCCAAACTCAACAACGCGGACTTCGTGCGCCGCGCGCCCGAAGAGGTCGTCGAGGAAAACCGCGAACGCAGGCAGGACGCCCTCGCGCGGATCGAGAAGATGCGCGCGGCGCTGGAGCGGCTGACCGCCTGACGCCAATACGGGCGGGGCCGCGAACATGCGCCCCGCCTGCAACTCTGGATTGTTTTCACCATGAGGCGCAGGCTTGGCCATTGTGGCTTTGGCGCAACAATAAAAATTGATCATCGAGCCGCCTGTTTCACGGCTAGGCTGTGCCAAGATTCAGCCATAAACCTCGCGCTACTTCGAAAGGAGAAGAGAACCTCCGGCAGTCAGCGGTCTTTCCAGAGATGGGATCGCTTCGGGAGCGACTCTCGGGCCTTTAGTGGGTGGCAAGGTTGAAGCATCGATGAGCAAGAGGCGACATGATGTTCCCGACGTCAGCCTGAAGGCTGAGGACATGCGTCGCGTGGTCGCCACGAATGGGGCCGTCCATGTTTAAGCGGGCGGCGCTTCACCTCGGCCTCCTCATCGGAGCTTTCGCCATATCTTCGGGCGCGATGGCGCTCGACGACGTGAAAGCGCCCGCCACCGAAAAGGAGCCGCTCGCGATCTTCAAGGATCCGCGTCAGGCCATGACCAAATATATCGAAGGCTACCGCTCGGGTGATCCGCGCTCGTCACTGGACGCCCTGCGCTATGCTGCGGATGGCGGCGAGGCGTTGGCGCGCTGGAAGCTCGGCAGCATGTATGCTCAGGGCGACGGCGTGCCGCACGACGACGTCAAGGCCTTCCAGTATTTTCAGCAGATCATCGAATCCTATGACGAAGCCAATCCCAACCCACGCGAGCGGGGCGTCGTCGCAAGCGCCTTCGTGGCTGTGGGGGCCTATGCGCTGACGGGCGGGCCGGGCAAGGGCATCGAACGGGATACGGCGCGCGCTTTCGAAATGTTCAGCTATGCAGCCACCGAATTCGGCGACATGCATGCGCAATATAATCTGGGCCTGATGTATCTTGAAGGCACGGGCGTGACGAAGGACGTGCGGCGCGGCGCACGCTGGCTGCGGCTCGCCGCCGACAAGCAGCATGTCGAGTCGCAAGCCGTGCTCGGCCGCCTCTATTTCAGCGGCCTCGAAGGCATGCAACGCCAGCGCGCTCTGGGGCTCATGTATCTGACCATGGCGCGCGAGGGCGCCAGCCAGCAAGCCAAGTACAAATGGATCGTCGATCTCTACGACGGCGCCATGACGACCGCGTCTGATACGGACCGGCAGGCGGCGTTGGTTTATCTGGAGCAATTCGTGAAGGGCCGCCGCGAGGCCGCCCGTTAAGAAACGCGCCAGACCACGAACAGGTCATGGACGAATCAGCGGTTATCCACAGTTGGGCTTTTGTTCTGCGCGCATCTTGTTGGGCAATGCAGGTGGGCCAGCTAGATATAGCCGCTGAACATCCGGCCTAGCACGCGCCCAGCGACCACATATCACGCGCTGTTAATCTTTAGTCCCATTTTGGGGCGGAATTCCCGCGATTATGCGAGATCTATGCGGATCGGCACATGGTCCGAGGGCTTTTCCAGCGCGCGCATGTCCTTGTCGATGGCGAAGCCGGTGAGCCGGTCGGCGGCCTGCGGCGAGAGCAGCAGATGGTCGATGCGGATGCCCTTGTTCCGCGGCCAGGCGCCCGCCTGATAATCCCAGAACGTATAGAGCCCGGCCTCGTCGGTGCAGGCGCGCAGGGCGTCGGTCAGGCCGAGGTTGATCAGT
>CAIUWR010000093.1 GCA_903902915.1 uncultured Hyphomicrobiales bacterium | reverse complement strand
TTTCGGGCCGGTCGACGTCTTGTCAGAAGGTTGTGATCAGGCCGGTCGCTTGATCGGCAACACATTATGGAGAATCTGATCGGCCTGGTCGAAGAACCGACGCACGCCGCGAGCCGCCTGACGGATGCGCTGCTCGTTCTCGACGATGGCGAGGCGGACATAGTCGTCGCCGAATTCGCCAAAGCCGATGCCCGGCGCCACAGCCACATCGGCCTTCTCGATCATCAGCTTGGAAAACTCCAGGCTGCCGAGATGGCGGAACTTCTCGGGCACTGGAACCCATGCGAACATGGTCGCCTCGGGCGAGGGAATGTCCCAACCTGCGGCGGCGAAGCTTTCCACCAGCACATCGCGGCGCTTCTTGTAGATGGACCGCATCTCGACGATGCAATCTTCGGGGCCGTTCAACGCGGCGGCGGCGGCCACCTGAATCGGCGTATAGGCGCCGTAATCCAGATAGGATTTCACGCGGGCGAGCGCGGCGAGCAGCCGCTCGTTGCCGACCGCAAAGCCAATGCGCCAACCAGCCATTGAAAAGGTCTTGGACATGGAGGTGAACTCCACCGTCACGTCATTCGCGCCGGGGATCTGGAGCACGGAGGGAGGCGGATTGCCGTCGAAATAAACCTCCGCATAGGCTAGGTCGGAGAGGATGAACAACTCGTGCTTCTTCGCGAAGGCGACGAGATCCTTGTAGAAATCCAGCCCCGCCACGCAGGCGGTCGGGTTGGAGGGATAGCAGGTCACGATGGCGATCGGCTTGGGGATCGAATGGATCACCGCGCGCTCAAGCTGGACAAAGAAATCGGGCGTGGGATCGGCGTTCACGGACCGGATCACCCCGCCCGCCATCAGGAAGCCAAAGGCGTGGATCGGATAGGAGGGATTGGGCACGATCACCACATCGCCGGGCGCGGTGATCGCCTGCGCCATATTCGCAAAGCCCTCCTTGGAGCCAAGCGTGGCGACGACCTGGGTGTCGGGATTGAGCTTCACGCCAAAGCGGCGCTCGTAATAATGGGCCTGGGCGCGGCGCAAGCCCGCGATGCCCTTGGAGGCCGAATAGCGGTCGGTGCGCGGCTTGCCTGCCGTCTCGACCAGCTTCTCGATGACGTGGCGAGGGGCCGGCAGATCCGGATTGCCCATGCCAAGATCGATAATGTCGGCCCCATTGGCGCGCGCAAGGGCCTTCAGGCGGTTCACCTGTTCGAAAACATAAGGCGGCAGACGCTTGACGCGATGGAAGTCGCTCATCGATTCATCCTCAACAACTATGCCGGTTTAACTGATCCGGGCCGAGGCGCCAATCCTGCGCAAGGAGGGGGTGGAGGCGATTGGCCAGGACGCCTAGCGAGCCGCCGGAGCCCCGGGCGTCACGGCGGACGTTGCAGGCGCCGCTCCCTTGGGTTGCGCAGGCGCCTGAAGTGGCTTGTAAACCACTTTGGCGGGCTTTCTCTTTGCGATAGTGTCATGGCTGGCCTTCAGCGCGTCCAGTTCATGCTCCTTCGCCGACAATTCATCAGCCGTGAGAAGCCTGCCCGGCGCCTCGGGCCGCTTGCTGTGGACGGGAATGAAGTCCAACGCGCCTGGCCGGGAGTTGCGAACGAATTCAGCAGCTTCAACGGGTTTTGACCGCAACCCCGTCGTTCGCGCCAAGGCGGACAGAGGCCCGTCCTCCTCCGCATGGGCGGGCGCGGGAACGACGGTCGTCCCCTGGGCGCAAGCGGGCGAAAACGCCAGCGCAAGCGAAAGGCAGGACAAGACGGCCAAGGGAAGCGGATTCATGCGAAAACTCACTTTACATGCCCAAATGCGCCGACGAGGCTTCCCACAGGGTTCCTTCTCCTGCGCGACTGCGGCGATATCATGATGGTCGCGGCGAGGCTCCCCGACAAGCCTGCGCTTGCTCATGAACGCTTTTAGCAAATTCGCGGGCCGAAGGCGGAAAAACCCCTCAGAAAAACGACGCCACCGCCACACTTCACGCCAAGATCCCGACAGGTGAATGGCAGCGATGGAAAAATCATATTCTTATCATAAGGTTAACAAAACCTTCCCGTCTGGCCCCGGTCTTGCTGGCCGCCATTGCGCCTCGGCAGCCCTGAGGTCCGCCAACCCGGGAGCATGCCGATGAACAGAATGAAGGGCTTCCTTTTCGGAACGGTCGAGAAAATCGTGCTGCATTGCGCCGCGACGCGGGTCGAAGCGACGATGCGGGACCATATCATGCCGGAATTCAACAGTTCCATTCCGGTTTCCGTCCAACCGGCGCTGCTGGGAATGGAATATGTGCAGGTCCATTATTCCGCTGGCCTGTTTCGGTCAGCCCATGCCGATGTCATGGTTCTTTGCTAGACAAAGCCTGCGACATGCGACCGACCTGCGGGTTGTCAGCCCTTCTAAATAACTGTATTGTTTCGTTGTATAGGTCCGCAGCGTGTTGTCGCGGCCCATGTAGGCTGCGTTGCGATGGCTGAGTCCAGTCCCGAAAATCTCCCAGCGCTCATCCCGGTCCCCGGCGCGGCGCTCTCTTCGCCCGGCTGGACTTCGCCGGAAGAGCCGGAGTTCGATCAAGAGCCACCGATCGAAATCGTCATCGATTCGCGGCAGCTCAAAGAACGCATCATCGACTATCTTGGCGCGGTGCTGGCTCGTTGCTGGATCGACCGCAGCCTGCTGGGCCAGATCGAGACCAACCCCCACCGGGCGCTGCGTCGACTTGGCATCCTTTTGCCGGACGAGATCGACATCAAGGTGGAGCGGCTCAACAAGGAGCGCCCACGGCTGGTGATCTTCGAATATAATCAGGAACGCTCCTACCGCCGCCGGATCTGCTACCTGCAACTGATCATGATGGCGGGGAAGTAAAGGGAACCGGGCGCCAATGCGTCGCCCGGCCCCATCGTGAAATTTCAGCCCAACGTCGCCAGATCAATCACGAAGCGATATTTCACATCGCTGCGCTGCATGCGGACATAGGCCTCGTTGATCGTCGCCATGTCGATGACTTCCACATCGGCGACGATGTTGTGCCGCCCCGCGAAATCAAGCATTTCCTGCGTCTCCTTGATGCCGCCGATCAAGGATCCAGCCACAGTCCGCCGCCCCATGATCAAGGGCGCCGTATTCAGCGCCGCCGCCGGGCCAATCGAGCCCACGATGCACATGGTGCAGTCCCGCTTCAGGAGTCCCATATAGGCGTTGAAGTCATGGGGGACCGGAATCGTGTTCAACAGGAAGTCGAACTTGCCGGTCCAG
>CAIUWR010000092.1 GCA_903902915.1 uncultured Hyphomicrobiales bacterium | reverse complement strand
CTGGACCGGCAAGTTCGACTTCCTGTTGAACACGATTCCGGTCCCCCATGACTTCAACGCCTATATGGGACTCCTGAAGCGGGACTGCACCATGTGCATCGTGGGCTCGATTGGCCCGGCGGCGGCGCTGAATACGGCGCCTTTGATCATGGGGCGGCGCAATGTGGCGGGATCCTTGATCGGCGGCATCAAGGAGACGCAGGAAATGCTTGATTTCGCGGGGCGGCACAACATCGTCGCCGATGTGGAAGTCATCGACATGGCGACGATCAACGAGGCCTATGTCCGCATGCAGCGTAGCGATGTGAAATATCGCTTTGTGATTGATCTGGCGACATTGGGCTGAAATTTCACGATGGGGCCGGGCGCAGCGTTGGCGTGTGGTTTTTACGCCATGCGTCAACCTTCGGAGAATGTGATGAGCGTCACCCGTACGAATATCGAGTTTACGTCCCGCGGCGCGCAACTTCGTGGCTGGCTCTACCGGCCGAAGCGCCCCGTGGCGGCGCCAGGCGTCGTCATGGCCCATGGGCTCACGGCGGTGCGCGAGATGTTCCTTGATCGCTACGCAGAGGCCTTCGCGGCGGCGGGCTTCGTGACGCTGGTGTATGACCACTTCGGGTTCGGCGCCAGCGACGGGGAGCCTCGCCAGTCTCCGACGCCCAGTTGGCAGCTGGAGGGCTATCGCGACGCCATAAACTGGCTCCGCTGTCAGGCTGGCGTCGACTCTGATCGGATCGGGATTTGGGGTTCGAGCTTTTCCGGCGGACAGGTCATCATGCTGGCGTCGGAAAATCTTCCGATCCGGTGCGCCGTCGCCCAGGTTCCGGCTTTAAGCGGCGGTCCGGGACAGGTTTCGGCGGCCACCTTGGCGGCCATTGGCGACGCATTGCAAAATGGGCGCTTTGACGATGTGATACCCGCCGTCTCCGAGAGCGCCGACGGGCTCGGCCTGCTCTATCCCGATCACTCCTACGGCTGGTTCACCCGGGTTCATAAGGAGCGTGCGCCAAGCTGGCGCAACGAAATTCGCGTCGGCGCCCTTGCCGAGCCCTTCGAGCCGATCGAAGTCCTGCCCAAGGTGAGAACCCCGCTGCGCCTTGTCGTGGCGCCGGACGACAAGCTCGCGCTGCCGCAGGAAGGGATGAAGGTTGCGTCAACAAACCCGATCATAGACGTCGTGCATATAGCGGGGGGTCACTTCGATGCGTATGAATCCGGATTTACGGAAAGCGCAAGTCATGCAGTGGACTGGTTCGCTCAACATTTGAAAAGCTGAGTTTGGCGAAGTCGAGAAAACGCTCTGCGCCGGGTCGTTCGCACCGCCGTCTCGACGGGCGCGGGTTTGACGCCGCCCGGAATTGATCGGCTTCGGCGCGTCTGAGGCCACCTCTGCGCAGCCATCCGTCAGTCAAGCTTCACCGGCCTGTTGGGGGTAAAATGTTATGGTCAATTATCCTTTCAAGACATTGAGCCCAGGCAAGAACGCCCTGCGGCATCAGTATTTTGCGCCGCCTTCTCACCTGACGTTCGAGGCCTCGCTTGGCCAGTCGCGCCGCAAGCTCTGGGATCTCAGCACCTACCTTCATTGCTCGGTCATCGGCACCTGTCTGACCGCCAATGAATTGCGACGGATTGTCGTCAAGGCCGCAGGTTCGTCCGCCGCGAAATGGTCCGACCACGATATTCATACGGAAGGGATGCGACTGGCGGGGCGGAACGACGCCCTCGGCAAGCTTTTGAATAAATCTCTGGACACGCGTCACGCAGCCATTGTGCGCAAGTTCACGCCCGCCAAAAACGGGCAGGACATTCTTGCGCTCTGGAGCGCGGTGAAGGCTGAAGGGGATATTCCCGGGGCTTATTGGGCCTGCGTAACCCACCCCGCGACCGATGGAATGGCGCTTCGTCAAATCTTTGGCGAGGTGCATATGCTGTCGCATCTCATTGGTTCGGCCAATCGTGCGGATATTCGTAGACTTGCGGAACTCGAAGCCGAAGTCGCCGCCCTGAACGACAAGGTGGCTCGACAGGAAAAGCGCATTCAGATGGTGGCTCTGGAGCGAGATGAAAAAGCCAGGGCCTATGATGCGCTGGTGATGGAACGCCTGCGTGAACGGCAGCCGGGGCGGCGCATCAACGACTCAGTCGGCGTTCTCTCCGACGCCACCGATCACCTGCGCGCCAAGTTGGAAAGCCAATTGATACGGCTGGCGGCGTTGGAAAAGAAACAACAGGCCTGGCGCGACGAGCGTGAGCGGCTGTCGCAAGAGTTGCAGCGTTTGTCGCGCAGCGAAGCCGCGCTGATCGATGAGCTTGGTTCACTCGAAGATATGATCCAGCGCCTGCAAGGTCATGCAACGCCGGAGCAAGAGGCGCGGCGGGATCTCTCGGGCGTTCGGTTTCTTTATGTTGGCGGGCGCACCCATCATATCGCCACGCTGAAATCGGAAGTCCAAAAGACAGGCGCCACGTTTCTGCACCATGATGGGGGGCAATCTGAGGCCTTGAGCCTGTTGCCGGGTCTGATCAGCCAAGCGCAGTTCGTCTTGTTTCCCCTGGATTGCGTGGGGCACAGCGCCGTCGCGACCATCAAGAAATTCTGCAAGCAGGCGGAGAAACCCTACATCCCGCTTCCCCGCAGCGGACTTGGAAGCCTTTTGCGCGTTCTGGCGCAGGCGCCTGGGCCAGAGGTGGGGCGGTTCTGAGACTGCGGGCTTGCCCGTTGAGCACTATGAGTTTGTTGGCGACAGGCGGACAGGTGCGGACGACGAAGGCTTTCGGGACAATTGTCGCGCCTTCGCCACCAAAGTTCATCGATTCGGCGAACTTGCCCGCGCAGCCGATCTCGTCATTGAGCAAAGTTTGGGCGCGCGGACCTTCGTTTCCCCAAATGGACGGTAAGGCGCGATGCAGGCCTGAGCGCAAGCTTGGTCTGAAGATTGCGGACAAATTTGCCAAGTTAAAGCTTAATTCAATCGTGCGACGCCTTCCCCTCCGCCCCCTCACAAACCAACGGCCCCCGCCACTTTCCATAACGCCATGGCGTCAAAACGCCCGCCTTCTCAGGCAAGCCCTCCGGCACTGGGTCATAGCCGCTGGTCCCCCAGGGCTGGCAGCGGCACAGGCGCGCGGTTCCCATCCAGCCGCCCGCCCACAGGCCATGGCGCTGGATGGCCTCGTCCATGTAGCTGGAGCAGGAGGGCATGTGCCTGCACCAGCGTCCGATCACCGCCGACAGGGTGAGCTGGTAGAAGCGCAGCAGCAGATGCGCGCCATATCGCGCGCTACGGGAGATTGGACCGACCATGGCCCCCATATGGGGGCGCGGGGGCCGTTTTGCCTACCGAAATATCCAGGACGCCCCCGCGTTGCCCTGAAGGCGCCCCGCCGCTATAGAAGCGCATCATCCGCTTACGCCGACTCGTATCGGCGAGTGAGCCACAGGAGCGCTTATGATTTCCGTCACTTTCCCCGATGGCGCGCAGCGTCAGTTCGAACCCGGCGTCTCCGGCTTCGAGATCGCCAAATCCATCTCCCCGTCGCTGGCCAAGCGCACCGTCGCCATGGCTCTGGATGGCGCGGTGGTCGATCTCGCCGATCCCATCCATCAGGACGCCAAAATCGAATTCGTCAGCCGCGACGATCCCCGCGCGCTCGAACTCATCCGCCACGATTGCGCCCATGTGCTCGCCGAAGCGGTGCAGGCGCTCTATCCGGGCACGCAGGTCACCATCGGCCCGGTGATCGAGAATGGCTTCTATTACGATTTCTTCCGCGAGACGCCCTTCACGCCCGACGATTTCGAGGCGATCGAGAAGAAGATGCGCGAGCTGATCGCGCGCGACGCGCCCTTCACCAAGGAAGTCTGGTCGCGCGCCGACGCCATTTCCCATTTCGAGAAGAAGGGCGAGGCCTTCAAGGTGGAGCTGGTCGAGACCATCCCCGCCGATCAAGACCTCAAGATGTACCGCCAGGGCGACTGGATGGACCTGTGCCGCGGCCCGCACATGACCTCCACCGGCAAGATCGGCGCGGCCTTCAAGTTGATGAAGGTGGCGGGCGCCTATTGGCGCGGCGACAGCACGCGGCCCATGCTGAGCCGCATCTACGGCACAGCCTTCGCCAAGCAGGAAGACCTTGACGCCTATCTCAAGCAGATCGAAGAGGCCGAGCGCCGCGACCATCGCCGCCTTGGCCGCGAAATGGATCTGTTCCATTTCCAGGAAGAGGGGCCGGGCACGGTCTTCTGGCATCCCAAGGGCTGGACCCTGTTCCAGGCGCTCATTTCCTACATGCGCCGCCGCCAGCAGGCGTCCGGCTATATCGAGGTGAACACGCCGCAGGTGCTCGACCGGGCCCTGTGGGAGACCTCGGGCCATTGGCAGACCTATCGCGAGAACATGTTCGTCACCCAGACCGAGGACGAGCGCGTCTTCGCCCTGAAGCCGATGAACTGTCCCGGCCATGTGCAGATCTTCAAGAACGGGCTGAAGTCCTATCGCGACCTGCCGATGAAGATCGCGGAATTCGGCGTCGTGCATCGCTATGAGCCGTCGGGCGCGCTGCATGGGGTGATGCGCGTGCGCGCATTCACGCAGGACGACGCGCATATTTTCTGCACCGAAGACCAGATCATGGACGAGGCGATGAAGGTCAACGACCTCATCATGTCCATCTACAAGGACTTCGGCTTCGAGGACGTGGTGGTGAAGCTCTCCACCCGCCCCGAAAAGCGCGTGGGTTCGGACGACGCCTGGGACAAGGCCGAAGCCGCCCTTGGCCGCGTGCTCGACGTGCTCACCGAGCGCGGCATGAAGACAGGAATCAATCCGGGCGAGGGCGCCTTTTATGGTCCCAAACTCGAATATACATTGCGCGACGCCATCGGGCGCGAGTGGCAGTGCGGCACGACGCAGGTGGACTTCAACCTGCCGGGCCGTTTCGGCGCTTTCTACATCTCCGCCGAAAGCGAGAAGACCACGCCCGTGATGGTGCATCGCGCCATGTTCGGTTCGCTGGAGCGCTTCACCGGCATCCTGATCGAGCATTACGCGGGCCATCTGCCGCTGTGGCTCTCGCCGCTGCAAATCGTCGTCGCGACGATCACGCAGGAAGCCGATCATTACGCCATGGAAGTGGTGGCGGCGGCGCGCAAGCTCGGCCTGCGGGTCGAGATGGATCTGCGCAACGAGAAGATCACCTACAAGGTGCGCGAACATTCGCTCGCCAAGGTTCCGGTGCTGCTGGTTCTGGGCAAGAAGGAGGCGGCCGAACGCACCGTCTCCATGCGCCGCCTCGGCTCGCAGAACCAGACGCCCATGACGCTGGACGACGCGCTGGCGTTGCTCTCGTCAGAGGCGATCGCGCCGGACGTGCAGCGCGGCGAGTGAGGCGCAGGCGTGGAGCGCTTTCGTTGAATCGAAAGCGCTCCGGCGTATTTTATTGCACCACGAACTGTCGCGAAACATCCGAGATATATTCATCGACCTTGTGCGCCTGCTGCAACTCGCCGCTCTTCACCATCATGTCGATGGTCGCCTGCCAGCGGGCGGGGCTGATGCGGTAGTCCCAATTGTTCAGCGGCATGGCCTCGGTCAGCTTCGGATCGAGCCCGGTGAAGAGCGCTACATTCTTGCGCGCGCGCGCTTCATCAGCTTTCATATAGTCAATGGCTTCCTGAACGGATTTCACGAAGGCCATGGCGACATCCTTCTTCTTGGCGAGGAAGCCGCTGGTGGCGTACCAGGCGCCGATGGGCTGTTCTGGAATGGAATCCACATATAGCCATGACAGGTTACGCGCCACGCCCGTCGTTTGCAGTTGCGTCACCCAGGGGTCGAGAAGGGCCACCGCGTCCACCTGCTTCGACTTCAGCGCATCGCCCATGCTGGGCAGCGGCATTTCCATGATCTGCATATCCTTCATGTCGGCGCCGCCCTTGGTCAGCGCCACCTGAGTCGCGACCGACATCTGGCTATGCAGCGCCGACACGGCGATGCGCTTGCCGGCGAGATCGGCGAGGGAATTGTAGGGCGAATCCGCCAGAACCATGATCGAGCCAGCGTCCGGCCCCTGCGCTTTGGCGGCCTCGTTCTGGGTCAGCAAAACGAGATCGAAGCCGCGCTCGGTGGCCGTCATGGCCGTGCCGGGGATGGAGAGGACGAAATCGACCGAACCTGCGCGATGGGCGTTGATCGCCTCGTTGCCGTTGCGGAACTCCACCAACTCCACATCGAGCCCGTTCTTCGCGAAGATGCCGGCCTCCTTGGCGACCCATAGATTGGTCAGCGCCGCCATTTTCAGAATGCCGGCCTTCACCTTCTCGGCGGCGAGCGCGGAGCCGGAGCCCGCCCCCATCAACGTGGCGACAAGCGCCGCAACCAACAGTCTCGTTTTCATACTGCCTCCCTCATGCCCGCCGCAGCGGATCACCACATCAGCTGCCCACCATTGGGATGCAAGATCTGGCCCGAAATATAGGACGCGCGCTCGCTCAGCAGAAAATCCACCACAAAGGCCACATCTTCGGGCTGGCCCATGCGGCCCAGCGGCAAGGCGGCGGCGAACTTCTGCTTTAGCGCGGCATGCTGTTCGTCGTTGCGGCCGGAAGCCAGCAGCGGCGTGTCGATAGGCCCTGGCCCGATGGCGTTCACACGGATTCCCTTGGGCGTGAACTCGGTGGCGATGGCTTTGGTGAGGGAATAGATCGCGGTTTTCGCCGAGGTATAGGTCGCGTTGCCCGCAACCCCCATGATGGCGAAATCGGAAGAGGTGTTGACGATGGCGCCCTTGCCCCGCTCCACCATCTCGCCCAGCACCGCCTGACAGCACAGGAAGACGCCCTTCACATGGGTGTCCATCATCAGATCCCAGTCGCTTTCCGAAATTTGGTCAACCGGGTTGCGCCGATTGACGCCCGCATTGGCGAAGAGCGCATCCACCGGCCCAAAGGCCTTGCGTGCGCTCGCCACCATGGCGGCGACGCTGGCGCGGCGCGTCACGTCCACCTCGACGCCCAGCGCCACCCCGCCCGCAGCCTCGATCTCACCTGCAACTTGGCGCGCGCCTTCAATGTTCCGGTCCGCCACGACAACCTTCATGCGCCGTCCCAGGCGCAGCGCGCTCGCTCGCCCGATGCCGCTCGCCGCTCCCGTGATGATCACCTGCATGGAGAGCCCCTTCAAAACAGCAGCGCGCCGCCGGTGACGCGAATGTCCTGGCCGGTCATGAAGCCATTCTCCTTGTCCAGCAGGAACAGGGCGGCCTCGGCCATGTCCCGCGGCGAGCCCAGCCGGCCCATGGGATTGGCGGCGGCGCGAGCGGTGAGCATGGCGTCATCCAGATTGCCGCGTGGCATGGCCGTGTCCGCGATGGCCGGTGAGACGGCGTTGACCCGCACATTGTCGCCCGCCACGTCCAGAGCCATGGAGCGCATGAGGCCCAGGACGCCGCCCTTGGTCGCCGCATAGGCGGCGGAGTTCGTCCCGCCATTGCGCGCCAACGATGAGGAAAACAGCACAATGGCGCCCGACTTGCGCGCACGCATAAGCGGAAGCACCGCCTGCGCCGCCAGCAGGCTGCCCTTCAGGTTGATGCTGAAATGCAGATCAAAGGTCGCGTCGTCGATGTCCAGAAAGGGCTGGGTGCGATAGATCGCGGCCAGCGACACCAGCCCATGAACGAATCCGAAGCGCGCTTGCGCTCGCTGCGCGGCCCCCTTCATCGCCGCGCCATCGCGCACATCCAGCGTCTCGAAAACGAGATGTTCGTCCGTGATCTGCGCCAGCGGTCCCGGCGCCATGTCCCAGGCGCTGACCCCATAGCCCTCATCCAGCAAGCGGCGCACAAGCGCGACCCCTATGCCGCCCGCAGCGCCTGTGACGCAGACCGCGCCTTTCTCGTCAGGTTTCGACACTGGCGCCCCTCCAGCGCAGGAAATGGCCCTCGACCCGCAGGAAGGCGAAGTTGATCAGGAATCCCAGCAGGCCGAGCGTGAAGATGCCAGCGAACATTTCCGGCACGCGGAAAATGCGCTGCATGTCGAGAATGAAATAGCCGATGCCGCTGTTGCCGGTGATCATCTCCGCCACCACCGCCACGATCAGCGCGATGCCAAGGCTGATGCGCATGCCGGTGAGGATGTTCGGCAGGGCGGCGGGCAGGATGATCCGCCACAGCGACTTCACCCGCGACAGGCCGAAGGTGCGCCCCGTGTCGATCAGCACCGGATCGACCCCGCGCACGCCGCCATAGGTGTTGAGCAGGATCGGGAACATACAGGCCAGAAAGATCACGAAAATCTTCATCTCGTTGCCAATGCCCAGAAACAGGATCGCCACCGGAATATAGGCGGAGCTGGGAATGGGGCGGATGAATTCGGTGATCGGTTCCAGCAGGCGATAGACCATGGGGATCGTGCCCATGAGCAGGCCCAGCGGCACAGCGACGAGCGCCGCGAGGCTAAAGCCCGCAAAAATGCGTCCCATGCTCGGCATGAGCTGGCGCGTCAACTCGCCCGTTCCCGCCACCGCCTTCATCCAGGCGGCGAAGATCACGCTCACGCGCGGAAAGGTGATGGGGTCGATCATTCTGTTGGCGGAGGCGAACTCCCACGCCAGGAGCAGCACGACGATGAGCAGAAATCCGGGCCAGCGCTTTTTCATGGGATCAGGCCTTCACAGATGGGGAGGCGCCAGGAGCGCCGCCTTTTTCTTGCAGGAAGATGCTGGCGAAAAGCTGTTGGCGCAGCTCATGGAACCGCTCGTCCGCCCGGGTGGCGATCTGATCGCGCGGATAGGGTAGGTCGATCGCCACGTCCTCATGGATCTTCGCAGGCGACTTGCTGAGCGAGATGATGCGGCTCGACAGGAAGACGGCCTCCTCCACGTCATGGGTGACGAAGAGAATGGTGACGGGAATGGTCTGCCAGATCTTCAGCAGCAATTCCTGAAGAATCGCGCGGGTCAGGGCGTCCACTGCGCTGAAGGGCTCGTCCATGAGCAGAACGGCGGGCTCGCAGATGAGCGCGCGGGCGATGACGACGCGCTGCTGCATGCCGCCGGATAGCTGGTAGGGGAAATAGTTCTCGTAGCCTTCGAGCCCCACCAGCTTCACATAATGGCGGCACAGGTCGGCGCGCGCGCTCCGCGACAGCTTTTTCTTGTGGCTGTTGAGGCCGAATTCGATGTTCTGGATCACCGTGCGCCACGGAAAAATCGACTTCGTATATTGCTGGAAGACATAGATCATGCCCTGCGCGGGGCCGGTGACCTTGGCGCCGTTGAACAGAATTTCGCCGCCGCTGGGCGCCTCAAGACCCGAAATCAGTTTCAGCAGGGTGGACTTGCCGCAGCCCGACGGCCCGACGATGGACAGAAAAGCGCCTTGCGGAATGGCGCAGGAGACACCGTCGAAGACCGTCAGCGACTGGCCGTTGACGGAGAAGCGTTTCGCGGCGTTGCGAACTTCGATGATGGGCGCGGGACGCGGGGCGTCGGTCTGAACCTCCTGCGTAATGGTCACGTCATCTCCCTTATGCGGATTCGCGGGTCATCCCGTCTCAATCAAGTATCGTGCCGGGCGCGAGGATGTCGCGTCCGGCTTCGCTTGTCCATCAGGCGCCGACAGCAGGCGCCTTGCGACCCAGACCGTCGAACAGGTCCAGCATGCGCTCGCGCCAGGCGTAAACCGGATCGTCCTCCGCGATGAGCTTCTTCGCCGAGACGCCGCGCGCCCACATGAAGCCGCCCAGCATGCAGTAATCGGCGAAAGCGGGCGCATCGCCGTTGATGAAGGGCTGCTCCTGCAACAGCGCGCGCAGCGGCGAAAGGGCCGGGCGCATCTGCGCGCGCGCCTCGTCCTCGCCGATGGCGAAAGCCTCCAGGGTCTTGCCCACCCGCGCCTCGCGGCTCTGGCGGAAATAGTCCCGGTCGCTTTCGTCAATCGCGGCATATAGATCGAGGATCACCGCCTTGAAGGCGATGGGCGAGAAGACCAGCTGCGCGAAATATCGGGCGAAATTGGCCAGCGCCCGGCCCTGCGGCCCGTCCATCAGTTTCGGGCGGTCCGCATAGTGGGCGTCGAGATATTCGGCGATAGCCCAGGAATCGTGCAGAACCGTCTCGCCGTCGCGGATGACGGGCACTGCGCCCTGACCCGAGAAGGAGATGGCGCTCTTGTCGGTAAAGCGCCATGGGATCGTCTCCACCGCGAGGCCCTTGTGGGCCAGCGCCATGCGGATGCGCCAGCAATAGGGGCTGAAACGGACCGCCGGGTCCGCCCCGGCCAGATCATACATGCGGATGGTCACATCGTCCTCGCTAGCTGTTGCGGGTCGGCCTCGCCAGACCCCAGATGGATGGCGTCGCCGCTATCGAGCGCCGCCTGAATGCGGCGCACGAGTTCGCGGGCGGAATCAGCGGATAATTCGACGGCCACGCGCGCTTTCGAGCGCGAGTCCACGAAGTCGATGTTCAGCGCATGGTCGAGCGGCACATGCACCGGATGGTCGTAATAGATGACAGCCGTATCGACGCGCATCCAGCCGTCGCGACCTTTGGCGCTGCCGAAAATGCTCGCTTTTTCAGTGATGTAGGAGCACATGGCCCGCCTCAGCCAAGGTTGTGGTTGAAGAAGTCGATGACCCGCTTCCATCCATCCACCGCCTGTTCGGGGCGATAGCTGGGACGGCTCCAGTCGAAGAAGGCGTGGCCTGCGCCATCGTAGCGATGGAACTCGTAGGTCTTGCCGAGATCCTTCAGAATCGCCTCGGTCTTGTCCACCTGCGCGGGCGCGGGCTCCTTGTCGTCATTGCCGAAGAGGCCCAGCAGCGGGCAGTTCAGATCCTTCGTATAGTCGATCGGCGAGACCGGCTGTTTGGCGTTCAGCGCGGCGGGATCGGCGATCACGCGCCCGCCCCAGCAATCCACCGCCGCATTCACATCGGGCAGGCGGCAGGCGGAAAGATAGGTCTGGCGGCCGCCCGAGCAGAAGCCGATGACGCCGACCTTGCCATTGGCGTTGCTCTGGGCGCGCAGGAAGGCCATCGCGCCTGCGACGTCGCCGAGCATCTGCTCATCGGAAACGCCGCCCTCGGCGCGGGCGCGGGCGCCGATGTCGTCAGGGTCGCCATCGCCCATGCGGAAATACAGATTGTTGCAGATGGTGGCGAAGCCATGGTGGGCGAGCTTGCGCGCAGCTTCAATGCAGAACTCGTTCCAGCCGGGAATGTGGTGAATCAGCACGACGCCCGGAAAGGGGCCGGGGCCCGCAGGCCGCGCATAATAGGCCTCGCCCTGTTCGCCGTTATGGCCGGTGAACTGGACCACTTCGCATGTGATGTCCCGATAGGTCATTAAACCCCCCCTGTGTTTCAAAACTCCCCTCTACTATACTTGGTGCGGCGCGTTTGGGGAGGGGGCTTGCGCCCGCGCCCGCCCCTGCCACAATGAGAAAAACAGGGAGAAGGTCATGCGCAGCCCACAGGACATAGGCGGCCTGCCCGAAGGGCCGGTCGATCCATCGGAACACACCCTGAATTTCTGGGAAAAACAGGCGGATGGCCTGCGCGCCGCCGTCGGCTCCAAGGGGCTCATGTCCAGCCACGAAAGCCGCCGCGCCATCGAATCGCTCGGCCATGACGCCATGGGGCGGCTGACCTATTACGAACGCTGGACCGCCGCCCTCTCCCTGCAAATGGTCGAGCGCGGCGTGCTCACGCAAGATGAGATCGACGCCAAGGTGGCGCAGGTGCGCCAGCGCCTCGTGGAAACCGGCGAGCTGGAGCTGAGCGCAGGCGAAGCGGAGAAGCTGCCATGACGCGGTTTGAACCCGGCGCCAAGGTGCGCGTGCGCGAGGATTGTCCGCCCGGCCATATCCGAACCCCCGTCTATCTGCGCGGCAAGCCGGGCGTGGTGCAGCGCTATTTCGGCGCCTTCGGCAACCCTGAGCGCCTCGCCTACAACCTGACCGGCCCGAAGAAGGATCTCTACAAGGTGCGCTTTCGCGCCGCCGATCTGTGGCCGGACTATCAGGGCTCGCAGAAGGATGTGATCGAAGCCGATCTTTACGACCATTGGCTGGAGACGATCTGATGAGCGGCCATCACCACCACGACCATGACCACGATCACGACCATCCGCACGCGCCGCCGCAGCCCGACGACAAGGTGCATAGCTATCACCAGATCCTCAGCATCGCGCTGAAGGAGCTGCTGATCGAAAAGGGTGTCATCACCGCCGCCGAGGTTCGCCAGTTCATCGAGAAGCGCGATTCCATCACCCCCGCCAATGGCGCCAAGGTGGTGGCCCGCGCCTGGCTTGATCCCGCCTATCGCGCGCGGCTGCTGGAGGACGGCAACGCCGCCGCTGCGGAGCTGGGCTTCCCGATCACCGGCACGAAGCTGGTGGCGGTGGAGAATACGTCCGACACCCATAATGTCGTGGTCTGCACGCTCTGCTCCTGCTACCCGCGCGATCTGCTGGGCCTGCCGCCCGCCTGGTACAAGAGCCGCGCCTATCGCGCCCGCGTGGTGCGTGAGCCGCGCGCGGTTCTGCGCGAATTCGGCACGGAATTGTCCGACGATGTGGCCCTGCGCGTGCACGACTCCACCGCCGACATCCGCTTCCTCGTGCTGCCGCAACGGCCCGTGGGGACCGACGCGCTGGATGAGGAGGCGCTCGCCGCCCTCGTCACCCGCGATTCCATGATCGGCGTGGCGCTGCTGGACGGGGGCGCGCGCTGATGCTCGCTTCCGACATCCGTCTCGACGGGCGCGTGGCGCTTGTCACCGGCGCCGCCGCCGGCCTTGGCCGCGCCATGGCGCAGGCCTTGGTGCGGGCGGGCGCCAATGTGGTCTTCGCCGACATCAATGCGGGCGCGACGGGCGGCGCGGTGGCGCAGGTCGCCTTCCTCGAGGGTTGCGGCAAGGCCATGGGCATGCCCTGCGACATCTCCCTTAGGGGTGATTGCGAGCGCACGGTGGCCGAGACCATTCGGCTGTTTGGCGGCTTGCACATCCTGGTCAACAATGCGGGCAAAGGCCCCGCCCAACTGGAAGCCGCGCCCGGCACGAAGAGTCTGCGCTTCTGGGAATCGGACGCCGACGTCTGGCGCCAGATCATCGAGACCAATGTGGTCGGCACATTCTTCATGGCGCGCGCCGCCGCCCCCGCGCTGATCGCGTCGGGCTGGGGCCGCATCGTGAATGTGACCACGAGCCTGTCCACCATGCAGCGCCGCGAAAACTCGCCCTATGGCGTCAGCAAGACCGCCATCGAGGCGGAGACGCTGATCTGGGCGCAGGATCTGGCGGGCACGGGCGTCACCGTGAATTCGCTGATCCCCGGCGGAGCGGTGAACACGGATTTCGTCAGCGCGTCGGGCAAACGTCAGGCGCGCGAAACGGGGCGGCCGCTGCTGGAGCCCGAGGTCATGATCGCCCCCATGCTCTGGCTCGCCTCCACCCTGTCGGATGGTGTCACGGGCAAGCGCTATGTGGGCAAGGACTGGAACCCGCAGGCCCCCATCGAGGAGGCCCTGCGCGTGGCGCTGGAGCCTCCTGTGCTGCGGGCGCCGGATCGGGCGTAAACGTCTACAGCCTCAACAGCTTAGCCGCGTTGCCGTAGAAGATCGCCTGGCGGGTTTCAGCGTCCAGATCCATCGCGGCGATGCCGTCATGGGTTTTGCGGATGGGGCCGAGGGGCGCGTCGGTGGCGAAGACGATCTTGCTCGGACCAAAGAAGTCGAGGCCGCATTTGACGCCGTTGGTGGCGCCGAACATGGCCGTGTCGCCGAAAAATTTCTTGAAATAATCCATATGCGGCAGCTTCAGCGACGGCAGGATCTGCGAATAGTCCTCATCTGACGTGCGCGCGCCCAGGACGTCCAGCCCCGGCCCCACGCGGCCATCGAAGAAGGGAACCATGCCGCCGCAATGGTGGGTGATGATTTCCAGATCGGGATGGCGGTCGAACAATCCGTCGAACACGAGGCGCGTCATGGCGACCGAGGTGTCATAGGGCCAGCCGTAGCACCACCACATCTCAAAGCGCGACTTCGTCTCGCTGGCGTAATCGCTCACATTGGCCTGGCGGCTGGGATGCAGCCAGATCGGGCGCTTCCACGCCGCCATGGCGGCGAAGAAGGGGCGGAAGCGCTCCTCATCGAGCGGATGGCCCGCCACATGATTGTAGATCAGCACGCCCTTGGCGCCGAGCTGGTGAATGGCCCGGTCGGCCTCCGCGATGGCGCTATCGACATCGTCAAGATAGAGCGAGGCGGCGAAGCCGACGAAACGGTCGGGATATTTGGCGCAGAGTTCGGCCAGCTCGTCATTGGCGATGCGCGCCAGCTCGCGGCCGGTGTCGGCGGGGCCGATCTCCTCCAGCGACGGGTTGGGCAGGCTGATCAGCTGGCGATAATCGGGCAGCGTGTCCATATCGCGGAAGCGCACGTCGAGATCGGAGAGCGGTTTCACGGCCAGCAGGCGGTTGACGATATTGCCCAGCTTGGGCGCCAGCACCACCATGCGGTCCAGAAAGCTGCGCGGCGCGAGGTGGGTGTAGATGTCGATGATCATTGTGGGCGTTCCTCCAGTCACGCGGTCTTCGCGCCGTGAGCTCGCCCCTCAGCCGCGCGGCGCGAAGCGGCGCAATGAAGAGCGCGGTCACTAAAGCGGCCGCCGCAAATTGCAGTCTCGCGTCTGGATAGATCATCGCGAGCCCCGCCACAACGATGGCCACGATGACGTCCGGGCCAAACGCGCCGCCCAACTGTGAACCGGCGGGTTCCAGGGCGCGTATGGAGTGGTGTAAGAGTGTTTTGCAGGAGGATGGATCATGAAGCGTCGCTCGTTTTTGGGTGCGGGCTTGGCGTTCGTCGCGGGGCCTGCGCTTGCGCAGGCGCCTGCGGTCAGCGGCCGCACCTGCTACACCATGTCCTTCACGGGCCTCGACAAGGGCGAGATCAAGCTGAGCGCCTTCGCTGGCAAGCCGATCATGGTGGTCAACACGGCCTCGCTCTGCGGCTTCGTGGGCCAGTACGCCGGATTGCAAAAGCTTTGGGAGCGGTACTCGCCCATGGGGCTGATGATGATCGCCGTCCCCTCCAATGATTTTGGCGGCCAGGAGCCGGGCGGGGTCGAGGAGATCCACCACGCCGCCGAAGGCTATGGCGTGCGCTTCCCTATCGCGGCCAAGGCCAAGGTGCTGGGGTCGGACGCCCATCCTTTTTATCGCTGGGCGGCGTTGGAGCGTCCCAACGATCTGCCCCGCTGGAACTTTCACAAATATCTCGTCGGCAAGGACGGCCGCATCGCCGACGTCTTCAGCACGATCACCGATCCCACCAGCGCGACGGTGCTGCGCGCGGTGGAGAAGGAGTTCCGGTCGACCGCTGGGTGAGCGCCCGCTCTGATCGACATCAGGGACGGCGCGGCGCAGGGCGGTTAAGGTGCGCGCATGTCCGAGGCCCGCCCATCCGAAGCCGAACAACAAGAGACCATCGCCTTCCTGCGTGCGCTGGAGCCCTGCGCGCAGATCACGACCCATGCCTCGCAAGTGTTTCTTTATCCAGCGCATGCGCTCAAGTTGAAGCGCGCGCTGCGTTATCCCTATCTCGATTTCACCACGCCGCAAAAACGCATCGCCGATTGCGAGCGGGAGTTGGCGATCAACCAGCGCTTCACGCCGCGTCTCTATCTTGGTCTGCGCCGCATCACCCGCGCGGCGGATGGCGCCTTGCAGCTGGATGGCGCGGGCGAGGTGGTGGATGGGGTGGTGGAGATGCTGCGTTTCAGGGATGAAGATTTGTTCTCGCGCATGGTGGAGGAGGGCCGCGCCACGCCTGCGCTGGTGACGAAGCTGGCGGGCGTGATCGCGGGCTCCCATGAGCGCGCGGAGCCTGCGACGCAGGGCCGGGCGCAGGCCTTTGGCCATGTGCTTGCGCTGAACGAGGCGGCCTTGCGCGCGGCGCCGCCGGTGGCGCAGGAGCGCATCGAGGCTTTGACGGGGCGACTGCGCGAGGCGCACGCCCGCCATGCCGATCTGCTCGACGCGCGGGCGGCGCGCGGCTGCGTGCGGCGTTGCCATGGCGACTTGACCTTGCGCAACATCTGCCTCTTCGAAGGCGAGCCCGCCCTGTTCGACGCCTTGGAATTCGACGAAGGCCTCGCCACGATCGACGTGCTCTACGATCTCGCCTTTCCGCTCATGGACCTGTGGCGGCTGGGCGCGCGGGGCCACGCCAACCTGCTCTTCAACCGTTATCTCGACGCCCGCGATGAGGCCGATGGCCTGCCGGTGCTGCCGCTCTTCATGGCGACCCGCGCCGTGGTGCGCGCCCATGTGGCGGCGACGCTGGCGCAGGAGGAGCCCGAGCGTCTGGCCGAGGCGCAAGCCTATTTCGCCCTCGCCGAAGCCTTGATGGAGCCGCGCGCGCCCATGCTGATCGCGTTGGGCGGGTTCAGCGGCTCGGGCAAATCGACGCTGTCCGCCCGCATCGCCAGCGAGCTGGGGCCAGCGCCCGGCGCGCGCATCCACGCCACCGACCGCATCCGCAAGGCGCTGCATGGGGTGGCGGCCACCGACAAGCTGCCGCAAGCGGCCTATGCGCCGCAGATCTCGGCCCGTGTCTACGCGCTGGAGCGCGAGGCCTGCGCGGCCACCCTGCGCGCGGGCCATGGCTGCATCGCGGAGGCCGTCTTCGACCGCGCCGAAGATCGCGCCGCCATGGAGGAGGTGGCGCAAGCTTTGGGCGCGCCTTTCGCGGGCTATTGGCTCGACGCGCCGGTGGAGGTGCTGGCGAAGCGCATCGCGGGACGCCGGGGAGACCCCTCCGACGCTGACGAGGCGGTGATGCGGGCGCAGGCGGCGCGGGGCAACGAGGACGTGCGCTGGACGCGGCTGGACGCCGCGCAGGGCGTGGAGGCCATGGCGGGCGAGGTTTTGCGCCTCACTTCACGGTCACCTTGACGCGGATGCGCCAGGCCGAGCCGCCCCAGAAAGCCGTGGGATAGATGAAGAGGACGAATTCATCGACGCCGGGGGTCGCTCCCGCTCGGTAATAGATGATCTCCTTCGTATATTCCTGCACGCCGCAGGGGCCGTTGCGTTTGGCGACGACCGATCTGGAGCCGACCTGACCGAACCGGGGTTTGGGCTCGGTGTCGATGGGCCCGGCGGGCGTGGGCGTACAGCCGCGTTCGTTTTGATATTGCGTCATCGCAAGCAGCCCGACGCCCCTGCCGCGACTGACGGTTTTCTCGATGAAGGTCGGAAATTCCGCCCTCGCAGCGCCGCTGAAACACAAGAGGGCGAGGAGCGCCAGCGTGACGGCTCTGAAAAGAGGCATGGATTCCCCCCTGCTTTCAACGGGCCCGCGTTCGCGCGGGCGCTGGTTCGCTTGAGCTTGGCTGTTTTTGCGATGAAAGGCAAACGGTGGACTGGCCGTGGAAATCCCGTGACGTCTTACGGCAATGCATACCAGGTCGTGCGCCCGCCCCCGTGCATGACGAGGTGCTGCTTCTCGACGAGGACGCGCAGTTGCTGTTTCAGCGTGTTGCGGCTCGCGCCGGTCAATTTGATCATGTCGCCGATGCTGACGCGGCCGTGGTCGCGGACGAAATCCAGAACGCGCAGCGACAGGTCAGGCAGATCGGAAAGCACGATCCTCTCGCGCTCGACTTTCTTCGCGAGCCGCTTCATCTGCTGCTGCAAGGCGCGCAGAAAGAAAACGAGCCATGGCTGCCAATCGGGCGCTGCGGTGCGGATCGACCCTTGAGTCTGACGCAACGCCAGATAATAACCTTCCTTGCTTTGCTCGATGACGCTTTCCAAAGAGCTGTAAGGAACATAGGCGTAGCCAGCCTGCAACAGGAGCAGAGTGGTCAGGATGCGGCTCAATCGCCCGTTGCCGTCCTGAAAGGGATGCACTTCCAGAAAAACCACCGTGAAGGCCGCTATCAGCAGAAGCGGGTGCAACCGTTTCTGCTCGCGTTCCGCTTTGAGCCAAGCGACCAGCTCGGCCATGCGCAGGGGCGTATCGAATGGCGCAGCCGTCTCCAAAACGACGCCGATCTGCTTGCCGTCTTCATTGAAGGCGGCGACGCTGTTGGACGATGTCTTGTAATTGCCTCGGTGCCAGGCGTCTTTCTCGCTGTGAATCAGCAAATCGCGATGCAATTGCTTGATGTGGTTCTCGGTGATCGGGATGTCGTCGAAGGCGCGAAAAAGCAGCTCCATCACCTCGGCGTAACCGGCGACTTCCTGCTCATCGCGCGTGGCGAATGACTTGATCTCCAGATTGCGCAGAAGCCGCTCGACCTCGCGGTCGGAAAGTTTGCTTCCTTCGATGCGGGTCGATGACCCGATGCTTTCGATGGTCGCGACCCGGCGGAGCGCGGACAGCCGGTCTGGCGCCAGCGTGCCCAAAGCGCGCCAAGCGCCTTTGAACTCGTCGATTTCCGCGATCACGCTGAGGATCTCGGGGGTGATCCAGATGGTCGTTGCGTTGATGACGGAACCGCTCATACCCAATTATACACCCAATTACACCCATTTAAGCAAGCCCAATGAAACACCCAGTTACACCCAAACAACCGCCTCCCGCCCCCGCTTTGCTTTCCGCCCCGCTGTCCTATGTGAAGGGCAGGGCAAGGAGAGGGGTCGCATATGGTTCGCCGCATCTTTCCGCTTCTGATCGCCATGGCCTGCGCGCAGGCGGCGTTGGCGCAGCAGGCTTCGGCGCAGCAGCGCGATCCCGCGCCCGGGCGGCGGATCGCCGAGCGGGATTGCGCCGCCTGCCACGAGGTCCGGCCCGGCGAGACCGGCCCAAGCCCGAGGCCGTCGGCGCCGCCCTTCCAGCTGGTGGCGCGCATGCCCTCCACCACGGAATTGTCCCTGCGCGTCTTCCTGCGCACCAGCCATGCGGGTATGCCGAACCTTCAGTTCAGCGAATCCGAGATGGACGATCTGGTCGCCTATCTCATGTCCCTGTCGCCGCCGGACAAGTGAGCAGGCCGATCACGCCTTCAGCACGATCAGCCCGTCCAGCGCCAGCGCGCCTGTGGGCAGCGCCATCAGCGGGTTCACATCGACGCTTTCCAGCCGTTCGCCCAGATCCTGCGCCAGATGTGACAGGCCCACGAGCGCCGTCACCACAGCCGCGCGGTCAAGCCTGGCGCCGCCGCGATAGCCGTCGAGCAGGCGCCCGGCCATGGTGCGTTCGATCATGTTTGCAGCCTGCGCCTCGCTCAACGGCACGGGGCCGAAGGCGACATCCTTCACCAGCTCCAGCAACACGCCGCCCGCGCCGAACATGGTGACGAGCCCCACTTCGGGATCGCGATGCACGCCCAGCACCAGCTCCGCGCCGCCGCTCACCTGTTGAACCACCAGCACGCCGCCAAAATGCGCGCCGGGCTTGGCCGCCTCCAAGGAGGCCGCGATGCGCGCGAAGCCTTCGCGCACCTCTTGCGCGCTGCGCAAACCGATCAGCACGCCGCCCACATCGGACTTGTGCTGGACGTCATCGGAGACGAGCTTCAACACCACGGGATAGCCAAGTGCGTCAGCAGCGCGCGCGGCTGCATCTGCATCGCCCGCAAAGGCCTCGCCGGGCGCCGCCACGCCATAGGCGCCGAGCAATTGCTTGGAGGCGGCCTCGCCCACAACGCTGCGTCCGTCAGCGGCGGGCGCGGCCTGCGCGAGCAACGCTTCAGCCGCTGCGTTTAGCTTCTGCCGAGAGCGGGGCGCAGGCGCCGTTTTCGCCATGGCGCTATAGCGGCCCACATGGGCGATGGCGCGCAGCGCCTTGTCGATTTCATGCAGCACCGGCAGATGCGGAAATTCCGCGCGGAAGGCGCGGGTGTGATCGCTGTACATATAGGACGCCATGGAGACCACGGCGACAGGCTTGCGCGCGCCCTCCACCACCATGCGGTCAACCGTGCGCAGATTGCCCGCCTTGGCGTTCTGCCCTTCCACCAGCGGCAGCTCCTCCTGCACGAGCAACAAATCAATGTTGGGATCGTCGAGCATGATGTCGATGCACTTGAAATAGACCTCCGCGCTCGACAAAGCCGCAAAGCCCGCGTCCAGCGGATTGCCCAGCGACGTGCCGACGCCAAGCTGTTCCTTCAGCCGCGCCAGAGTCTCCTGCGTCAGCGCGGGGAAGGAGACCTCATGGCGTTCCGCGCCTTCCAGCATCAGGCCCTTGAGCCCGCCCGAGAAGGTGATGCCGCCGAGGCGCGCGCCTGCGGGAATATGCGCATGGGTGAGATAGTCGGCGCATTCCACCATTTCGTCGATGGTGGAGACGCGCAATACGCCCAGCGGCTTGGTCACGGCGTCGAAACAGGCGAGCGAGCCCGCCAGCGATCCCGTATGAGCGAGCGCGGCCGCGCGGCTCGCCTCGGAGCCGCCGATCTTCATGGCGACGATGGGTTTGCGCGCGGCGAAGGCTTCGCCGCAGGCGGCCAGAAAATCGTCAGCGTCGCGGATCGCCTCGATGAAGCAGCAGATGACCTTCACATTCTCATCCGCCACCATGTAGCGGATGTAATCGGCTGTCGTGAGGCCGACTTCATTGCCATTGGTGATGGCGTAGGCGGGCGTCATGCCGCGGCTTTTCATGGTGCGATAAATCGCCATGACGATGCCGCCGCTCTGGCCGAAAAGCCCGATGCCGCCGAGCGAGAAATCGGTGATGCGATCATCGGGAATGGTGCAGAAACCGAAGGGCGAGGCGAGATTGCCGAGACAATTTGGCCCCGACACCGCAAGTCCGCTATCCTGCACGGCGATGCGCAATTGCTCGCCCAGCGCACGCCCTTCCGCATCGCCGCCTTCGCCAAAGCCGCTGGAGAAAATCGTGGCGCTGCGCGCGCCAGCCTTGCCCGCCGCGCGAATGGCGTCGATGGCGGCGGCGCCGGGCACAAGCACCACCACATGGTCGGGCTTGCCGGGCAGGGAGGCGAGATCGGGATAGCAGGTCTGGCCGTCCCACACGGTCTCGACGCGCGGGTTCACCGGATAGATCGCGCCCTTGTAGCCGCCGCGTTTCAGCACGCGGAAGACTCGCTTGGCCCAACTGCCGTTGCGGTCGCTCGCGCCCACAATGGCGATGCTGGTTGGATCGAGCAGTGCGCGCACCTGCGCGACGCTATGATTGTTCGTCATGTCCTCAGTCTCCTGCGCGCCGCCTAGCGGAACATTTGCATGTAAATCGCGGCCCATTTTTCATAATCGCGCGCGATGTCTTCGGGGCTCATCACCACCGCCTTGAAGCCGCCCGTGGAGGGCGCAAGTTCCGGCATGGAGGCGGGAACGTCGGAGCGGGTGGGGAAGTAATCCGCCTTCTGGAAAATGAGCTGGCCTTCTTTCGAGATCAGATATTCAACAAAGAGCTTCGCCGCATTGGGGTGGGGCGCGGCGGCGGTGATGGCGTGCAATTCTGTTTGCACCATCACAGGCTCCAGCTTCAGCCACTGCACAGGCGCGCCCTTCCGGGCGCTGAGCGCGGCGTGGTGATTGAAGATTTGCAGCACGATGGGATATTCGCCCGCGATGACCTGATCGAGCACGGCGCGCGCGCTGGCGCTGACCGATTTGATGCGCTGCTCTTTCAGCTTGCCCAGATAGTCCATGCCCTTTTCTTCGCCCATGACGCGCAGAACATGGCCGATGAAGCCGGGCGCGCCGGAGGTGTCGTTGGGTTTCCAGACGATCTTGTCCGCCCACTTCTTGTCGAGCAGATCGTCATATGTTTTGGGTCTGTCTTTTTCCGGCACGAGATCGGTGTTCACCGCAGCCGTCATCACATAGTAATTCGCCGCGATCCAATAGCCGTTGGGATCCTTGAAATCTGCGGGCAAGGCCTTGGCGCCTTCAAGGTCGAGCTTCATCACCGCTTTTGCTTCGAGCAGCGGTTTCAATCCGCTGGTCATGGCGAAGACGTCGGCCTGCATGCTCCCGGCTTGTTGCTCGCCCATGAGTTTCAGCAGATTGCCCTGGCTGTCACCGCGCGCATATTCCACCTTCACGCCATATTTCGCCTCGAAACCGGCGACCAGCGGACGCACGATCTGATCGACGATCAGGTCAGTGTAATAGACGACCTTGCCTTCCTGTCTGGCTTTTGCGATCAGCTCGGCGCTGACCTCCTGCGCGCGCGCGAGAGCGGGCGCCATCGTCACCGCCGCCACAAGGGCGATCGCCTTCGTCACCGAAGTCTTCATGTGTCCCTCCCGTTTTTTATAATCTGTCACGGCGCGGCAGGCTTGTCATTCGCCATTGCGCTGCGCCGTGTCTGGGCTTGGCGGGGACTGCGCGATGCGCCCCCGCCTGTCGTTCATTTCTTTTTATATTGCAGCAGGTGGCCGCAGCGCGCCTTGTTGGCCCAATAGGCGATGGCGCGGAACAGATCCTTGCCGCCGGGGCCGTCGGCGTCGCGCACGGCGATTTCGCCCTTCGAGAGCACTTTCACCGTGCCGCCCATCATCATGGCCTCTTTCAGAACCTTGGCGTTCTGGGGCAGATAGATCGAGGATTTCAGCACCTCGCCCAGCGTGCGGCCTGCGGCGGTGAAACCGTGGCCGCGCATCAGCGCCACGCGGTTCGCGCCCATGGTCTTCGCCAGATCGCGCCCGTGATCCATATTCACCACCAGCAGGCCGGTGTCGCCGAATGTGTCGCGGATGTCCCAGACGGGGATCGTGGCGCCGCACTGGCTGGCGGTGTGGATGCAGGGCTGCAAGGGCACAGAGCTGATGGTGAAGGGCAGCACGTCGATCGCATGGCTATGCACCACGGCGTTTATTTCCGGATTGGCCTCATAGACCGCCGCATGGATGAAGCGCTCATGATAGGCGGGATCCGTGCGCCCGTCGGTCACCTGACCGTCCATGCCGAATTCCATGATGTCTTCGTGTTCGACCAGTTCGGGGCTGCGCGAACGCGACAGGAAGAAACGGTCGGGCTTTTCGGGATGGCGCACGCTCACATGGCCGAAAGCGTCCACCACGCCCTGGCCCGCCAGAATGCGGTTGGCGAGCACCAGTTCATTGATCAGCGCGTCGAGGTCGGCCATGTTTCATCCCTTGATTTATGTGAGTGTGAAGTGGTTCAGCGCGCGGCTTCGATGGGCCGCAGCCAGCCGAGGAAGCGCATGAGGGGTTCGTCGCTGACGCGCAGAAGATAGCATTCCTCCTGCGCCTGCCAGAGCTGCGACGTGCTGCTGGGCGCCGCGATGACGTCGGCGCGGCTGGCGTCGAAGGTCACGCCGTCAATGGTCGCCCGCGCCTTGCCCTGCATCACCGTATAGATGCAGCTCAGCGTCGAGGGCTCCATGGAGAAGCTCGCGCCCTTTTCCAGCCGCACCACATTCAGCGCGATGGTGGTGAGCGCGGGATCGCCCAATGTGATTTCCCGGTGGCCGGGCGTGATGTCGGAGGCTTCCGCCAAACGGCGCACGGTTTCGGTGAAGGCGAAGCGCGCGGGGCTATCGGGCGCCACAATGTCGGTATGTTCCACCATCTCTTCGTGATGCTCGAAGAACATGGGGCCGAGCAGATGGGTCAGCGGCACGTCGAGAAAGTCGATCCAGTAGCCGCTGGCCTTGCTCTCGTTGGCGTGGCCATGCCAGGCCCAGTTGGGCGTCAGCAACACGTCGCTCGGCTCCATCGGGATCTTCTTGCCATCGACGAGGGTGAACATGCCAGGCTCCGCCTGCGCCACGAAGCGCAGCGCATTGGCGGTGTGGCGGTGGGAGCGCGCCACTTCGCCCGCCTTCACCATCTGATAGGCGCTGACCAGCGTGGTGACGGTGGGATAGAAATTGCCGGGCACGGGATTGTTGAGGATGAGGTTGCGCCGCTCGGCCAGCTCCGTATTGACGAAGCGGCCCGCCGCATCCAGCGCGGCGCGGGCCTGCGCCCATTCCCACTGGGCGGGGATGAACGGTTTCTTGGGCTTGGCGTACATGGAGGGCTCGCGCTTGGCCCAGCCATTCTCGATGCCCGCGCGCCCCAGCAGCGCGAGCAGCTCGTCCATGTTCCCGGCGTTTCCGAACGCTTCGGGGGAGACATGCGCCATGGTTTTCTCCTGTCGGCGTTTCCTGGTGGCGCTGCGTGCGGCGCCTGTTGCGTCCCCTTTAGCATAAGGGCGCCCCAATCTTCCATCCCGCCGCAAGGTTGACAGGCGCGCGCGCTGGTGGCCCGATGGCGGCAGAACAATCCGATAGGGGGAAACATGCAGCTCACCGGGGGCGAGGCGCTGGTCGCGCAATTGGAGCGCGAAGGCGCGACCCAGATTTTCGGCATTCCGGGCGTTCAGCTCGATTTCGCCGTGGACGCGCTGCGGCGCTCGGACACCATCGCCTTGCGCACCACGCGCAACGAACAGGCGGCCTCCTACATGGCCGATGGATTCGCGCGCACCACGGGCCAGCCGGGCGTCTGCATGGTGGTGCCGGGGCCGGGCGTGCTGAACGCGCTGGCCGGGCTCTCGACCGCCTATGCCTGCAATTCGCGGGTGCTCTGCGTGGCGGGGCAGATCCATTCGCAGGCCATCGGGCGCGGGCTTGGGCTGCTGCATGAGATCAAGAACGCCTCCGCCGTCTTCGATTCGGTGACGAAATGGCGTGGGCTGGCGAATAGCCCCGGCGAAGTGCCGGGCCTGATCCGCCGCGCTTACGAGGAGATGGAGACCGGGCGCCCCGGTCCCGTGGCGGTCGAGATTCCGCAGGATGTGCTGGCGATGACGGGCGAAGTTTCGCTGGTCGAGCCCACCAGCCGCGATCTGCGCACAAAGCCCGATCAGGCCATGGTGCGGCGCGCGGCGGAGCTTCTGTCCAAGGCCGAATTTCCCGTGATCTTCGCGGGTGGGGGCGTGCTGGCGGCGCGGGCCTCCAAGGCGCTGACGCGTTTCGCCGAGCGGCTGGGCGCCGCTGTGGTGATGAGCGAGAACGGACGCGGCGCGATCTCCGATCATCACCCGCTGGCCTTCACCTCCCTGAGCGGGCGCGTGCTCGTGCCCGAGGCGGATCTGCTGATCGTGGTGGGCAGCCGCTTCGCCGATTCGCGCGCCCCCGACGCCGTCTGGAGCCAGCCGGGGCAGCAGTATCTCTACATCAACGTGGACGCGCAGGCGGCTGAGGCGCCGCGTCCCGCAGGGTTGCATCTGTGCGCCGACGCTGGCCTCGCCCTGGATGCGTTGTGCGATGAGATGGACGGGTTGCAGGCGCCCCGCCGCAGCCTTCATGCAGGCGCTGTGGCCAAGCTGCGGGCGTGGCGACAACGCCAAGTGGACGCCATCGAGCCGCAGGCGACCTATGTGCGCGCCATCCGCGCGGCTTTGCCCGAAAATGGCGTCTTCGTGAACGAGCTGACGCAGGTCGGCTATTTCGCGCGCGAGGCCTATCCGGTCTATGAGCCCGGCACGATCATCTCGCCCGGCCATCAGGGCACTTTGGGCTATGGCTTTCCCACGGGGCTTGGGGTCGCGGCGGGCAATCCCGGGCGTCCGGTGGTGGCGATTTCGGGCGATGGCGGCTTTGGCTGGTGCATGCAGGAGCTGTCCACTGCCCGCAAATATCATCTGGGGCTGGTGACGGTGGTCTTCGCCGATGGGCATTTCGGCAATGTGCGGGGCATGCTCACCGAGCAGTTCGGCAAGGCCTATGAGACCGAGCTGGCCAATCCCGACTTCATGACGCTGGCGAAAGCCTTCGGCATTCCCGCCACCCGCGTGACTTCGCCCGAAGCCCTGGAAGGCGCGCTGAAAGCGGCCATCGCGGCGGGCGGCCCGGCCTTCATCGAGGTTCCCGTGGGCCAGATGCCGAGCCCCTGGTCCCTGCTGCGCCTGCGCAACCGGGGCGCCGCGGCCGACCCGCAGGCGCCCAAGGTTCGCGGCGTCACGGCATGAGGTAGGCGTTGGTCGCGGCGCGCCAATGCGCCTCGCGGCTGACCTCTTTCACGAGGGCGTCGGAGGGCAGGCCCTTCAGGTCGGCGGGCTTCACCCCGTCGCGCAGGGCCTGCATGGTGGCCCGCACGGCCTCGATGGCGGCCATGAAGGGCGCGTGTCCTTGCAGGGCGAAGCGCACCCCGTGGGCGGCCAGAAAGTCCGTGTCGTCGATCTCGGGCACAAGCGCGCCGAAGAGGATCGGCAGCTTCGTCGTGGCGTGGATCGCCTCGATCTCGGCCCTTGTGCGGACTCCGGCCAGAAAGATCCCGTCAACGCCGGTTTTTTCATAGGCGCGGATGCGGGCCAGCGTGTCCTCCAGCCCGGTCATCGCGATGGCGCCGGTGCGCGCCAGAATCGCCATGGACGGATCGGTGCGCGCCGCCACGGCGGCCTTCATCTTGCCCACGCCCTCGTCGATGGACATCGGCCGCACGGTGGCGTCGCCAAAGGGGCGGGGCAGCAGCGTGTCTTCGATGGTGAGCGCGGCGAGGCCGACCGCTTCCAGCTCCTGCACGGTGCGCATGACGTTCAGCGCATTGCCATAGCCATGGTCGGCGTCCGCCACCACGGGCAAGTCGGAGGCGCGGTTGATCCGCAAGGCTTGATCGGCGAATTCGGTGAGGGTCAGCAAGATCAGGTCAGGCGCGCCCAGCACCGCCAGCGAGGCGATGGAGCCCGCATACATGCCTGCTTCAAAGCCGACGCTCTGCGCCAGCCTGGCCGAAATCGGATCATGGACCGAGGCGGGATAGATGCAGCCCTCGCCTTCCAGGATGGCGCGCATGCGGGCGCGGCGTTCGTTCCAGTTCATGGGGGCTCCGGTCAGGGCGCGCGGGTGGTGGGCGTGAAGCCCAGAAGGAGGGAGAGTTCGCTCGCCCCCTCGAGCACATTGGCGATGCAGGCCGCTTCCAGGCCGGGGGTGAAACGGTCGCTCGGACATGAGATCGTCAAGGACGCGATGACGGCCCCGGTGTGGTCATGAACGGGAGCCGAGACCGCCCAGCTGTCGAGGCTGAGTTCGCCCTGCACGTCAGCATAGCCTTTGCGGCGGACCTCGGCGATTTCGGCGATGTATTTCTCTATGTCGTAGAGTTTGGCGTTGCGGCCCGCGCCGCTCGCCACGCTGGCGAAATAATCTCCCACCTCGTCGTGGGGCAGGCCGCTGAGCAGCACCCGGCCCGCCGCGCCCACATGCAGCGGGCTCTCGTGGCCATGCTGGGTGACGCGGCGAATCGCCTGGGTGCTTTCCACATAGTCGATGTTCACCCGCCGCCCGCCGCGTCGCAGGCCAAGGATGATCGTCTCGTCCACCCCGTCGCGCATGCGTCGCATGATGGGCAGAGCCAGTTCGCGCAGATCAATCTGGCGGCTGCGCGCCTCAGCCAGCCGCAGCCAGGCGAGCCCGATGTCCCAGCGCTGCCGCCCCTCCGCGCCTGTTTTGCGGGCGAGGCCCTGTTTCGCGAGGGTCTCCATGGCCATCTGGGTGAAGGCGGGGGGAGCGTCGGCCGCCGCGGCCAGCGCCGCCGTGTCCAGCGGCATGCTCTGCTGGAGCGTCTTGAGCAGACGCACGGCGCGGGTCACCGCCTCCACGCGATAGCGCTGTTCGCCCTCGTCGCGCTGGGGCGTCTCGTCTTCGCAGTAGGGCGGGGCAGGCTTGGTCATGGAAGAAGTTCAGCTGGGGGCTTGAGTGTTTCGCGTCGCTCAGCGTAGATTTGAAATAGGATTTCATCAATGAAAAGATCCGAGATCGGCTACGGGTCGCTCCATGAGACGCGCGACCAGACGTCCCACCCGGAAGCGGGGGCGGCTGAGCCCCTTGCGGCACAGCCGACAAAGGGCTTAAAGCGCTTGGGGAACGACGTATGCCGAGGCGGCGCGAGCACGGGACGGGGCACTGGGAATGGGTGAATTTGGTATCGGGCAGCCGGTCAGGCGCAAGGAAGATGTTCGCCTTCTGACAGGCGGCGGAGAATTCACGGACGACATCAACCTGGAGGCGCAGGTCTACGCCGCCTTCGTTCGGTCTCCCCACGCCAATGCGAAGATCACCGCCATCGATACGTTGGCCGCCCGGTCCATGGACGGCGTGATCGCCGTTTACACGGGGCAGGATCTCGTGGATGCGGGCATGGGCGTCATGATCAATGACGCGAGCTACACGAACCGTTCCGGCAAGCCGATGAACAAGCCCTCGCGCCGCATCATGCCTGTCGATCAGACCCGCTTCGTGGGCGAATGTCTCGCCATGGTCATCGCCGACACGCCCGCGCAGGCGCGCGACGCCGCAGAGGCGGTCGAGATCGACTATGACGTGTTGCCCGCCATCGCCTCCACCGCCCACGGCCTCGACAAGGACGCGCCGCATGTCTGGCCGGAATTCGGCGAGAATCTTGTGGTGCATTGGGAATATGGCGACCAGGCTGACGTGGAGGCCAAGCTCGCGGCGTCCCATACGCGCGTGCGGGTCGATCTGGTCAACAACCGCCTCATCGTCAGCCCCATGGAGCCCCGTTCCGCCGCCGCCGAATATGACGCCGCCACCGGGTCGCTCACGGTCTACACCCCAAGCCAGGGCGGTCGGCGCCTGCAAATGACGTTGGCGCGCGCCCTATTGAAGATGGCGCCCGAGAAGGTGCGCATCATTTCGCGCGACACCGGCGGCGGTTTTGGCATTCGCAGCAAGATGTATCCCGAGACCGCCATGGTCGCCTTCGCCGCGCGCGCACTGGCGCGGCCCGTCAAATGGCGCGGCGACCGTTCCGAGACCTTCGTGTCCGACTATCATGGCCGCGATCAGATCAATATCGCGGAGATGGGCCTCGACGCCAATGGCCGCGCCAGCGTGCTGAAGGTCGAGACCCTGCTCAACGTGGGCGCCTATCTGTCGGAGAATGGCGTGCGCCTGCCCATGGAGGGCGGCGGCCGCATCATTCCCTGCGTCTATGACATTCCGAACTTCTACTTCTCCGTGAAGCCGATGTTCACCAACACCATCTGCACCGACACCTATCGCGGCGCCGGGCGTCCCGAAGCCAATTACATCATGGAACGGCTGATGGACGCGGGCGCGAAGGCGCTGGGCCTGTCGCGCGAGGAGATCCGCCGCCGGAACTTCATCACGCAGGAGCAGATGCCCTACAAGACGCATCTGGGCTTCACCATCGACTCTGGCGATTTCGACGGCACCATGCAGATGGCGCTGGACGCCGCCAAGTGGGACAGTTTCGAGGCGCGCCGCGCCGAGTCCGCTGCGCGCGGCAAGCTGCGCGGCATAGGGCTTTCGACCTTTATCGAAGGCGCTGGCAGCCGTCCCGTCGAGGGCATGCGCATGCGCTTCGAAGAGGATGGCCATGTGACGCTGTTCGCGGGCACCTATTCGCACGGGCAGGGCCATGCGACGGTCTATGCGCAGCTCGTCAACGAGTTCCTCGGCGTCGATTTCGACAAGGTGAAGCTGATCGACGGCGACACCGCGACCTCGCCCGAAACCTCGAACGGCACTTTCGGTTCGCGCTCCTCCATGGTGGGCGGCATGGGCGTCAAGCGCGCCTCTGAAGCCATCATCGCCAAGGGCCGCAAGATCGCAGCCCATCTGTTGCAGACCGACGCCGAGCGCGTGGTCTTCGAAGGCGGCGTGTTCCGCGCGCAATCGAGCAGCGTCACGCTGGCCGAAGTGGCGGCCGCTTCGCGCGACGCGAAGAAGATTCCAGAAGGCATGGCGCTTGGCCTCGACGAGTCGGTGGTCTTCGAGAACGACGTCGAGAATTTCCCCAATGGCGCGCATGTCTGCGAGCTGGAGATCGACCCGGAGACGGGCATGCTCGAAATTCTCAACTATGTCGCGGTCGACGATTGCGGCGTGGTTCTCAATCCCTTCATCGTGCATGGCCAGGTCTATGGCGGCGTCTTGCAGGGGGTGGGGCAGGCGCTGACCGAGAATGTGGTCTATGATGCGGACGGTCAGCTGCTCAGCGCGTCCTACATGGATTACGGCATGCCGCGCGCCGCGCATATGCCGATGATCGAGGCGCTGTTCAATGTGGTGCCCGCCAAGACCAACGAACTGGGCGTCAAGGGCGCCGGCGAGGCTGGCGCCTGCGGCGCTCCCCCCGCCATCCTCTCGGCTGTGGGCGATGCGCTCTCGCGTCTCGGCGTCAGCCATATCGACATGCCGCTGACCCCCGAGCGGGTCTGGCGGGCCATTCAGGAAGCCAGCATCGTCAAGGCGGCGTGAGCCGTTTCAACGCGAAATGTTTCGGGAGGACCGAAAGTGGATATTGATGTCAAGATGACCGTCAACGGCAAGGCCGTCAGCGGAAAGGTAGAGGCCCGCACCCTGCTGGTGCAGTTCATCCGCGAACATCTGCGGCTGACCGGCACCCATGTGGGTTGCGACACCACGCAATGCGGCTGCTGCGTCGTCCATGTGGACGGCGTCGCCATGAAGTCCTGCACCATGCTGGCGGTTCAGGCCGACGGCAAGGCGATCACCACCATCGAGGGCTTGGCCGCCGCCGACGGTACGCTGCATCCCATGCAGCAGGCCTTCCGCGATCATCACGGCTTGCAGTGCGGCTTTTGCACCCCGGGCATGGTGATGATGGGCGTCGATATCGCCAATCGCCTGCCGGGCGCTGACGAGAAGACCGTTCGCCACCAGCTCGAAGGCAATATTTGCCGTTGCACGGGCTATCAGGGCATCGTCGAAGCCATCATGGACGCAAGCGCCGTGATGAACGCCGCGCGCAGCTGAGGGGATCGCCATGCATAATTTCAATTATCATCGCGCCGCCGACGTCGCCGATGCGGCCGCCAAGCTTACCGCCACCGAGGATCCCAAGCTCCTCGCGGGCGGCATGACCTTGCTCCCCACCCTGAAGAACCGCCTCGCGGCGCCGAGCGATCTGATCGATCTGGCCGCGATTTCCGACCTCAAGGGGATTTCGGTCGAGAGCGGGGAAGTCGTCGTGCGCGCCATGACGCCGCATGCGGTCGTCGCGGCTTCCGCCGAGGTGCAGAAAGCGCTTCCCGCGCTGGCGCAGCTTGCGGGCAATATCGGCGATCCCGCCGTGCGCCATCGCGGCACCATCGGCGGCTCCGTCGCCAACTCCGATCCGGCTGCGGATTATCCCGCCGCTTGCGTGGGCCTTGACGCCACCATCGTCACCAGCCAGCGCAAGATCGCGGCGGATGATTTTTTCGTGGGCCTCTTCGAGACCGCGCTTGAGCCGTCCGAGATCATCACCGAAGTGCGTTTCCAGATTCCTGATCGCGCCTACTACATGAAGTTCCGTCACCCGGCCTCCGGCTATGCGGTGGTGGGCGTCATGGTGGCGCAGTTTGGCGCCAAGGTGCGCGTGGCTGTCACCGGCGCAGGCCCCTGCGTGTTCCGCGTGGCCGAAATGGAAGCGGCGCTGGAGAAGAGCTTCGCGCCCGCCAGCGTGGCCAATATCCATGTGTCCGCCGAGCAGCTCATGGGCGACATCCATTGCAGCGCGGCCTATCGCGCCCATCTCATCACGGTCTACGCGCGCCGCGCGGTTGAGGCCATGGTGGGCTGATCAAAGGGCTCCGGCTCCGGGGCCACAAGGCGGGCGAAAGCGCCCGCCTGCATTCCATGATTTCAAGATTTGAAGAGGGCGGGCGCCATGGGTGAGTTTGCGATCGGACAGCCGGTTACACGCTTTGAGGATCCGCGCCTTCTCAAAGGCGGCGGTCGCTATGTGGACGATCTGGCCTTTCCCGGCATGCTCTACGGCCATGTGCTGCGCTCCCCCCACGCCCATGCGAACATCACCCGCCTCGATATTTCGAAGGCCAAGGCTGCGCCCGGCGTCCGCGCCGTGTTGATCGGCGAGGATTGGGCGAAGTCCGGTTATGGCGATCTGCCGCGCGCGGAGGGCAAGAAGAAGCGCGACGGCTCGCCCATGTATCGCCCGCATTTTCCAGCCTTGGCGAAGGTGAAGGTGCGCTACGTCGGCGACCCCGTGGCCTTCGTCGTGGCCGACACCATCGAGCAGGCGCAGGACGCCGCCGAACTGATCGAGGTCGATTACGACATTCTGCCCTCGGTCACCTCCGTGGCGCTGGGCTCCCAGCCGGGCGCGCCTCTGGTCTGGGACGATTGCGAAAACAACATCTGCTTCGTGCATCTGGAAGGTGACAAACAGGCGACCGACGCCGCCTTCGCCAAGGCCGACCATATCGTCAAGAAGCGCTTCGTGATCAGCCGCGTGACGGCGGCGACCATGGAGACGCGCGGCTCCATCGGCCATTACGATCAGGCCGCCGACCGCTACACGATCTATACGACGCTGCAGCGCGCGTTGAACTTCCGCGAGGAGCTTGCCGAGACGCTGAACATCCCCGAGAGCCGTTTGCGCGTGGTTGCGGGCGACATCGGCGGCAGCTTCGGCATGAAGTCGGGCGTGTTCAACGAAGTGGGCCTCGTGTTGCTGGCCTCCAAGGTGACGGGCCATCCGGTGAAATGGGTGAGCACGCGCTCCGAGAGTTTCCTCGCCGACGCCCATGGCCGCGACAATGTGTCGGACGCCGAACTCGCGCTCGACAAGAACGGCATGTTCCTTGGCTTGCGGGTGCATAATCTTGTGAATATGGGCAGCTATACGCAGCCCGGCACGGACAGCGGCGCCTATAGCAACCTTGGCACGCTGGCGGGCGTCTATCTGACGCCGGCGATCCATGTGGACGTGACGGCGGTTTACACCAACACCAATCCCATGCGCCCCTTCCGCGGCAATGGACGCCCGGAGGCGGCTTTCGTCATCGAGCGCATTGTCGATATGGCGGCGGATGAGCTGGGCATTGATCCGGCGGAGCTGCGCCGCCGCAATTTGATCCCGCCTGAAAAAATGCCTTTCCAGACAGGCTTGTCCTTCAATATTGACTGCGGCGAGTTCGAGAAGATCCTCGATCTCACCCTTGAAATGGCGGACTACAAGGGGTTCGAGGCGCGCCGGGCCGAGGCGCGCAAGCGCGGCAAGTTGCGCGGCATCGGCATGTCCTTCACCATCGAAAAGGCGGCTTCGCCAGGCTATGAGGGCGCCGAAGTGCGCTTTGATCGCACGGGCTCCGTCACAGTTCTGGCGGGCTCGGTCACGCAGGGGCAGGGGCACGAGACCATCTTCAAACAGATCGTGTCGGACACATTGGGCATCCATCCCGACGAGATCCATTATCTGCAAGGCGACACGGATCAGGTCTTCTTCGGCGAGGGTACGGGCGGTTCGCGCACCGCCTCGCTGGGCGGTTCGGCTGTGACCGTCGCCACGGGCAAGGTCGTCGACAAGGCGAAGAAGATCGCGGCCCATATGATGGGCGTGGATGAGGTGGACTTCGCCGAGGGCGTCTTCACCGCCCGCCAGACCAATCGCACCTTGTCCATGAAGGATGTGGCGCGCGCCGCCATGAGCCCGAAGAACCTGCCCCAGGGCATGGAGCTGGGCCTCAACGCCACCGCCGCCTATCACACGACCAAGCAGAACTATCCCAACGGCTGCCACATCGTCGAACTCGAGATCGACGAGGACACCGGGCAGGTCGAAATGGATCGTTATGTGGTGGTGGACGATGTGGGCAATGTGCTCAATCCGCTGCTCCTCAAGGGGCAGATCATCGGCGGCATTTCCCAGGGCGTGGGGCAGATGCTGATGGAGCAGATCCGCTTCGACCCAACCAGCGGGCAGAACCTGACTGGCTCCTTCATGGATTACGCCATGCCCCATGCGGAAATCTTCCCGCATATCGACATCAAGTCGAATCCGGTGCCGACGAAGACGAACCTTCTGGGCGTGAAGGGCGCGGGCGAGGCGGGCTGCGTGGGCGCGCTGCCTGCTGTTGGCAATGCGCTGGTGGACGCGCTGTCCCATCTGGGCGTCACGCATGTCGAGATGCCCGCGACCCCCGAACGTTTGTGGCGGATCATGGACGAGGCGAAGCGCGCTTAAAGCGGGTTCCGATCAATTTGCATGGAACCGGCGACAGCATGACATGACGAACCCGGGAGGGGCGACGTCCTCGTCGCCCTCGCCACCGGGAGGGACGACGTCCTCGTCGTCCCCATGACGACGCAACCAGGGCGACGGGACGTCGCCCAGCCCGAAGTGGACGACGAGACGTCGTCCCTCCAGGGTTCGGTACAACTTGATCAGATGCCGCTCTCAGCGCTTTTCATGTGAGCCACGAGGCGCTGATCGCGCGCCTCATGGCCGCAGTTCACTCAGACCCCGCGACAGATGACGTTGAGCAGCGCCTGACGCCCCTCGACCTGCACGGCCTTGAGGGCGCGTTCGATGGCCTTGGGCATGTCGGCGGGATCTTCCACCGTCTCGCCATAGCCGCCAGCCACTTCGACCGCCTTGTTGAACTGCAACTGCGGATCGAAATAGGTCAGCGCTTCGCGGTTGTCCTTGGCTGCATAGCCGTCAGGATAGACCTCATGGGTGTTGCGCTTCACCGCGCCCCACATCTGGTTGTTGAACACCACCGTCAGGATCGGCAGCTTCTCGGCGGCGGAGACGTAATGGGCGGGTAGCGGATTGCCGAACATATAGGCGCCGTCGCCCACGGTGCAGATCACCAGCTTGTCGCCCACCGCCGCCTTCACGCCCAAGGCCGTGCCCAGACCCCAGCCAAGGCCGCCAGCGGCGCCGATGGAGAACATGGTTCCGGGCTTGGTGAAGCGCATATGTTCGAAGGTGATCGGCGATTCCTTGATGATGATGGCGTCCTCACCTTTCACCTCGTCGAGGCAATGGGTGATCCAGACCGGCGACATCGGCTTGGCGTCGCGGGCGCGGGTGATCATGGCGGCCCATTGCTCGCGTTGGGCGGCGCGCTCCACCGCAAGACGCGCGCGGCGCGCTTCAATGCGCGCATGGGCGCCAGCATGGCGGGTGGCCAGCGCTTCGGTCAGGGCGGGCAAAGTGGCGCCGATCACGCCGCTGATCGCGAGATCGCAGGGGAAGCTGCGCATCGGATATTGCGAGAACAAAGGATCGACGCCGATATGGATGATCTTGGCGTCCGCCTTCGGGTTACGCTTGGAGGGGATCCACGGCACATCGCATTCCAGCACGATGATGCAATCGGCGTCCTGCAAATAAGCGTCGGGGTTGAAGCCCAGATGCATCGGGTGCTCGGTCGGCAGGGCGACGTAGCGGGGCTTGCGCTGGGTGACGGGAATGGCGAAAGCCTCCGCCAGCGCGGCAAGTTTGGCGACCTCGGACTCGTCGCGGCCAGCGCTGGAGGTGATGATGAGCGGGCGTTCGGCGCGCGCGATCATCTCCGCCGCCTGATCTATGGCGCGGCTGTCGGGATAGGGCGGCGCCGCGTTGTGGTGTCGCGAGGGCGACTGATAGGTGAAGCCGGGCGCGGGCGAGGCCAGCACTTCGCGCGGCAGGGTCAGGTAGATCGGGCCCTTGGGCTCGCTCATCGCCAGATTGAGGGCGCGGTCCACGGTGTTTTCCAGCACCGCGCCATTGGGGAGTTGATAGTCCCATTTCACGAATTCGCGCACCATGGCGCCCTGATCGCGCATTTCCTGCGGCCAGTGGATTTCGCCGGAGCGCTGGCCCAATTCGCCGCTCTCTTCGGCGAAGGGCGTGCGGCCCGCGCTGAACAGCACCGGGATATTGCCGCGCCAGGCGTTCATGACGCCGCAAACCGCATTGGCGGTGCCGACATTCACATGAACCATGACCAGCTGCGGCTTGCCAGTCTTGAGATAATAACCCATCGCCATGGAGACGGCGACGTTCTCATGGGGCACGGTGATGGGCTTGGGAACCTTGGTTCCGTTGACGGTGGCCTTGGAATAGGCCTCGATCAGCGGCGCGAAATCCGTGCCGGCGTTGGCGAAAAGATATTCAATCCCGCGATCCGCCAGCAAGGCGAGATAAGCGTCCGCAACGGTTCCATCGACGGTCTTCTGTCCCAAAGCATTTCTCCCCTGTCGCGCGTCTGGCGCGTCTCATATGCGCACACGCTTATACGGCTCGGGCGACGGGGGCAACGCCTTGGCGCGCCGAAGCGAATCGCCATCAGGAAAAGCGTGCGGGTCAGGCGGCTTTCGCCGCCTTGCCCTTCTGGATCGCTTCCCACACCGCCAGAGGCGTGGCGGGCATGTCGATGTGGTGGACGCCGAAAGGCGCCAGCGCATCGCAAATGGCGTTCATGACGGAGGTGAGCGAACCCGCGCACCCCGCCTCGCCGCAACCCTTCACGCCCAGCGGATTGGTGGTGGCGGGGAAGGACAGGAACTCCTGATGGAACATGGGCGCGTCGTCGGCGCGCGGCATGGCGTAATCCATGAAGGAGCCGCTCGCCAGCTGACCCTCGGCGTCATAGACCGTATGTTCCATGAGGCATTGTCCGATGCCCTGCACCACGCCGCCGATCACCTGACCGCGCACGATGAGCGGATTCACCACCGTTCCGAAATCGCCCACCATGAAATAGCGCACGATCTCGGTGACGCCGGTCTCGGGGTCGATCTCGACCTCGCAGATATGGCAACCATTGGGGAAGGTGGCGGGCTTGGCGCTCGACTTGTGATCGACGTCGAGGCTGTCGGGCGCGCCCTCCGGCAAGGCCACGCCAACGCGCAGCTTTTCCGCGATCTCCATCACCGACAATTTGCGATCCGTGCCCACGACCGAGAAAGCGCCAGCTTCGAAGACGATATCCTGCAAGCCCGCTTCCAGCAAATGGGAGGCGATGATGCGGCCCTTTTCGATGACGAGCTCGCTCGCTTCCACAATGGCCGTGCCGCTGCACATCAGCGACTTGGAGCCGCCGGTGCCCGAACCCATGCGCAGCGCGTCGGAATCGGTCTGCATCAGGCGGATGCTCTCGAAGGGGATGCCAAGCTGGGTGGAGAGCACCTGGGCGAAGGTCGTCCAGTGGCCCTGGCCGTGATCGTGCGAGCCGGTGAACAGCGTGACCCCGCCGTCCTGATCGAAGGTGATCTTGCCCAGCTCGCCCATGACGGGGGCGGTGACTTCGAGGAACTGGCCGACGCCGCGCCCGCGCACCTTGCCGCGTTTGGCGCTGGCGGCCTTGCGGGCCTCATAGCCCGCCCAGTCGGCAGCCTCCAGCGCGCGGTCGAGGATGGCCGGGAAATCGCCGGAATCATAGGTGGAGCCCGAGGGCGCCTTGTAGGGGATCTGGTCAGGCTGGATATGATTGCGGCGGCGGATCTCGACGGGGTCGATGCCCATTTCGCGGGCGGCGGTGTCGATCAGCCGCTCCATGTAATAATTGCCCTCGGGCCGCCCCGCGCCGCGATAGGCGGTGATCGGCACGGTGTTGGTGATGACGCAGCGCGTGTTCACCTCGATGAGCGGGGTGCGATAGGGTCCGTTCACGTGCTTCACGATGTTGAAGGACGCGAAGAGCGGGCCGATGGGCGTCATATAGGCGCCCAGATCGCCAAAGCCGTTGCAGCGCACGGCCAGAAAATGCCCGTCCTTGTCGAGCGCCAATTCGCAATCGAATTCCTGCGCGCGGCCATGATGGTCGGAGAGGAAGGAGGCGGAGCGGGTGTCGTTCCACTTCACCGGGCGCCCAAGCTCGCGCGCGCCATGCAGAGCGCAGAGATATTCGGGGAACATGGAGCCCTTGAGCCCGAAGGAGCCGCCCACATTGATGGAGACGAAGCGGATCTTCTCCAGCGGCAACTTCATCATCTCGGCCACATTGGCCTGCGACCCATTCACGCCCTGCGTCGGCGCATGCAGCGTGAATTTGCCCTCGGCGGCGTCATATTCGGCGAGGCAGGCGCGCGGCTCCATGGCGTTGACCACGATGCGGCTGTCGAGCAGGCGCAGCTTCGTCACATGGGCCGCACTCTTGAAGGCCGCCTCCACCGCCGCGCTGTCGCCGAAGTGATAGTCGAGCGCCACATTGCCGGGCACATCGTCGAGAATCTGCGGGGCGCCCGGCTTCACGGCGTCGCGCATCTCCACGACGACGGGCAGCGATTCGATGTCCACCACCACGGCCTCGGCGGCGTCCTGCGCTTCAGCGGCAGTGTTTGCGATCACGCAGGCGATGGGGTCGCCGACATAGGCGACCTTGTCGGTGGCCAGCGCGTAGCGCTTGGGCTTAATGAGCGGCGAGCCGTCGCGGTTGGTCAGGGCCACGCGATGGGGATAGACGCCGTAACCGGCCGCCTCGAAGTCCGCCGCCGTATAGATGGCGAGCACACCCGGCATGGCGCGGGCCGCGTTGAGGTCGATGTTGCGGATCAGGCCATGCGCCTGGATGGAGCGCACCATGGCGAGGTGGACCTGACCTGGCGCATTCACGTCGTCCGTATAGGTTCCCTGTCCCTGGACGAGCTTGGGATCCTCGTTGCGCAGCACGGGCTGTCCCACGCCGAATTTGAGGGTCGCGAGGTGTTCGTCATCGGCGCGAAGGGTCATGGATGCAATCCGGCACGGAGAAGGGACTGCGTGCAGGATAAGGCATAGATCCTCCGGATCAAACCCCTTCGCGCTCAGGTTTCCGCGAGCGCTTCCAGCCGGGCGAGATCGAGCAGGCGCACGCCGTCGGGCACGATGACGATGATCTTGTCGCGCGCCAGCTTCGTCATCATGCGGCTGACGGTCTCCACCGTCAGGCCCAGAAAATCGCCGATGTCCTGTCGGCTCATGGGCAAGGGCGCCCGCACTGTCGAGCCGTCGATGCGCGCCCAGCGCTTGCGAAGGCCAAGGAGGAAGGCCGCGACTTTCTCCTCCGCCGTGCGGCGGCCCAGAATCACCATCTGGTCTTGAGCGAGGCTGAGCTCATGGCCGGCCATGTCATAAAGGCGCCGAAGCAGGTGGGGCTTTGCGTCCGCCAGCTCGGAAAAGGCCGCGCGAGGAAACTGGCAGGCTGAAGCGATGCTCAGGGTCTCGACTGAGAAGGCGTTGCGCTCGCTCAGGGACAGGCCCAGAAAGTCGCCGGGCAGGGCGAAGCCGACAATCTGCCGCCGTCCATCGGGCAAGAGCTTGAAAAGCCTGACGGAACCGGAGGTGATGTTGAAAACGCTATGGGAGGCCTCGCCTTGGGCGAAGATCGTTTGATGCTTCTCGAAGGACACGTGGCGCGCAAGTTTGTCCAGAGCCGCCAATTCTTCCGCCTCAAGGGCGGAACAAACGCTGAGGGCTCTGACCTTGCAGTGCGCGCATTCGCTGCTGGCGTTGCTGTTTGGGCAAAGCGTAAGGGGAGCGTCCGGGGCCTGGACATCAAGCATGGAGTGCCTTCAGTTGAGCTGTTGCGATCCTGCCGACAAATCTATCATTTTCAGACGGTCGCAAACAGCTCTATTGATCTTCATCAATGTGATGAGGACGGAATTCTGCTTTCCGGCGCCGGTTTGTCTATTGCGAAGCTCTTCCGCACGGCGCTTGAAACAGCTATGAAGCGGATAGGGTCCCTGACGCCTTCGGATGAATCCATGTCACCTTCGAACGGGCTGAGACACTCTCTGGACAAGATCGCCTTCCTTTCCTCCGGCACTCCCGAGGCGGAAAAGGCGCTTGGGCGGTTGCGCAAGGCCTATGGGGACGTCGCCCCCGAAGAGGCGGACGTGGTGGTGGCTTTGGGGGGCGATGGGCTGATGCTCCAGACCCTGCATCGCTTCATGGGCGCCTATAAGCCGATCTATGGCATGAACCGTGGTTCTGTCGGCTTTCTGATGAACGAATATCATGAGGCGGGCCTGCGCGAGCGAATCGGCGCCGCCCACGCCTCGCTCATCCATCCGCTCATCATGCGGGCGACCACGGTGGATGGCCGGACGGAAATCGCCCGCGCGATCAATGAAGTCTCCCTTTTGCGCCAGTCCTATCAGGCGGCGAAAATGCGGATTTCCATCGATGGCGTCGAGCGTTTGGGCGAGTTGGTGGCCGATGGGGTTCTCGTCGCCACGCCGGCAGGTTCGACTGCCTATAATCTCTCCGCCAATGGACCGATCTTGCCCCTCGACGCGCCCCTCATGGCGCTGACGCCCATTTCGGCGTTTCGGCCAAGGCGTTGGCGCGGCGCGTTGTTGCCTGACAAGGCGACGGTCATCATCGAAATTCTGGAAGCCGACAAGCGGCCGGTGGCCGCAGTGGCCGATCATTTCGAGACCCGGGACGTGGCGCGCGTCGAAATCGCCATGGATCATGGCGCGGGCCTCGTGCTTTTGCACGACCCTGGCCATTCCCTGGACGAGCGAATCTTGCGCGAGCAGTTCGGATACTGATCCGATCAGACGTCCGCGTCGGCGCCTTGCTGGCCAGCGTCAGCGAGGCGCCGCCAAGAGGCGACATCCTTGACTACATAGCCATAGCTGGTGCGCTGGACGAGTTCCTTCTCCTCCAGACGCAACAGCTTGCGCCGCAAGGTCTCGCGGGGAACCACGAGAAATTCGGACAGCGACAGGATATTGATCGGCTTGATGAACATCATCGGCCCCTGGGTGGGGTCGAAGTTGAGGCGTCCCAAGCCGAAGAAAATGACGATTTCGTCAAATTCAACGCCGAAACGGCCCTTCAGGCTGATCATGATCCTGAAGAATCGGGAGGCGAACCGGGCGGACGCCATCATGTCGGTCTTGTCGTTCAAACCTGCGCGCTCCCGCGAATGGGCGAATGTCCAGACAACGACCCTCGAACGCCAACCCTAAAGGCATAATCGCTTCGTTTCAAGCGGATAGCCACGCTGACGCATAACGAAAAACCCCGGCGCTTGCGCGCCGGGGCCTGTAGCGGATCATCCAAAAGGATGGATCAGAAGGAGCGCTCGACGCGCAGCTTGGTGGTGAAGTTGTTGACGTTCAGGCCGGGCGAACCAGCGGTGACGAACGCCGCAGCCGGGTTCTGCATGGTGTTCTTCAGGTTCGCGTACTGAACCTCAAGACCGATATCCAGATCCTTGACGGGCGAGTAGATCACGCCGCCAGTAACTTCCCACATCTTGGCGCTGCCCCAGGTGGAGGCGACGGTCGATGTCGGCGTGCTGAGCGAAACGTAGCCAGCCGAGAAGTTGGAACGCCACTGGGCCGCCCAGTAGTGGGTGAAGGCGGCGTTGAGGTTCCAGCCGGTGGTCGAGTCGTAGGTGGCGTTGCCGTTGGCGGCCGAACCGCCGGTCTG
>CAIUWR010000091.1 GCA_903902915.1 uncultured Hyphomicrobiales bacterium | reverse complement strand
CAGCCACCGGAAGGCCTGCCTCGTGCTCCTTCAGGATGGCTATGATTTGCTCTTCAGAAAACCTACTACGCTTCATGTTCTGGTCCTCAAGCTGGGCCAGAACGAACTTCAAACTGGATTAAACCCCGGGGGCAAGGTCACCGTGGCTCGATGTTGGTAGCGGAACACCGGCACCGGTCCCAGCTTGACGACGAGGTCAATCGAGACCTCAATCGTCCGGACATCCCCCTCGCGGGCGAATGTCACCACATGTGCGCCGATCTCGCTCCCCTCGCGACGGACGGAGAAAGCGAGCCGTCCGCCTTCAGCCGCAGGAATGTTGGCCGCCGCTGGATCGGGCGCATACAGGCTCGCGCAAGCGACGCCTAGGAAGCGACGTCGATCCAGCATCAAGGTTTTCCGATTACCCATGGCATTTGCTAGGCGGCTAAAATCACGGTGTCAAATCACTTGCGCCTCACTGTCGGCATTGGTCCATCGAGGCAGCTCATGCGTATCTAGGGCTTAGCGCAGAACCGGAGCCATCCATGTCGTCACGCAAATTTGTTTTCATGGCTCTTACGGCCCTGTGCCAGTATCTTGTTGGGGCGAGTGCGCAGGCGGAGCCCTTGCGGCTCGAAAAGTTCTTCAAGGGACCGCTTGTCGCGGAAGGACGGTTCCGCAACAGCTGGACCGGTTCCGAGCGTGGCCTCGCCGTGAAAATGAAGGGAACTTTCGACGGCAAGGTTTTGCGCTTGCGGGAGGATTTCGTCTATTCGGACGGTGAGAAGGACCAAAAAACCTGGGTCTTCACGAAGACCGGGGTGGATACATGGTCGGGCCTGCGCGAAGACGTCAGCGAGCCCGCCGCGATCACCACCTCGGCCGATGGCGCCGTGTTGCTCGGCTATACCGCGCGTATCGGTGGTCATGATCTTTCCTTCCGCGACCGGCTGGAAAAGGTCGACGCGAAAACCGTGCGCAACACGGCCTCCGTCTACGCATTCGGCTTCATCAAGGTCGGTGAGGTCGAGCTGATCATGCTGCGGAAATAGAAGCCGTCACTTCCAATAGCCAAATCCCATGCCGCTGCCAGTGCCCGCCATGGAGCGATAGAGCGGCTGATAATCAAGCAGGGTGAAGGGCAGGCCCGCGTGCTGCATGGCGGCGCGCACGGGCACCCAGTTCTTCAGCTCCGAATTGCCCGAGTGGAACAGGTCCTCTGGCAGGGAGAAGAGGTCCGTCGACTCTTCCTGCTGAAAGGCCGCGAGGAAGCGCCGGTCGAAAGGTTCATCCACCACGAAATGGGTCATGCCGCCCGAGCCCAGAATGGCCACGCGCAGATCCTTGTCCCAGCTCTCGACCGCTGTTGCGATGGCTGTTCCCAGCGCATGGCAGCGGGCGATGCGCGGCTGGTTGGGCGGGTAGAATGTGTTGATGAACACCGGCACGGTCGGGGGATCATTGTCCATGATGCGCTGGTAATAATAGCCGAAGGCGTGGGGCAGGCCGGTGAGGCGCGATTCGCGGCGCTCGGGCAGATGGTTCGAGGTGGCGAGATCGAAGCCCTGATCCATCAGGCTATCGATCAGATGCAGCGCCAATTCGGGATGGCCCGGATGGGTGCGCCGCTGCGCGGGATGATGGTTCGGTTCAGCCAGCGCGACGCCCGGGCCAAGGCGCTGCTTCTGCTCCTCGCTGAAGGGCACATTGTCCATGTTCTCGCCGAAATAGACCATGAAGGCGGGCTGGTTGTCCTCGCCCATGATTTCCATCTGGTCGTTGCCGATCATGATCGTCACGTCGGGGCGAACCCCCGCATAAGCCCGGCCCATTTCCGCGATGGCCTTCTGGCAGGCGTCGAAGCGGCGTGCGCGCACCTCCAGCGCCAGCTCCGGCTCCAGATTTTCCGAGGCGCGCGCCTCCACAAGGGCGTCGAAGCCATAGGTCTTGCCCCGGTAGAACAGGGCTGGGTTGCGCCGATCCGCCTCGATCCGCCCCGTCCACAGTTCGGGGGGCGTAATGAGGAGAGGTCCATGCGAACTCACCATGCCTAGAACGATCTTCGCCATGTCTCACTCCCGCGCGGCTCAGGCGGCGCGCTTCTTTTCAGTCACCACCAGATAAATCGACGCGGCCACAATAATCGCCATCCCCGCGAAACTCCAGCCGCTCGGGATCTCTCCAAACAGCAGGAAGCCGAGCGCCGCCGCATAGACGATCCGTGAATAGTCGAGCGGCGCCAGAGCGCTGGCGTCCCCCTTGGTCAGGCCCGTGGTGATGAGCCACTGGCCGGAAATGCCGAGAAAGCCGATCAGCGTCAGCGTGGCCCATTCCCAGCCCACCGGCCAGACCCAGATGAAGAGCGAGGGGATCAGCGCGAAGACCGCGTTCCAGAAGGCGTAATAGAACATGATCACGCGGGTCTTCTCGGTCCTTGCGAGCTGTTTGATGCTCACCACGACCAGAGCGCCGCCGAAGGCGCCCATCGCGCCCACAACCGCGTTGGCGTCAAAGCCGCTGGTGAAGGGGCGCGCATAAAGCAGGATCCCCGCAAAGCCGACGATGGAGACAATCGTGCGGCTCAAGGGCACGCGCTCGCCCAGAAAGAAGATCGCCAGCGGGATCATGAACAACGGCCGGGAGAATTGCAGGGCCATGGAATCAGCCAGCAGCATATGGGTGATCGTCCAGAAGAAGCAGCCATTGCCAACCGCGCCCAGCGCGCCGCGCGTCAGGTGCATCATGGGCCGCTGCGTTTGCAGGGGCTCCAGGGGATTGCGGATGAAGATTGGCAGCACGAAGAGCAGCCCGATGCCAGACCGGAAAAACAGCAGCTCGAAGCTGGGAAGCCGGTCGCCCATGGACTTCACCGCCGCCGCCATGACCACAAGCAGGAACGAGCCGACCGAAACGAAGAAGACCGCCTGCGTCGCTGGAGGAATCCAAGAGTCGAAGGCCCGCGTCAGCCGGGCTGCGGGTCTGTCGTCGGGCGTCGCCTCCGGTGTTTTCATGGGGGAAGGATAGGCCGGGTGGCGGAGCGTTGCAAACCGCTGCAGTCGCCTGCTTGACGGGCGGCGCCCGCTCTGGGAACCTCCGGCTTAGAAAAGGGAGGCAAATCATATGGTCCGTTCAGGTCCGTTCATCGCGCAAGGCGCCCGAAGCGCCATGGTGGGTTGCGCCTGCGGGCTGCCGCGACGCGGGTTTCTGAAAGGTCTGGCCGCCGCCGCCATGGGCGCGCCCGCTCTGATTGGCCCTGCGGCCGCCCAGACGGCGCCGCGCCGCATCGATGTTCACCACCATCTTCTGCCGCCCCGCTTCGCCGCCGCCGCGCGCGAACGCAATCTCCTGCCCTCCAATCTTGGCGTGCTCGACAAGACCAAGTCGCTGGAGGACATGGATCGGGGCGGCGTCCAGACCTCCATCACCTCGATCCCCTCGCCGGGCGTCTGGTATGGCGATGTCGAGCTGGCGCGCGCCCTCGCGCGCGATTGCAACGAGTTTGGCGCGCGCATGGCCGCCGATCACAAGGGCCGCTTCGGCGTATTCGCCACTTTGCCCCTGCCCGATATCGAAGCCTCCCTGAAAGAGACGGCTTATGCGCTGGATGTGTTGCAGGCCGATGGTGTCCACATGTGGACCAATTATGACTCCAGATGGCTTGGCCATCCGCAGTTCACGCCCCTGCTTGAGGAGCTGAATCGGCGCAAGGCCGTGGTCTACACGCATCCCACCAGCTCGCCTTGCTGCGGCAATCTCCTGCCCGAGGCGCCGCAAGCCATGATCGAATATGGCACGGACACCACCCGCACCATCGCCAGCCTCGTGCTGTCAGGCGCCACGCATCGCTTCCCCGACATCCGCTGGATTTTCTCTCACGCGGGCGGGACCATGCCATTTCTTGTGGAGCGCTTCATCTTTCAGGCGGGAGTGCAGTCGCGCACGCCGGAGGGGGCGGCGAAGATTCCCAATGGTGTGCTGCCGGAACTTGCACGGCTGCATTTCGACACCGCCCAGTCGGCGAATCCCTATGCGTTGTCGTCACTGATGAAGCTGGCGCCTGTCACGCAACTACTGTTCGGCACCGACTTTCCTTATCGCAACGCGGCTGAACATGTGAAGGGTCTTGCGGAATGCGGGCTTTTCAGCGAAGCCGATCTCACCGCCATCGGGCGGGGCAATGCGGCGCGGCTCCTGCCGCGCTTCGCCTGACGCGAGAACCGACATGGACGATCTCAAGCCCGCTCCCGTGAAGCTCTCCTTCAGCCATGTGGGGCTGCATTGCGTGGATCTGCCGCGCATGGTGGATTTTTACACGCGCGTGCTCGGCTTCACTGAGACGGACCGGGGCGTGGTCCGCGGACTGGATATTGTCTTCACGACTTGGGATCCGCTCGATCACCATCAGGTGGCGCTGGTGTCGGGCCGCCCGGACCTGTCGGGCTTCAACCACGTCAACCAGCTTTCCTTCCGCGTGCCGCGCCTCGAGGATGTGCAGACCGTCTGGCGGCGGGTGAAGGATGAGCCGGGCGTGCATGACATGCGCGGCACAAATCACGGCAACGCCTTCGCCTTCTATTTCCGCGATCCCGAAGGCAATCGCGTCGAGGTGTTTTGCGACACGCCCTGGTATATTTCGCAGCCCTGCATCGAGCTGCTGGACCTCTCGCGCCCCGCCGCCGAGGTCATGGCGGAGGCGGAAGCCTTCTGCCGCGCCGCGCCCGGCTTCAAGCCCATCGAAGACTATCACGCCGAGGTCGCCCGCAAAATCGCGGCCCATGGCCGGGCGCTTGCGGGCGGTTGAGGCTCAGTTCGGACGGAAGGACAGATCCTTCACTACGCCTAGCGTCTGTCCCTTTTGCGCATCGCCCAACTCGATGGCCGAGGCGAGGGTGCGTTGCAGGAACGAGTCCGGCAGATCGAGCGCCCGGTCATAGGGTTTCTGATGCACGACATAGTCTTCATAGGTCGCCGCCGCGATGGCGGCGTCCTGCTTGGTGTCGCGCGCCAGAATGTCGATGGCTTCCGCCTTGTTGGCGGGGTCATAGAGCCAATCGATGGCCTGCTGCGTCGCCTTGAGATAGGCGCGGACCTCTGCGGGGTTTGATTTCAGATAATCGGGCCGCGCCGCCACCACGGCCATGGCGTAACCCTGCGAAAGCGGGCCGAACTCCATCAGCGCATGATTGCCTTCCGCCACCGCGCGCAGATCGAAGGGCGCGTTGAGCAGCGACACCGCAGCGTTCTTCGTGGCCAGCGCCGCATAGCGGTTGGCCGCTTGCGGATCGTAGATCTGGTCGACGCCAGCGGGATCCACGCCCTTCGATTTCAGCCAGTCGCGCCACATCAGCGTTTGCAGATCGCTCTTGAAGGCGAGCATCACGGTCTGGCCCTTGAGATCGGCTGCGCTCTTGATCTCGGGCCGCGCCACCATGGAATAGGGCAGGGTGTTGACGATGCAGCCCACCAGCGTGAACTTCGCGCCCTGCGCCAGCGCGTTCACGGCGGTGTAGAGGGTGGGATGGGCGATATCGAGCGAACCGCCGATCAGTTGCTGTACCGCCTTTACCGGCGAGCCGGTCATAATGATGTCGGCCTCGATGCCGTTCTTCGTATAGAAGCCCTTGGCGCGGGCTACATAGGTCGGCCAGTAGATCGCCGTCAGCGAATTGATGCCGATGGTCACGGTCGGTCCTGCCGCAAAGGCCGGGGCGAGCGCGCCCGCAACCAAAGCGACGCCCGCCAACAGGCTCTTCATCCATTTCTTCATTTTTGCCTTCCCCAATGCCATTCGTACCGCTTAGGCCAACCAAGCCCGCCCGCGCTCATACAGCGCCTCGACTTCCGGCCCCCGCAGGCCCGGCATGGTGGGCTTCACCGGCAGGCCGCGCTTGGTCTGGATATAGGCGAGATGCCGATAGCCCACGGGAAAGCTGTGCAGGATCGCCTGATCGAAGACCGGGAACTGCGCGGGATCAAGCGCGTCGAGCCGGTCCTTCTCATAGATGGGCTGGCGCTCGACGATGGCCCAACGCCCCTCGCGCTTTTCGAACAGGTCGAAGAAGCGCCCGGTGCAGACCACGTCGCAAGCCACCCCATCGAGATCGTCGCGCGAGGAGATCATCATCTTGGTCTGGGCCACCGCGCGGGAGCCGCGCAGCTCGATGGACGTTCCCCCCAGAAAATGCACGCTGAAGGCCGGACCGCCCTTTTCGAAGGATTTGCGGGCGTTCTCGATGAACTGATCCGACGACCCCTGAAACCATGTCGCGTTCATGATCGCTCCTTCGTGCCAGCAGGTCCTGAAATTCGCCCAATCCCCGGAATCCCGCCAGATCGCCCAGCTTTCGATGCAATCGCGGATCTGCCGACGGTCTTCTGCCTCACGCATGTCGCTTGCTCCCTTGATGCGTCCGGGCCGACGCTTCGCCTTGACCCGGTCCCTCTTGCTCTCTAGCGTAACGCAAAATCCTATCTCAGGGGAGTGCGCGCGCGGGTGACCTCTTGCGTGCGCAGGGGAAACGACATGTCGCCAATGCCAGAGGAGATCCGCCGCGCCATTCGTCAAATGGGGCCGGGCGCGACGCTCGAGATGAACCTTCGCAGCAAGGCCATGTTCGCCCCGCTGATCGAGCCGGTGCAAGGCGTGGTCGAACATCTCGATCAGGCCTATGGCGAGCATCCCCGCCAGCAATTCGATGTCTATGCAAAGCCCGGCCTCAAGGGCGCGCCAATCGTGATCTACATTCCCGGCGGCGGGTTTTCCGGCGGCGACAAGCGGCAGGACAGCGCCTTCTTCCGCAATCTGGGGCGGTTCTTCGCCAGCAAGGGCATGGTCTGCGTCACCGCCAATTATCGCCTGTCGCCGGAAGTCTCCTGGCCTGCGGGTTCGGAAGATCTTGCGAAGCTTGTTGCGCATGTGAAAGCCAATGCGGCGCGTCTTGGCGGCGATGACGAACGTATCGTCATTTTCGGCCATTCGGCGGGCGCGGCCCATGTGGCATCCTATGTCTTCGACCCCGCTCTCAAGGGGCATGAACAGGTCGCGGGCGCAGTGCTCTCGAGCGGCCTCTATGCGCTGCGCTCCGAGGAGCTGCGCCCCAATGTGGCGCTGTATTTCGGCGAGGATGAATCCACCTTCGCGCGGCGCTCGGCGCTTTCCCATGTGGCGGGCACGAGGGTTCCCGTATTGTTCAGCGTGGCGGAATTCGATCCGACCAGTCTGGCCACGCCGACTTTCGAAATGGCCATGGCACTGACCAGGCGCGACGGCCATCCGCCGCCGCTGCTGCGGCTTGACGACCACAATCATTTTTCCTGCATTTGCGGCATTGGCACGAAGGACGAGAGGTTTTCGCAAGCGCTCCTCGCCTTCATCGCCAGCTGCACGGACTGATAATAACAAACGGAGGAAACCATGGCCGACAAGACATATGAGAACATCAAGATCGAGCGTGAAGGCCACGTGACCTTCCTCGTGCTCAATCGCCCCGAGAAGCGCAACGCCATGAGCCCCGGCCTGCATTACGATGTGCAGGACGCGTTGAAGTGGCTTGATGACGACTTGCAGACGCGCGTGCTGGTGTTGACGGGCGCGGGCGACGCCTGGTGCGCGGGGCAGGATCTGAAGCTTTATTTCCGCGAGACCGCGAACAATCCGGCGGAGCGCAAGAAGTCCAACTCCGCCAGCCATAACTGGCGCTGGGAATTGCTGAGCCGTTTCAGCAAGCCCACCATCGCCATGGTCAACGGCTTCTGCTTCGGCGGCGCCTTCACGCAGCTCTGCGCCTGCGATTTCGCCATCACGGCGGAAGACGCGACCTTTGGCCTTTCCGAAGTCAACTGGGGCATCCTGCCCGGCGGCATCGTGAGCTGGAACCTGACGGACATGATGCTGCCCCGGCACGCCATGTATTACGCCGCCACCGGCGAGCCCTTCGACGGCAAGCGCGCGGTGGAGATCGGCCTCGCCAATTTCGCGGTTCCGCGCGATGAACTGCGGGCCAAAACGCTTGAATTCGCCAACAAGCTGGAGAAGCTGAATCCTTCCGTCCTGCGCTACACCAAGGAAGCCGTGCGAGCGGTGCGCCACATGAGCGCCGACGACGCACGCGATTATCTCGGCGCCAAGCAGGATTCCCTGGCGCGAGCCGACAAGGAGATCGCCGACAAGGTGGGCATGAAGAAGTTCCTCGACGAGAAGTCCTATCGTCCGGGGCTTGGTCCTTATCAGCGTCCCGAAGAGAAATAAGCGGGGCGCTTTCTTGTCGCGGGCGCGCTTTGGTGCGCCCGCCCTCTTTCCCTTGCAACGGACGGATAAACGGTGAGCCTCTCCTCCAATATCGGGGCGCTGATGGCGCCGCGCAATGTCGTGCTTGTAGGCGCGTCCGACCGCAATTGGGCGCCGCGCATCTGGGATAATCTGGCGCGCTTTGGCTTTGCGGGCGCGGTCTATCCGGTCAATCCCAGCCGCGACGAGATCTGGGGGGTGCGCTGCTATCCCACGATCGCCGATCTGCCGGAGACGCCGGACCATCTCGCGCTGTTCGTGCCGAAGGAGCAGACGCTGGAGATTCTGGAAGCTGCGGGCAAGCTGGGCGCGCGCAGCGCCAGCATTTATGCGGCGGGCTTTGGCGAAGGCGGCGATCCCGAAGGCCGCGCCCGCGCCCTGCGCCTGAAGGAGATCTTGCGCCGATATTCCATCGCCGCCACCGGCCCCAATTGCATGGGGCTTGCGGTGGGGCGTTCGAAATTCTGCACCTTTCCCGATGAACAACTCATGCCGCTGGCGCCGGGCGCCGTGGCGGCGCTGACCCAAAGCGGCATGCTCGCGCAGACCTTCGCGCGGGGCCTTGTGGATGCTGGTCTGACGCTGGCTTATCTGGTCTCTTGCGGCAATCAGACGGGCCTCACCTTCGCCGATTATATCGACCATCTCGCCGATGATCCCGATCTGCGCGTCATCACCTGCTACATCGAATCCGTCACCGATGGCGCGGCCTTCCTCGCCGCCGCCGACAAGGCGCGGCGCAAGGGCAAGACCATCGTCGTGGTGAAGGCGGGCGCGTCGGAGGAGGCGCGCAAGGCGGCGCTCGCCCATACGGGGTCGCTGGCGGGCTCGACCGAGGTCTTCGACGCTTTCGCGCGGGATGTGGGCATCGTGCGCGTGGATACGCTCGAAGACATGGTGGAGGCCGCCGCCTATCTGGCGCGCATGCCGCGCCCCAAGGGGCCGCGCGTCGCCATCATGACGAATTCCGGCGCGTTGAAGTCGCTGGCCACCGATGCGGCGCAGACTTATGGCGTGCCATTCGCACAGCTTGATCCTGCGACGGAAACCCGCATGCGCGAGACCCTCGCCGACGCCACCCTCGCCAATCCCTTCGACAGCAAGCGCACTCTGCGTCTCGACGAATATATGGCTTGCGTGCGCGCGCTGCATGACGACGCCAATGTCGATCTTCTGTTGATGGCCGAGGAGCTGCCGCGCGCGGCGGGCATCGAGCGCAAGGTGAAAAACCTTTCCGCGTTGGACGCTTTCGTGGGCGCGCAGGCGACCAAGCCGGTGGCCGCTTTCGCGCCGGTCACCTTGCAGGAGACCGCTTATATGCAGTCCATGCGGGCGGGCATGGCGCATCTGCCTTGGCTGCGCGATGTTGGCAAGAGCCTGCGCACCGTGGCGCGCATTCTTCCCTCCGGCCTCACGCCTGCATTGACGCCACATGATCCTGCGCCAGAGCGCGCCGGCCTTGTCGCGCAATGGCGGGCCAAGGCTGCGGCCCTGAGTGGCCCGACCGCTTTGAGCGAGGCGGAGTCGAAAGAACTGCTGGCTGCTTATGGCGTGCGCGGCCCTTCGGAAGTCGTCGTCGCGACGTCGGAGCAGGCTGCTTCCGCCGCCGCCAAAATCGGCTATCCCGTCGTGCTCAAGGGTGTCTCCGCCGCTGTTCCGCACAAGAGCGATGCGGGGCTGGTGTTGCTGGGCCTTTCCGATGAAAACGCGGTCCGCGAGGGCGCGCAGCTCATCGCCGCCCGCTGCGCTGCTCTGGGCGCGCCGTTGGAGGGCGTGCTCGTCGCCGAGCAAGTTAGCGGCGCCGTCGAGATGGTGCTTGGCCTGCATCGGGACGCCGAGATGGGCCATGCGGTCATGGTGGGCATGGGCGGCGTCTGGCTGGAGCTGTTCAAGGATGTCGCTTTCGCCCCGCCGGGCCTTGGGCTTGACCGCGCCCGCCAGACCATTGCGCTCACCCGCGCCTCGCAACTGCTCGCGGGCTATCGCGGCGCGCCGCCTTGCGATGCGGAGGCTTTGGCGCAGGCCATGGTCAATCTGGGTAGCCTCGCTTGCGAGCTGGGCGATGTGATCGAGGCGGTGGACGTCAATCCGATTGCGGTGCGCGCGCAGGGCAGGGGCGTCGTCGCGCTCGATGCGCTGGTCGTGCTGCGCCCGCCCCAAGCTTGAGGAGAGGCCATGACCGAGGGTCGCGACATCGTCATCGTCCATACGTCGGATGTTCACGTCGATAATGATTACACCGCCCGCGCCCATGGCGGCGATGGGGCGACGCCGCTGGTGCGGGTTCTCGACGCCGCCCGCACGCTCAAGGCCGACGTGGTGCTGCTCTGTGGCGACACCTTCGATTGCCACAAGATTCCGACGTTTCTGGTGGAGCGGGTCGGCGAATTGATCCGCGAGGCGGGCGTGCCGGTTGTGCTGCTGCCGGGCAACCATGATCCTGCGGTGGAGGATTCGCTGTGGCTGACGCCCGCGTTGGCGCAGGTTGAAAATCTCCACGTGCTTGGCGTGCGCCATGAGGAGGCCGCCCATTTCCCCGATCTCGATCTTGAAGTCTGGGGCCGCGCTCATCGCGACTATGGCGACATGATCCCTTTCGAGACGATCCGCCCCCGCCGCGCCCGCTGGCATGTGGCCATGGCGCATGGTCATTATGTGCCCGCGCCCGATCGCAGCACGCGCCCGCGCGCCTCCTGGCTCATTGGCGACGACGAGATCAAGGCGACCGGCGCCGACTATCTCGCGCTCGGCCATTGGAACCGCGCCGTGCAGGTCGGCTGCGGCGCCGTGCCCGCCTTTTATTCGGGCTCTCCCGATTATGCGCGCAGCGTCAATGTGGTGCGGCTGCGGGCGAGCGGCGAGGTGGCTGTGGATCGCCATGATCTTCATTGGCCCGAACCGCGTGAACAGTGAGAGGAAACAGAAATGACCAACCAGCCAACCCCGATCCGCCGCATCATCACCGGCCATGACAGCGCCAACAAGGCCAAGGTGCTGATTGATGGTCCCGCGCAGAATGTGCGGGGCAATCGTCCCGGACAGTTCACCACGCTGATGTGGTGCTCCGATGAAATGCCCCTCGACATGGCGGTGGGCGAGGACATCGAGGACATGGGCGCCCGCCAGCTCGGCACCTATCCGCCCGTCAATGGCACACGTTTCATGATCTCCGAATATCCGCCCGGCAATCATCCGACCATGCACCGCACCGAGACGGTGGATTACATCATCATTCTCTCCGGCAAGATCGACATGGAGCTGGACGATGGGCAGACCGTCACCATGGGGCCGGGCGACGTGATGGTGCAGCGGGGCACCAACCACGCCTGGATCAACCGCTACGACGAAGTCTGCCGCATGGTCTTCGTGCTCATCGACGCCAAGCCGCTGGGCTTCACCGAACACCTGCGCTCGCGCGATAACGAGCACCGGCAATTGAACGAAGGCCACAAGGCCTGATTGGCCCGTTGCCAATTGGTGACCGCGGCATATCTCCTCAACACAGTTGAAGGAGGACGCCGTGATCTCCCAGAGCGAAATGCCCCTCGCCGTTCTCGGCGCCGCCCGGCTCGTGCCGCTCGTCACCATCGAGCGGCTGGACCATGCGGTTCCGCTGGCGCAGGCGCTGGTGGAGGGCGGCCTGCCGGTCATGGAGGTGGCGCTGCGCACGCCCGCCGCCGCGCAGGCCATTGGCGAGATCCAGCGTCACGTTCCCCACGCCGTGCCCATCGCGGGCAATGTGCTGACCCCGCATGATCTGTCCATCGCAGCCCATGCGGGGGCGCCCATGGCGGTGAGCCCCGTGGCGACGTCCGCGCTGTTAGAGGCCGCCGCTCACGGGTCGCTGCCCTTCATGCCGGGGGTCGCCACCCCCTCGGAACTCATGCTGGCGGTCACCCAGGGCTTTCACGTGGTCAAGTTCTTCCCCGCCATGGCCTTTGGCGGGCCGGAGGCCTTGCGGGCCATGTATGCGCCCTTTCCGCATGTGCGCTTTGTGCCGACGGGCGGCACGAGGGAGGCTGAACTCGACGCCTGGTTCGCCCTGCCCAATGTGGCGGCGGTCGGGGGCTCCTGGCTCGCGCCCATTGACGAGGTGCGGCGCGGCGACTGGGGCGCGATCCGCGACCGCGCCCGCGCTGTGGTGGCGCGTCTGCCGAAGTGATCAGCCCCGCTTGTAGGGGCCAAGATCCTTCACCGCCGCCTCGACGAAGGACATGTCGAGCACGTCCTCGACGGTGGCGGCGCCCTCGATCCAGCCCTGCATCTTGTAGACGTCGTAATCCTCCTTGAGCGTCGGGATATTGACCTTGCCGTCGGGGTCGATGCCATTGGGCACGATGGTGCGATAGACCTGAGCGTCCTTGATCGGGGTATATTCGGTGAGAACCTGAATGATCTCCTCCGCATTGTCGCCCGCCAGCCGCCCGTCCTTCAGGGCGCCGTGGTAATGGCGCGCGCCGCGCAGATAGGCGCGCATGAAGCGCACCGCCAGCTCGCGATTGCTCGCCATCTTTTCCGAGAACAGGATCTGCGCGATGGAGTGATAGGGGCGCGTCTTGTCGTCGGACGTCGCCTCCACCGCGAGGCCCTTCATGATGGCCAGCGTGCCCGAAGGTTCGGTGGTGAAGGAGGCGTCGAGGGAGTTGTTCTGAAAGGCGAGCACATGGTCGGGATAGGACATGTCCACCGTCTCGACATCCGAAAGCTTCAGCCCCGCCAGTTTCAGCGCGCCCCACATGCTGCCCCAGCTGCTGTTGCCCGGGCCGTTCATGCCCACCTTCATGCCCTTGAGATCCTTCAGCTCCTTGTAGCGACCGCTGTCCACATGGCGCTTGGCGATCAGGCATTTGTTGACGCCATAGCCCGGCTGCGAGGAAGCCTTGTCGGCCACGATGCGCAATTTGATGCCGCGCGACACGGCGTTGTAGAGGCCCGCCGAAACCGAGCCGCCGCCAATGTCGAGCTGGCCCGCGCCGAGCGGCGCCACCATATTCGCGGCGGAGTTGAAGGTCGCGGTCTTGATGGCGATGCCCTCCTGCCTGAACCAGCCCTTCTTGTCCGCCAGAAAGATCGAAACGTCGCTGCTGGAATTGGCCGAGCCAATGTTCAGCTCGGTCAGCGATTGCGCAATCGCTGGCATGGGAAAGGCGGAGGCTGCGAGGGCGGCGCCGCCCAGACTCAAGACATCGCGACGGCTGATGGGACTGAACTGGTCGGTCATTAATCCTCCCCTGATGAACCTCTATGGGTTTCGACGCTCAGTTTATCGTCTTTTTTCGGGAAGGCACGTCAAAAGCGAGCCCGCGCCTCTGGTCGAAGGGCCGCCCACAGGGCTGCGGCCCGCACGCGAAACCGCGCCGGGTTGATGGGCATGCGCGCCCCTTGAGGGGCTGGGGGCGCCGTTTCGGCGCTGATGGGGTGTGGGTTGATCGCCTCGCGGCGCCCCCGGCGCGGATTCTTCGATCATCGCTCCCGCTCTTGGCCCGGGCCTCGTCACGCTCCAGCCTCTGGCGGAGGGGGAACGGCAGGCCCTGATGCGGCGCTGGAGCTCACGGCTGTGAGCCCGCCAGTTCCGCACCTCAGGTTTGTGAGCGTCATCGCTCAGACCGGTCGTTGTGCCGGACGGGCGGGTGACTGGGCGTAGCGTCAGCGGGAGGAACCCCTTTTGACATGTCCACCGGCGGCCAGCCGAAGAACCACGCCTTTTGCGCATGATCGCCCGGGAGGCAGGCTCCGGTAGCCAACCCCGCAGGAACCGCTCCCCACCCCCCGAAAACGACCGCT
>CAIUWR010000090.1 GCA_903902915.1 uncultured Hyphomicrobiales bacterium | reverse complement strand
TCGTCAGTGACAGATACTGAACTTGCTCAAATTGAAGACTTGTTGAATAATCGCCCCCGGAAACGACTGGCGTTCAAAACACCACACGAACTTTTCAGTCAGTCATTAAACCGTGTTGCACTTCGAATGTGAATCTAGGTCAGCATTTAATTTCGTTCGAGCGAAAATGACGAAAAAGGCCGAACCAGATAATGCGATGCATGAAATTTTGACGGAACATAAGAAACAGCCATCATGGTTCGACATCTTGCCGATAATGTTTTGTGTTGTGTTTTTCGGCGCGGCATTGGTGAACTTGCCGATTTTCAGTGGAGATCTATTTGTGCTGAACTTCGGAGTAATTATTTTTCTGATATGGGCTTGCTGCGTTTGGGGATTGTACCGCAGCTTGTATGTTAAATTAATTGTCGGTCAGATTAAGTAACCCGCTAATTTACTGAGCTGTTTTCCAATCTGTCAATCTGTTTGATCGTAACCTCGACCAAACACGCAACCCTGTTCACACGCCCGCCTGGGGCGACCGGCGTGATTTCTTCATAGGAACACCAGGCATCCCGGTATGCCAGCCAAGCCCGCTGGCCTTTAAGAACAGCTTGTTTGAGTTTCGGCGACGCCGTCCTCAGAATTTTCGCGTAGGCGGCGTTCAATTTGCGGTCTTGCCATTTCAGTTCATTCTCATAACAGGCCGTCCATTGCGTTATCTTCAATGCGCCAAGATCAACGGCGTCCATACATTTCTGGAAGGCGGGGGATTCGGCGCCCGCCTCTGCCCCCAGCGCCATCAGTGGTTGCACTAAAAATAGTGTGGTCGCCAAAAAAAGAATCCGCCCACCGCCCATTCACGTCCACTCCGGTAAATCAAAAAATTGCTTCTTCCGAGATATCAGGCGAGCTTGCCGATACAGGCAATTTTCTGCCCCCTACTCCTCGAACCGTTCCGCCCCACCGCTGATCTTGCGCGGCGCAATCGAGGCGTCCGGCGCCAGCGCCGCAGCGCCGGGGTCGCGGAAGCGGTTGACGATGGGGTAGCGGCGGTCGCGGCCGAAGTTCTTTTTCGTCACCTTCACGCCGGGCGCGGCCTGGCGGCGCTTGTATTCGGCGATATAGAGCAGGCGCTCCACCTTCTTCACCACGTCCAGTTCATGACCGCGCGCCACGATATCGGAGACGCGCATTTCCTTCTCGACGAGACATTCCAGAATATCGTCCAGCACCGCATAGGCGGGCAGCGAATCCTCGTCCTTCTGGTTCTCGCGCAATTCGGCGGAGGGGGGCTTCACGATGATGTTCACCGGAATGACCTCGCCCTCCGGCCCCATGGCGCCCTCTGGCTTCCACCCATTGCGCAGATGGCACAGGCGGAAGACCTGCATCTTGTAGAGATCCTTGATGGGATTGAACCCGCCGTTCATGTCGCCATAGATGGTGGCGTAGCCCACGCTCATCTCCGACTTGTTGCCCGTCGTGACGAGCATGGGGCCGAATTTGTTGGAGATCGACATCAGCAGCGTGCCGCGCGCGCGGCTTTGCAGATTCTCTTCCGTCGTGTCGCGCGGACGGCCCGCGAACAAAGGCGCCAGCACCGCCTCCAGCCCCTCCACCGCAGGGGCGATGGGCAGGGTGTCGTAGCGCAGCCCCAAGGCCGCCGCGCAGGCCTGCGCATCGTCGAGGGATTCGCCCGAGGTGAATTTATAGGGCAGCATCACGCAATGGACGCGCTCCGGCCCCAAGGCGTCCACCGCCATGGCCGCGCAAAGGGCGGAATCGACGCCGCCCGACAAGCCCATGATGACGCCGGGAAAGCCGTTCTTGTTCACATAATCGCGCAGGCCCAGCACGCAGGCCGCATAGTCCGCCTGATCGCCCTCGACCACCAGCGCGCGCGGGCCATCCGTGCAGGCCCAGCCATCGGGGCGACGCTCCCAGTGGGTCAGCGCGAGGGTCTCGCTCATGGCGGGCAGCTGCGCCGCCAGCGCGCAATCGGCGTTGAGCACGAAGGAGCCGCCGTCGAAGACCAGCTCGTCCTGCCCGCCGATCTGGTTGAGATAGGCCATGGGCAGACCCGCCTCCACCACCCGCGCGCAGGCGATCTGGATGCGCTCGTCGTGCTTGCCGCGCCAATAGGGCGAGCCGTTGGGGGTGAGCAGGAGTTCGGCGCCGGTCTCGGCGAGGCATTCCACCACCTCCTCGGCCCAGATGTCCTCGCAGATCGGCAGGCCCAGCCGCACGCCGCGAAAGGACACGGGGCCGGGCAGCGGGCCCTTGGCGAAGACGCGCTTTTCATCGAAGACGCCGTAATTGGGCAGATCGACCTTGAACCGCACCGCCTCGATGCGCCCGCCATCCAGCAGCGCATAAGCGTTGTAGCAAAGCCCGCCCTCGACCCAGGGCAGGCCCACCAGCACAGCCGGGCCGCCATCGGCGGTCTCGCGCGCCAAAGCCTCGGCGGCCGTGCGGCAGGCCTCCTGAAAGGCGGGCTTCAGCACCAGATCTTCCGGCGGATAGCCCGCCAGAAACAGCTCGCTGAACATGACGAGGTCGGCGCCTTGCGCGGCGGCCTCAGCGCGGGCGGCCCTGACCCGCGCCGCATTGCCCTCGATATCGCCCACCGTGCAACCCAGTTGCGCGAGTGCAAGGACGAGGCGGTCGGCGGGACGATGGTTCGTGTTCATGCGCTTGGTTTAGCGCGGGCGGAAGGGGGCGGCAACGGGGCCGCTTCAATCCCAAGCGCTTTAATCAAACGCGTAGGCGTCCATCATCAGCACGCCATATTCGCAGCTCGTATGCACCCGCCGTCCCTTGGCGCCGGGGCCTGCGGCGCCCATGGCGAAGGGCAGCGGCAGGAAATGTTCGGGGCTGGGGTGGTTCTGGCGGGCGAAGGGGGCGCGTTGGTCCCAGTGGGCGATGTCGTCCGTGCGGCCGGCTTCGATGGCCTCATGCGCCCATTCGCCAAAGCTCTTCACCCAATCGGGCGCGGGACCGGCGATGTTGTCGCGGTTCAGTTCGTAGAGATTATGGGTCATGCTGCCCGAGCCCATCACCAGCACGCCTTCATCGCGCAGCGGCGCCAGCGCCTGCCCCATGGCCACATGATGGGCGCCGCCCATATGCGGCTGCACGGAGAGCTGCACGACGGGAATGTCGGCGTCGGGATACATGAGCTTCAAGGGCGCCCATGTGCCGTGGTCATAGCCGCGCCCCTCCACCGGATAGGCCTTGATGCCCGCCGCCTCCAGCAGGCCCGCCGCGCGCTGCGCCAACGCGGGGTCGCCCGGCGCGGGATAGGTCATTTCGAACAGCGCCTTGGGGAAGCCGCCGAAATCGTAGATCATGGCGGGGTGCGCATCCGCCGAGAGCGCGGGGGCGCGCGTCTCGAAATGGGCCGTGGCGATGAGGATCGCCTTCGGCTTGCCAAGCTCCCGGCCATAGCCGCGCAGAAACTCCGTCGCCACGGTGTTGTTGAGGATGACCATGGGCGAGCCATGGGAGACATAGACGGCGGGAAAACGGGTCATGACTTCATCCATCGGGCGCGAGCATGCGCTGGTCTTTTATAAGCTGAGGCGGGCGACGAGAAGCGTGAGCCAGATCAACCCTGCCCCGAGCTGCGCGCATAGGCAGGCGGCGGAGGCCATATCCTTGATCGCCTTGATGGCTTCGTGCCGGTCGGGCGTCACGTGATCGCAGAGCTTCTCGATGGCCGTGTTGAGGAATTCGATGCAAAGCACAGCCATTAGCGCCAGAACCAGCGTCAGACGCTCCTGGAGGCCGGAGCCGATCCATAGCGCGAGCGGCGAGCCCGCGACCAGCAGGATGAATTCCTGCTTGATCGCCCGCTCCGTGCGCAGGCCAAAGGCGAAGCCCGCGCAGGAATAAAGAAAGGCCTTGCAGATCCGCCTCAATCCCGCCCCCAAAGCCCGCCGCCCCGTCCATCGCATGGCGCAGGATCAAGCCCGACTATTCGGCGGCCGCCTCCTTGGGCAGCGCGTGGCCGCGCTCGTCCTTGAGCAATTGCGCAATGAGGAAGGCCACTTCGATGGCCTGTTCCGCATTCAGGCGCGGATCGCAGAAGGTGTGGTAGCGCGACGACAGGTCGCCTTCCGAAATGGCGCGGGCGCCGCCCGTGCATTCCGTGACGTTCTTGCCAGTCATCTCCAGATGCACGCCGCCCGCATAAGTGCCCTCAGCCTGATGCACCGCGAAGAAGGTGCGGATCTCGCTCATGATGCGGTCGAAGGGGCGGGTCTTGAAGCCGCCCGCCGAAATCGTGTTGCCGTGCATCGGATCGCAGGACCACACCACCGCGCGTCCCTCCCGCTTCACCGCGCGCACCAGCGCGGGCAGGCCATCGCCGACCTTCTCCGAGCCAAAGCGGGCGATCAGCGTCAGGCGCCCCGCCTCGTTGGAGGGGTTAAGGATGTCGATCAGGCGCAACAGATCGTCAGGCTTGATCGAGGGGCCGCATTTGAGGCCGAGCGGATTCTTGACGCCACGACAATATTCCACATGGGCGTGATCAAATTGGCGGGTGCGGTCGCCGATCCAGATCATATGGCCGGACGTGGCGTAGTGATCCCCGGAGGTGGAATCGACGCGCGTCAGGGACTGTTCATAGCCCAGCAGCAGCGCCTCGTGGGAGGTGTAGAAATCCGTCCGGCTCAGCTCCTGATGCTCCTCGGCGTCAAGGCCGATGGCGCGCATGAAGCCCAGCGTCTCGGTGATGCGGTCGGCCAATTCCTGATAACGGCCGGACTGGGGGCTGTCGTTCACGAAGCCAAGCATCCAGCGATGGGCGTTGGCGAGATTGGCGTAGCCGCCCCAGGCGAAAGCGCGCAGAAGGTTCAGCGTCGCCGCCGACTGGCGATAGGCTTCCAACTGGCGCGTCGGATCGGGCGTGCGGGACTTCAGCGAATAGCCGCTGTCGTTGATGATGTCGCCCCGATAGATCGGCAGTTCCATACCTTCGAAGGTCTCGGTCGGGTTGGTGCGGGGCTTGGCGAACTGGCCCGCCACGCGCCCCACCTTGACCACCGGCAGCGCCGCGCCAAAGGTCAGCACGACCGCCATCTGCAAGAAAACGCGGAAGAAATCGCGGATGTTGTCAGCCGAATGTTCGGCGAAGCTCTCGGCGCAATCGCCCCCCTGAAGCAGGAAGCCCTCCCCCATGGAGACCTTCGCCAGGGTGCGCTTGAGCTTGCGCGCCTCGCCCGCGAAAACGAGCGGCGGAAAGCCGCCAAGCTGCCGCTCCACATCGCCGAGCGCGCCGAGATCGGGATAGACGGGCGCCTGCTGGATGGGCTTGCCTCTCCAGCTATCGGGTGTCCAGGCGGGCATGGTTCGCTCTCCAAAAACCGTTTGACGCAGCCAAGCTTGACCTGCGGAGCCGCGTAAAAATGGGCTTATACATGAGAACGGGGAGATTTGCGACTGGTGCGCAGAGCCGTGAACCTCAAAACGCGCTTTGGACGCGTCGCAATCTTCCGCCTGAATTTGGTTAAAAAAACGTCACACCCTTCCCCAAGGGCATGGACAGACTTTCAACTTTAGCTTAGCAATTACCCAACGGGGGAATCCTTGGGGGGTCTAAGCATGATTACAAATAGCAAATCCATCTTCGGTTTCAATGCATATCACCTGTCCTTGATAGCTGGAGCGGCGGTGGCCGCGACGTCCGTCGCAGCGGCTGATCTGCCCTCCGGAAAAGCGTCGCCCGTCAAATATGTGCAGATCTGCGACGCATATGGATCCGGATTCTTCACTGTCCCGGGCACTGATACGTGCACAAGGCTCGGCGGAGCCGCAAGGTTTGAAACCCAGTACACGCCAGGTCGGAACATTTACAGCATTGCGACCGGTGCGCTGACCCAGTCCGCATCGTTGCAAGACACAAATGGTTTTGAGGCCCGTGGCATCATTTATGTCGACTCCCGCACGCCGACCCAATTAGGGGATGCTCGCACCTATGTGCGGATTCGGGCGGCGAACACTTCTGGTGATCGCTCACAAGGCGCCGCCAACAACTTCGACACAAGTTACAAAGCTAGTTCGGGCAGCAAGACCGGCATCACGCTTGAGCGCGCCTATGTCACCTGGGGCGGCTTTACATTCGGTAACATGAGTTCGGAATGGGCGGGTCTATGGCCGTCCGGAACCTTCGTTGGCGGCGCGGCCGACTTCACGGCTGGATGGACGAACGGCGTCAAGGGTCTCGCTTATACCCAACACTTTGGCGGTGGGTGGACAGCCAATGTGTCGCTCCAGGACCGCAGCGATACGGGGCCGAATAACGGCTTTTCCACGCCGTCCGGCCTCACGATTCCGGTACAAGTTTCAAATACGTCCGTCATGACCCCCTCGACCGGGATTGACCTCATCGGCGTCATTCGCAATGAGGGAGCCTGGGGCGGCGCCGAATTCAACGTCATGACCGGCAACAACTCGGTTGGGACTTATAATTCGCTCGGGGCTCAAACAGGCAATCAGTCTTATGCGTCCTGGGCGGTCAATTCCACGGTGCAGATCAATTTACCGATGATCGCCGCCGGCGACGCCTTTTATGTGAACGTCGGATACGGCGTTGGGGCCAACGCATATGCCACGAAGTCGAAAGTCCTGATCGCCTCGTGTGGAAACGGCGTCGCAAAAGTGCTCGATCCCGCCTCGGGCCGCGAACTCGCCTCCATACCCATCGGAAATGGCGCCGATTCCGTCATCTATGATCCAAAAAATCAGGTCGCGTTCATGCCCTGCGGCGAAGATGGCGTTCTCGAAGTCATTGATGTCAAAAATCCGAAGAAGATTTCAAAACTTCAATCTTTGAAAACCGCGCCTCTCGCACGCACCGGCGCCATTGACGCGGACGGGCGTCTGTATCTGATGGCGGCCGAGCCAGACCCGTCCAAGCCGAAGGGCGGTGGCGGACGGCCGACGCCAAAAGACGGCTCATTCCAGATGCTGGTGATGGGCCGCTAGGTCAAACGGGGCGTCTGGGAAAAGCGCCCTAAAGCGGTATCCGATCAATTTGCATGGAACTGGCGACAGCATGACATGACGAACACGGGAGGGGCGACGTCTCGTCGCCCTCACCACACGACGTCCTCATCGTCCCCATGACGACGCGCCGGAGGCCGACCATTCGTGGGGAACCAGGGCGACGGGACGTCGCCCTGCCCGATGTGGACGACGGGACGTCGTCCCTCCCGGGTTCGGTACATCATGATCGGAGGCCGCTCCAGCGACGGACATTTAAGGCGCTCGATGTCAAATCGGGCGCCTTTTTCGATCCTTGAATCGGGGGCGAATCTCAAGGATCCTGGCGCGCCAGAACAGGCGGGGCGTCGGGCCAATCGCTATAACCGGCCAGCCCAACCCATCACCGCGAAATTTGGTCGCCGCGCAGGAAGGCTCGGCTCCCGTTCGTCCGCGCCTCTACCGCTCAAACCTTGCGCTGCGCGTCCGCATGGTCACCAGCTCCTCGGCCGCTGTGGGATGCACCGCCATGGTCGCGTCGAAGTCGGCCTTGGTGGCGCCCATTTTGACGGTGATTCCGAGCAGTTGCGCCATTTCGCCCGCGTCATGGCCCAGGATATGGACGCCGAGCACCTTGTCGGTGGTTCCGTCCACCACGATCTTCATGATCGTCTTTTCCGCGCGGCCCGAGAGGGTCGCCTTCATGGGGCGGAAGCTGGCGCTGTAGATGTCGACAATGTCGAAGGCGGCGCGGGCCTCCTCCTCGCCCATGCCCACCGTGCCGATTTCCGGCGTCGTGAAGACCGCCGTCGCGATCGCCTCATACCCCACCACGACCTCCTTGCCGCCGAAGACCGTATCGGCGAAGGCGTGGCCCTCGCGGATGGCGACGGGGGTGAGATTCACGCGGTTGGTCACATCGCCCACCGCGTAGATGGAGGGGACGTTGCTGCGCGAATGGGCGTCGACCTTCACCGCGCCCGCGCGATCCAGCTCCACGCCCGCGCTCTCAAGGCCGAGCCCCTTGGTGTGAGGCCTGCGGCCCGTGGCCAGCAGCACCTGATCGACCTCCAGCGCGCCGCCCATGCTGAGGGTCACGCGGAAGCCTTCGGCGACTTTCTCGATTTTCGTCGGCAAGGCGCCGAAATGGAACCGCACACCCGCATGGGTCAGCGCGTCGCGCACGCCATCGCGCATGTCGGCGTCGAAGCCGCGCAACACATTGTCGGCGCGCATGGCCTGATGGACCTCGCTTCCCAGCCGCGCGAAGACGCTCGCGAACTCCACCGCGATGTAACCGCCGCCCACGACGAAGAGACGCTTGGGGAAGACCTTCAGATCGAACACCTCGTTGGAGGTGACGCAATGGTCCACACCCGGAATCGCGGGCTCCATCACCGGCGAGCCGCCGGTGGCGACGAGAATATATTTCGCTGTGATTTCGCGCCCGTCCGCCAGCAGCTTCACGCGGTTGGGGCCGATGACTTCGGCCCGGCTCTGCACGATCTCGACGCCCGCGCGTCCCAGATTGGCGCTGTAAAGGCCCGACAGGCGGGTGATCTCTTTTTCCTTCGCGCTCACCAGCTTCGACCAGTCGAAGACCGGCTTTTGCGGGATGGTCCAGCCATAGCCCGCCGCATCTTCGAAATCATCGGCGAAGCGGCTGGCATAGGCGTAGAGTTTCTTCGGCACGCAGCCTCTGATGACGCAGGTTCCGCCAATGCGGAACTCCTCGGCCACCATGACCTTGGCGCCATAACCCGCCGCGATGCGCCCGGCGCGCACGCCGCCGGAACCAGCCCCGATCACGAAAAGATCGACATCATATTCGCTCATCGAAGCTCGCCTTTCAGGTCCGGGTCACAGGCTCGGAGCGTGGGCTCACAGATCGAGGCCCTTTTTCTTCATCTCCGCGCGCACGCGGTCCATCATCCGCACCGAGACGGATTTGCTCCAGTCGCCCATCGCCGGGCCAAGGCTGCCGAAGATCGCGGGTTGCGAGTCCACATATTTCTTGCCGATGGGGGAGTTGAAAAACGCCAGCGCGTCCTTGCACTCCTGCTCGCTGAGGGTGGTGGTGTAAACACGCCCGGCGAAATCGATCATCTCATCGGTGTAAAGCGACAGCTCCGGCTGCAAGGCGTCCAGCGTCGCCTTGAGATCTTTCGCGATCTCGGGGCGGGTCTGGCCGAAGTTCGCATTGAGCTTACCCATCAGCTCCGGAACCACTCCGGCGAAAGCCCGCGAGAGGCCGGAGGCGACGACCAATTGTCGCGCGGCGGCAAGGTGGGCAGCGGTGGGCCCGGCAGGCGCGGGCGTCGGCATGAAGGAACCCGAAGGCAAGGGCGCCGTCTGGGCGCTCACTGGGGCGCAGCTCAAGGCGCTTGCCAAGGCGGTCGCGAGAAAGGCGCCGGCAAGGCGCAAGGGAAGTCTGATCATCAAAGTCGCTCCTTAACGGGCATCGCCTCAGCTGAGGTCGCCCAAAATTTCCACGCCAGCGGCGTCAGCCACGATGATGGCTTTGGCCATGCCAATGAACAGCCCGTGCTCGACGACGCCGGGCGCCGACACGAGCGCTTCGGCGAGCCCCGGCGCATCGGGAATCGCGCCAAAGGCGCAGTCGAGGATGTAGTGGCCGCCATCGGTGACGAAAACATGGCCTGCCGCGTCATGGCGCAGACGGATGGCGCCCGTGCAGCCCACCTGCCCCGCGAGTTTCGTGATGAGCTGTCGCGTCGCCTCGAGCCCGAAGGGCACGATCTCCACAGGCAGCGGAAACCGCCCCAGCCGATCCACCTGCTTCGAGCGGTCGGTGATGACGATCATGCGGGCCGAAGCCGCCGCCACGATCTTTTCGCGCAGCAAGGCGCCGCCGCCGCCCTTGACGAGATTGAGCGCCGGATCAAACTCGTCCGCGCCATCGACGGTGAGGTCAAGCTCCGGCGTATCGTCAAGCGTGGTCAGGGGCACGCCAAGGGCCTGCGCCTGAAGGCGCGTCGCCTCCGAGGTGGGCACGCAGATGACATCCATGCCAGCGCGCACCTTGGCCCCCACCAGATCGACGAAATGGCGGGCGGTCGACCCTGTGCCAAGCCCCAGCCGCATGCCAGGGCGCACGAGATCGGCCGCGCGGGCGGCGGCGAGGCGTTTGGCGTTCTCAATAGCGTCGGACATGGGGGCCGATGGGTTGGAGCCAAAAGATCAGGACAATCGTGGGGTAGCGAACCCGCCCGCAAAAAGCAATTCAACCCAGGCGGCCTTCCGGGCGATCATTTTCCCTGGGGGGTGCAGACGACCATGTCATTCAGCACATAGCAGATCGACATGGCGCCGGTGCGCAGATCGACCCGGAAGATTCCGGCCTCCCGCTCGTGGCGAGAGGAGACGAGGCCGTATTCGCTGGGGCTTTGCGCGGTGGCCCCCTCGCCGGGCTGATAGCACAGGGTCACGCCCACCGTTCCCTCTTTCAAGCCATACTGACAGGCCGCGATCTCGCCCGTGGCCTTGTCCAGCCGATAGACGCGGTTGAGATCGGTCTGGGGAGCCGCCAGAAACTCGAAATTGGCGGCGAGCGCCGCAGTGGCGCCCGGCGCACAAAAAGCAAGGGCGAAACCGACGTTAAGCAGCAGCTTATGCATGGCGAACCTCACACACGACGAATCGCGCCAAAGCTTACACCAGATCGGCTTGATCCGGCGCCCATTCGCCGCTACCCCATGGCGCAGTCACGCTTCCCCTCGCGCCCCGGCCTCTTTCATGTCCCTGCCCGCTCCCCTCATCGTCTTCGATCTCGACGGCACGCTCGCCGACACGGCTGGCGACCTGCTCGCGACCTTGAATTACATCCTGATCGCGGAGGGCCTGCCTGCGGTGCAGGATGCGGACGCGCGGCGACTGGTGGGGCTGGGCGCGCGCGTCCTGATCCGGCGCGGATTTGAAAATGCGGGAGCGAGCGTTTCGCCTGCGCGGCTCGAGGAGCTGTTCCAGACATTTCTCGATTATTACGAAGCCAATATAGCGGTTCATTCGCGGCTGTTTCCAGGCGTCGAGCGAGCCCTCGACCGTTTCGAAGCGGCGGGCTTCGCCTTCGCGGTCTGCACCAACAAGATCGAGCAGCCATCGGTGAAGCTTCTGAAGGCGCTGGGCGTGGCGGACCGCTTCCGCGCCATCTGCGGCCAGGACACCTTCGCCTGGTGGAAGCCCGATCCCCGCGCCCTGCTCTCCACCATCGAAAAAGCCGGCGGCGCGGCCGCGCGCACGGTGATGGTGGGCGACTCGAAAACCGACATAGACACCGCCAAAGCGGCGGGCGTGCCGGTGGTGGCGGTCGATTTCGGCTATACCGAGGTCCATGTCAGCGAACTGGGCCCCGATCGCATCATTTCTCATTTCGAGAGCCTGTGGGACGCGGTAGAGCAGCTTTCTCCGGCTTTGGCGGGCTGAAGAGCGCGATGGCGGAGCGTTTGGCGGCGTTCTGACAGGCCGCCCTTGACTTGCGCCGCCACGCTGCCTAAACGAAGCCCATCGAGGCCGAGCCTCGGGCGCGTAGCTCAGCGGGAGAGCACTCCCTTCACACGGGAGGGGTCACAGGTTCAATCCCTGTCGCGCCCACCATTACTGACAATATAAAATCCCTGCTGCTACAATGGCTTAACGCTGCTCGTCAGTTTGCTCGCACATTAGGCGAGAGTGCCTGACGCTGAGACATCGTGCGAAGTCTGCGAAATAATTATTTTTCTAAAAAAGAAACACTCAGATCAAGAATTTCAACGACATAAGCAGCCAACCCCAAATTTCGCAGCGGCAGCAACGCTTGCCCATAACGCTGACTTTCCGCAAACATTATGAGGGAGCGTGTTCAACGCTGAACAAATTTGAGGGCTGCGTGGGGCGCAAGGCTGACGCAAAAACCGTTTTGATCATTGAGGGCTTGTATCTCAAACGCATCTCCACCTCCCCCAACTGGCAAGCAGCCTGCCAACTCAGAAACACCTATCTCCGCAAAAGCACAGGCACCGCAGACGAGCGGCAAGCCACAATCGCAGCATTGGAGTGGTTCTTCCTACTGAGGCAGAGGGTGGAACTGGGCATCAAGTTCCAACGCATCAGTTTCAACAACCTGACGGAAAACTTTCTCAAGACCGTCATTGGGGACAACAAGTTCAGGTTCTACAGAGACACCATTGAACGCCATCTCGTTCCCTACTTTGGGGACTTGAGAGACATCAGGAAGATCACTGATGGGATGGTCAGCGATTATTTGGTTGAGCGTCGCAATAAGAAAGAACGCCAGCCACTGCCCCAGACGCTGAACAGAGAGAACACTGTGCTGCGGCAACTGCTCAATTTCGCTGTCATGCAGAAGTGGTTGCCAGAAAAGGTCATCGTTCCCTACATCAACCAATCACAGACTGTGAGACGCAGACGCCATTTCACCCCCGAAGAATATGGCAGGCTCATCAAGCAAGCCAAGCACAGGATCAAAGAAGCACAGGCAGTAGCCACCAGCAGGCACACCATCAATAATAGACGCCTGTTGCTGGACGCCATCATCATAATGGCAAACAGCGGACTGCGTGTGGATGAACTTCACAGAATGACTTGGCGCAATATGGATTGGACCAAGGGCGATCTAAAACTGGAATATGTGGGCAAGCGTAAGAGTGCGAGAAAGATGGTGCTGAGATACAGCGCCATCGCAGCAATCGCTCGCATAGGAAGACGCAGACAGCAATGGCTTGAGCAACAGGGCGAGCCTGCCATACTCAATCCCAATGAACGCATAATGAGTATGCCCAGCGGCATTCCAATAGCATCATTCAAGAAGATGTTCAGATTGTTGCTGGAGGAATGTGGCTTTGAATATCAAAACAACAATGAGCGCCATTCATTGACAAGTCTGAGACATACCTACGCAACAAGATCGCTGACGCAGAAGCACAGGCTTCGTCCCACAATGGAAGCACTGGCGAAGCAGATGGGCACCAGTCCCAAAATGATTGAGCAGTATTATGGGCACGATGATGTTGAGGATTATAGAGATGAGTTGAGAGGAAAGATGCGGACATGACTTGTGGAGAGAGGCACAGCCATCAAAGCAATGCCTCTCAATGTTTTGTAACGAACTTCAAGCAGCTCGTGCTCGTGGCTTCTGTCCTGTCTTCTGCGTTGCTGAGATAGCAGCGTCCAGTTCCCCAGCTTCAACAGCTGCGATCACAGCATCAATGGTAGCAACAAGATTGTCTTTGCCACCCACCGCAATTGCTGACTTGCCCTTGTCCAGTTCCAATCGCCTGCTGCCGTAATTGATAGTGAGATAACAATTGCCAATGGGATCAACATACCACCAGCGTTTCACACGCTTCTGCCTTTCAACCAATCGCTTCTCGCCATCCTCGCCTTTGCGCCATCGCTGTGTAACTGCGACGAACATGGGATCGCTTGCCAGTGCTCGCTGCTGCTGTAACTGCGTGACCAATTTAGCACGACGCAGTATCGTAGGGTCATTGCTGCGTTTGGTCACAGCGACGAAGTTCAAAGTCTTCAACACGCTCATTCTTTGCTCCTATCAGTTTCAACTGACACAAGCGTGTTGTCTGAATGGGCATAGAGCAACTGGAAAGACGCAGAAACAAGAGGGTTTTGAGAACAAATCTGGTTCGTGAAAACAGCCCAGATTTCCAGTAGTAGCACACCCTGACTACTCGTTGAGTGTGCTGTCTGATTGAACCAAGATCAACCTGAATGATAACAAATCACACGCAATCACCCAAAAATTCTGGTTGACAGAAAAGTTAGCAGAACAATAATTAATGCTGTAGTACTGTGCTAATATGCGTAATCGTGGCTGATTGAGCGAACTGATGTTCATCAAAGAACAAAGCCCAATGAACATTGCTAACGAGCTTAATGTGTGCGCCGCTATCTATGTAGCGAGCTGCTGGCGCAATCCCACTCAGCGAGCTTTGTAGGGGCAGCGCCAGCACTGCTTCAAGTGCTCTTGTTCTGTAATTCGCTTTGGCTCTGTTGCGCCTTCGTCAAATGCTCTCGTGCTTTGGTCACACGCATCATCGCCTTGCGTTTGCGAACATCAGCTTCAATCTGCTTGAGTGCTTCTGATTGAGCATCCGCAACCCCAACTGGAGCAACAGGTTTTATAACCTCAACGATCTTCACTGCTTAATGCCCAAGCGATCATTGACCATTGCCATCAGCAACCCTGACATAGCATAGGCTGTTGGTCGCAGTTTTCGTGGCAACTCACGCTGAGCCATATCACGCAAGCGAACGCTCAAGGTATATGCTGCTG
>CAIUWR010000089.1 GCA_903902915.1 uncultured Hyphomicrobiales bacterium | reverse complement strand
TGTGTTTGTGTTCACAACCCAGCTTGACCGAGCGAACCGTCGATGACCACCGCCAGCTGCCCGCTCGCTACGGCGCTATGGGGAGCGCGCTTCGCGGGCGACTGGCTACCGTCCTGCTACACCACGTGGGGGGACACGACCCGCGGAAGCTGGGGCGCCTGGACAATGCAGAACCCGATGTCGGCGAATTTCATGCCGCTGACCCAAGGGAACCTCGCGCTGGGCGCCTATGACGCCATGAGCGCCGCTGGAACAACGATGTCCGGCCTGTCCGCCCAGATACAGGCCTATGAACGCAACGGCGTGGCGAAAATCCTCGCGGAGCCGACGGTCACGGCGATGTCGGGCGAGTCGGCGAAATTCACAGCCGGCGGAGAAATCCCGGTGCCGCAGTCGCAAACCTGCAATCTGGGTGTGTGTACGGTCACCCTCACTTTCAAGCCTTATGGCGTGGGTCTCAACTTCACCCCGGTGGTCCTTGGCGAAGGGCGGATCATGTTGCGCGTGTCCACGGAGGTCACTGAAGTCGATCCGACCAATGAAGTTACGGTCAGCAACATCACGGTCCCCTCCTTCCGCACCCGCCGGAACGAAACCTCTGTCGAGATTCCGTCCGGCGGTTCGATCGTGACCGCTGGCCTGATTCAATCGACCTCGAAACAGGTCATCAATGGCCTGCCGGTCCTGATGAATCTTCCAGTGCTCGGCGCTCTCTTCCGCTCACGCGACTATCAGCGTCAGGAGACAGAGCTGATGATCGTCGTCACGCCCTATCTGGCGCGGCCGGTGAAGCCGCAAGAGGTGGCGCGGCCTACCGATGGCTTGTCCGATCCCACTGATCCCCAGGGCTTCATGCTTGGCCGGGTGAACAAACTTTACGCGACCACGGAAAATCCCGAGGTCATCAAGAATTTCAAAGGCAAAGTCGGCTTCATCGCTGACTGAGTTTTTTTGGAAAGGTCTGCCGACATGTCACCTTCAACGAACACAGGCGCCTCTTTGCGGCATGGGAGAACCATGCTCCTGCGCCCAGCCGCCATCGCCCTTGTCGCCCTATCGCTGGCTGGTTGCACGGATCGGATTGTGACCGGCGACACCGTTTCCGATGACTATCAAGCCCGTCATCCGATCGTCCTTCGCGAAAGGCCCGTCACGCTGAACCTGTTCCCGGGGCGCAAACTCGATGCGGCTTCCAGGCGTCGCATAGTGGAATTCGCCGGCGACCTGACCGCCGAAGGCGCGGGCGCTGTGGAAATTCTGTTTCCTGTGGGCGCGCCCAACGAGAGAGCAACGCGGTCGGCCTTGCCTGCGATCAAGGCGGCGCTTCAGGAAGGCGGATCGAAAGCGGCCATCAGCATCGGCTCATATCCCGTCGCTGATCCGCAGGCCACAGCGCCCGTTCGTCTGTCCTATCGCGCATTGACGGCGCGGGTCGCTCACCAATGCGGCGAGTGGCCGCGCGATCTGGCGTCCGGCTCCACGCTGGAAACCTGGAAAAACAGTCCCTATTGGAATTTGGGCTGTTCCTATCAGAACATGATCGCCACGCAGCTGGACGATCCACGCGACCTTGAAGCGCCCCGCGCCACGAGCCCGAGCGATATCCAGATGCGGACGCGCGCCATCGCCAAGGTGCGGCAAGGCGCTGACCCGGCGACCCAATGGACGGATAAGTCAATCGGCATCGGCACAGTGGGAGGCAGCAAATGAGCCTGACGGAATCCGACGGCTCTGAACTGAGCGGCAAGGACGGCCTGATAGCGCCCGTCCCGCGCATTTCCATTCAGGCGTTTTGCGATTCGCCGCCCATGGTCGCACTTGTCGCGAGCGCCTCCGAGGATCGGCGCATGCATAAGGCTAGCGTGAAAACGCTGACCGGCGGCATCGCAGCCGCCTTGTCAACCTTTCGCCAGGAGCAAACGCCGAACGTCATCTTGCTCGAGGCGGGAGCCGATAATGCTGCGTTCCTCGCGGGCCTCGACGCGCTCGCAGAATTTTGTGACGACGGCACGCGGGTCGTGGTTCTGGGACAGGCCAACGACATCAACTTTTATCGCGCCTTGATATCCAGAGGCGTCAGCGAATATCTCGTGGCGCCCATCGATGTTCTTGGCGTCGTCCGCGCGATTTCAGGGCTCTACGCGACGCCGGGGAAGGGGACGCTGGGACGCATCATCGCCGTCTACGGAGCCAAGGGTGGCGTCGGCGCCTCCGTCGTTGCGCATCATATCGCATGGTCCATATCCAATTCGTTGGGAATGGCGTCAGTGATCGCCGACCTTGACCTTGCGTTCGGGACCGCCGCCCTCGATTTCAACCTGGACCCCCAGCAAGGCATCGCCGAAGCTGTTTATGCGCCCGACCGCCTCGATTCAAATATGCTGGATCGACTGATGTCGAAGTGTAACGAGCACCTGACCTTGTTGTCTGCGCCCTCGACGCTCAGCAAGAACTACGACCTAGATGAATTCTCTTTCGAAGGCGTCATCGACCTGCTGCGGGGCTCCGCTCCAATCGTCGTGCTCGATGTGCCACATGCCTGGACAGCCTGGACGCGCCGCATCCTGCTCAGCGCGGATGAAGTGGTTCTGGTGGCCTCCCCCGACCTTGCGAACCTGCGCAACGTCAAAAATCTTCTCGATGTGCTCGGCCCGGCGCGCTCCAACGACGGAAAATCGAAGCTTGTGATGAATATGGTCGGCGTGCCCAAACGTCCGGAAATTGCGGTGAAGGAATTTGCGACCGCCGTAAACGTCGATCCGACGGTCGTCATACCATTCGAGCCCAAGCTGTTTGGAACGGCGTCGAACAATGGGCAGATGGTCGCGCAGGTGAGCGGCGCGGCGAAGCTTGCCCGGCTGTTCGACCATTTGGGCCGGGTGGTCGCCGCCAAACCCGATCTCAGCAAAGGAAAAAGCGGCAGCTTGATTGACGGCCTGAAATCAACGAAACTATCATTTGGATTTGGAAAAAAGTTTGATCCTTAAAGGGAATGAATTTTATGTTCGGCAAGCGTTCAAGCTCCGCAGCTGCGTCTCTGCCCCAGCCCTCATCGCCCGCGCCAGCCGCACCAGTGGCTCGCGCGGGTGCGAGCGCGGCGCCGACGACATCGTCCTCCCGACCGGCGCAGCTTGAACCTGTTCAGAAAAGCCGTCGCCCGGAGAGCTATTATACGACCAAAAGCGTTGTTTTCAGCGCCCTGATCGAGGCGATCGACCTGCCTCAGCTCTCCAAGATGAACCCTGAGAGCGCGCGCGGCGAAATCAGCGACATCGTCAGTGAAATCATCAACCTCAAGAGTTTTGTCCTGTCGAATTCGGAACAGGATGAACTGGTCGAAGACATCTGTAACGACGTTCTGGGCTTTGGCCCGCTGGAACGCCTTCTCGCGCGTGACGACATCGCCGACATCATGGTGAATGGAGCCAACAAGACTTACATTGAAGTCGGCGGCAAGATTCAGCTCACCAACATCCGCTTCCGTGACAATGCGCAGCTGATGAACATTTGCCAACGCATCGTCAGCCAGGTTGGACGCCGCGTCGATGAAGCCTCGCCCATATGCGACGCCCGTCTGCTGGACGGATCGCGCGTCAATGTGATTGCGCCGCCCCTCGCCCTGGATGGTCCGACCCTGACCATTCGTAAGTTTCGCAAGGACAAGCTGACGCTCGATCAGCTCGTCAAATTCGGCGCCATCTCTCCCGAAGGAGGAGAGATCCTGAAGATCATCGGCCATGTGCGATGCAACGTTTTGATTTCGGGCGGCACCGGCTCAGGCAAGACGACGCTTTTGAACTGCCTCACCAATTACATCGACGAGGATGAACGCGTCATCACCTGCGAGGACGCCGCCGAGTTGCAACTTCAGCAACCCCACGTTGTGCGCCTCGAGACGCGCCCGCCAAACCTCGAGGGCACGGGCGCCATCCCCATGCGCGAACTGATCAAGAACTGCCTGCGTATGCGTCCCGAGCGGATCATCGTCGGCGAAGTGCGCGGCCCGGAAGCCTTCGATTTGTTACAGGCGATGAATACGGGCCATGACGGCTCCATGGGCACGCTGCACGCCAACTCGCCCCGCGAGGCGCTCGCCCGTCTTGAAGCCATGATCACCATGGGGGGCTCTGGATTGCCGCCGCGAACCATTCGCGAGATGATCGTCTCCTCCGTGGACGTCATCGTCCAGGCGGCGCGTTTGCGCGATGGTTCCCGCCGCATCACCCATATCACCGAAGTGCTGGGCCTTGAGGGTGAAGTGATCATCACCCAGGATCTCTTTCTTTATGACATCCAGGGCGAGGACGCCGATGGGAAGTTGAAAGGCAGACACGTATCCACCGGCATTTCCCGCCCGCGCTTCTGGGACCGCGCCCGGTATTTCGGGGAGGAAGCGCGCCTTGCCAGAGCGCTCGACGCCGCGCTCGATTCAGTTGCTTGATGCCAGCGCCCGGGGCACGTGACAGGAGGTTCGCTCATGGCGGCAAATAAGTTGATGCTGATCATTCTCTTGGCGGTTACCCTGGCGATAACCGTCATCGGCCTCATCATTCGCAAAGTCATGCGTCCGTCCGGCGCCAAGGATCGACGCAAGGCCTTCCTCAAGAGCGACGTCAGGCGGGTGAATGCGGGGGAAGCCGAAGGAGTCAATCGGCGCAAACAGGTGCAGGACAGCCTCAACGAGACGGAAAACCGCGGAAAGAAGAAAGTAAGCCTGGAAACCAAATTGACGCAGGCCGGGCTCACCATCAACAAGCAGACTTTCATCGTGGCTTCGTGCCTTTCCGCTGCTGGCCTCGGCATGCTGGCCTTCATATTGCTGGGTCGCCTTTACATTTTACCAGGCGCCTTGATCGGCGGGTTTGGACTGCCGAACTGGACGATCACCCATTTGCGGGAAAAGCGCATCAAATTGTTCCTGAAAGAATTCCCCACTGCGATCGAGGTCATCATCCGTGGCGTCAAGTCGGGGTTGCCGCTTGGAGCCTGTTTGCAAACCGTCGCGTCTCAGGCGCAGCAGCCGGTTCGCGGCGAATTCCAGTTCATCGTCGCCTCCACCAACGTCGGGCTCACCGTCGCCGAATCCATCGAACGCATGGCGGAACGGGTTCCGATCCCCGAGACCAGCTTTTTCGCCATCGTCGTCAATATTCAGCAAAAGGCTGGCGGCAATCTGACGGAGGCCCTTGGCAATCTTTCTCAGGTCTTGCGCGATCGCATGACGATGCAGTTGAAAGTCAAAGCCCTCTCCAGCGAGGCGAAATCCTCCGCCTGGATCATCGGAATGCTGCCCATCATCATTGGCGGCCTTATTTATTTGATCCATCCAGATTATCTTCAGCCGCTCTGGACGACGCCGACCGGGAAAATGATCATGAGCGGCGTCGTCCTGTGGATGTCGCTTGGCGTGTTCGCCATGCGGCAGCTGGTCAATTTCAAACCTTGAACGCCAGCCATGAACAACATTGAGCGCCAGCCATGAACCAGATGCTTTTCGAAATTACGAGCAATCCCCGGTTCCTGATCCAGGTCGTGCTCGTCCTCGCCACTCTGGCCACGATCATCACCTTGATTGCGCAGCGCTTGGGCGGCAATGCGTTGGAACAGCGCATGAAGGCGGTTGGGCTGGAAAGGGAACGTCTGCGCGGCCGCGCGCGCGACGAATATGCCGTGCGGCCGAGCAGCAGCAATCTGCGCCAAACCTCCACGCCGTTCATGAAGCGGATCGTCGACAAATTGAACCTGACGAAATGGCTGGCGGCCGAGAACTCCCGGCTTTTGCTGGCGCGCGCGGGCTTTCGGGGCCCTCAAGCGGAAATCGGGTTGCTGTTTTTTCGCCTGATCTGCCCGCCCGCCTTTGTGGCCGTAGCCGTCTTTTATGTCTTCATCGGAAAATTCGTCACCGTGACCACGATGGTCGGCGCAGGCATCGTCATCCTCGCCTGCTTTATGGGCCTCAAGGCGCCCGAAATCTTTCTGAGCAATGTGACGGCGAAGCGTCAGGAATCCATTCGCATGGCGTTTCCCGACGCGCTGGACCTGCTTCTCATCTGCGTGGAATCCGGAATTTCCATCGAAAGCGCGCTGCAACGCGTGGGTCAGGAAGTTGGGCGGCAATCCGTGCCCCTCGCCGAAGAAATGACCCTGACCATGGCTGAGCTTTCCTATTTGCCGGACCGGCAACAGGCCTATGAAAACTTCGGGGATCGCGTCGGCCTCGACGCCGTCCGCCAGATTGTCATGGTGCTTGTTCAGGCGGAGCGGGTTGGAACGCCGCTGGCGGCGGCGCTTCGCACCGTCTCACAGGAAACGCGGCATCGCAGACTGCTGGAGGCGGAGAAAAAGGCGGCCAGTTTGCCGCCGAAGCTGACGGTCCCGATGATGGTTTTCTTCCTGCCGTGCATCTTCGTGATCTTGCTCGCCCCTGCGCTGATGAACGTTTTCACGCAGCTGAAATAGAATCACTCGGACGCCGCCGCGGCGGTGGCGGCCCGCGCCCAGGCGGCGGCGGGATCAACTTCCGGCTTGTTCGCCCTGGTTTGTCGGGTTGCGAGAGGCGGGCTCGCAGCATGCGGGCCGGCCTTCTGGATTTCGCGCCAGGTGTTTGATTGCGCGATCATCTGACGAATGGCGGCTACGTTCGCGACGGCCTGATCCTGCGACACGTCCCGCGCGGAGACCTCCTCCGCTTCGGTGAATTTGCCCTGAAGGGCCAGCACCAGCGCCAGATTCTGCCGCACGCGCGCGTCCGCCCTGGGATGGGCGCTCGCCTGGCGCAAGGCGTCCTCCGCCAGATCGAGCTGTTTCGTCAGGGCGAGGGACAGGCCAAGGTTGGACAGAACGGAAGGTTCGCCCGGGTTGATCTTGAGCGCCTCGCGATAAAAGGCCTGAGCGGAGCGGGAATCTCCCATCTGGTCCGCAACGGAGCCCTGCGCGGACAGGATGGACCAGTTGGGCTTTTCTGGAAGTTGGGCCTGTTTCAGCACATCGGCGGCTTCCTGCAAGCGCCCGACGTCGGCCAGGGCTTTGCCATAGCCGCCCAAAACCTCGAGATCTTCCGGATTTTTGAGCGCAAGTTTCTGCAGCACGGCGACAGCCTGAGCATATTGCCCCTGGGCGCGCAGGCCGCGTGCGAAGGCCAAGGCCGTCGTCTTGTCGTCGGGCCTTGAATCGTATTGGTGTTCCCACGCTTGGGTATAGCGCCGCACCTCTTCCGGATTCGAGGGCAATGTCGTGCTCGGCTGGCCAATGGATCCGGTGATGTCGTCGAGGCCCAGGCTCTTGCAGCCCGCGAGGCAGAGCGGCAAGACCGTCACCGCCAGCAAGGCGATTCGCCGCGCGGCGAGCCGGGTGAACGGGTCTGTTGCGCTAGGACGTTGGCGAGAGAACATGGACAAAGTGTCCTTCAATGAACGCAGTTCCGAAATAAGACCGCTGTCGGTTACAGAATCAATAAAGCGTTAACCCTAATGCATGGTTAATGCGCCCCGCCGCGCTCCATCAGGTGACCTCATGATCGCTCCTTTCGCACCCGCCAACGCCGCCGCCACGCCGATCTGGCTCGTCGAGTCGCAGAGCTGGCCGACCATAAGGGCGCGGCTGCCGAAAGAGGCTGCGGCCTTCGCCGACGCCATGGGTTTCGAGCCGAAGCCGGGGCGTCATCTGATTCTGCCCGGGACCGGCGGCGCGATCGTCGGCGTGCTCTTTGGACAGGATGCTGGCCCTGGGGCTGACCGCTTTGCGGCCGGAAAGCTTGCGACCCTCCTGCCAAAGGGAACCTGGCGATTCGAGACGTCGCCCGGCGAAGTCGAAGCTCTGGAATTCGCGGCTCTGGGTTGGGCGCTCTCGGCCTATCGCTTCACGCGCTACAAGACGGTTTCGGGCGAGCAGCCGCGCCTCGCCCTGTCGAAGGGCCTCGACCGCGCGCGGCTCGAGCGCATGGCGCAGGCCATCTGCATGGCCCGCGATCTCATCAACACCCCCACCAACGACATGGGGCCGGATGCGCTGGAGGCGGCGGCGCTGGCGCTGGCGAAGGACCATGGCGCCAAGACCAAGACCATTCGCGGCGACGCCCTGCTGAAGCAGAATTTCCCGCTCATTCATGCGGTGGGCCGCGCCGCCGCGCAGGCGCCGCGTTTGGTCGACATCGCCTGGGGCAAGCCCAGCCATCCGAAGGTGACGCTGGTGGGCAAGGGCGTGTGTTTCGACACCGGCGGCCTCGACATCAAGCCCTCCAGCGCAATGCTGCTGATGAAAAAGGACATGGCGGGCGCCGCGACCGCCATGGCGCTGGCGCAGATGATCATGTCCGCCAAACTGCCGGTGCGTCTGCGCGTGCTTTTGCCGATGGTCGAGAATTCCATTTCGGGCGACGCCTTCCGGCCCGGCGACGTCTATCCCAGCCGCAAGGGCCATTCGGTGGAGATCGGCAATACGGATGCGGAGGGGCGGCTGGTGCTGGCCGACGCCTTGGCGCTGGGCGACGAAGAGAGCCCGGACCTGATGTTCGTCTTCGCCACGCTCACGGGCGCCGCGCGGGTGGCTCTTGGGCCGGATCTGCCGCCCTTCTACACGATGGACGACGCGCTGGCGGGCGATGTCGCCAGCCATGGGACGCGCGTGCAGGATCCGGTCTGGCGCCTGCCGCTGTGGGAGCCCTATGATCGACTGCTCGACGGCAAGATCTCGACCCTATGCAATGTCTCGAGCGGCCCCTTCGCGGGCTCGATCACGGCGGCGCTGTTTCTGCGTCGCTTCATCGAGAAGGCGAAGGCCTGGGCGCATTTCGACATCTACGGCTGGAACCCCTCCACCAAGCCCGCCCGGCCCGAGGGCGGCGATGCGCAAACCGCGCGTCTGCTCTATGATCTGATCGAGGCGCGCTTCGCCAGGACATGAGCGGGGCGCGGGGGAAACGTCAGATGGCTTGCAGGTGAGATGAGCAATTCGCAGCCGGGATCGAAATCGGGCGTCAACCATGCGCTATTGTGGACGCTGATGGCGCATGGCGTTCTGGTGCAGATCACCACGGGACTCGTGCGAATCACCACCTCCTACCGCATCGTAGAGCTGCATCTCGATGTGATTTGGTACGGAATCATTCCAGCCACTTTCGCGCTGTTTCCGATTTTTCTGGCGGTCTCCGTCGGCCGCTTCATCGACCGCAACCACGACGCCCATGCGGCGATGATCGGCTCAGGGTTCATGCTGGTTGCGGTGGCGGGACTGCGTTTCGCTGATTCGCCTCTGACCATCATGCCCTTCACGGCCCTATTCGGTGTCGGCCATCTGTTCCTCATGGCGGCGCATCAGATGCTCTGCGTGCGCGCGGCGGGGGAGCACAACCGCGATTCGGTCTTCGGCAATTTTCTGATGATGACTGGCGTCGGGCAGGGGCTTGGGCCTTTCATCGTGGGCTGGGTGGGCGGCGCGGCGCGGGTGCCCGACACCGGCTTCCTGTTCAATATCGGCATTGGCGTGGGCGCTGTGTCCCTCGCTGTCGCCCTGTGCCTGCCGCCAGCGCGGAATGTCGCCGCGCGCAAGCATGACGCGGCCCCCATGTCTGTTGGTAAGCTGTTGCGCATCAAGGGCTTTCTGACTGTGTTGACGGCCAGCGTCGTCACCATGTCGGCACAGGATCTGGTGGTGCTTTATCTGCCCCTGCTGGGGGTGGAGCGCGGCCTTGGGGTCAGCGAGGTCGGCATCATCCTGACCATCCGCTCCATCGCCGCCGTGGTGTCGCGCATCGGCTATGCGCAGATGATCATGATCATTGGGCGCGTGCGCCTCACGTTCCTCAGCATGGCGCTGGCGGGCGGGGCTTTCGTGACGCTGGCCATGCCCGTGCCCGTGCTGGCGCTTCAGATGGCCTCCGCCGTGCTGGGCGTGGGGCTGGGCATCGCGACCGCGCTCAGCCTGACCAGCGTGGTGGAGTTGGCCCCCGCCGACGTGCGCGCCACGGCCCTGTCCCTGCGCATCACCGGCAACCGCATCGGACAGGCCAGCATGCCCTTTATGGGGTCCTTGCTGGCGGCGAGCACAGGCGCCTCGGGCGTGCTGGTGGTGACGGGGATCGCGCTGGCGGCCTCGGGGCTGGCGGTGCAGATCGTGCGCGGGCGGCAAGGCGGGTAGCCGACACCCCCTTGAAACCAGCGCGGAAACAGGCGATGAGTCCGGACCCGAAACGAGGCTGCGTCGCGTCATGGATCTCGAACATGGGCCAGGACTGAAGCTCATCCATGATCTCGCGATGGGCCTTGTGCATCAGACCAAGGCGGATGGCGCGCCCGATTTCACGCTGCGCCAACTGTCGATTCTGCTCACCGTCTATCTGGAACAGCCGCCCCATACGGTGCGAGGCCTCGCCAGAAAGCTGGGCGTGACCAAGCCCGTCATCACCCGCGCGCTCGACGCCATGGGCAAGCAGGAGATCATCGCCCGGCGCCGCGACGAGGCGGACCGGCGCAATGTCGTCATTCAGCGCACCGTGAAGGGCGCGCTCTATGTGGAGAGTCTCGGCGACCTGATCGTCGAGAAGGCGTCCAACATTTCCAGCCGAGGCTGACATGACCGCAGCATTCGACAAACGCATCACCCCCGCCCGCCCCGATCTGGCGGCGGACTATCTGCGTGGCGTGGTGGAGGCGCAGGCCTATCTGCCGGGTTGCGAGATGCTGGTGGTCGAAGAAATGCTGCCGCTGTTCCCCCAGCCCAACCGCGAAGGCCCCATCGACACCCATGCGCTCTATGGAGAGAGCGTGGTGGTCTATGAAATCGACGAGGAGGGCTGGGCCTGGGGACAGCTCAAGGCCGACGGCTATGTGGGCTATCTGCCCGCCGATGGGCTGCGCGAACCAGTCGCCGCGCCCAACCGCAAGGTCAGCGCGCCGCGCACGCTCGTCTATCCCGGCCCGAGCATGAAGCTGCCCCCTTGGGGCGCCCTGCCCCTTGGCGCGCGGGTGGCGGTGGCGCGGGAGACGGGGGATTTCGCGGACGTTCCAGGGCTGGGCTATGTCTGGCGCGGACATCTGGCGGGGCTCGAAGAAGCGGAGGCCGATTTCGTCGCAGTCGCCGAGCGCTTTCTCGATGCGCCCTACCTTTGGGGCGGCAAGACCTTCTGCGGCCTCGATTGCTCGGGACTTATCCAGATCGCGCTCTGCGCCAGCGGCGTCAACGCCCCGCGCGACACCGACATGATGGAAAAGGCGCTGGGCGCCCCAGTCGATGCGGCTGCGGACTTGCGCCGGGGCGACATCGTGTTCTGGAAGGGCCATGTGGGCGTCATGCGCGACGCGCAGACCCTGCTGCACGCCAATGGCCATCACATGCTCGTGGTGAGCGAGCCGCTGTCTGTCGCGCGCGCGCGGATCATGGAAAAGACCGGCGCGGATGTGACCTCGGTGCGGCGGTTGGGTTAAGCTCCCACCCGCTCCACCACCACCAAGCCCGCCACGCCCGGCTCTCCGAGCTCATAAGCCGCCAATATCCGCACCGCCGCTTCCCGCGCCGCGTCCTCACTCCGCGCATGAACAAGCGCGAGCGGCTGGCCCGGCCCCACGGGGGCGCCGAGGCCCGCCAGATTCGTCAAGCCCACCGCAGGGTCGATCCGGTCCTGCGGCCTTGTGCGCCCTCCCCCGAGCGCCACCACGGCGAGGCCCACGGCGCGCGCATCAATGGCGCGCACATGGCCTGCGCGGAGCGGCGTCGCCGCAAGGGTCACCGGCGCTTGCGGCAAATAATGGCGCGGGCGCTCGATGAGATCGGCTGGTCCGCCCAGCGCGCTCACCATCTGGGCGAAACGCTCCGCCGCCGCGCCGCTGTCCAGCGCCGCCTCGATGCGCGCCCGCCCCTCGTCCAGATCGCGCGCGAGGCCGCCCAGCAGCAGCATTTCGGCGCCCAAGGCCACCACCACCGCCTGCACCCGAGGCTCGCGTTTGGCGCCCGTCAGATGGTCGATGGCGTGCAGGGTCTCCACCGCATTGCCAGCGGCGCTGGCGAGGGGCTCGTTCATGTCGGTGATCAGCGAGACCGTGGGCAGGCCCGCCGCCGCTGCGACTTCAGCCAGACTCGCCGCCAGGGCGCGCGAATCTTTCAGCGCCGCCATGAAGGCGCCCGAGCCCGTCTTCACATCCATCACGAGGCCTTGCAGGCCCGCCGCAAGTTTCTTCGACAGGATCGAGGCGGTGATGAGCGGGATCGACTCCACCGTCGCCGTCACGTCGCGGATCGCATAGAGGCGTCCGTCGGCGGGCGCCAATGCCCCGGTCTGGCCGATGATGGCGCAGCCGACGCTCTTCACCACTGCGGTGAACCGCGCCTCGTCGGGGGCGGCGTCATAGCCTTGAATGCTTTCCAACTTGTCGAGCGTGCCGCCGGTATGGCCAAGGCCGCGCCCCGAAATCATCGGCACGAAGCCGCCGCAGGCCGCCACAGCGGGGGCGAGGATCAGGCTGACATTGTCGCCGACGCCCCCGGTCGAATGTTTGTCCAGCACTGGCCCGGGCAGGTCCGCGCGGCGCCAGTCGAGCACGCGTCCCGATCCTGTCATGGCGCGGGTCAGGCTCGCGCATTCGGTCCGCGTCATGCCGCGAAAGAAGATCGCCATGGCCAGCGCCGCCGCCTGCCCCTCGGTGACGGCGCCATTGGTGAGCCCCGCGATGAAAAAGGCGATCTCCGCCTCCCCCAGCGCCGCGCCGTCGCGTTTGCGGCGGATGATCTCCTGCGGGATCACGCGGCGGGCTCTGCGGACAAGGTGGCGAGCAGGGCGTCGAGCAAGCCGCTGGCGCCGAAGCGGAAAGTGGCTGGCGCAGCCCAGTCCGGCCCCATGATCTCGTCGGCGAGGTCGAAATAGATCTGCGCTTCGGCCAAAGTGCGCACGCCGCCCGAGGCCTTGAAGCCGACTGGCTTGCCGCTGTCATGGATCGCCTCAAGCATCACGCGGGCGGCTTCCGGCGTGGCGCTGGTCGAGGTCTTGCCCGTGGAGGTCTTGATGAAATGAGCGCCCGCCTCGATGGCGATGCGGCTGGCGGCGGTGATGAGGGAGGGATCGGCCAGCTCCCCGCTTTCGATGATGACCTTGAGCTGGTGCTTCGAGGGCAGGCTGTGGGCCACCGCCTCGATCATGGCGCGGGGCAGGGCCGCGTCGCCGCGCCGCAGGGCGCGCCAGGGCATGACGAGGTCGATCTCGTCGGCGCCGTCATGCAGGGCTTCGCGCACATCCTGCACCGCCCGCTCGATGTCCTCGCCCCCTGCGGGAAAATTGATCACGGTCGCCAGATGGATCTTCGAACCGCGCAGACGCTGCGCCGCCCCCGAGACGAATTGCGGCCAGATGCAGATGGCCGCCACATCGCCGAAGGCGGTCTGGCCGCGCGCGATCAGCCGGGCCGCCGCCTCCTGTGATGTCGAGTCGCTCAGATCGGTCAGGTCGAGGCAGGCGAGGGCGCGGAGCGCGGTTTGGCGTGCGGTCATGGGGTGTCGAGCCCTTCGATGAATGAACCCAGAAGCATGGCGAGTTTTTGCGCGCCCGTGGCGGCGATCAATTTGGTCTGGTCATGGGTCGGCGCGCCGCCCTGATAGCCCGCGCCATAGTTGGTGATGAGGCTCACCGCGCTGACCTTGAGGCCAAGGCGCCGGGCGAGGATCGCCTCTGGCGCGACGGACATGCCCACCGCATCCGCCCCCATCAGCCCGGCCATGCGGATTTCCGCCGGGGTTTCGAAGGAGGGGCCGGAAAACCACATATAGACGCCCTCCGGCAGCAACAGGTCGGCGCGGCGCGCGGCGGCGCGGAACCGCGCGCGCAGGGCCGGATCATAGGCGTCGATCAGCGAGACGAAACGGTCGTCGCTGGCGACGCCGATCAGCGGATTGAGGCCGCTCCAGTTGATGTGGTCGGCGACCAGCATCAGGCTTCCCGGCGGCAGATCCGCCCGTAGCGACCCGCAAGCGGCGGTCAGCACCAGCGCGCCGCAGCCCAAGGCCGACAAGCACTCCAGCGCCCCCGCCATGGCGCGCGGATCGCCGCTCTCATAGTAATGCGCGCGGCCCTGCAGGAAGGCGATGCGCCGCCCGTGGCTGCGCCCCACCACGAGCCGTCCCGCATGGCCGGAGACGCCAGGCTGGGGAAATCCGGGCAGATCGGCGTAGGAGAGGCTGACGGCCTCGCTGAGGCTCCCCGCAAGGTCGCTGAGGCCTGTGCCCAGCACGATGGCGGCGTCGAGCGGCTCCACGATCCCATGGGCCTTGAGGACGTCGAGGCTCGCCTTCGCTGCGCTGGTCATGAGGCGGCGCCTTTGGCGAGGCGGGCTGGCCCGAATGCGAAGGGCAGCAGTTCATCCATGGTCCGCGCCACGCCCGGACCGGAAGCGCCGCTGCAATAGATCAGCGTGTCCGGCGTCGCGAATTCGAGGATGCGCTGGCGGCAAGCGCCGCAGGGGGTCAGCGGCTCGTCGCCGTCGCCCAGCACCAGAAGCGCCGCGATTTCGCGCTCGCCCGCGCAGACCATGGCGGCGATGGCGGCCGTTTCGGCGCAAAGGCCCGAGGGATAAGCGGCGTTCTCCACATTGCAGCCCGCAAAGATCGCGCCCGAGGCGCTGCGCAGGGCCGCGCCCACGGGAAAGTGCGAATAGGGCGCATGGGCATGGCCCCTCGCCTTGAGCGCCGCCTCAAAGAGGGCGGACAGAGGGGCCGGAGCCTCGGCGTTCGGCATGAAAGGGCTCTCCAGAGCGGCGGGCTGCGCCGCGCCCGATTCTGCCAGAAGCAGGGCGGCGAAGATAGGTTCCCGCGCGCCCCCTTCGTGAATCGTTTGCCGCCCGCCCGGCGCGGTGGCATGCTGGAGCCCGCCCAGCCCTGGAGGCTCCCATGGCCCGTTCGAACAGGATAGCGAAAGCCGCCGCACCCCTCTTCGCCCTCGCCCTTTGGTGCGGAGCGGCCCCGGCGAAGGCGCGCGGGGGGCCGGTGGCTGTGGATGCGGAGATCGTCTTCGCGGTCGACATTTCCTATTCCATGGACCGGGTGGAGCAGGAGCTGCAACGGGACGGCTATGTGCAGGCCCTCACCTCCCCCGATTTCCTCAATGCGCTGAAGTCCAATGCGCTGGGCAAGGTCGCTGTGGCCTATATGCAATGGGCCTCCTACGGCGATCAGGACGTCGTCATCCAGTGGACCGTGATCGACGGTCCCCAAAGCGCGGCCGCCGTGGCGCAGACGTTGAAAAACGCGCCTTACCGGCGGGCGCAGCGCACCTCCATTTCAGGCGCTATCGACGCCGCAGTGAAAATGTTCCAAGATAATGGCTTCGATGGGTCGCGTCTGGTCATCGACGTCTCAGGCGATGGGCCAAACAACAATGGCCGCCTCGTCACGCAGGCGCGCGACGAGGCGCTGGCGCAGGGGATCACCATCAACGGCCTGCCGCTGGTGGGCATCCGCGAATGGCTCGGCCCCGCCGACATCAAGGAATTGGACGTCTATTATGAGGATTGCGTGATCGGCGGCCCCGAAGCTTTCTCGATAACCGTGCATGACACGAAGAGCTTCGTGGAGGCGACGCGGGCCAAACTCGTGCGCGAGATCGCCACAGGTCCGACGATCGGCCCCGAGCCGTCGTTGTTCTCCCGCTCGCAGGCGAAGGAGCCGCGCATTTCCTGCACCATCGGCGAGTCTCTCTGGCGGCAAAGATGGGGCAATTGAACGTTCCCGTCTCACGCCGCGCTTTACTGACGGGGGTCGCAAGCTTCGCTCTCGCGGGCGACGCTTTCGCTCAGGCAAGCCGTAGCGCGGTCGATGATCCCATCATCTCGGACTATGCGCGCAATCTCCCGGTGCTGGCGGCGCATGGCATGGTGGCGAGCCAGGAGATGCAGGCCTCGCGCATCGGCGTCGACATTCTGCGCCGGGGCGGCAATGCGGTGGACGCGGCGGTCGCCACCGGCTTCGCGCTGGCGGTGACCCTGCCGCGCGCGGGCAATATCGGCGGCGGCGGCTTCATGCTGGTGCATCTGGCAGGCGCGCAAAAGACCATCGCGATTGATTACCGCGAGATGGCGGGCGTGCTGACGAACCGCGATGTGTTTCTTGACGAGGCGGGGCGGTTCCAGCCATCGAAATCGCAGGCCGGCGGGCTGGGGGTCGGCGTGCCCGGCACGGTGGCGGGTTTTGCGCTGGCCCATGCCAACTATGGCTCGGGCCAATTCAGCCTCGCCGACTTGATTGCGCCCGCAGCTGCCTTGGCGCGCGACGGCTTCCTCATTGATGACGACCTGGCCGATTCGCTGCCCTCCGCCGTGCGCCGCTTCGCGCGCTGGCCCTCAAGCCGCGCCATTTTCATGCACGGGGATGGGACGCCGCTGGGACGCGGCGAACGCCTCGTGCAAAGCGATCTCGCCGCAACCCTCGCCGCCATCATGAAAGATGGGCCGAAGGCCTTTTATGAAGGCGAGACCGCGCGCAAAATCGTCGCCGCCGTGGAAGGCGCAGGCGGGCGCATGACGCGCGATGATCTCGCGACCTACCGCGCCGTGGAGCGCGAGCCGGTGCGCGGAACCTATCGGGGCCGCGAGATCGTCTCCATGCCGCCCCCTTCGTCGGGCGGCGTGCATGTGATCGAAATCCTGAACATTCTGGAGGGTTTCGACATCGGCGCGCTTGGTCACAATAGCGCGGCGACGATCCATCTGATGGCGGAAGCCATGAAGCTCGCCTTCGCGGATCGCTCGAAATATCTGGGCGATCCCGATTTCGTGAATGTGCCGGTCGCGGGCCTCACCTCGAAAGCCTATGCGGAAAAGCTGCGCGCCCTGATCTCGCTGGAGCGCGCCCGCCCCTCCGCCGACATTGGCCCCGGCGCGCCTTATGAGAGCGACCAGACCACCCATTATTCGGTGGTGGACGCGCAGGGCAACGCCGTCTCCAACACCTACACGCTGAACTTCTCCTATGGGCTGGGCCTCGTGGCGCCGGGCACGGGAATCCTGCTGAACAACGAGCTGGACGATTTCGCCGCGCGCGAGGGCGTCTCCAACGCGTTTGGCCTGACGGGCGGGGACGCCAACGCGCCGGGACCACGCAAGCGCCCGCTCTCCTCCATGAGCCCCAGCTTCGTCTTCGAAAATGGCGCGTTACGGCTGGTGACCGGCTCGCCGGGCGGCTCGCGCATCATCAACATCGTGTTGCAAATCATCCTGAATGTGATCGACCACAGAATGAATGTGGCCGAGGCCACGGAGGCGCCGCGCATTCACCACCAATGGCTGCCTGATGAATTGCGCGTGGAGACGGGAATCTCGCCCGACACGGTGCGTCTGCTGGAAGCCCTGGGCCACAAGGTCACGCTCATGCCCGTGATCGGCTCCACACAGACCATCGAACGTGTGCGGGGGCGGCTGGCTGGCGCGGCCGACACCCGCCAGCGGGGTACGGGCGTCGCCGGGTATTGACCCAAATCCGGCGCGTCCACACCCCTAGTCTGCCCCTCTCGAACCTCGTCACAAAACAGAGATGCAAATCATGCATCCAGATGCTGTTGCAGGCGAGGAATGGGCGGGATGGACGGCGGCGACCTCAGCGAAATCACCCGACGGGTTCGAACGATCTTCATGTCGGATCTGCATCTGGGCACGCGCGGTTGCCAAGCCGACGCCATCCTGGATTTTTTGAAAACCCATGACGCCGATGAGATCTATCTGGTCGGCGACATCGTGGACGGCTGGCGGTTGCGCCAGGTCTGGCATTGGCCGCAGGCGCATAATGATGTCGTCCAGAAGCTCCTGAGAAAAGCCCGCAAGGGAACGCGCCTCATCTATATCCCGGGCAACCATGACGAGTTTTTGCGCGATTATGTCGGACTGACGTTCGGCGGCGTCGAAATCAAGGAAGAGGCCATCCACATCTGCGCCGATGGGCGCAAGATGCTGCTGCTTCATGGCGACAAATTCGACACCGTGGTCCGCAACGTTCGCTGGCTCGCCCTGCTGGGAGACCATGCCTATGACTTCGCGATCTGGTTGAATGGGCACATCGCCCGCATGCGTCGATTCATGGGCCTGCCTTACTGGTCCTTCTCTCAATGGAGCAAGGACAAGGTCAAAAGCGCCGTCAGTTTCGTCACCGCATTCGAGGAAGCCGTCGTCAACGACGCGCGCAAGCTCGACGCCAAAATCGTCCTGTGCGGCCATATCCACAAGGCGGTGATCCGCCACTTCGGCGACATCACTTATGTCAATTGCGGAGATTGGGTCGAATCCTGCACTGCGGTTCTTGAAAACGATGACGGATCGCTCGAAATCTGCCATTGGCGTCCATCTGAGGAAAGGGCGCTGGTCGAGGCTTCGATGCTCGCCCAGGAAATGCCAGCCCTCGCCGTTCACAGGTGAGGTGAGCTGACGGCACGCGCTTCACTTGTCGGCGAAGCAAGTCCGCCTGTTCAGGACTGCAGCGCTTCGGCGAGCGCGGCTTTCACCGCTTGAAAGACGCCATCCCAATCGCCTCGCGAGGCTTGGCGAAACAAGCGGAGAGATGGATACCAGGGGCTGTCGGCGCGACCCAGCATCCAGCGCCAGTCCGGCACTTGCGGCAACATCAACAAGGTCTTCTTGTTCAAGGCGCCCGCCATATGTGCGGTCGTATTGTCGATCGTCAAAACAATGTCGCAGGAATCAACCAGCGCCGCAAAGCGGTCCATGTCGGCGTAAAGATCAATTTCCGGCGGAGACATGATCTCGACCCCCATGGATAGCCGCAGGTCTTCGATCTCGCCGCTCACATCGCCATATTGCAAATTGACAAAGGTCCATCCCGTCGCATCAATGACGCGAAACAAGTCCATCATGGTCACGCTTCGGACGGATCCCGTTTCGTCGTTGTTGCTGAGCCAACTCAGACCGCAAATCTTTTTATCGCCGGTCTTGAGGAACTGCTTTCGAAAAGACGCAACATAGTTCTGGTCCGCATAAAGATATGGAGTTTGCGCCGGTATTGTGTGCAAATCCGTCAAAAAAGCGAGAGGGAGACTTAAGAGCGGGCAATGAAAATCAAATTCGAGATTTGCGGGCATGCGGTCAATGGAACAGACCTCAATGTCGCGATGCAGGGTCCGCATCAGGTTTGCGAGCTTGTCGCTCACAGCAAACACGACTCGCGCGCCTTCAACTCGCAACAAATCTATATATCGGCTGAATTGAATGACGTCGCCGACGCCTTGTTCCTCGTGCACCAGAATTTTTTTATTCGTCAGTTCCGTCAGACCAGACCAAACAGGCGCGTTGAAACATCTGTTGGCGACTGGCGACTTTTTCTGCTTGCGCCACTCATACAATCGAAACCCAGCGGGTAGATCGCCATTCAACAGCAACGCCAACGCCTTGTTCCAATGGGCTTCGGCATGATCCGACCGGATCCGGATCGCTTCATCATAACGGACCATCGCTTCTGCAAGCCGGTTCGCCTCCTTCAGCGAAACCCCGCAGTTCGAATGGGCCTCGGCATAATCGGGCTTGATTTCGGTCGCCCTGTCATAACTTGCGATCGCATCTTCAAATCGTCGCAACTCATGAAGGCAATCGCCTCGGTTGGAGAAAGATTCGGCATAAAAGGGATTGATGGTGACGGCTTGATCGTAACTTGCGAGCGCTTCGTCAAAAAGCTTCAGATCCCGAAGGAGGTTTCCGCGGTTATAGTGTGTTTCGTAAAGGTCAGAATTGATGAGGAGCGCCTTGTCATAACTTTTGAGAGCGTCGTCGAATCGCTTCAGTTCGTGAAGCGCCAGCGCCTGATTGGAATATACGGCTGCATAATCAGGTTTGATTGCGAGGGCCTTATCATAACTTGCGAGCGCCTCTTCAAACCGCATCCGTTTTTGAAGCGCATCCCCATGGTTTGACCAGGCTTGCGCAAAATCAGGCGCGATGGCGACGGCGCATTGGTAACTGGCTATGGCGTCGTCAAAGCGGTGCATTTCCGCCAGCGCGTTTCCACGATTGAAGCAAGCCTCGGCGTCATCCGGATTGATGGCGATGGCTTTGTCATAACTTGCGAGCGCTTCTTCCAACCGCTTCAGTTCCTGAAGCGCCACGCCATAACTTGAATGCAGAGGTGCAAAATCCGATTTGATGCTGAGCGCCCTGGCGAACAAGCTTGCAGCTTCATCGGGCTTCTTCTCATGGAACAAAAGCACCCCGAGCAAGTGAAGCGCACCAACATGATCCGGCTGCGTCTTCAGGATGTTTTCATACAGGCGCCGCGCCTTGCCGGACTTTCCTTGCTGATGAAGCGCCAGCGCGGTCTGGAACGTCTTTTGGATCAGATCCGGAGCCTGATCTTTCTGTTTGGGACGAAATCGACTTGCCTGCTTCATGTTCCAGCGCACCATCTCCGCCACGCGCTCCCGCCGCAAGCGCTGAGCTGCATCTCTCACGACGCAGGCGTGGCAGCATAGCCCATGCACGCGAAAACTTGTTTTAAATCTTCAAATGATCGACGTGAACAGGGTTCCAACGATAAAGCGCCGAGCGCTCCGCATCCCTCGCCATCCAGCTTGCGATCACGAAGAACTTGACCTTCGCATCCATGATGCGTCCTCATGACGAGACCCCGCTGCGTGAGTTCAGGGTCGCCCAAACTTCCGCCATAATTCACCGTTGTGGTGCAAGCGTTATTTTTAATTGGTGGCGGACGATGCACTGGATGCGAATTTGGTCGGCGGCGTTATTTGTGGCGCTGTCTGCAACAGCCCCTCACGCTGCAAGCGCACATCGGAAAGACACAAAAGAAGAGACAAACCGGCAGCTGCTGCGACTCGAGCTTGGCACGCGCATGGAACAGCGTTGCAATGGACGCGCCTCCCGCGTCACGATGCGCGACAACAAGCTCCACGCACCCGACGAAACGACCGCTTACGCATTCGCCGACGTGCGCGTTCACGGCGCCTTCGTGGAGGCTCCGGGCGCAGCGATCAGAGACGGCGGCAAGTGGTATCACCTGTCCTACAAGTGTCAGACGACCAGCGACGGGCTGGAAATCGTCTCCTTCGAATATAAACTTGGTTCATTGATACCAAGGAATGAGTGGGCGGCGCATGAACTGGTGAATTGAGGCGCGACGCAGCGATTCAAACGATGGAAAGCCGGGGGGCGCCTGTCAGCCATTCTTGTCCGTTGGGAACAGTCGACGAGTTCCTTTTTCCCGCAAAGGCGGCGCACTCAAAACGAGTGACCCTAACTTTCCACCACGCTCTAGGTGTTCAGTCCCAGAGAGTAGTGATACAAGCAATCACCATCTTTTTCGGGAGGCATTATGGGCCAAGTTCTACACGGGAGCGCCCGCACGACAGAGGCGGTCCGTCGAGCGGTACAGCAGAGTGAAGAGAGTGTGAGGTCTTTGGCCAAACGGCATGGTATCAGCCCGACGACGGTTCAGAAGTGGCGTAAGCGGACGACCGTTACCGATCTTCCGATGGGACCGAGGTCAATCCATTCCACCGTTTTGTCGGTTGAAGA
>CAIUWR010000088.1 GCA_903902915.1 uncultured Hyphomicrobiales bacterium | reverse complement strand
GCCGCGACGCCGATCAGCGTGAAGTCGGGATCCGACAGGAAATGCTGCGCATAGGGCGCCTGCTGATAGGCCAGTTCCAGCCGCGCCGCGCCCTCCTTGCCGCGTCCGAGCGGAATGGGATTCATGATGGGATTGGCGCCGATGGCCTCCTCCACATCCAGCTTGAACTGATCGAGATTCTCCACCGTGAAGCCCACATGATCCATGCCTGTGGGCAGGATGCTCTGGCCAGCGAAATTGCGGATGCGCCAGGGCATGATGACCAGGGTCACCTTGCCGTCGGTGAGGTAATGGTTGGGATCGCCCGCAGGCGCGTTGCGCTCCTCGAAGCCGAAGACATCGCTATAGAATCGCGCCATCTCGTCGGGACGCATGGTGCGCATGGCCACATGGCTGATGTAGCGCTCGTTCTGTTCGCCCGTATTCTCCACATAGACGCCCGCGCGGTTCTCCATCTTGCGCTGCGACAGATCGAAGACATTGCCATCGGGATCATTGGCGGTGATGCCTGCGAAAGGGCGCGTTGATGGCCGCTCGATGTAATCAGCGGCGGGATAGCGTATCTTCATCCGGTCGAGCACGGTCGCCACATCCTCCACCTCGACGCCGAAATGGTCGAGCCCCGCAGGCCGCCCCGCCTTGCGCGGATTGATGTTCAGCCCCACATAACCGTCGCCCACGGTGATGGCGCGCACCGTGCGCTCCACGGTTTTCGAACTGCGCATGCCGAACAGCGACTGATAGAAATTGGCCAGCAGCGCATATTGCTGGCTGACGATGGCCACATGGTTGATCTTTGCGAACATGGGTCTTTCCTTCTATTCTGCGGCTGAAGAGCCGGTGAGATTCATGGCGTCATTGGCCGCTTTCACGATGTCCTGCGGCGTATTGAAGGCCTCCTCGAGGATCGCTTGCAGCTTCTCGCCGCTCACCTCGCCAATTTCGATGTTGAGCTTTTGCGCATCGGCGATGAAGGCGGGATCGTTCATGGCTGCATGGAAGGCCTTGCGCAGGGCCGCCACCCGCTCGGGCGGCACGCCTGCGGGCGTCAGCACCGGCCGGTCCATTTGCAGCGGGAACAGGATCAGCTTGAGAATCCGCCTTGTGCGATCATCCGTCGCGAATTCGTAAATGGCGGGCGTGTCGGGAAACAGCGGGTTGCGCTCCAGCGCCACCGCTATGGGGACGACCACCTTCTTGCTCTCGAACCAGTCGGGCCGCGTGGAATTGATCGACGACACAAGCCCGCCGCAGCGCCCATGCACCTCGCCCCGCTCCATGGCGAGATAGACGTCGTTGCCGCCGGTATAGCCCGAGATGATCTTGATCTTCGTGCCGAACAGCGTGTTGATCATGGCGGGCATGGTCTCCATCTGGGAGCCCGCTCCCGTGCCGCCCACTATATAGGTCTTGTCGAACAGATCCTTCCACTGCGTGACGCCCGACGCCGCCCAGGAGACGCAGATCGCTTCGGATGAATTGATGCTCCCGAGCCAGTTCATGGCGCGCGGATCGAAGGTCGCGCCCTTGATGCCGTAGAGCGGCGCGAAGGGAACGCTCGAATGCACCAGCCCCAGCACGGAGCCATCGCGCGGCGCCACGCTGGCGAAATATTGCATGGCGCGGAGGCCGCCAGCGCCCGGCATGTTCTGCACCACAATGGTCGGATTGCCGGGAATATGTTTGCTCAGATAGGGCGCGAAGGCGTGGGCGTAACTGGCGTAGCCGCCCCCCGCCCCGGTGCTCAGGACCAGCGACATCTGCTTGCCGCGATAGAAGTCGGCGACGGGATCGCACAACGCGGGCGATACTGACGCCAGCGCGGTCGCCATGAGCCCACAACAGGAGGCCAGCGCTCGCATCGTTTCATCCCTCAATCGCGCCGTTGTCGGCGTGTTATT
>CAIUWR010000087.1 GCA_903902915.1 uncultured Hyphomicrobiales bacterium | reverse complement strand
CCGAGGGTCTTTCAGGGCGGAGAAATGATCAAGCAGCGCCGCTTTCGACATGGGAGACCTCGCTGATTCGAGGTCTCCTATGAATCACGCAGTCACCCCCAAGGGAATCCCGCTCAAGCTTTCAAGCGATTGCCCTGGGGCCATGGATAAGCCCCATTGACGCCGCGAAGGGGCTCTATTGCGTCGATCAAGCGGAGCCAGGCGTGCTTCGTATCGAGAAAATGCGTGAAAATAGAGAGAGCTAGAGCTTATTTGATTCAATTTTGGACGAAGACGCTCTAGTTAAAGCCAGACAGATTCGCCCAGGACCGAACGCGATGGCCCCCAACACAGACCCCATGCTCACAAAGATCCGCGCCGCCGCGCTTGGCGGCCTGTTGATCGCTGGCGCGCTGGCCGCCAGCCCGCTTCAGGCCCAGACCGCCGCGTCCGCCCCGCCGTCCGACGACGAGGTGCGCTGGGTTCTGCCGCCGCCATCCCACCTTTTGGCGACGCCTGCGCCTGCCCCAGCGGCGGCTCCCGCTGCCGCTGAGATGGCCAGTCCGTTCGGTAGCGCGCCCGTGAGCCGTCCGCTCCCCGCTCCAGTCAGCGCGCAGGAATCCGCGCCGACCCCCGCGCCCGCACCCGCTATGCCGGAGGCCGCCGTTATTCTGGCGCCGCCCATGACGACGCCCATGGCCTTGCAACCGCCTGCCGCCGCCCCGGCGCCCCTCGCCATGACGCCCGCCGTGACGCCTCCGGTCGCAGCAGCCCCGGCGCCCGCGCCCGCCAAGGCCCCCGTCGCGAAGCAGGCGGAGGTCAAAAAGCCGGTCGAAAAGAAGCAGGCTTCAGCGACCAAGCCCGCCGCCAAACCCGTGGCCAAGACAGCCGCCAAAAAAGACGCCAAGCCGCAGGACCCGAAAACCGCGCAGGCCCACACGCCAAAGACCGGGCATGCCGCCGCCAAGCCGGTAGCCCAGACCCGCCCGCCCGAGCCCGTGCCCCCGCCGCCCTCCATGAGCGAGAAGGAGCCTGAAGAAAAGCGCATCCCCATCATCTCGACGATGATGGATGGCGTGAGTTCTGTGGGTAAGAAGATCGGTGGATTGTTCGATTAGGGAGTGTTGCGCGGATTTTATTCGCGGTCTGGAAGCACGGGTATTCCCGCCTCCAAAAAGGCGGGGCCCAGAGATCCAATAATCTCGCCAGGCTTTTTCGTAGATCGCTGCTTGACCATGCTATGGGTTGCGGCCTCATGCACGCGATCCCAAAACAATTCGCTGTAAACTTTGTATTCGTGGAATCCAACGGGATCCAATTTGTAATTCCATAGTCGCCCGACAATCGCTGCAATCCAGTCAGCGGCCTGAATATTTTGATTGAGGTAGCTTTCCACCTCGAATGGAGGGCTCGATAACTGATATGCGCGCGGCTCGCCGTACATCGTCTTGGAGGCTGTCTCAAGAAGCTCTCGCCGGGCTGAATGCTGATCAATGACGATGACAAATTGCTGGTTCAAGGCCTTGCAGTATGCGCCGATCCGGCGGATCGCTTCGGAAAAAACGGTCTTATACAATCCGGTTGCATTTAACCCGTCTTCGCGGTTCCGGATCTTTTCTCTGCCGGAATAAAAAATACGGCACTCCCATTTCACAGCTTAATTTATAAGCCGAAAGGCTGACCGCTGAATTTCAGGATATTTAAGAATGCTCTTTGGTGTGAAGAGGTTCGTTCCTTTCTTTTCCCATTCGTAGGCTTGCTTGCCAGACACTTCTATTTCTGGTCGCAGCAAGTCAATTTTGCGATTGAGAAAATAGCTGGCGAAGGGGCGCACCGAACGTTCGGGCATCAGAAACCCAGCCAAGCCAAAGACTGGGCTCGCGTTATGGCGCGGATGGCCACGCTCAAAGAAGGGGCCAGAATGGCCAAATTCATCAAGATAAGCAAAAATCATCGCTGAAAACTCGGAAGCCCACGCTAGCGGATAGCGTGGGCCCCGGATTGAGCGCGGAGTGATCACCCGCATCTCCAATCGCAAGATAACATCGCTTGGAATCTCCCGCAATCTCCGCGGTGGATCATTGCCAAGCTTTAGCGAAAAAAGCGCCCCCGGGAGGGCGCTTTTCCATTTCCGTCAGGTTTGAAAACCTTATTCGGCGGGCTGCTCGCCCTCGGCCTTCTGCTTGGCCTCGAGGTCTTCGCCGGTCGTCTGGTCGACGACGCGCATCGACAGGCGCACCTTGCCGCGATCGTCGAAGCCCATCAGCTTCACCTTGACCTTGTCGCCTTCCTTGACGACGTCGGTGGTCTTGGCGACGCGCTGGGCGGCGAGCTGCGAGATATGCACGAGGCCGTCGCGGGCGCCGAAGAAGTTCACGAAGGCGCCGAAATCCGTCGTCTTCACGACAGTGCCTTCATAAACCAGACCGACTTCCGGGTCCGACGCGATGGAACGGATCCAGGCGATGGCCGCCTTGATCGAATTGCCATCCGAGGACGCGATCTTCACGGTGCCATCATCGTCGATGTTGATCTTGGCGCCGGTCTTTTCGACGATCTCGCGGATCACCTTGCCGCCGGTGCCGATCACTTCACGGATCTTGTCGGTGGGGATCTTCAGGGTCTCGATGCGCGGGGCGAATTCGCCCAGCTCCGAGCGGGCGCCGGTCAGCGCCTTGCTCATCTCGCCGAGAATATGCAGACGGCCGTCCTTCGCCTGGGCGAGGGCGACGCGCATGATCTCTTCGGTGATGCCGGCGATCTTGATGTCCATCTGGAGAGACGTGACGCCCTGATCGGTGCCGGCCACCTTGAAGTCCATGTCGCCGAGATGATCCTCGTCGCCGAGAATGTCGGACAGAACCGCAAAGCGCTCACCCTCGAGGATGAGGCCCATGGCGATGCCAGCCGTGGGACGCTTCAAGGGCACGCCCGCGTCCATCAGCGCCAGCGAGGCGCCGCAGACCGTGGCCATGGAGGAGGAGCCGTTGGACTCGGTGATCTCCGACACGACGCGGATCGTGTAGGGGAATTCAGCCTGGGTCGGCAACATCGGGCGCACGGCGCGCCAGGCGAGCTTGCCATGGCCGATTTCGCGGCGGCCGGGCGAACCCATGCGGCCGGTCTCGCCGACGGAGTAGGGAGGGAAGTTGTAGTGAAGGAGGAAGCGCTCCTTGTAGGTGCCTTCCAGCGAGTCGATGTACTGCTCGTCTTCGCCGGTGCCCAGGGTGGCCACGACCAGCGCCTGCGTCTCGCCGCGGGTGAAGATCGCCGAACCATGGGTGCGGGGCAGCACGCCGACCTGCGCCAGGATCGGGCGCACAGTGCGCACGTCGCGGCCGTCGATGCGGATGCCGGTGTCGAGGATGTTGTTGCGAACGACCTTCGCCTGCAAGTCGTGGAAGACTTCGCCGACGAGCTGCTTGTCGAACTTGGCGTCCTGACCTTCGGGGAACATGGCGGCCATGGTCTTCGCCTTCACGGCGTCGACGGCGGCGTAGCGCTCCTGCTTGACGGTCTTCTTGTAGGCCTCGCGCAGCTCGGCTTCGGCGATGGCGCTCAGCGCCGTCTCGATTTCGGCCTTGGCGGGCAGCACGAGGTCGCGCGGCTCCTTGGCGGCCTTTTCCGCGAGGCGGATGATGGCGTCAACCACGGCCTGGAAACCGCGATGGCCGGTCATGACGGCTTCGAGCATGGTCTCTTCGGAAAGCTCCTTGGCTTCCGATTCCACCATCAGCACGGCGTCGGCGGTGCCGGCCATGACGAGCTCGAGAGAAGATTCTTTCATCTCGTCGATGGTGGGGTTGAGCTTCAGCGCGCCATTGATGTAGCCGACGCGGGCGGCGCCCACGGGGCCCATGAAGGGGATGCCGGAGATGGTCAGCGCGGCTGAGACGGCGACCATCGACAGAATGTCGGGATCGTTCTCGAGATCATGCGACAGAACGGTCACGACGACCTGCGTGTCGTGGCGATAGCCCTCGGGGAACAGGGGGCGGATCGGACGGTCGATCAGGCGCGAGATCAGCGTCTCACGCTCGGAGGGACGACCCTCGCGCTTGAAATAGCCACCGGGAATCCGGCCGGCCGCGAAGGCCTTTTCCTGATAGTTCACGGTGAGGGGGAAGAAGTCCACGCCGACTTTCGGCTTTTTGGCGGAGACGACGGTGGCCAGAACGGTGGTTTCGCCGTAGCTCGCCCACACGGCGCCGTCAGCCTGACGCGCGACCCGGCCCGTTTCGAGGACCAGCTTGCGCCCGGCCCAGTCGAGTTCTTCACGATGGATTTCGAACATATCGTACATCTTTCATGACGCGGGAAGCGCACGAGGCCATGAGCAAGATGGCGAGAGGCTGAGGCGTCTCAGCGTCCGGCGATCCTGCCACATGGCGCAAGGATCTTCCCTGTTGGAGCGACGGCCCCATGCCGCCGTTCCGACCGGAGATGGGCCGTGGCCCGATCCCCGGAAGGGCTGAAGGCGCCTTCGCCCGCAGCCATTGCGCTGGCGTGAACCAGCGTTGAGGTCAGCGGCGGATGCCGAGACGCTCGATGAGAGCCTTGTAGCGGGGCTCGTCGCGACGCTTCACATAGTCGAGAAGCTGGCGGCGCTGGGAGACCATCTTGAGAAGACCACGACGGGAATGGTTGTCCTTGGCGTGGGTCTTGAAGTGCTCGGTGAGGTTGGTGATGCGCTCGGTCAGGATTGCGACCTGCACTTCGGGCGAACCGGTGTCGCCAGCCTTGGCGCCATGCTCAACGATCAGCGCCTGCTTGCGCTCGGGAGTAATCGACATCGTATGTCCTTTCTGGTGGCGCCCTCCGCAAGCGGAGGGCTTTGATGACTTGGCGGGCCTGGCCGGGATGTCGTCCAGCAAGGTCCAAACACGATTAGCGCGGGGATGGCCCCGCGCTGCCCGCGCTTATACACGATCTGGCGGGGAAGGCCACCCCTGCGGGGCGTGGACTCAGAAAGGCAGGTTGAACACGCGGCTGGGCACAAGTTCGCCCTGGGTCACTTCCCCGAAGGCCACCGGCACGCCGCCGCAGGCCGCATAGGCGGCGCCGCCCGCAGGCGCGTCGCGCCCGCGCAAGATGATCGACTGGCCCCGGCGCAGCCGCGCCGCGCCGTCCCGATCCACCACCACGCAGGCGACCTCGGTCAGGCCCGCTTCCACCGGCAGCATGAGGCTGAAGGGGTCGAGGCCTTCTTCTTCGAAATCGGAGAGCCGCACCAGATCGGCCTCCGTGAACGGGCCGACCCGTGTGCGGCGCAGGGCCGTCACATGGCCAAGGCAGCCCAGATGGCGGCCCAGATCACGCGCGATGGCGCGCACATAGGTGCCCTTGGTGCATTGGGCTTCCAGCACCGCCTCGTCGTCGGTGGTCGAGACCAGCTCGAGCGTATTGATGGTGACAGGCCGGGGGGCGAGGATGACTTCCGCGCCGTCGCGGGCCAGATCATAGGCGCGCTCGCCGTTGATCTTGATGGCGGAATAGGCGGGGGGCGCCTGCATGATCGTGCCGGTGAAATAGGCCAGCGCATCGGCCACCTGGTCGGGGCCGGGACGAAGATCGGCAGTGCGCACCACGGCGCCGTCGGAATCGTCGCTGTCGGTTTCGACGCCCCAGCGCACGGTGAAGCGATAGGCCTTTTCGCCATCCTGCACGAAGGGCACGGTCTTGGTCGCCTCGCCGAAGGCGACCGGCAGGATGCCGGAGGCGAGCGGATCAAGCGTGCCCGCGTGGCCCGCCTTCTTCGCGTTGAAAATGCGCTTGAGGCGGGCGACGGCGTGGGTCGAGGTCATGCCGACGGGCTTGTCGAGCACGATCCAGCCGTTGATGTCGACCCGCGTGGAGCGGCGCTGGTTCATCTGTCACTTCTTTATCTGGAAGAATGGTTCGGGCGGCGGGCTCAGGACTCGCCTTCGGCGTCGTCTTGGGCGTCGCCTTCGAGGTCGCTGCGAACCTTGGCGGAGTTCAACAATGCGTCGATCCTTGCGGCATTTTCGAAGGACTCGTCCATGCGGAACCGGATGTCCGGCGCGAATTTGAGGTTGACCCTGCGCACGACTTCGCCGCGCAGGAACTTCTTGTTGCGCTCAAGGGCGGCGATGACCTCGGTGGTGTCCTGTCCGCCCAACGGCATTACGAAGATGGTCGCCAGCTTCAGGTCCGGGCTCATGCGCACGCGCGGCACGGTGACGACGTGGGTCTCCAGAACGGGATCCAGCACATCGCCACGGGCGAGCAATTCAGCCATGGAGTGGCGAATCAATTCGGCGACGCGCAGCATACGCTGGGAGGGTTCGGCGCTGTTGCTGTGATGAGCTCGCGACATTCTTCGTCGACTCCGGAAACTTCAGGCCCTTTTCCAGACCCGAAGGCTGCCCGCCGCGCCGGATGGAGATCCTGCACGGCGTGCGGCATGCACATGAAGATTCAGGTTCTGCGAACATTCGGCTCGCGTGGACCTCGCGCCGCCTGGAGCCTGCGTCACGCAGGACAGGGGCGGCGGGAGATACGCCTATTTCACGCGGGCCACAAGACGGCTGTCGTCAAACATTTGAAACGTCTGACCGCCCGGAGCGAAGCGCCGCCTCACAGGCTGCGCTTCACCTCCACGACGCGGTAGCATTCGATGATGTCGCCCGCGCGCATGTCCTGGTAAAGCTCGAAAGCCATGCCGCAATCCTGGCCGGCGACGACTTCCTTGACCTCGTCCTTGAAGCGCTTGAGCGTCGAGAGCTTGCCCTCGTGCACGACAACCCGGTCGCGGATGAGGCGCACATTCGCGCCGCGCTCCACACGGCCGTCGCTGACGCGGCAACCGGCGACCTTGCCGACCTTGGTGATGTTGAACACTTCGCGAATTTCGGCGTTGCCGAGCATGTCTTCGCGCAGCGTGGGCGAGAGCAGGCCCGACATGGCCGCCTTCACGTCATCCACGAGGTTGTAGATGATGTTGTAGTAGCGGATTTCGATGCCGCTGCGCTCGGACAGTTCCGCCGCTTCCTTGTAGGCGCGCACGTTGAAGCCGATGACGGCGGCGCCCGAAGCTTCAGCCAGCGAAATATCCGACTCGCTGATGCCGCCGACGCCTGCATGGACGATGCGCGCGCAAACTTCCTCGGTGCCGAGTTTTTCGAGGGCCGACATGATCGCCTCGACCGAACCCTGCACGTCGCCCTTGATGACGAGCGGGAATTCCTTGCGGCCCGCCGTCTTCAGTTGCGACATCATGTCGGCGAGCGATCCGCGCGCCGATCCGCCGCGCACGGCGGCCTTCTCGCGCTTCTGGCGCTCGCGATATTCGGTGACTTCGCGGGCGCGTGCCTCGTTGTCGACCACCGCGACGCGGTCGCCAGCCTCGGGCGCGCCGGAGAAGCCGAGCACTTCCACGGGGAAGGACGGGGGCGCGGAGGCCATATGGGCGCCCTTGTCGTCGAGCAGGGCGCGCACGCGGCCCCACTGGGAGCCCGCCACGATGATGTTGCCGACCGCCAGGGTGCCGCGCTGCACGAGCACGGTGGCCACGGGGCCGCGTCCGCGATCAAGGCGCGCCTCGATGACGGTGCCTTCGGCGGGACGCTCGGGATCGGCGCGCAGGTCAAGCAATTCCGCTTGCAGCGCGATGCATTCGAGCAGCTTGTCGAGATTGATCTTCTTGAGCGCGGACACCTCGACTTCGAGCGTGTCGCCGCCCAGGGTTTCCACCTGAACTTCGTATTGCAGCAATTCGCTGCGCACGCGCTCGGGCTTGGCGTCCGGCTTGTCGATCTTGTTGATCGCCACGATGAGCGGCACGCCTGCCGCCTTGGCGTGATTGATCGCCTCGATGGTCTGGGGCATGACGCCGTCGTCAGCCGCCACCACGAGAACCACGATGTCCGTCACCTTGGCGCCGCGGGCGCGCATGGCGGTGAAGGCCGCATGGCCGGGGGTGTCGATGAAGGTCACCGGCACGCCGCCGGGCGCCGTCACCTGATAGGCGCCGATGTGCTGGGTGATGCCGCCAGCTTCGCCAGAGACCACATTGGCCTGACGAATCGCGTCCAGCAAGGAGGTCTTGCCGTGATCGACGTGGCCCATGATGGTGACCACGGCGGGACGGGGCGCCAGATGCTCGTCGGCGTCGGGCGTGTCGAACAGGCCCTCTTCCACGTCGGATTCGGCGACGCGCTTGACCGTATGGCCCATCTCCTCGGCGATCAGCTGGGCGGTGTCCGCGTCGATCACGTCGGTGATCTTGCGCATCTCGCCCTGACGCATGAGAAGCTTGATCACGTCCACGGCGCGCTCCGACATGCGGTTGGCGAGTTCCTGGATGGTGATCGTCTCAGGCAGAATGACCTCGCGCAGCAGCTTTTCTTTCTGCTGCTGACCGCCACGGCCCGTCAGGCGCTGCATGCGGCGACGGAAGGACGCGACCGAACGTGTGCGCTCCTCTTCCTCCGCCACGGCGTTGGTGACGGTGAGGCGGCCGCGATTCTTGACTTCCGCGCCACGCGCTGGCTTGGCGGGCGGCAGAATGACCTTGGTCGGCAGGCCGGGACGGCGAATGACCCGCTTTTCCTCTTCCGTCTCGTTGACGCGGCGCACGCCGGGGGCGGCTGCGGTGGTCGAGGACGGGCCGACTTCCACGGTTGATGCGCCAGCCAGCGGCTGAACGGATTTGCGGGTGCCGGGCGGCGGCGGGGGAGCGGGCTGGCCGCCAGCAAGACGGCGCGCGGCCTCCTGCTCGGACCGGCGCTTGACGTCGGCCTCCTGGCTGCGACGAGCGTCCTCTTCCTTTTTGCGAGCCTCGGCGGCTTCGCGTTCGATCTTCTCGCGCGCTTCGCGCTCGGCGCGGGCGACGGCCTCGATGGCGGCGCGACGACGGTCCTCTTCCTCGCGACCGCGGGCGTCCACAAGAGCGCGCTCGCGCGCCTCACGCTCGGCGTCGGTCAGGGTGCGCAGCACCATGCCGCCGGGCGAACGGCCAGGCGCTGTGGGGCGATTCGGTTGACCGCCGCGAGGAGCGGTCGTCGGACCGCGTGGGGCGACGGTCGGGCCACGCGGCGCCACAGGGGCGGCGGGACGGGTTGGGGCGGGCGCAGGCGCAGGGCGCGCCGCCACGGGGGCGGCGGCTGGGCGCGCCACGACGGGGGCGGG
>CAIUWR010000086.1 GCA_903902915.1 uncultured Hyphomicrobiales bacterium | reverse complement strand
GCTTTATTCCAGCGTCGGCATTCCTACCTATGGCAATGCGCTGGTTGGCTCCACGAAGGCGGTCGAGTCCGACCCAGAGCTTGCCGCCGCCATGACGGATGCGGTTTTCGAGAGCCTCGCCTATACCATCGCCAATCCTGAAGAGGCCGCCGACATCTTCTTCAAGGTTGTCCCCGAGGCGGGGCTCAACCCCGGCGCCCGCGAGTTCATCCGCATCGGCATGGGCCTGCATCGCTTCGGTATCGCCAAGCCCGAAGCTATTGAACATGGCCTTGGCTGGGGCGATCCGAAGGTCTACGACGCCATCACCGATCTGGTCATGACCTATCTTGCCGGGCCCGATAGCAAGCGGCCTGATGTGTCTTCCTGGTATTCGAACAAGTTCGCCGGAAACATCAAGCTGCCGACCAAGGACTGGTCGCAGATCAGCGGCGGCCTCGGTGAATTTCAGAAGCTGCTGTCATGAGGTCGATTATGTCGATCATGGGGTGGCGCGCTCAGCCGCGCTTCGACTTTCGGGTCGTCATTGGTCAGGCAGGCGGGCATCTGCGCCTGCCTTGCATGGCGCAGATGCGTCCAATCTTGCTGCCGGTTTTGCTGGCTTGCGCACTCTGCCTTATATGGGAAGTCGGGACTAGGCTGGCGCATATTTCGTCCATTATCATCGTGCCGCCCAGCGCCATCTGGGACGTCATCAGCGCGACCTTTCCGATCCTTATGAAACAGTCAGTCACGACGATCCGGGAGTCCGTCTTCGGCTTCATGCTCGCCGCCTTCGTCGGGCTGTTTATGGGCTCGGCGCTGTTCCTGTCGCGTCGCATAAGGCAGGCGATCTATCCCTATGTTCTCGTCTTTCAATTGATTCCCAAGGTCGCGCTGGCGCCGCTGTTCATCGTCTGGTTCGGCGTGGGGCCGACGTCGCGGCTGTTGCTGGCGGCTTTCATGGGCTTCTTTCCCGTGGTCATCGCCACGGTGACGGGCCTCATGAGCGCTGACAGAAACGCGGTGCGCATGGCGGATTCGCTCACTGCCACGCCCTGGCAGATCTTCTGCACCGTGCAGGCACCCTATGCGGCGCCGCATATTTTCAGTGGATTGAAGATCGGCCTCTCCATGGCCATCATCGGCGTCATCATCGGCGAGTTCATCACGGGGCAATCGGGGCTGGGCTATGTGATCATGCTGGGCACGTCGTCGGCCAATACGGCGCTCGCTTTCGCCTCCATCACGCTGCTCGCGATTTTGGGGCTCGTGCTTTATGGCGTGGTCGCCCTCGCGGAATGGGTGACGGAGCGCCGCATGGGGGTGTCGATCACCAGCGACGAGTTCTGATGCGGCGTTTAGGCCGCCCCTATCTCGAGCCACGAGGCGTGATCCGTGACCGTTCCCATGCCATTCGCTGCGCAGGCTGGCCCCTTCGGGATGCGCTCGCGCAAACATATAGCGCCATTCGCCCTTGCACGGCCGCGCTCGGTCGCAGAGGCTTGCGCCGAGATGGCGTCTTCGCCCCATGCGCGGTTCATGGCGGGCGGGCTCGATCTCGTTGACGCCATGAAGTTGGGCGCGCGTTATGAGAAGATCATCGCGCTGGACGGGGTGACCGAATTGCACGCCATTCGGCGCGAAGGCGCGTCGGTTTTCATCGGCGCCCTTGCGACCCATGAGGACATCGCGAGCAGCGAGGTTCTCGCCTCTGCCTTGCCCGATTTGCCGCGCATCTGGCGGGGCCTCGCCAATCCGCGCATTCGTCATGCCGGCACCATCGGCGGCAACATCATGGCGGGCGCGTCGCATTATGATGCGGCGCCAGCGTGCTTTGCTCTTGGCGCCAAGGCCCTTTTGATTAATGCGGATGGGCGTCGTCATATTGTCCATTTCGCAGATATTGGCGGCTATCCGGGCGCCTTGCTGGAGGGCGTCACCTTCCATGTCGGTGAAGGATTGCGTTTGCTGGCCGACCGCAGCCTGCACCCTATGCTGTCGGTCTATCTGGCGGCCGGGCATGGGTTGGAAGGCCTGAGCGCCCTGCGGCTCGCTATAGGCTGCGCTTTTATGCGTCCTTTGGTCATTGATTTGCCGGTGGCGGCCATAGATGGGATGCAACTGCGGAGCGCCGCCGCAGATATTGCGCAAGAGGTCGCCCGCACGGTCCCCGAGCCCATGGGCGATGCGCTGGCGAGTTCCCCTTACAGGCGCCGCATGATCGGCGTTCTCACGCGCCGTCTTCTCATAGCGCTCGCCGGAGACGCATCATGACCATTCCAGTTTCGCTCGTCATCAACGGCAAGACACAGGCGTTTGATGTAGGTGCCCATCATGTGGTCGCCGATGTGCTGCGCGAGCGGTTCGGGCTCACGGGCTGCAAGGTGGGTTGCGATCAGGGCGTCTGCGGCGCCTGCACGGTGCTGGTCGATGGTGCCCCCGTCACGGGCTGCGCCACCTTCATGTTCGCGGTGGACGGGCGCGAGGTCACGACCATCGAGGGGCTGGGCCTCGATGGCGCGCTGAGCCCCGTGCAGCAGGCCTTTCTGGCGGCGGGCGCCTTCCAGTGCGGCTTCTGCACGGCGGGGATGATCCTCTCGGTGACGGCGCTGCTGCTGCGTGATCGCGATCCTGATGAGGCGACCATCCGCCAGTGGCTCGCGGGCAATATCTGCCGTTGCACTGGCTACAACGCCATCGTGGAAGCGGTGCGCCGCGCCGCGCGCCAAGTGGCGGAGGCGTCATGAGCGCGGTCGCCTCCACAAGTCACGAAGGCTTCGCCGAATTCCGCAAGAAGGTGACGGGCGGCGGTGTCTACGCCTTCGACATCTGCGTGGATCGCATGCTCCACGGAAAGCTGCTGCGGAGCCCCCACGCCCATGCGCGGATTCGAAGCATTGATCTGCGAGCCGCCCTGCAGATCCCCGGTGTGGTCAGCATCATCACCGGCGAGGATCTGCGGGATTTGCCTGATCCATATTACGGGGTGGGCCTGCGCGATCAGCCAGTCATCGCCATGGACCGCGTGCGCTATGCGGGCGATGTCGTCGCCGCCGTGACTGCTGTTGACGAGCAGACGGCCTTTCGCGCGACGCAGGCGATCATGGTGGATTATGAACCGCTGCCCGCGTTGATGAGCGTGGCGGCCGCGCTGGCGCCAGGCGCGCCCCTGATCTTCGAGGAGCCCACGCGGGGCGGCTCCCCGGTGCTTGGCGCAGGCTCTGGCTTCAGGATCGATCCCGCGCCCAATGTGCTCTACGAATACAGCTTCGCGTATGGGGACGCCGACCATTGGCTGGGCGCCGCCGATCAGGTCTTCACCGACACTTTCGACATCAGCCGCATCAATCATTACCATCTCGAACCCTATGTGAATGTGGCGTGGTGGTCGGGATCGCGGGTGGAGATGTGGTCCTGCAATCAGGACCCCTTCGTGCTGCGCGCCGATATTTCCCGCATCTTCGGCATGCCGGTGAATGATGTGCGCATCCACACGCCGCTCATCGGTGGGGGCTTCGGTGGCAAGTCCTATTGCAAGATGGAGCCACTGCTGGCGCTCATGGCGCGCAAGGCCGGCGCGCCGGTGCGGCTGGCGCTGTCCATGGACGAGAGCCTGCTGACGCTGGTCAAGCATCCCGCCTCGCTCACGCTCACCACGGGGCTTGACGCGCATGGACGCCTGCTCGCGCGGCGGGCGCGCATTGATCTGGATGGCGGCGCCTATTGCGACGCCTCCACGCTGGTCGCCATCAAGACGGGCTTTCGCATCGGCGGCCCCTACGCCTGGAAAGCAATCGACAGTTGCGCGCGTGTCATCCGCACCACCACGGTGCCCTCCGGATCGTTCCGGGGCTTTGGGGGTACGCAGGCCTCCTGGGCCTCCGAGCGGCAGATGGACATGATCGCGCGGCGGCGCGGGGAGTATCCGCTGGCCCTGCGCAGGCGCAATCTGCTGAAGGTGGGCCAGCCCTTTGCGCCGAACGACAGCGGTATGGATTGCGATCTTGCCGCCGGGCTCGACCAATTGGTGGCGCAGATGCCGCCCGCCGCCCGCAAGAGCGGTCGCGGCATGGGCTTCGCCATCGGCATCAAGGACGCTGGCGGCACCGGCAATCACGCGCAGGCGCAGGTGCGGCTCAACCAGCGCGGCGATGTCATGGTCAGCGCCGCGGCCGTGGACATCGGGCAAGGCGGCCCGGCGGCCATGTGCGCCATCGCCACGCAGGCGCTGGGCCGCCCGTTCGGTTCGGCGACTTACGCTGCGGTGGATACGGAGCACACGCCCCCCGACAATGGCACCCATGTCAGCTGCGCCACGACCATCACCGGGCTCGCGGTGGAGGCGGCGGCGTTGGATGCGCGCGCGCAGCTGCTGGCCTTCGGCGCCGCGCGGCTGGGCTGCGCCGCCGCCGATCTCGAACTCGAGGGCTGGAGCCTCCGCCATGGGGCTGAGTTGCATCCGCTGGAGCCCATGATCCGCAGCTATTACGGCGGCGTTGGCTGGGAATTCGCGGGGCGGGGGAGCTTCAAGGAGCCCTATAATCCCGCCACCCCCATGGGCGCGCGCAATGTCTCGTGGATGCCCTGCTGGTCCGGTGCGGAGGTCGAGGTGGATGGGGAGACCGGGCAGGTCGCGGTTCTGCGCCTCGTGGTGGGCGCCGATGCGGGCCGGGCGCTGGATCTGGGCGCCTGCCATGGCCAGATCGAGGGCGCGGCGGCGCAGGCCTTCGCGCAGGCCATGTTCGAGGAGCTTCGCTATCAGGGCGAGTCTCCCGCCAATGCGACGCCGCTGACCTATCGCGTGCCCAGGGCCGCCGATATGCCCGCTGCATTCTCCAGCTTCGTCGCCGAACATGGGCTTGGGGCGGGGCCGGGGGGCCTGAAGGGCATTGGCGAGGCGGGAATGGTGGGCATTGCGGCGGCTATCGCCAACGCCATAGAGGACGCCTGCGGCGCCAGCCTCACCCGCATTCCCTTCACCCCCGAGAGGGTGCTGGAGGCGCTGGACGCTCAGTCGTCCAACATATGCGCTGCGTCGAAGTAAGCCAGATGACGCTGGCTGGTCTCCAGAATATGCCGCTCAAGTGTCTCCACCGCGAGGCCCGCATTCATGGACATGACGGCCTCGAAGAGAATGTCGTGGTCGTATTTGTTGGCGGCCGTGGCGCCGAGCCCCGGCGAGCTGAGCCGCCGATAGCGGTCCGTCTCCACATACCAGGCCTCCACCTCCCGCAGCAGGGAGGCGGGCTGGCAGCCCGACAGGAGCGCCATGTGGAAGGCGCGGTGCGCGCTTTCCCAGTTGTCGTCGATCTTGCGCTGGTCGCCCACGAGCGCATCGACGCGGGTGAGTCCTGTATAGGCGCGCTCCACGGAGGCCACCCAGGCCTTCCCTGCTGTTTCCAGCGATTGGGCGAGGCCCCAGGGCTCGATGCGCAGCCGCAGGGCTGCCAGTGCCGAGAGGCGGTCCCGCTTGAGGCGCGGCACGCGGAAGCCGATTTTGGCCTCGCTCTCCGCCAGGCCCTCCCCCACGAGGCTCCAGAGGGCCTCGCGCACCGGCGTGGCGCGCACCCCATAGCGTTCGGTCAGTTCCCGCAGGGTCAGGTGCATGCCCGGCTGGAAGGCCAGCGACAGGATGTCATGGCGCAGAGCCTTGCGCACAAGCTCCGCCAGTGTGGCCTCGCTATTGGCGAAGTCCAGAGGCGGGAACGGTTGCGGCAGGCTGGCGCTGGGCTGGGTCATGTTTCACTCAAAGCAACTTTTAGGCCGGAATACCCATCAGAACGCCAAAGGATATATCCATGAAGCTCGCCGTGCCCGATCTCATCACCAATTCCTATTTCCCGGCGGTGGCGGCCGCCGAGCTGGGGTTTTTTAAACGCAACGGGCTCGACATCGAGGTGGAGCTGGTGGCCCCTGCCGGGCGCACCTATGAGGCCCTGCGCGATGGAACGGCGGATTTCGTGGTCGCGGAAGCCCATGCGGGCCTCGCCGCCTTTTCCGATTGGCGGGGCATGAAGCTGCTCTGCGCGCTCTCCCAGGGCATGTACTGGTTTCTGGTCATGCGGGCGGAGCTTGCGGGCGAGCGCGGGGATCTCAGCGTGATGCGCGGACGGCGCATCGCCGCCGCCCCCTGGGTGGAGATGGGCCTGCGCAGGTTGCTGATCGAGGGCGGGATCGACCCGGTGCGCGATGACGTTCGCATCGCGCCCCTGGAGGGCTCGCTCGGCCCCAAAGTCAACATCGGCGTCACCGTGGCCCGCGCGCTGGAGGAGGGTCGCGTCGATGGCTTTTGGGCCAATGGCATGGGGGCGGAGCTGGCGGTGCGCGGGGGCTTTGGCAAGATCGTGCTGGATGTGCGCCGGGGCGACGGGCCAGCGGCGGCGTTCGATTATACGCTTCCTACGCTCGCCACCAGCGACGCCCTTATCGCCCGTTCGCCCGAAACTGCCGCAGCCGCAGCCCGCGCCATCGCGCAAACCCTTGAGGCGCTGCGCGCCGACCCCTCGCTCGCCACCCAGGCGGCGCGGTCTGTCTTCCCGCCGCAGGAGACGGAGTTGATCGCCGAACTGGTGCGGCGTGATCTGCCCTATTATGATCCTGCTCTCGCGCCGAAGATGGTGGCCAACATGAACCAGTTCTGCCGGGACATGGGCGTGCTGACCGGCCATCCCGCCTATGAGGATGTGGTGGCGAGCAACCTCTTCCCCCTCTGGATGGAGCCCGCAGGTGCCTGACAATTCGGAACCGCGCTGGGTCAGAGTGGCCGCCCTTGACGCGCTCCCGCTCCACGCGCTGTTGCAGGTGGCGGTGGCTGGCACGCAGCTCGTGCTGGCCCATGCGCCCGAGGGCCTCTTCGCCTGTCAGGCCATGTGTCCGCATGAGATGGCCAATCTTTCGCATGGGCGGCTGGAAGGCGGGCGGCTGGTCTGCCCGCGCCACCTCGCCAGCTTCGCCCTCGCCGATGGCGCCGTCTCCGCAGGCTGGATGATCCCGAAGTTGCAGGTCTATCCGGTGCGCGTTGTCGATGGCGCCATCGAGGTGGATGAGGCGGCGGTCCTGCGCGCGCCGCCCTTCCGCAAGACGACCACCTGGGACCTCACTGCCCGCAGGACTTGAGCAAGGCGCCTCATAATCAGGCATCTTCGATAGAGCGCAATGCGCTGGCGCCCGAAAGCCAATCACTAGTCATGGCGGATGAAACCTGCGGCGCCTGTTGGCGCGCCAAAGCTTGCGGGCAGGGCGCATGGCCCATGGCACGTTGGTTGCTTCGGGAAACCGTCTCCAGCTCGCCCCCGTGACGGCGCAGGCTTGGAGACCAGAAGGACAAGGGCATGACGCAAGAGAATGTTCGTTTCGATACGATCCTGCATGGCGGCACCGTGGTGGACCCCGCCACCGGGCGCCATGGCAAGTTCGACATCGGCGTCACCGATGGCCGCATCGCGGCTGTGGGGCCGGATCTGTCGAGCGGGGCCGCCTCACAGAAAATCGACGTCTCCGGCAAGATCGTCACGGCGGGGCTCATCGACACCCATGCCCATGTCTACCAGCATGTGACTGGCAAATTCGGTCTCAATCCCGATCTCGTGGGCGTGCGCTCCGGCGTCACGACCCTGGTGGATCAGGGCGGCCCCAGCTGCATGACGCTGGGTGGGTTCAAGCACTTTCTCGCCAACAAGGCCGACAGCCGCACGCTCTGCTACATTTCCTGCTATCTCGTGGGTGGCATGGAGGGGCACCTCTACCCCGATCTCCATGGCCCCTCCGGCATCAATGTAGACCATACCGTGCGGGTGGCCCGCGCCAATCGCGACATCGTGCGCGGCATCAAGGGCCATGCGGAAATCGGCGGCGCCTCGCGCTGGGGGCTCGATGTGCTCAAGCTCGCCAAGGAGATCGCGCGCCAGTCCGAGTTGCCGCTCTATATCCATCTGGGCCAGATGTGGCCTTCCGTTGAAGAAGGCGATGTTCCCGATGCGGATGAGCTGATCCGCGCGCTCGTTCCGCTCATGGACCCCGGCGATGTGCTGGCCCATCCCTTCACCCGCCATCCCGGCGGCTTCGTCTCCATGGAGACCGGCGAGGTCCATCCCGTCGTCTTCGAGGCGCTTGATCGCGGTGTGCTCGTCGATGTGGGCCATGGCTCGCATTTTAGTTTCGAGATGGCCAAGCGGGTGCTCGATGCGGGCGTTCGCCCCTTCACGCTGGGCGCCGATCTGCATGGCTACAATGTTCGGATCCCCGCCGAAGGTCTCGACGCGGATGAGCGCGAGTCCAACCCCTTCGCAGGCGCAGCGCCCTTCAGCCTCAGCATCGCCATGACCGAACTTCTGGCGCTGGGTCTGTCCCTTGATGAAGTTATCGCCACCGTCACCATGAACCCCGCCAAACTGCTGCACATGGAAGACGAGATCGGCAGCCTTGCCGTCGGCAAGGTCGCTGATGTCAGCGTGATGGAGCTGGTCAGCGGGCGCTTCAAACTCTCCGACAACAGCGGCGTTGATGTGGTGACCGACACGCTGGTCACGCCGCGCTTCTGCCTGCGCGAAGGCCGGATGTTCGAGTCGGATTCGCCGCTGATCCCGCCTCCGTTCTACGTTTAGAGCGCTCGCCCATGTCCATTGTGAAAACAGCGCAAGGCGTCGGGGCTTCCTTGCCCCGGCTTGAGGATGATCGCCTGTTGCGCGGACGCGGGCGCTTCATCGCCGACATCAAGCTGCCGGGCATGCTGGACGTGGCCTTCGTGCGCAGCCCCGTCGCCCATGCGCGGGTGCGCTCTGTGGCGAAGCCAGGGCAAATGGCGGGCAGCGTCTTCGTCAGCGCTGATCTTGTGGGCGTGTCCGGGATCCGGGCCGACTCGGGCTTGCCCGGTTTCAAGAGTTCGGTGGAGCCCATCCTCGCCTGGGACAAGGTGCGCTTCGTGGGCGAGCCGCTGGCCGCCTGCGTCGCCGGTAGCCGGGCGGAGGCGGAGGATATCGCCGATCTCGTCATGCTCGAACTCGACGAGCTTCCCGCCATCTCCGAAATGACCCGCGCCTGCGATGCGGACGCGCCGCTGGTGCATGAGGGCTGGAGCGAAAACGTCTTTCTGGAAACCTTTGTCGAGACCAATTTCGCGGTGGCGGAAAAGGCCGATCTGAAGGTGTCGCGTGTCCTGCGCACGGCGCGCCAGCATATGGCGCCCATGGAGGGCAGGGGCGTCGTCGCTTATTGGGACGCCCATGTCGAACAGCTCGTCGTCTATTCCTCCACCCAGATGCCCCATATCGTTCGCAACGGGCTCGCCGAATGTCTGGGTTGTCCGCAGGGCATGATCCGCGTGGTGGCGCCTGATGTGGGCGGGGGCTTCGGCTACAAGGGCATATTGCTGCGCGAGGAAGTGTGCCTCGCCTATCTCGCCATGCATCTCAAGCGCCCTATGCGCTGGATCGAGGATCGCCGCGAGCAGTTGACCGGCAACGCCAACTGCCGCGAGCATCACTATGAAATCACCGGCTACGCCAATCGCGATGGCACCCTTGTGGCGGTGGATTGCGAGGCCATCGTCGATTCCGGCGCCTATTCGCTCTATCCCTTCTCCGCCTGTCTGGAAGCGGCGCAGATCGCCAGCATTCTGCCCGGCCCCTATAGCTTTGCTGGATACCGCTGCCACACGCGCTCCATCGCCTCCAACAAGCCGCCAATCCTGCCCTACCGAGGCGTGGCGCGCACGGGCGTCTGCTTCGCCATGGAAGTGCTGATGGATCTTCTGGCGCGCGAAATCGGCATGGACCCGGTGGCGTTTCGCATGAAGAATCTCGCCCAGCCGGAGGAGATGCCCTTCACCAACATCACCAACAAGTTTTTCGATAGCGGCGATTATCCTGAATCCCTTCGGCGCTGTGTGGCGGCGATTGATTTGGAGGGCGTACGTGCGCGCCAACTGGCCGGTGAGCCGGATGGTCGCCGGATCGGCGTCGGCTTCTCCGTCTATTGCGAGCAGGGCGCACATGGCACCTCGGTTTATTCCGGCTGGGGCATTCCTATGGTTCCCGGCTTCGAACAGGCAAATGCGCGGCTGACGCCCGATGGTGGGCTGGAATTGCGCGTGGGCGTGCAGAGCCACGGCCAGAGCCTCGAGACCACGCTGGCGCAGGTGGCCTGCGAGGTGCTGGGCATTGATCCCCACAAGGTTAAGGTCGTCCATGGCGATACGGCGATCACGCCCTATTCCACGGGCACCTGGGGCTCGCGTTGCATGGTCATGGCGGGCGGCGCGGTGGCGGCTGCCTGCGATGTGCTGGCGGAGCGCGTGCGCGCCATCGCTGCCCATCTGTTGCAGGCTGATCCCGCCGACATTGTGCTGGGCGATGGCAAGGCGACCTGCGGCGCCGGCGAGATCAGCTTTCAGGATGTGGCGAAGGTCTGGTATCGCAGACCGCAGGACTTGCCCGCCCATGTGGACCCGGCGGGCCTCGAAGTGACCCAGGGCTACAAGCCCCTGCGCGACAGCGGCACCTTCTCCTACGCCAGCCATGCGGCGGTGGTGGCGGTGGATCCTGCGACGGGCGGCATTGAAATTCTCGATTACGCTATCGTTGAAGATGGCGGCGTGCTGGTGAATCCCATGGTCGTCGATGGCCAGATCTACGGTGGCGCGGCGCAGGGGATCGGCACCGCGCTCTATGAGGAGATGCTTTACAACAAGGAGGGCCAGCCGCTGGCCGCCACCCTCGCCGATTATCATCTGCCCGGCGCTGTGGAGATGCCCAATATCAAGCTGGAGCATATGGAGACGCCCTCGCCGCTCAGCCGCTTCGGCCAGAAAGGCTTGGGGGAAGGGGGCGCCATCGGGCCGCCCGCCGCCATCGCCAACGCGATCAATGATGCGCTGGCCTCGTTCGGCATTGAGATGCTGGAATTGCCGATCACGCCCGCCCGGGTGCGCGCAAGTCTCGCCAACGTAAAGGCGCAAGCATGAAGCCCGCGCCCTTCGCCTATCACATCGCCAGCACTGCTGACGCCGCCGCTGCCGCTCTTGCGCGCGCTGAGGGGCGCGCCAAGCCGATGGCTGGCGGCCAGTCGCTTGGTCCTATGCTTAACCTGCGTCTGGCGAGGCCAGAGCTGTTGGTGGACCTCTCCAACACGCCAGACCTTCAAGGCGCGCAGGTGGAGGACGACGCTATCGTCTATGGCGCTTGCGTCACCCATGCGCAGATTGAAGACTGCGTCGTTCCCGATCCTACCCCCGGCTGGTTGAGCGCCGCGGCCCGGCATATCGCTTATCGTGCGGTGCGCAACCGTGGCACGATTGGCGGCAGCCTCGCCCATGCGGACCCGGCCGCCGATTGGGTGAACATCATGATGGCGCTGGGAAGTTCCGTGCTGGTGGCGGGGCCTGGCGGGGCGCGCGCCATCGCTGCCTCCCAGTTCATGACCGGCTCCTACACGACGGCGCTGGCGCCCGACGAAATCATCGCGGGACTGCGCATCCTGCGCCGCACGCCGGACGCCCGCTGGGGCTACTGGAAGTTCTGCCGCAAGGCGGGGGACTTCGCGCAGGCCAGCGCGTCGGTGCTGGTGGACGCGCAGCGCGGCGATATTTGCATTTTGATCGGCGCCATCGAAACCACGCCCGCCTTCCTGAGCGATCCCGAGGAGATTCTCGCCGGGCGGAGATCCATTCGCGACGCGGTGGCGCAGGCGCTGCCGGGACGCGGCGATGAAGGGCTGGGCCTGCATGTGGCGGCGGTAACCCGGGCGCTCGCCATCGCCAGGGGCGAAAGGGATTGACCGTGACAGCGACCACCACCCTCAGCGTCAATGGACAGGCAGTCTCGGCTTCCGTGGAGCCCCGCACCCATCTGGCCGATTTCCTGCGCGAGAGCCTGAACCTCACCGCCACCCATATCGGCTGCGAGCACGGGGTCTGCGGCGCCTGCACGCTCTTTGTCGAGGGCAGGCCGGTGCGCTCCTGCCTGACCTTCGCGGTCAGTTGCGGCGGCGCCGATGTGCGCACCATCGAGGGGCTGCAGGATGATCCGGTCATGGCGCGCCTTCGCGCGGCTTTCACCGCCCATCACGCCCTGCAGTGCGGCTATTGCACGCCGGGCATGCTCGCCACCGCCTATGACATCGTGACCCGGCTTCCCGGCGCCGACGAGGCGCGCATTCGGGAGGAACTGGCGGGCAATCTGTGCCGCTGCACGGGCTATGCGGGCATTGTGGAGGCGATCCGCGATGTGCTGGCGCAGGGGCCGCATGCGCACGAATTCGCGCAATTGGCGCGCACAGCGCCATCGGGCGCAAAAGCTCCGGCTCTCGCCGCTGTGGCCGCGCCTGAAAGCAGCCTGCCGCAGCAGAGCGCAAGCGCCGATGAAGAGATCGTCGGTGGCGTGACGCTCAGCCGCTCGGTGACTGTGCAGGCCTCGCAGGAGCGCCTCTGGAGCATCATTTCCGACCCCATGACGGTCGCGAAATGTTTCCCCGGCGCGAAGGTGGACAGCGTCTCGCCGGAGGGGCTGGTGGCAGGATCCTTCACCGTCACGATCGGGGCCGTGAGCGCGCGTTTCGCCGGGCGCGGGAAAGTCGCTTTTGATGGCGTGGCCAAAAGCGGCATGGTCAGCGGCATGGGAGACGATGGCGCCAGCCGTTCGCGCGCGCAGGGCAAGGTGGCCTTTAGTACAGCGGCCGAAGGGGCGGACGCCTCCCTGCTCGTTGTGGACATCACATACAAGATCATCGGCCCGCTGGCGCAGTTCGCGCGCGCAAGGCTGATCGCCGAGATCGTTGATCGCCTATTGAAGCTCTTCGCGAACAACGTGCAGCTGTTGGCGGAGGGCAAGGACGTTTCGATTGAGACCGGCGGTTTCGGCCTCTCGATGCTTCTGGGCGCCATGGTCGCCGCCCTGCGCCGCGCCCTGTTCAGGGAATAGGCGCGCTCCACAGGGGGCTGAAGGCCTCGGCCACCATGTCCGCGCGTGTCGGCGAGCCCTTCAGCATCCCGACCGCCCGCGTGAAGCGCACCAGACCCGCCACGGCCGCATCGGTAATGTCTGGCGCATAAAAGGGCAGATCGCGAGCCACCACGTTGCCGATCAACGCCGCCTCGGCCTTCGGGAACAGCTTCGCGCCGATCTGGGCCGCGAGGCCCGGGTCCGCCTTCAGCGCCCGTTGCGCCGCCATGACGGCGCGCATTCCGCTGGCGATCAGATCCGGATCACGCGCGATGGCCTGGTCGGTCGTCGCCAGTACGGGGATTGTGTAGTGGAAAGCCGCCGCTGGCCCAAGACCGCGCCTGACGTCGAGGATCACCTTGCCGACCCCACTCTGGACCGCATTCTCCGCGCCCATGGCGTTGGCCCAAAATCCGTCGATATGCCCCTCCGCCAGCGCCTTCGCAGCGTGCACGCCAAACGAGACGCCGGGATCATGAGCGCCCGGCACCGGCACAATCTGCACATCATCAGCCACCATATCCACGCCGGCATCGATGAGCAGTTGTTTCAGGGTGAGGTCGACGAAGGGGGCGGCGCCGATCCTTTTGCCCTTGAGCGCATTCACATCGCCGGGAGCCCCAGCGAAATCCGCGCGCATGACGAGCATCCAGAAGGTGCCCTGCGACAGCGCAACCAGCAATTTCGCGCCGCGCCATTCCGGAAAGGCGGGCAGTAGGGCATGAGCAGGCCCCGCGACGAAATCCACCCCGCCGTCGCGCAAGACTTCATAGGCGCGGTTGTTGGGGAAGATCAGTTCATAACGTGCCTCTACGCCCTCTTTGGCGAAGAGCCCCAGCTCCACCGCCGCAATGGCCGGAAAGTAGGAGTTAGTGACGAAATCGGGGACGGCGATCCTTGCGATTTTCATGGTCATTCCGCCGCCAGCGCCGTGTCCGGTCCGAGCAGGTCGCGCATGAGGCGGCAGCTGGGAGTGATGACCTCGCCCTTTAGAACGACCTTTGCTGGGATGAGGCGGGTCTGGACCGTGATCCGATCACGCTGTCCGTCATCCATGTCCCAGGCGCCTTGGCGCGGCTCGAGGATCGTGACGTTGGCTTCCATGCCCGGTCGCAGAGAGCCGATCCGGTTCTGCGCGCCCAGCACTGTCGCGGGGCGGATGGTGGTCGCGGCGATGATCCTGTCCAGCGGCATCCCAAGCGCCAGAAGCCTCGTCATGGCGCCGCAGAGGCTGTAGTCCATGCCGGAATCATCGTGGTACCCGTTGAAGTCGCCATGGGCGTCGCTGCTGATCGTATCGGGATAGATCCCCGCCGCGATCATCTTGCGCGCGATGCGGTAGCTGAAGTTCACGCCAAAGCCGATGTCGAACAGAACCCCCGCCGCTCGCGCCTGATGGACCACCTCGGGAATGTCCCCCTCGCGGCCCACGATGCCATCGGGCATGGCGCTGTAGATATGGGCCAGCACATCGCCCGCCTTCAGCAGCGGAAGAACGGCGGGGACAACATCGCGGGTATTGGGCCGCGTGGCCTCGATGACGGGGAACAGCTCGCCCGTATGCACATAGAGCGGCAGGCCGGTGAGCCGCCCGACTTCCGCGGCGACTTTCAGCACATCCGTGCCCCAGTGCGACATGCTGCCCGATTCCGCGTGGCATTTGAAACCGCGCACATGCTGGGGATGATCGGCCGCGAGCTTGACCAGCTCCTCCACATCCACGAGGTCGGGATTATGGAGCCTCGGCCCCTCCATGCCGCCCTTGATGGCGCCCAGCAGATTGATGGAGGGGAAGGCCAGCACCTGTGTGCGCGCGGCCTTTACCACATGGGCCATGAATCCGCCGAAGGTCCATGCGCCGGAGCTGCCCTGATCGACGATGGTGGTGACGCCGGCGTCCACGCCCGCGTCATCGGCCCAGACACCGAAGTTGGTCACATATTCGTAGACATGCACATGCAGGTCGATAAGGCCCGGCGTCACGATGTGGCCATGCGCCGAAATCCGCGACTTTGCACTATGGCCGCCAAGATCAGCGCAAATGGCTGCGATGCGGCCATCCGTGATGGCTATATCGAAGACCCCATCAATCTCTTGCGCCGGATCCACCATGCGTCCGCCTTCGATGATCAGATCGTAGGGTAGGGAAGTTTGCTCCGACATGCGTGTTTCTCCGAAGGGCGAATAGGTGAACCAAGGCAGAGCTGGGCGCGCTATTTGTAAACGATCACCTCGATGGGCGTCGGCTTCAGCCCTGCCGCCGGATTATGCTCTTGCGGGCAATTCGAGAGCATCGCGATGACTGACGTGTCCGCCAACAGCTCAACATAATCGCCCGGTTTTGAGACGCCATCGGCAATCTCGACATGTCCGTCCGCCTTGAATGCAACACGCATGAAGAAATTGATGTTGGAGACAATCTCGGACGGCCCCATCGACCAGGTCGCAAGCTCGGCGATAAAATTGGCCCGGCAGCTTGTAGTTTTTTTTACCTTGTAGCGCAGAAGGTCAATTTCGTTGCTGCAACAGCCTGCGAGCGTGTCGTGAAAGCCGCAGGTGTCCTGCGTCACCGTGAACAGCACTTTGGCGTGGTCCGAATAGATCTTGCAGCCCTGAGTGATATAAAGTGACTTGTTGAGTTTAATTGTATTAGGCAGGTTCATGCGATCGAGTGGAAGGTCGGCTGCATAGCAAAGAAAATCCACGGCCTGCTGGCCCTCGAGGTCGATGATCTTGAGCCTTTGCCCGGTCTCCAGGCGCCGTGACCATCGCCCGCCCGCAGGGATTGTTTCGCGGCTGATGACATCCGTATCGTCTGTGTCGAGCGTAGTTGCGGTCATCATAAACTCCTGTCGGTCAGCTGATTTCGAAAGTCGCGTTGTGCCCCAGCATCAATTGTTCCGCGCCGCATATCGCATGAGGAATTGGCGTGCGCGTTCGGTTTGCGGGGCCTCAAAGAATTGATCGGGAGGTCCGCTCTCGACGATGTGCCCGCCATCCATGAACACGACGCGGCTTGCGACATCGCGTGCGAAGCCCATCTCGTGCGTGACGACGACCATGGTCATGCCTTCGCGCACCAGATCCTGCATCACCGCCAGAACCTCGCCGACCAGTTCCGGGTCCAGAGAACTCGTAGGCTCGTCGAACAGGATCACTTCCGGCTTCATGGCGAGCGCGCGCGCAATCGCAACGCGTTGTTTCTGACCGCCTGACAGGCGCGCGGGAAAACTGTCCATCTTGCCTGCGAGCCCGACGCGCTGCAGTAGCGATACGGCCGTCGCTCTCGCCTCGTCCTTGGTTTGCTTGAGGACATGGACCGGCGCCTCCATCACATTTTGCAAGACGCTCATGTGAGGCCAGAGAGCAAAATGCTGGAACACCATGCCGATGCGCGTGCGCATTGCGGCGAGTTCCTTGTCCCTCATGCGCAGACCTCCGCCCGGCCGCGCGCCTAATGGTTGGCCAGCGAGAAACACGGTCCCGCCATCGGGCTGCTCCAACCAGTTCATGCAGCGCAGCAGCGTTGACTTGCCAGAGCCGGAGGGCCCCAGCAGACATACTGTTTCGGCTTTGTGGATCTTGAGGCTTATGTCTCTTAGTACGGGGTTAGCGCCGAAACTTTTCGACAGACCGCTGACCTCGAGGATCACAGGCCGTTGCTGGACAGCGAGTTGTGACATGGTTGTTTGATCATCCGTCAACGTCGCACCTCAGCCAGGCGGTTTGCATATCCAACCGTACTTTCGATGGAGAGGCAGGTCAGCCAGTAAAGAAACACGACGGCGAGAAAGGAGGCGAAGGGAACAAAGTAGGTCGTCTGCAACGATGTTGCCTCATGCGTCAGTTCCGCCACCGCGATGATGGTGAGAAAGGCGCTGTCCTTGACGATCTGGATCAGTTGGTTGCCGACCAGCGGAATAGCAGCGAAAATAACCGGGGGCAGGATGATGCGCCGGAGCAGCACCCAGCCAGTGAACCCATAGGCCTGGCCCGCCTCGATCAATTCCTTTGGCAGGTTCGCCCACGCGCCACGAAACAATTCCGCCATATAGGCGCCGTTGTAGAGGATGAGCGCCACGACGCCGGTCCACCAATTGTCGAAGTCGAGGCCCAGGCTTGGCAGGGCGAAATAGAGCAGATAGGCGAACAGCAGGAATGGAACGCAGCGCATGGCGTCGACATAAATGGTGCCAATCAGGGCGGGGCCCCGCCGTCGCGACATCAGGGGGATGGTGAGCAACACGCCCAGAACGAGAGAACCTACTGTCCCAAGCACCACGATAAGCAGCGTGTTCTGGAATCCGATCAGGATCATGTCGCGATGTTCCCAGACCAAGGCGAACTCGTTCATCAGTGGTCTCCCGGCGGGGCAAACCGGCGCTCTACCGCACGCTGGGTCTTCACGAAGGCCAGGACAATCAGACTGTAGAGGACCAGAGCGAAGATGAATGGCGGTAGCGGTTCATAGGTTCGAGCCCCGACACGGATGGCTGCGCGCGTTATTTCGACAATGCCGATGATGGCGACGGCTGGCGTGCTTTTGACCTGCAGGGTCATCTCGCTCACCAGCGCGGGCAGGCTGGTGCGGCTGATGTGCGGCAAAATGATGCGACGAAAGCGCAAGTTGCGGTTCATGCCGAAAGACAGAGCCGCATCGTATTGGTCTTGTGGGAAATTCACCAGAGCGTTACGCCAGATTTCGGTGTTGAACGCTGCAGTGCTCAGGGTCAGGGTCAATATGCCCGCCGAGACAGGCTCCATTGAAATACCCACAACCGGCAATGCGTAAAATATAAGCAACGCCAGGGTGACTGTTGGGCAGGTCCGCACGATGCTGACATAAGCGATCGTGAGTTGATTGAAGACAGGCAGGCGGGACCAGCGAACCAGCGCAAGGCCTAGACCAAGCGGCACGCCAAGAACGATGCTTATGAGCGACAGGGAAACCGTCGCCAACGCCCCATAGGCAATGCTGTAATAGTCGTAGCTCGTCATGGCTCGAGTATCCCGCCGCCTTTTATTACTTCACGCTTTCGGGCATGTCCTTGAAGCTCACGCCGAACCACTTCTGCTGCAGTTCGTACATCTTGCCGCTCTTGCGAACGGAGGCGAGCGCCTCATTGAGCAACTTGGCGAAGTCGGCGTTCCCCTTCTGCATCGCCCATGCGATGCTGACTGGTTGCGCCACACCTTCACCGAGCGCGAACACGCTCGCTTTTTCAGCAACCAATGAGCGCAGATTGATCTCCGTGTTGACCACAGCGTCAGTGCGGCCGAGCGCAAGATCCTGATAGGCTTCGGGATACGAGGGATATTCAACGATTTTCTTCAATCCCGTGCCGCCAGCTGACTTCAGGCTTGCATCGTAATCCTTCAGTTCCGAGAGCATGGCTGATCCCGCCTGGGCGCCAACGGTCTTGCCATTCAGGTCCGAACCTTTCTTGATGGCGGAGCCGACCTTTGTGGCGAAGAAAGTGGTGGACTGGGCGACCGGCGCCGAGAACAGGAAGGCTTCCTTGCGCGCATCCGTCACCAGCACGGCGGTGACGGCTATATCGAATTTGCCTGTGGTGACGCCGGGAAGAATGCCAGACCAAGGCAGGATCTGCTGATTGATCTTGAATGGCAGCAGTTTTTTCACTTCGGTCAGCAAATCGTTGTCATAGCCTTTGGAGACGCCGTCTTCCATGAATTCGAAGGGCTTGAAATCGTCCTCGGTCACGGCGGTGGCGAAACCTTTCGCCTTGATGTCCGCCAGACCCTGCGCTTGCGACGGTGGGGCGGTCACGCAAAGGCCGACGCCGACAAACGCAGTGATGGCGATGGCGAGGAGGGGCGAGCGCAATAGCGCTGCCCGGCGGTTGTTGCTGGCGAAGGTATCCTTGATCATGAGCGCCTCGTTGGTTGGTAAAGCCTGCACTCCAGTGGTGGCGCAGGCGAAAATGGCGTTGAATTATGGGAACAGTAGTGACGCGACCAGGTAGTTCGGCGTTGTGCCACCGGTGACAACGATTTGCCGGTGCAGTTCGCTGTCATAGATCGACAAAGCAATCGACATGCCAAAGATGGGGAGGCTTTTTTCTGAGGTATGGTCGATATCGGGCGAGGGGTTTTTTCCGGAGCGCCTTCCTTTAGGCATCGTGCCTATTTAATAGGTGCGGCCGGTCCTGAGGTCTTCATACCTGTCATGGGCGCGCGGTAGGCTCCGCAACCTCGACCAGCTCCGCCGACCGCGCTAGCACCTAAACCCGTTATGACTAAATTTCACTTGGACCAGTCGATGGGGGCCGAACAGGTGGATGGCGCGAACAGTTCAGTTCGAGCGCAGTTTCTTTAAGCCCAAGGTGGATGCAAAGTACTCGTGACCGTTCTATCCTTCCAAAACGATTACGATGTCGCCTGCGCGCACAGTGCGGCCCTGTTGACAGCGCACGTCCACCACGCGCCCAGGTCTCGAGGCTACAATCTCCATCTCCATTTTCATGGACTCGACAATGACTACTGGTTGGCCAGCTGAAACCTCAGCGCCTGCCTCCACAAGGATTTTCCAGACGTTACCTGTCATCTGGGCGAGTACGGGAACACATCCCTCAGGAAGCGCGTCTTCCTTTATTTGCGGCTCGCCGCCGTCGTCTGAGATGAATGAATCAAGCCCGCGTGCTTTCCAGTTGGCGCGCTCCGCCTCAAAGGCATGCGTCTGTGTCTGTTTGAATGTAGCGATGCTCTGCGCATTGTTAGCCAGAAAACGCGCATAATCCCGATATGAAAACTGGGTTTCCTCGATTTTGACGGGATAAGCCCCATGGGGGAATGCCTCGCGGGCTTCGGCGAGTTCGGCTTCGCTCACCGGGAAGAAGCGGATGCGATCGAAGAAACGCAAGAGCCAGGGATGTCCGGGCGCAAATTCCTTCGTGCTGCGCCAGGAGTTCCACATCTGGATGGTGCGGCCGAACAGTTGATAGCCCCCCGGACCTTCCATGCCATAGACGCACAGATAGGCGCCGCCGATACCCACGGCATTCTCAGGCGTCCAGGTGCGCGCCGGATTATATTTTGTGGTCACCAGGCGATGACGGGGATCAAGAGGCGTCGCAACTGGCGCGCCAAGATAGACGTCGCCAAGACCCAGCACGAGGTACTCCGCAGCGAAGATAATGTCGCGTACAGCCTCTTCAGATGGAAGCCCGTTAATGCGGCGGATGAACTCTATGTTGGAGGGACACCAAGGCGCATCGGGACGCACCAGTTCCTGATATTTGCGCATCGCGAGTTGAACGGAAGGATCGTTCCAGGACAGGGGCAGGTGTACGATGCGCGAGGGCAGGGTGGCATCTTCGATTCCCGGAAGGCTAGGCTCGATCTTGGCCAGTGCATCCAGCAGGCGTGTGCCAGATAGGATCGTGCTGTCGAAATGGATCTGCAGAGAACGGATGCCCGGCGTCAGGTCGAGAATGCCTGGCAGCTTCGCCTGGATGACTGCGTCCATCAGTAGTTGGACGCGCAGGCGCAGCGCGATGTCGAGCGCCATAGGCCCGTATTCGACGAGGAGATAATCATCGCCTGCCCGGCGATAGACGACTGGAATTTTTCCCTCGCTGCGAAGCAAAACTGGACTTTGAACTACGCGTCCATCGGTGAGGTGGAGTGCAGGCTGTTGTTGTGTCGCGTAGCCTTCTTCCTCTACGAACCGCACGCCGTCGCCGGGGCGTAACTGCCCCATCTTCCAAAGATCGTCTCGCGCTATCACCGCCGGGCAAACGAAGCCCCCCAGACTTGGCCCATCGGGACCCAGAATGATGGGCATGTCACCCGTGAAGTCGATGGCGCCAATAGCGTAGGCGTTGTCGTGAATGTTGGAGGGATGCAATCCTGCTTCCCCCCCATCTTTGCGTGCCCAGCGTGGCTGGGGGCCGATGAGCCGAACGCCAGTGCGCGCGCTATTGAAATGCACTTCGTAGCGCGACGTGAAGAGATCGCCGATATCCTGGGGATCGAAGAAGTCCGGTGCGCCATGGGGCCCGGAGCGAACTGCGATGACCCACTCGTTCGTGAGTTCCGGTATCTGTGATGGCGCGGCGGCGCGAGGGGAGGCGGTTGGCGATTGCTCAAGCTTCAGCGTATCCCCTGCGTGCAAGGCGCCCGTGGCGTGTCCGCCGAATTTGCCAAGCGTAAATGTTGCACTGGCGCCGAGAAAACGCGGCGCGTCGAAGCCGCCTGCGACTGCCAAATAGGCGCGTTGTCCTGCGCCCTCAATCTTGCCAAGCGCAAGGACTTGTCCCGAGCTGACAGGTGTTGGGGTGAACCAGGCGACTGGCGCCCCCTCAAGGCTCGCTTCCATCTGGGCGCCAGTTAGCGCGATCAAGGCGTCGCAATGAAAGCGCAGGGAGGGGCCGGACATCGTGCATTCAAGCGCCGCCGCGCCTTCGGTATTCCCCACAATCTGGTTCGCCAGTTTGTGCGAGCGCTCATCCATGGGGCCAGAGGGCGGAACGCCAACATTCCAAAGGCCGATGCGGCCGGGCCAATCCTGCAGGCTGCTTTGGGCGCCCGGGGAGAGCACTTCAATCGCGCGCGGCTTAAACACGAAATCCTTCAGAAAGGATGTCGCGACGTTTCCCGCTGCAAAGTCCGCCGCATTCGTGATGGCGCGCAGATAATCGAGGTTTGTCTCTATGCCATGAACGCGGCTTGCATCGAGCCCCGCCCGCAGTTTCGCAAGGGCCTCCTCCCGCGTAGTTCCATGTACGATGAGTTTTGCGAGCATAGGGTCGTAATGGGGCGTGACTTCGCTGCCAGTCTCGATCCAGCCATCGACCCGCGCGCCCGCAGGCCAGACAACCTCAGTCAACAAGCCGGTGGATGGACGAAAATTGGCTTGCGGATTTTCCGCATAGACCCGCACTTCCATGGCAGCGCCTTGGGGCGCAAGCGCCTCCTGCGGGGGGGGCGTGAAGTCGCCCGCCGCCTGGCGGATCATCCATTCGACGAGGTCGACCCCATAGATCATCTCGGTTACGGGGTGTTCTACTTGCAGGCGCGTATTTACCTCGAGGAAGGAAAAGTCTGCGCGCGCCACATCGTAGATGAACTCGACCGTGCCTGCGGATTCATAGGCGACGGCTTCACCGAGCGCCCGGGCCGCAGCCTGAAGGCGTTGGCGGGTTTGCGCGGCGATGTTGGGAGCAGGGGTCTCCTCCACCACTTTCTGGTTGCGACGCTGCAAGGAGCAGTCGCGCTCACCCAAGGTCAGAACGCGTCCATCTCCAAGCCCGAAGATCTGCACCTCGATATGGCGCGCGGCTGGGATAAAACGCTCGAGGTAGACGCGCGCATCACCGAAGCTGGCGCCCGCCATGCGTTGCACGGCGGCGAATTTCGCCACAAGCTCCGCTTCGTCATGGCAGAGTTGCATGCCTATGCCGCCGCCCCCCGCCGTGCTCTTGAGCATGACGGGATATTCGATGCGTCGCGCCTCGCTTAGGGCGTGCTCGACCGTGTCTAGCAGATCGCTACCCGGCAGAAGGGGCATGCCACATCGGGCCGCAATCTCGCGCGCCGTATGTTTCAGGCCAAAGTCGCGCAGATGCGACGGCTTGGGTCCGATGAAGATGATGCCCTCCGCCGCGAGTCGCTCGGCGAAGCCCGCGCTTTCGGACAGAAAACCATAGCCCGGATGCACTGCCTGCGCGTCCGTCGCCTTGCAGGCTGCGATGATGGCGTCGATGTTGAGATAGCTCTCAGCGACGGCGGCGGGCCCTACGCGAACAGCCTCGTCCGCATCCAGCACGGGACGTGTGAATCGGTCAGCGTCCGAATAGATGGCGACGGAGGCGATGCCCATGCTGCGCAGGGTTTTGATGACGCGCAGCGCAATCTCGCCTCGGTTGGCGACTAGAACTTTGCTGAACATCATGCCACCGACGGATCGAAAACGAGAACGCGCACCGGTGTGGGGTTGAAACCGTTGCAGGGATTGTTGATCTGCGGGCAGTTGGAGATCACCACGATCACATCCATGGCCGCCAGGATATCTACATGGTCGCCAGGCCCTGATACGCCATCGACAATGGCGAGTTTTCCATCGGGGTCGATCGGGACGTTCATGAAGAAGTTGATGTTGGGCACGATGTCGCGCTTGTCCATGCCATGCTTGGTCACTTCGATGATGAAATTCTCGCGGCAAGCGTGCATATAACGCGTGTGATGCCCAAAGCGCACTGTATTGGCTTCGCAGGAACAGGCGCCCGCTGACGTGTCGTGGCGACCGCAGGAGTCTGCGACAACAGTGGCCATCACGCGGCCCGCGTTCGAGATGAGCCTTGTTCCCGTAGACACATAGGGGGCGTTCTGATGCAGGATGGTGTCCTGCGCCGAATAGCGCTCGCTGGTGTCGTCCACATTGTAGAAAAGGGTGTCGACGGCCTGCTGACCCTCAAGGTCGATCAACCGTAGGACTTGTCCCTTGCGCAGAACGTGCGACCATGGGCGGTTCGCCGGAATGGTGAAATCGTGGATTGCTTGCGAAGGCTCAAGGACGGGCGCTGCGAAGAAGCGCGACGCCACAGGAATGTCTGTAGTGGTCATGGGGCTCTCCTCAGGCTTGCAGGTAAAGGTCGTTGTTCTCGAAGCCACGCTGGGCTTCCGCGCTCGCTGTGCGACAGATGTCGTCGGCTGTAGAGGGAGGCGCGCGGTAGACGACGCATTCAATAGGGCCGGGCGCGTACTCAGATCGAGGCGCGAGCGGATGCGGGCAATTTGAGACGGCGACCAGCAGATCGAGTTCGGCGCGAATATCGACAAAGTCGCCTGATGTCACCGCCCCCTCGCGCCACTGTGGACGTCCGTCGATGATGGAGACAGGTGCGAAGAAGCTGATCACTGGCGCGACATCTCTGCGCCCAAGCCCATGTTTGCCTGCGGCGAGAAGCATATTCTCAGCTGTCGAGCGCAAGCTCGCATCTCCATAGGCTTTTGCATTCGAGGCCGGGGTTGACCCGCCTACAATCGCGTCATGGGCGCAGCAGGTGTCTTCGATGATGGAAAACAGCACGCGGCCCATATCGGAGAACAGCACGCGTCCCTTGCGCAGGTCGCTCGTCCACTGGATCTTCACGGTATCGGCGCTGTTGTACCGCTCGGAGGTGTCATGCGCATTCCATGCGAAGACAGAGACACCGGGCGTCGCCGATGTGTTGACGATACGCAGGGCCTCGCCGCGCCGAATGAGTTTCGTCCAGTACCAGCCGCCGGGAACTGTCTCTTTGTGGCGGATGCACTCCTCGGCAATGGGCGCTCTATCGCGTGCGGTGGGCGGCGGGAGATGGCGCGGCGTGACGCCATTGCCAGCCTGCTTGAGCGCTTCATAGCGGGTGCGATTGGCAGCGATTGTCGCCTGCGTGTCGGCTTGCGGTTCGGGACGAGGAGAGCTCATGGCCCCATTCCTGTCTTGGCCGGGTCGTCCCGGAGTTCATCGGACAGCGGTTGCGGGTCGTCCCGACCGGATTTGAAAGCGTCTAGCGCAGTGGGCTCACGCTTCGGCCAGATCTCTAGATCTCTGGTGATCGTCGCCCCATAGCGTCCGCCGTCGCTGGGCTCATTGCGGCGCCGATCGAAGGCGATGACGCGCGTGGCGAGGCGGAAAGCCTCTGACAAATCATGGGTGACCATGACGATGGTCAAGGTTCGATCATTCCAGAGTTTGCGCATCAGCACATGAATGTCGGCGCGAATGCCCGGATCCAGCGCGCCGAATGGTTCGTCCAGCAACAGCACTTTCGGGCGCGCCATCAAGGCTTGCGCCAGCGCCAGACGCTGCTGCATGCCGCCGGACAGTTGTGCTGGATATTTGTCTTCCGCCTTCGAAAGGCCAACGGCGGCTATTAATTCATGTGCCTGGCCAAGCGCAGTCTGGCGCTCATCGCCGAACATGCGTCCAAACAACTTTCCTGCTGACGATTGCGACTGGAGTTCAGCGCCAACCATGACATTGCCAAGCACCGTGAGATGGGGAAACACGGAATATTTCTGGAATACGACGCCCCGATCAGCGGTCGGCTCAGCTGATAGGTCCTCGCCAGCCAGTTTGATTACGCCACGGCTCGGAAGCTCTTCGGATAGCAGCATCTTTAGAAAGGTGGTCTTGCCGCATCCCGAAGGGCCCACAAGTGCGACGAAAGCGCGCTGCTCGATGCTCAGGTTAAGCTGCTCGAGCACAACCGTATCGCCATATTCCTTCCAGACATTGCAGACTTCGATGAGGCTCATGCGGAAGCCCTCGCATCCGCAAACCATGGAAAGGCTCGGCGTTGCAGGATCCGCAATCCAAAGTCCATCATGAAAGCCAGCAAGGTTATCCACGCGACATAGGGCAAGATCACGTCCATCGCTAGATAGCGACGTACGAGAAAGATGCGATAGCCAAGACCAGCCTCAGCTGCAATGGCTTCGGCTGCGATCAGGAATAACCAGGCGGGGCCGATCTGCAAGCGCAAGGAATCGATGAGGCGCGGAAGGACCTGAGGCAAGACCACGCGCAATGTCAGCGTCCAGGTTGAGGCGCCCAAGGTCTGCGCCTTTACCAACTGCTGGCGCGGTATGTCGGCCGTGCGCATGGCCACGTCCCGGATGAGCGGGGGCGTGATTCCTATGGTGATCAGGGTGATCTTCGCCGCCTCGCCCAGGCCCACCGTAATGAACAGTATTGGCAGGACCGCGAGCGGCGGCACCATGGAGAAGGTGTCGACAAAAGTGCTGAACAGGGCGCGAGGGTAGGGCAGCAGCCCGATGGCGAGACCCGCGACGATTGCCAGTGTGATGGAAATAGCGAGGCTGATGGCGAGCCGCTCAAGACTGGCGAGGGTGTCGACGAGCATCAGGATATCGTCGGTGCGGGCGTTAACGGTGAAGGCCATGCGGTCGATGGCGTCTGCAATGGAACTCAGCGCGGGAAGCAGCTTGTCCGCGGGATTATCGGCGAGCCGAATGGCGGAGGCGGTCACATAGGTGAGAAAGACCAGAAAAAAGGGCAGAAGCGCCAGCAGAAGCACCAGTCCCTTGGGAGGATGCCGATTGATCATTCGCATGGCTATGCCGCTTTAGTTTTTCTTGGGATGAGCATGGGAGGCGGGATCGCCGCCCCCCAATCGATGCAATCAAAGCTTACCCGCCGCAGCGGCGCTCATATAGGTGTCGGTGAAGCGGAACTTCACGTTCTTCTTGTCCCCTAGAACCTTGCCGTCCGCGAGTTCGATGCCCACCACATCCACGGATTTGGCGTCGTTGCCAAGAAGCTTGTGTTCGAAGAGGAAGCGGCGAACCTTGTCCATGGTCGCACCAATCTCTGCGCCTTTGGTGAAGGCGCTGGCGGCGGCAGGCTGGTCGAAGAGCTTTGTGGCGGCAAGCTGGGCTTCGAAGCCCGCAAGATCAGTGCCTGAGGCCTTGCCCATGGCTTCGCGCGCCGCCTTGCCTTCAGGTGATTGCGAGACCACCAGAGCAAGAGTCTCGTACCATATCCCGGCGAGCGCCTTGCCGAAATCCGGGTTGTCCTTGAGGGTCTCTGTATTGGCGACCGTGAGGTCGATGATTTCGCCGGGGATCTGCGAGGAATCGAACACCTTGCGGGCGGCTTTGTCGATCATGACTTCCTCGACAATCGGGTTCCAAGTGACGACAGAGGTGACGTCCTTCGTTTTCCATGCGCCCGCCATGTCGGCGTCCGACGTGTTGACGACCTTCACGTCCTTTTCCTTCATGCCGACGCTCGAGAGGGCGCGCGCGAGAAGATAGTGCGAGACCGAAAATTCTACGAGATTGACCTTCTGGCCCTTGATGTCGGCCAGTTTGCCCTTGTTCTTGAGGATCACTGCATCGTTGCCGTTGGAGAAGTCGCCAACAATAAGCGCGGTCGTATCGACGCCGCCCACCGCAGGCGTGGACAGCGCATCCATATTGGTAACCGTCAAAGCATCGAAGCCGCCAGCGGTATATTGATTGATGGATTCGACGTAGTCGTTGACCTGTACGACGTCGATCTTGATGCCATATTTATCGGCCCATTTTTTGACAATTCCGGTTTCAGCCGCATATTGCCAGGGCATCCAACCGACATAGATGGTCCAGGCCAGCTTGAACTCCTTCTTGGGCGCGGCGAAGGCGGCGCTGGAGAGAGGCAGAACAATGGCTGCGCCAAGTCCGGCCATCAAAACGGCCATGGCTGGGCCGCGCAGCATCTGTCGAAGATATCCGGTTTTCATGATAGCCAACTCCATCGCTGTTGATTGTCTGGAATTGGCATAACCCGAGTGACGCCAAATCCGGCCACTGAGGTCTCCCGGGATTTTGTCCCGCCGTGCTCCCTGCGGATGTCTCCCGCAAGGATGGCAGCTCTCGGACCAGCGCTTCTCAACGAAGCCGGAACCCTAGCCACCAACTCATGTGCGGAGCAAAGCAACTTACATACCAGACCAGAAATCCTTCAAATTTGGGTGGATTAAACTCGGTGATTGCTGAGGTTGGGAGCTTTTTTTGGCATCGTGCGTAAAGAATGAGCAGATAGGCGTTGAGCGCCAGCGATGTAAGTGCAGATCATTGGGTACCGTTATTTGCCAGTAAGCCCAACCCAACAGGGAGGCGTTGTTCCAAGCTAGCCCCGCCAAAGGGTAGGAGATCGCAACGCCAGCACTTTGCTCCAGAAATGGAGACTTCCGACGGCCTCGTCTTCTCGGTAACCTATGGCGCCACCGTCACCCATTTCGACGGCTTTCGCTGGACGACGTAGGGCTCAGCCGCGTGTCTGGGCCGTGACGACATCGGCGCAGAAGCGGTGGGTAAGCATGCGGATCTGGCTTTCTATACGCTAAACGAGCTGCGTTTCTCGGGAGCAAGGGACCCGATGGTGGCCCTTGTGATCTGCGGCGCCCATTCGGCCGACCGGGTTATGGTGAGGGGCGCCTGGGCGTGGTGGACGCCATTCCGGTGGGCGTAGATCTCGCCCGTATGCGGCGCGAGCACTGGGAGGCGGCGAAAGCATTTCTGGAGCTTATCTGACCGACCACTGTGTGGCCGACGCGGCGCAGGCCCCCTGCCAGCTAACTGATGCTGGTGGGGTAGGCCCGAGAGAGGGCCAACTCGCGGTCGCAGCCCATGCCGAAGAAGCCCGCCTGATGTAGCCGCTGCCCCAACGCCGCAAGCGCGTCGTCACAGAACGCGGGCGCCACGAGCGTAACGCCGCCCGGTAAGCCATCAGGGCGAAAGCCAGCGGGAATGGCGATGGCCGAGCAGTCCAGCAGATTCACGAAATTCGTGTAGCGGCCCAGATTGGAATTCAGCCGCACCGGGTCGACCAACATATCGGCGACCTTGTAGATCGTCGGCGCGGTGGGCAGCAGCAGCAAATTCATCTTCGCCCATTCCATGTCGGCGCGGCGGCGATAGGCCTCCAGCGCATAGGCGCCGCGGAAGGCGTCCACCGCGCTCATGCCCATGGCACCCAGCACGATCTCGCGTACGGTCCGGTCCATTGCCTCCCCTTGGGTCAGAGCGAAATCCTCGATAGCCGCCAGACGCTCTGCGACCCATGGGCCGCCATAAAGTAGGGCCGCGCATTCGCGGAAGGGGGCATAATCGATCTCGACTATGGTCGTGCCCAGAGCCGCAATGCGGCCGATGGCAGCCTCATAGAGCGCGGCGGTGGCGTCATCGCCGAAGAATTCGAGTTCGGTTCCCGCCAGCACACCGCACCGCAGGCCCTGGTTCGGCAGGCTGCGCGCCTGCATGGGACGCGAATAGGGGTCGGCGGCGTCAAAGCCCTGCATGATCCGGCGCACCTGGTCAGCATCGTTTACGCAGCCCGCCAGCACAGTGATGCAATCAAGGCTACGGCAGGCGGGGGTGAGGCCGCTGTTCGACACAAGCCCGCGCGTGGGTTTGACGCCCACGAGATTGTTGAAGGCGGCGGGAATGCGCCCCGAACCTGCGGTATCCGTGCCAAGCGCGAAAGCAACCTGACCCGCGCCGACCGCCACCGCCGAGCCGGATGAGGATCCGCCCGACACATAATCCGCATCGAAGACACAGCGCGGCGCGCCATAGGGCGAGCGCGTGCCATTGAGGCCCGTTGCGAATTGATCGAGATTGGTCTTGCCGATCAGGATGGCGCCCGCTGCGCGCAACCGCGCGACGGCGAAGGCGTCTGTCTCGGGCTTATAGGCGAACGCGGGGCAGGCCGCCGTAACTGGCAGGCCTGCGAAATCGATATTGTCTTTCACCGCAAAGGGTATGCCCCACAGCGGCTTGTCTGGTGAGGGTCCCTGCGCGAGCAGGTCGGCGGCCTCGCCCATGAGATCATCGCGCGGGCGAAGCGAGATCCATATGGCCTTGTCAGCGGAGGTCTCGATGCGATCAAGCACTGCCAGCACGACATCTGCGGGGGAAGCTGTGCCCATTTGATAGAGCGCCTGCAACCCGGCGAGCGTCAGAAATTTCGGTAGCATCACAAGCCCCCTGGCGATTAAACATTGAATTTTATTCATCTGATCATATGGTTTGAAGTCTCACCAGCCCGCAAGACGTTTCAGGACCGCGCCCTGAAGCGCCAGCCCGACGTCTGCAGAGCCGATTCCTGAACGCCCTCGAGATTCAGCTTGCCGGGGTTGAGCAGCCCAAGGGGGTCCATCTCCCGCTTGAACGCCACATCGCGTGGGGTGATCCGCTTGATGCCGACCTCGCGCACGCCAGTGGTATGGGAATTGGCGACAACGCCGCCGCTTGCCTGCACCAGCTCCACAAGATCCGCCATTTGCTTGGCGCCGCGAAAAGCGATCTGCGGCGAGCCCATGGCGACCACCTCACCATCGCTCCAGAAGAGTTCGAGGCGGAAAGGCTCTTCGCGGGACACTTTTGACCGCACTTCGGCGATGGCCTCGAACATCGCGGACCCCCGGAACATGCCCTGCAAGCCCGTGAAGGTGGGAACCGTCTTCTGTATTTGCCGCAGGCCGTGACCGTAGCAAAATTCATGCAGGGGCGCGCCGAAGGGCGTCTCATCAAGCCCGTGATCGGCGACCACATGCCCGCCAAATTCATTCACCATGCAGCGAAAGCCCGCCAGGCTGGGCGGGGCGATGAAGCAGATCACCATGGAATGCTCTTGCGGAACCACGCCCTTCAATTCGCGCATGAGGTTGGGGATCGGCCACTCGTGCACAGAGGCGAGCCGACGCAGCAGGCCGGTTTCGCGCGCAAGCTGCACCCCAAAGCGCAAGGCGTCATCAAAATCAGGAAAGGCCACGATGCAGGCGCGCCAGTCCCAGGCGGGTCCCAGCGGCATTTCGATTTCCGTGATGATGGCGTTGGCGCCATAGGCGTGATGCACCAGTTCGATCTCGTCGCCGCTGATGTCGAACAGGCGCGGCGTCTCCTCCGCGCTCATGACTTCAATCGCGCCGATATTGCCACGGTCGCGCAACATGCCCCACATGGCCGAACCGACGCCGCCGCTGCCGCCCGCCACAAAGCCGCCGATGGTTGACGTGGCGATGGTGGAGGGGAAGAGCCGCAACTCCCAGCCCTTGGCGCGCGCGGCCGCTTCCATCTCGGCCATATTGGCCCCCGCCTGCGCACGTATGACGCCATGCTCGACACTCAGGATCTTGTTGAGGTCGATCATGTCCAGCACCATGCCGCCGTGCAACGGCACGCTCTGCCCATAATTCGCTGTGCCGCCGCCGCGCGGCGTGATGGGGATGCGATGCTTCACCGCCGCGCTGACCGACCGCGCCACTTCATCCTTGTCGCGCGGCGTGACCACGATCTCGGCCACATGGCCCGCCAATTCGCCACGCAAAAGGGGGCTGATGACGAATTGGTCGCGGCTCTTGCGACGCAGGATCACGGGATCCGTCGTGAAGGGGATGTCGCCCAGATCATCGCAGAGGGCTGTGATCGAATGCATAAGGAACGCTCCGGCGCGTGACGCGCGTGGTGAACCAGTGAGCAACGCATGTGCCAGCGCGGTTTTCTGTGAGGGGTGGTTGGCCAATCAGCATTTTCCATCAGGACCTAATGCTTAATCTTCAATCATCCTGCTTAAAATAACATCGAACTGCAGCCGAAATCAGGGGCGGTCGCATCATCGATTGGCAAAAACAGGACGTGTTCTCCGATGTGGCGCCCCCCTTGCTTTGTTCGTGGCCACATTGAATTCACCCAACTGACAGAGAGGCATCATTCCATGGCGACCAAGTTCACCTCGCGGCCTTTGGCGACCATTCTGGCGAAGACGGGCCTGCGGGCTGCAGTCTCGGCTCTGGCGCTCACCGCATCCATTTGCGTAGCCAGCGCAGGCGACAAGGTCACTTTTCTGACGAGCTGGTTCGCCCAGGCCGAACATGGCGGCTTCTATCAAGCGAAGGCCACCGGACTGTATGAAAAAGCCGGCCTTGACGTCACGATCAAGATGGGTGGGCCACAGGTCAACGCCCTGCAACTTCTGCTGGCTGGCGAAACCGACATGATGATGGGCTACGACATTCAGGTGCTCAAGGCGCTGGAGCAGAACATTCCGATCACCACGGTGGCGGCCTCCTTTCAGTTCGACCTGCAGGGCATGATGACACATGAAAATGTCTCCGGCCTCGGCGACATGAAGGGCAAGACGATCCTCATCGCCGCTTCGAGCCGCATGACCTTTTGGCCCTGGCTCAAGGCCAAATACGCCCTGTCTGATGATCAATTGAAGCCATACACTTTCAACCTCCAGCCCTTCGCCGCCGACAACAACACCGTTCAGCAAGGCTATGTATCATCCGAGCCCTATGCAGCCACGCAGATGGGTCTCAAGCAGAAGTTCTATCTCTTCGCAGATCAGGGTTATCCGCCCTATGGAACAACCATCGTCGTCACGCGCGCCTTCATGGAGAAGAACCCGGACGTGGTTGCGCGCTTCGTGAAGGCCTCCATGGAGGGGTGGCGTGATTATCTGAAGAGCCCTGCTCAGGCGAACGCATTGATCAAGGCTGACAACCCCAAGATGCGCGATGATCAGATTGATTATGCGATGGAAACCCTCAAGCGCATCAAGGCCGTGGATGGCGGCGACGCGGCCACCATGGGCATTGGCATGATGACAGAAACGCGCTGGAAGCAGACCTATGACTTCCTCGTCGCAGGAGGTTTACTGAAGCCTGAGATTGATTGGAAATCCGCTTTCACGGATCGGTTCGTGAAAGACCTCAAGATCGCTCCGTGATCGGACAAAAAATGTTTGCCACCAACCATGTAGAGGCGGCCATTTCGGCAGAAGCGGATGCGCCGCCTCTCAAGAGCATGAACATTGTCGATGTCCTTTCGGCCAACAAGATCTATGCGGATGGAACGGAGGCGCTCGCGCCCGTCAACCTGTCGATCGCGCCCGGTGAATTCCTGACGCTGATCGGGCCTTCGGGTTGCGGCAAGAGCACCTTGCTGAAACTGGTGGCCAATTTGATAGAGCCCACCGATGGGCGCCTGCAATGGTGGCGAGGGGGCTTTGATCAGGTGGGCGGCGAAGGCAGGCGTCTCGCCTTCGTGTTTCAGGACCCCACGCTCATGCCGTGGTCGCGCATCGCGGGCAATGTGAGCCTGCCGCTTGATCTTGCAGGCGTGCCGAGATCCCGGTCAGGCCCGCGCGTCGCCGCAGCCTTGAAGCGCGTGGGGCTGGAAGGCTTCGAGAATCGCTATCCCCGGCAATTGTCGGGGGGCATGCGCATGCGCGTCTCCATCGCCCGCGCCCTGGTCACCGATCCCGATCTGCTGCTGATGGATGAGCCCTTCGGCGCGCTGGATGAGTTCACCCGCAACAAGCTCGACTCTGATCTTCTGACGCTCTGGTGGGAGCGCAAGCTCACCTGCGTCTTCGTCACCCATTCCATTTATGAAGCCGTGTTTCTCTCGACGCGCGTTGTTGTCATGGCGGCGCGTCCCGGGCGCGTTCATCGCGTCATGGAGATCGACGAGCCGCAGCCGCGTGGCGACGCCTTCCGCAATTCCGCGCGCTTCGCGGACCTGTGCCGCCAGCTCTCCAGTTGGCTCGCTGACGCCTCCCTTCCCTCCAGCGTAACGGCTGCGTCATGAAACCCCTCATGCAATCCGAGCGTTTCGTGCGTTTTGCAGCGCCGCTCATCGTCGGCGCCATTCTGGTTGGCGGCTGGGAATTCGCCTGCCGCCATTGGCAGGTGCCAGTCTTTCTGTTTCCCAAACCGTCCGACATCGCGAACTCTCTGATGGGCGATGCTCCGACGCTTCTGGCGGCGCTGTGGGTGACGATGCGCATCACCTTTCAGGCGTTCTTCTGCGCGGTGGTGCTGGGCACTTTGATCGCTTTCGTTTTCGTGCAGAGCCGGTTTCTGGAAATCAGCCTGTTTCCCTATGCGGTGTTGCTGCAGGTGACGCCGGTGGTGGCGGTGGCGCCGCTCATCATCATTCTCGTCAAGAACACACAGGCGGCGCTCACCGTCTGCGCCACGCTGGTGGCCTTGTTTCCGATGATCTCCAACACGACCATCGGGCTGCGCAGCGTCGATCAGGGCCTCGCCAATCTCTTCCGCATGAACCGCGCCGGGCGCACCGCAACCTTGCTGCGGCTTCGCATTCCCAGCGCGCTGCCCTTCTTCTTCGCGGGCCTTCGCATCTCCAGCGGCCTTGCGTTGATCGGCGCGGTCGTCGCCGAATTTGTCGCGGGCACAGGTGGGCGCGGATCGGGCCTCGCCTATGAAATCCTGCAGTCGGGCTTCCAGCTCGACATTCCCCGCATGTTCGCCGCGCTTTTCCTGATTGCGCTTGCGGGCGTCTCGCTCTTTCTCCTCATGGCCTGGCTGTCGAAGCTCGCGCTTGGCGGATGGCACGAGAGCGAAGTCGCGCGCGAAAGCTGAAACAACCAAACCGAGGTCACCATGCTCAGCACACGCCAGGCGGTTCTCCGCAAGTTCTGGTACGCGACCATTCCCGTGGAGTCCCTGCGCGACGGCCCGAAGCCATTCACGCTCCTGGGCGAAAGCATCGTGGTGTTTCTTGGCGCGGACGACAAGCCCGCAGCGCTGGCGGACCGCTGCTGCCATCGCACGGCGAAACTCTCCAAGGGCTGGGTCAAGGACGGCCATATCGTCTGCGCCTATCACGGCTGGACCTATGACGGCTCCGGCAAGCTCGTCGCCATCCCGCAGTTTCCAAAGGAGCAGCCGCTGCCCGAGGGCCGCGCGACGGCTTATCATGCGAAGGAACGTTATGGCTATGTCTGGGTGGCGCTCGATGAGCCGCTGTCTGACATCCCTGATGTGCCGGAGGCTGTGACGCCCGGCTATCGCCAGATCCACCAATTCTATGACAAGTGGAACACTTCGTCCCTGCGCCTGATGGAAAACTCCTTCGACAACGCGCATTTCGCCTTCGTTCATAAGGGCACCTTTGGCGACGCGAACCGGCCCAAACCCGAGAAATACGAAATCGTCGAGACGGATTACGGCTTCGAGGCGGAGACCATCGTGGAGGTCGTCAATCCGCCGCACGCGGCGCGCATCACCGGCACGACGAACGCCGTGACCACGCGGCACATGCGCAACAAATGGTTCATGCCCTTCTGCCGCCGCCTCGATATGGAATATCCCTCAGGGATTCGGCACATCATCTTCAACTGCGCCACGCCCATCGATGACGGCTTGATACAGGTCGTGCAGATTCTCTATCGCAACGACACCGAGGCCGATTGCTCGACGCAGGAGCTGATCGATTGGGACGCCGCCATCATCGCCGAAGATCGCGAAGCCCTCGAAACCACGGACCCCGACGCCATCGTCGACATGAGCCGCAAACTGGAAATGCATATGCCCTCTGACCGTCCCGGCATGATCATGCGCCGCAGGCTTTTCGAATTGTTGCAAAGCCACGGCGAGACGGAGGTTCCGCGATGAATATTTCCACCGAGGCGGCCTTGAGCCGCGCGCGCGCGGTCGAGCGCGTTCTGTCTGACATTGATGGCGTGCCGATCATCGCCGAGCCCGTCGCCATTCGCCGCAAGTCGCGCGATTACTTCTGGTACAGCCCGATCCTGAACGAGCAGCTCGCGGGCAAGGTCGCGGACGCCGTCGTGGCGCCGCGTAACGAGGCCGATGTGATCCGCGTCGCCGGCGCCTGCGCGCGCCATGGCGTGCCGCTGACGCCGCGCGGCGCGGGCACCGGCAATTACGGACAATGCGTGCCCATGGAGGGCGGCGTCGTCATCGACATGATCGGCATGACGCAGATCATCTCGCACAGCCCCGGCGTGGTGCGCGTTGAGGCTGGCGCGCGCATGGTGGATATTGATGCGGCCCTCGCGCCTTCGGGTTGGGAGCAGCGCATGCATCCCTCCACCAAGCGCACAGCCACCGTCGGCGGCTTTGTCGCCGGTGGTTCGGGCGGCGTCGGCTCCATTAACTATGGCGGCTTGCGCGAGCCCGGCAATATCCTGGGCGCGCGCATCGTGACGGTGGAGCGCGAACCGCGTGTGATCGATCTTTCGGCCGACGCCGCGCAGAAGGTCAATCGCGCCTATGGCACCACGGGCATCATCACGCGCCTCGACATGCCCTTGGCGCCGAAATGGGAATGGGTGGATGTGGTCGTCAGTTTCAGCGATTACGCCACAGCCGTGCAGGTGGGTCACGAAATCGCGCTCGCCGACGGCATCGTGAAGAAACTGCTTTCAGTCTGCGAAGCGCCGCTGGTGCGCCATTTCAGCGGCATTGCCGGCAAGATTGGCGAGCACGAGAGCATTCTCATTTGCATGATCGCCAGGCCCTTCCTGCCCTATTTCGAGGCGCTGATCGGCGCGCGGGGCGCGGTGGTCCATGAGGAGGATTTCGACGAAACGCCCGGCCATACGCCAGTCTATGAATATACCTGGAACCATTCGACGCTGAACGTGCTCAAGACCGATCGCGCCGTCACCTATCTCCAATGCCTCTTTCCGCATGATCGCCTTGCTGAGTCCGTGCGTGAAACCAGTGCGCTGTTTGGCGACGAGCAGATGCAGCATCTGGAGTTCATCCGCTTCGGCGGCCGCCTGACTGCCAGCGCCTTGCCCGTCATTCGCTATTCGACGGCGGATCGGGTCAATGAAATGATCGCGGCCTACGAGGCGCGCGGTGTTTTCATCGCGAACCCCCATGTGGTCACGCTGGAGGATGGCAGTCGCCACAAGCGCGCTGATGCGGATCAGCTTGGCTTCAAGCACCAGGTCGATCCCCAGGGCTTGCTCAATCCCGGGAAGATGCGCACATTCGCGCCCCATGCCGAACACGTTTAGAGGACATGCACATGCGCTGGCGTTATTGGGGCGACCTGACCACCGAGGACTTCGAAACCCTCGATCCGAACCGCACCATTGCGGTCGCGCCCATCGCGGCCCATGAGCAGCATGGGCCGCATCTGCCGGTCGCCACCGACGCGATTCTAGGCGAAGGCATGGTGCGAGAGGTTGTGGCGCGCCTGCCCGATGACATCAATGTGCTCTTCCTGCCCATCATGTCGGTCGGCAAATCCAATGAGCATATCCGCTCGCCGGGCACGCTGACCTTCTCGGCGCAGAGTGCGTTGGCGACGTGGATCGAGCTTGGCGAATCCGTGCATCGCGCGGGGTTGCGCAAGCTCATCTTCGTCAATTCCCACGGCGGCAATGCTGACTTGCTGGCTGTGGTGGCGCGTGAGTTGCGGGTGCGCTGCGACATGTTCTGCGTGCACACCTCCTGGCGCCGGTTCGGCGTGCCTGCGGGCATGTATACGCCGGCCGAGGACGCCCATGGCATTCACGCGGGCGATATCGAGACCTCGCTGGTGCTGCACTTTCGTCCCGAACTCGCGCGCACGGAAAAGGCGAAGAACTTCGTGTCCACGGCCGTCGCCATGGAACAACGCTACAAGCGCCTGCGCACCACGGGGCTGCCCGCCTATGGTTGGATGGCGGGCGACATCAACCCGGATGGCGCGGCGGGCGACGCCACGCTTTCAACGGCTGAAAAAGGACGCCTCACCGCCGAGCATCAGGCGCTCGGCTTCATCGAACTGTTGCGCGACGTGACGGACTTTCCACTCTCGGACCTATCATGATTTCTGGACGCCGGCGATGGCCATGAGATCGCCAGCGTCCAGCCCCTGCTTGACGCCCCCATGGATCAGTTCTGCAAAACCTTCGTTCGGCATCATCACCGTGAGGCAATAGAGGCGTTCATCATTGGGGTTTTCGACCACATGCTCGTGGCCGGGACTAACCACGAAGCTGTCGCCGCGTGTGATCGGGAAGGTCTCGCCATTGCAATAGGCGATGCCGCTTCCGGAGAGCACATGGAACAATTCAAAGGCGTCCTGATGGGTGTTGGGGGGCGTCTTTCCATGGGGATCGAAAATCTCGATGATCGCGGTGAAGGGCACATTGTCGCGAAGGGGATCGGCGATCAGCGCCATGCGGTTGGTGTCTTCAGGCGCGATGCGGAAGGTTTCGTAATCGGCGGCGCGCCGGGCGATGACAGGGGATGGCGTCATGGGTGTATTCCCTAACGGAAATGATGGCCTTCAGGCGAAGCATGAGTTGGCGTGAGGCGACATGGTAACGCGAACATCAAGGAGCGCAAACGAATATGTCCGCATCGTCTTTTGATCTTCGCTCCCTTGGCGCTTCGCAGCCCGCCTCATGGCGGGTCAGCGCGGATCACGCCGATCTCGTGCGGCCCCTGCGCAGCGCCAAGCCTGCGCCTGTGATGGCGCAGCCCAAGCCCATCACCATCGATCTGGCGCGCACCGCGATGATCGTGGTCGATATGCAGAATGATTTCTGCCATGCGGATGGCTGGCTGGCCTCCATCGGCGTCGATGTGATGCCCGCGCGAAAGCCCATCGCGTCGCTCAACGCCTTTCTGCCGCAACTGCGCGCCGCCAGAGTGCCGATCATCTGGTTGAAATGGGCCGCGCGTCCCGACCGGATGAATCTCTCGCCAGCCTTGCTGCATGTGTACAATGGCTCAGGGCGCGGCGTGGGCCTTGGCGATCCCTTGCCCAAGACCGGCTCGCGCGTTCTGACTGAAGGAAGCTGGTCCGCGCAAATCGTGGATGAGTTGCATCAGGAGGCCTCGGATATCCATGTCGCCAAGCACCGCATGTCCGGCTTCTGGGATACGCCGCTGGATTCCATCCTGCGCAATCTCGATGTGAAGACGCTGCTGTTCAGCGGCGTCAATGCGGATCAATGCGTGTTGCATACGCTCGCGGACGCCAATTTTCTGGGCTATGATACCATTCTGGTGGAGGATTGCGCAGCCACCACATCGCCCGATTTCTGCTGGCAGGCGGCGCTCTACAACATCAAGCAGATCTTCGGTTTTGTGGCGCCTTCCACCGGCTTCGAAATTCACGAGGCGCCGGAGGCGTGATGCGCGCCACAACGTTCAGCGCCGCTATCAATCAAGGGGATCCTTCATGCGTACCGCCATCAACCCTCCGGAGATCGCGCCTCCCCTGGCACCCTATAGCCACGCGGTTGTCGCCCCCGTGGGCGCCCGCATGCTCTTCGCGTCCGGCCAACTCGGCGCCACGCTGGCGGGCGAAATCCCTTCCGATGTGGAGGCGCAGGCCGTTCTGTGTTTCGAGAACATCAAGGCGATCCTCGCCAGCGCTGATATGACCTTTGACGACGTGGTCCGCTTCACCGGCTTCGTCACGGATCGCGGCTATTTCCCGATCTACAGCGCCGTTCGCGCGCGTTATGTCCCCAAGCCGCTTTTCGCCTCGACGCTGGTGATCGTGTCGGGCTTCACCTTGCCGCAGTTCAAGGTGGAGGTTGAGGTGACCGCTATGAAATAAACAGGCAGCTCCCCTTTGATAACGGCCCGTCACCAGATGGAGGATCGATGCCCCCGCATAGCCTGACTTTTCCGCAAACCGATGACTTCGTGCTGGCCCATGCGCGGGTCCCGCTTTGCCTCACCACGGCGGGCGCTCTGCCGCCTGCCGGCGAGGGGCTCGGCGCCTGCGATCTGCTGATTCAGGGCGGGCGCATCACTGCCATGGGGGCGCCCGGAACGCTGGGTTCCACTGCGCCTGTGATGGACTGCGATCAGGGGATCGTGCTTCCGCGCCTTGTCGATCTGCACACCCATCTCGACAAGGGGCATATCTGGTCGCGGCGCTCGAACCCCGATGGCACCCATGGTGGCGCGCGCGTCAGCGTCATGGAGGATCGCGCCGCCAACTGGAATGGGGACGATGTGCGCGCGCGCATGGATTTCGCCCTGCGCTGCGCCTATGCGCACGGGACATCTGCGGTGCGCACTCACATCGATTCCCTTGGCAAGCAGGCGGCCATCTCCTGGCCGGTCTTCGCCGAAATGCGCGAGGCCTGGAAGGGGCGCGTGGATCTGCAGGCCGTCGCGCTTTTTCCCATCGATTACGCGCTGGATGATGAGCCCATGTTCCGGCAACTGGTCGCCCAGGTCGCCCACTACGGCGGCGTCATGGGCGGCATGACCTATCTGGGGGCGGTGGATGAGCGATGCCATAGAGCGCTCGCCCGACTCTTCGAGGCGGCGGCCGCCAACGGGCTTGATCTCGATTTCCACGTCGATGAAACCGACGAGAGCGAGGCGCGCACCCTCGCCGCCATCGCCGATATGGTCCTCGCCACGGGTTTTGCCGGGCGCGTGGTCGCCGGCCATTGCTGCGCGCTGGCGCTGGCGCCGGACGCGGAGCGCGAGGATACGATCAAGCGGGTGGCGGATGCGGGCCTCAGCGTGGTCTCCTTGCCCATCTGCAACATGTATCTCATGGGTCGCACGGCGCACCGCACCCCGCGCTGGCGCGGCGTCACCACCGTGCATGAATTCGCCGCAGCAGGGGTTTCGGTGTCGGTCGCCAGCGACAACACGCGCGACCCCTTCTACGCCTATGGCGACCTCGATCTGCTGGAAGTTTACCGGGAGTCCGTCCGCATCCTCCAGCTGGACCACACCGGCCCCGACTGGCTGCGCCTCGTCGCCAGCACGCCTGCCGCTGTCATGGGCTTGCCTGACCATGGGCGGCTGCAGGCGGGCCTGCCCGCAGATCTGATCGTCCTGCGGGCGCGCAGCTTCAACGAGATGAACGCCCGCCCGCAGAATGATCGCGCCGTGCTCGTGAAGGGGCGCCCCATCGACACGACGCCCCCCGATTATCGGGAACTGGACCCCTGGGTGGGGGCTCCTTGATATCATTTGCTGGATCAGGCGCCTGTTTTCGAGGCAGAGTTTCTGATTTCAGAGGCTTTCCATGCAGCGCCCACCATCTGGCGCCGTCTTTGACGAAAGAGATCATGGGCTATGCGTGAATTTCGAAACGTGTTCCCTTCATCCGTCAACGAGGTGGGAGAAACCTGTGTTCCGCATTGCAGAATGGCCGCTCAAGCAATGATCCGGGCGCAACAAGGCGCCATCGGTCAGGCGACGAGCTTTCCACAACTCAAGGAGGTGCTGGCGTGACAGTGGAGACCAAGGAGATCGAGCGCCTCGTGGAGGCGAGCGCGGCGGCTTTGCAACTGGCCATACCGCCCGAGGGCTTTCCCGTAGTGGTCGAGCATCTGGCGGTGGCCTATCGCATGGCGCCGCTTATCATGGATTTCCCGCTCGGCGACGAGCAGGAACCAGCGTCGGTCTTCACGCTATGAGCGCGTCCCCCACCACAACGGCGACCGAAGCCGTTGCTGGCTTCAAGGCCGGTTCCTTCACTGCGACTGAGATGGTCGAGGCGTCGCTGGCGCGCATTGCGGTCCATGACCCCGCGCTGGGCGCCTTCACCTGCGTCACCGCCGGGCGGGCGCGTGCGCAGGCTGCCATGCTCGATGCGCGCCATGCGCAGGGTGAGGATTGCGGCCCGCTGGCCGGCGCCGTTTTCGCCGTGAAGAACCTCTACGACATCGCAGGCGAGGTCACCCTCGCAGGCTCGCGCATCAACCGCGACCACGTCCCTGCCAAGGCAGACGCCACGCTCGTCAGCAAACTCGAATCGCAGGGCGCTATCCTCATGGGCGCGCTGAACATGGGCGAATACGCGTATGACTTCACCGGCGAGAACGCCCACTATGGCCCCTCGCGCAATCCCCATGATCCCGCGCATATGTCAGGCGGCTCGTCGGGCGGTTCGGGCACGGCGGCGGCTGCGGGGATGGTGCATCTGACCCTGGGGTCGGACACCAACGGCTCCATTCGTGTGCCCTCGTCCTTCTGCGGCCTCTTCGGCCTCAAGCCCACCTATGGGCGGCTCTCGCGCGCAGGCAGTTTTCCCTTCGTGTCCAGCTTCGATCATCTGGGTCCGATGGGCCGCTCGGCGCTCGATCTGGCGCTGGCCTATGACGCCATGCAGGGCGAGGATGCGCGCGATCCCATGCAGGCGAAACGGCCTGTGCAGGCGACGACGGTTTCGCTGGGCGAGGGCCTCAAGGGACTGCGCATCGCGCGCGCTAGCGGCTATTTCGCGAGGGGCGCGGGCGCGGAGGTGTTCGATACGGTCGATGTGGTCGCCCATGCGCTCGGCGCTGCGCACAGCGTCGAATTGCCCGAAGCGCATCGCGCCCGCGCCGCGGGCTATCTCGTCACCATGGTGGAAGGCGCGAGCCTGCATCTGGACCGTCTGCGCACGCGCGCCATGGATTATGACCCCGATGTGCGGGATCGTTTGATCGCGGGCGCCATGGTTCCCGGCGCCTGGGTCGTGCAGGCGCAGAAACTCCGCCGCTGGTTCCACGACGCCGTTTTGAAGATCTTCGACGAGGTCGATGTCATCGTCGCCCCCGCCACTCCCTGCCGGGCGCCGCTCATCGGGCAGAAGAACATGGTTCTCGACGGCGTCGAGATGATGGTCAGGGCCAACCTCGGCATCTTCACGCAGCCCATTTCCTTTATCGGTCTGCCGGTTGTCACCGTACCCATCTGGAGCGATGGCATAAAATTGCCGATGGGCGTGCAAATCATCGCCGCGCCATGGCGCGAGGATATCGCCTTGCGCGTCGCGCATGATCTTGCGTCCCGGGGCGTCGCGCACGCGCCTGTGGCAGTGTTTTAGGCCGGGTACTAGAGAATGAAACCCATGTCCCTCGCGTCTGATGGGCTATGTGAATATTTCGGCATTCACGGTCGGCCGGTTTGCGACGGGCCGAACGGCAAGAGGCTCGCCGTCGATGTCGCCTTGAACCTTGAGCATTTTGCCCTCGACGGGGGTGTCGGCGCCGAATTCGCGCCATCCGGTTCGCAGCCGGATGTGCTGAACTACGCGCGGCGCGAATGGGGCATACATATCGAAACCCTGCTCGACAATGCACCCGCTTCTCATCATGATGACCCGGTGGCAGATCAGGCGCACCACATACTGATTGTGGATGACGAAGAGATAGCTCATGCTAAGCGAAGCTTTGAGATCGGCGAGGACATCAAGCCCCAATGCCTGCGCGGACACATCGAGCGTAGCGGTCGATTCCTCCAGCACCAAAAGGTCTTTTTTTTGCTTGACCTTCCCCAGGTCGATTATACTCGGTAATTGATCGCAGCCCTTCCAAAGGCACCTGCTCGAGACTAATTTTCAACAGCCATAAACGAGAGAAGGTTTAGCATGTCAGGCATCGACGTCATCGAAATCGTGGTGGTAGGGGCGCATCTCAGCGGGATGCCGCTTAATCATCAACTTACTGAGGTGGGCGGGTTTCTTGTGCGCAGCGCCCGCACAGCGAGGGATTACCGCCTTTATGTCCTCCCCGGCACTACACCTTCTAAACCTGGCCTTATCCGTGAACCAGGATTCGCAGGATCAGGTGATAAGTTAGGTCTTGATGTCGAGGTCTGGGCGCTCCCGCCTGCCGCATTCGGTGCATTTGTCGCAGCGATTCCAGCACCGCTTGGCGTCGGCAAGATCACATTGGATGACGGAACCCAGGTTAGCGGTTTCCTTTGCGAGGCCTACGCGCTCGTAGATGCCTTGGAGATCACACATCTTGGAGGGTGGCGAGCGTATATGGCGCAGGGACTGTGACTCCACACATTTAGCGATGGCCAATGACCTTGCCCCCAACTTTTATCCACTCTGAAGTTCGTTCGGGCGGTTTGATTTGCCCCGGGGGGCGGATGTAGCTGTGGGGGACTGCGCGTAGCTGGTGGGGTTGCGCAGCGCCGTCCCCCGATGCGGGAACGTTTTGGCGAACGGCCGTATTGAGGGTGTTTGACCGCATCACGCATCCGCCTCATAGGTGATTGGCGGCGCGTCAGGGACAAGATCGCTACGTCCAAGCGCCACGATGGTATTGATCGGTCGGGCCCGCACTGGTTCCAGAAGCAACGCCGTCTTTCATGAATAAGGATCTCGGTTGTTGGCAAAGCCTTGCGTCAATTGAGCGTCAGGCAGTCCGCCTTACAAAGCGGGTCGCCCGTGGGGCGACCCTTTTTTGCGGGGCCTATTCTTCCTTGAAGCCATAGGCGGGGATGCCCTGCTCGTTGTGGTAATATTTATAGGGCAGGAACTTGCCGCTCATGGTGATCTTGACTCGGTCGCCCTTTTCATGGGGCTGACGTTCCATCTCCATGTCGAAGTCGATGGCGGACATGATGCCGTCGCCATATTCCTCTTCAATGAGGGCCTTCCACGCCGGACCGTTCACCATGACCAGCTCGAAGAAGCGGTAGATCAGCGGGTCGGTCGGGGGCATCTGGCTCCCCCGGTGGGGAACCTCGTTCAACATCCGCTCTTCCATGTCCGTGAGGCCGAACAGGGTTGCGGCCTTGGCGGCCAGCGGCTTCACCAGCTTCATCTGGCCCAACAGCGCGCCGACGATGAGCACCGGCGACATGCCCCCGATTTCGCCCACGATATATTTCCAGGTCCAGCCCTTCTCGCGCTTGATGTCGAGAATCTTCTCGGTCAGATCAGCTCTTTTCACGGTCGTCTCCTTTTCTTCTGGATGATGAACTAAATTACGCCATCGTCGGCGTCTGCGCGCGTGGTTTCACCACCGGTGGCTTCTTGCGATCATAGCCTGCGGGCATGTCATTGCGAAAGGTGACGCTGCGGGTCACGAGGAAGTCGATCAGGTGATTGCGCAGCGGGTAATAATCGGGGTGGCGATGGATCTCGTCGCGCTTACGCTCCTGCGGCAGCGGGTTCTCGACTATTTCTGCGATCATGGCGCCGGGGCCATTGGTCATCAGCACGATCTTGTCGGCGAGATACATGGCCTCGTCCACGTCATGGGTGATCATGAACAGGGTCTGGCCGGTGTCACGGCAGATGCGCCGCACCTCGTCCTGCAAGGCGCCGCGCGTGAGGGCGTCGAGCGCGGAGAAGGGCTCGTCCATGAGCAGGATCTTCGGCTCGATGGAAAGCGCGCGCGCAATGCCCACGCGCTGTCGCATGCCACCGGAGAGTTCAGCCGGGCGCTTCATCTCCGCGCCGTGCAGGCCGACAAGGTCAATGGCGCGCTGGGCGCGGGCGTTGATCTCGGCTTTCTTGAGCGAGGGCCAGCGGGACGCCACCGCATAGGCCACATTGCCCAGCGCCGTCTTCCAAGGCAGCAGCGCGTGGCTTTGAAAGATCACCGCGCGGTCGAGGCCGGGCGCAGTGATCTGTTTTCCATCGATGAAGACAAAGCCGGCATCCGGCTGGTCGAGCCCCGCGAGCACATTCAGCACCGTGGATTTGCCACAGCCGGAATGGCCGATGATGCAGACGAAGTCACCGCGCGCGATGGAAAGCGAGAGATCCTCGAAGATCGTGACGGGCTCGCCGCTGCGCGTGGGAAAGCGCCGGGCTATGCCTTCGATGGAGATGAAACGATCGCTCACAGGCTCACTCCGGAAAGGTGACGGCGCGAGCCGCGCGCGCGAGCAGTTGATCCAGCAGCATGCCGACCACGCCGATCAACAGGATGGCGATGATGACATTGGTTATGGAGAGATTGTTCCACTCGTTCCAGACGAAATAGCCGATGCCCGTGCCGCCAACGAGCATTTCCGCCGCCACGATGACCAGCCAGGCGATGCCGATGGAAATCCGCATGCCCGTGAAGATGGTGGGCGCTGCGGCGGGCAGAATTACGGTGAAGGCGCGCCGCCATGGGCCGACCTCCAAGGTGCGCGCCACATTCAGCCATTCCTTGCGCACGCCCGACACGCCAAAAGCCGTGTTCACCAGCATGGGCCAGAGCGAGCAGATGAAGATGACGAAGATGGCGGAGAGGCCGGAATCCTTGATCGTGTAGAGCGCCAGCGGCATCCATGCAAGCGGCGACACTGGTTTCATGATCTGGATGAAGGGGTCGAGCGCTTTGTTCATCAAGGGCGACATGCCGATGAGGAAGCCCAGCGGTATCGCGACCAGCACCGCCAGCCCATAGCCCGCCGCCACGCGCAACATGGAGAAGGCGAGCTGAACGCCAAGGCCCTTGTCGTTGGGGCCGTGATCATAAAAGGGATGTCGGAGATGCTCGATGAGCTTGGCTCCGACTTCCAGCGGTCCCGGCATCGCCGACTTGCCCTGCGTTGCGGTGGCGCCCATCAGCTTCGCATATTCGGGATCCATGGCGGGGCCCGCAGGACCGCCGCGCGTGGCCATATGCCAGGCCAGCGCGAAGATCGCGAATATCAAAAGTGAGAGGACGCCTGCGCGAAGCGACAGAGGAGCGGCGCTCGCCATGTCAGCCTCTTTTCATCGCGAAGCTGTTGACGTAATCGTCTGGCTTCGTAGGATCGAAAGCCTTGCCCATGACGACGAAGCTTTTCGATGTTGCTGCGGGCGGCGTCAGGCCAGCGTCCTTCATCGCCTTGGCGGCGTCTGTCGCGAGGAAGATCTGCTTGGCGACGCCAGCATAATCAATGTCGCCCTTGATCTGCCCCCAACGCTTCATCTGCGTCATCATCCAGACCGCGAAGCTCTCATAGGGGAAGGGGTCGAAGGTGATGCGCGCGGGGTCTTTCTTCACCCCGCCCAGACCATCCGCGTAAGTGCCGGTCAGCACCTGCTCCAGCACGGTGACCGGCGCGTTGAGATAATTGGCGGGCGCGATGGCTTCTGCGATCTCCTTGCGGTTCTCGGCCTTCGACGCATAGTCGGTCGCCTCCAGAATGGCGCGCAGCAGAGCGGCGTAGGAATTGGGCGTCTCCGCTATGAAGGCGCGGCTCGCGGAGAAGGAGCAGCAGGGATGTCCGTCCCAGATCTCTTTGGAGAGCATGTGGATGAAGCCCACGCCGTCATAGACCGCACGCTGCGCGATATTGTCGGGCGCGAGGAAGCCGTCGATATTGTCGGCGCGCAGATTGGCGACCATCTCCGGCGGGGGCACTGAGCGCAGTTGCACATCGGTGTCAGGGTCGATGCCGTTCTCGGCGAGGTAATAGCGCAGCAGATAATTGTGCATCGAATAGTCGAAGGGAATGGCGAGGCGGAAGCCCTTCCAGTCCTTCGGGTCGCGTTTGTCCTTGTGTTTCATCGCCAGCGTGATCGCTTGGCCGTTGACGTTTTCGATGGCGGGAACCGCGAAGGGAATGGGCGTGGAGCCAAGGCCCAGGGAAATGGCGATAGGCATGGCCGCCAGCATATGGGCTGCATCATATTCCTTGTTGATGGTCTTGTCGCGAACGACCGCCCAGCCAGCGGTCTTCACCACATCCACATTGAGCCCCTGCTTTTTATAAAAGCCCATGGGCTCGGCCATGATGATGGGCGTGGCGCAGGAGATCGGGATGAAGCCGACCTTGAGGTCCGTCTTTTCCGGCTTGCCCGCTTGCGCGAAAGCTTCCGTAGCGGCGGCCAGCGGGAAGAAGGCCGCGATGGCGGAAGCCAGGGTCGAGGCGCCAACGCCTTGCAGCAGGGCGCGGCGATGCAGCGGATTGGGCGCGATGGCGCGTAGAACGGCTTGCTCGACTGTGCGCCCATAGAGCTGCACGTCATCCGCTGCGCTGTTGGAGATCGCCGTGCAAGCGCGATCAGATTCATGCGCCCCGCAGGAGCAGCCGGGCGTCATCGTATAGGGGCCTTTGGGCGTCTTCATCGACATGTCAGAGTCTCCTCAGCGAATTGCGTGCAGGCTCATGCAAGATTGATGCGCAGCAGTTCCCCCTCGACGAAATCAAGGCGGTCCTGACCGAAGAAATTGGCTTCGCCGATGCGCATGGTGGGCGATCCGATGACGCCATGGGCGATGGCGGCTTGCGTGTTGGCGTCATAGGCCGCGCGGACCGCGTCTGACCTTGCGTCCGCCAGAATGCTCGCGGCATCCAGGCCGCAGGCGGTCGCCAGCGTGGCGATGGTGGCTTCATTGGCGATGTCTTCATCGCGCGCCCAGACGGCGGCGAGGATGGCGTCGATGAAGGGCGCCGCATCCCCCATCATGGCCTGTGCGGCGACGATGGCGCAGGAGGCCAGCGTTGCGTCTACGGGCCAATGTCTGGGGATGGCGTTCAGCGGCAGGGCGCGGCGTTGCGCCCAGCGCATCATATCGGTGCGCCGCCAGGCGAGGCGTGCGGGCGATTGCCTGGCGGGCGCGATCGTGTCGACGGCGGCGAAAACGCGCGCGATATCCATGGGCCGGTTGTCCAGCTCCGCGCCATGGCGTTTCGCCACAGCGCAGAGTTCGGCAAAGCCAAGATAGGCGAAGCCGGACATTGGCGAGAAATAATGGATCACGCGCACGTTTCGCCTCAAGCCGCGCTGGAGAAGGGCGTGCCGGATTCGATGGGCAGCGCAGGGTCGCGCGACCATTCGTTCCAGGATCCGAAATACATGCGCACATCTTTAACGCCGGCGTTCTTCAACGCTAGGAATGTGTTCGAAGCGCGCGCGCCCTTGAAGCAGTAGAGATAGACGGGCGTGTCGGGCGTGACGCCGACGGTTGCGCATTCGGCGAGCACTTCATCCTTGGCCTTGAAGCGCTGGCCTTCGCCGGTGGGCTTCATCATGCGATACCATTCCAGCCAGCGGGCGCCGGGAATGCGGCCCTTGCGGGGGCAGAATTCCTTGCCATAGGGCGAGGAGCTGTCGGCAATCCATTCATCGACATCGCGCACGTCGACGATGGCGATCTCGGGCTTTGCGAGCGCGTCGAGCATGGCTTGTGCATCGATGAGAATTGAGGCTCCGGCAGCGTCAATGGGGAAGGTGGCCGGGGTTGGCGTGGACGCTTCCGTGGAGACGGGAAGCTCGGCTGCGCACCAGGCTTCGAAACCGCCATGCAGCACCTTGATCTTGGGATAGCCGAGCAGGCTGAGAAGATAATAGCCGCGGCAGGACATGCCAAAGCCGCTGTTCATGGACTGCTCATAGATGACGGCGGTTTCTTCGCCCGAGAGGCCTGCGGCGCCAAAGGCGCTGGCGAATGTGGACTTCAGCTCCGCGATTCCCTCGGGCGTGGAAGTCGCCAAATAGGTGAAGATCTCGTGGATGTTCACGGCGCCGGGGATGTGGCCGGCGGCGAAGGCGGCGGGGTTACGCGCATCGATGATGACTATTGGGTCGCTTGCGCCCACGGCTGCAAGCTCTTTGGCGCTGATCAAAACTTCGCTCATGCTCGTGCTCCATGGTGACTGCGCCTTGTCCGGGGCGTCCGGTTATGTGGCCATTTCCGCCAGCATCTTTCGCAATTGCTTGGTGGCGGGCGTCACGATGCCTACGAAATAGGCTTCTCGCATGCGCCGCTGGGCGCGGTGGCTTTTCATGTAGCCTCGCGCTCCCGTATGGAGCATCGCGGCATGGGCCGCCGCCATCGTCAGGTCGCCAATCTGCAAACGGGCCTCCACCACGCGGCGCCAATAAGCGTCGCTTGCGTCATAGGGAGTTGAGGCGAGCGCTTTTACTTCATCGGCCAGCTCGGCGAGCGCGCTGGCGAAATCTTCCGGCTGCTGCGCCGTTAGATATTTGTTGACATGGCCGAGGGAGGTCTTTGTGCGCTGCATGATCGAGATGCAATCGCGAATGACGCCGATCCCCATTCCCGCTTGCAGCAGTACGAAGCCCGCGCGGATTTTTTTCACGAAGGGCAAGGCCGCATGGGCGAGCACCATGTCGTCGGGAATGAAGGCGTTGTGGAACTGCAAGCCATAGGTGCCGGTGCCGTCCATGGCCAGAAAGGCGTCGCAGGGCAGAAGTTCGATGGCCGGGTCGGCGCAGTCGCCGATGAACATCACCTTCTCGCCATCTGGCGTCTCGAAGATGGTGCCGAAGATATGGTCGGTGCCGAGGTTCGACACCCAGGGCAGGGCGCCATTCACCACATAGCCGCCCTCGACGCGCTTGCCCTTGAGCTTCAGCTTCTCGATGCCGAAGAAACTCTTCATGGGATTGGACAGGCCCGTGCCGCCCAGCATGGCGCCATCGGCGACTTTCGCCAGCAGTTTGTTCTTCAGGGCGGCGTTGTCGGAATTGGCGATGTACCAGACCAGCGCATCCTGACACCAGGTCATGAAGCCCGTGGAGCCGCAGACGAGGGAGACCTCGCTCATCGCGTCGATGGCGGGATTGAGGTCGACGTCGCGCAGGTCCGCGTGTGAGCTGAAGGCGCCGCTTGCGCCCAGCTTGCGCATGAAGTCGGCGGGGTAGAGCGCCCCAGTGTCGATGGCGTCGACGATGGGGGGCAGATCCGTCTGCACGAGCTGGCGGACCTGATCTGTGAGGCTTGTCTCGTCGATGGCTTGCGCAAGGGCTAAGGACACGGGCGCTGCTCCAGACGGGGACCGGCCCGGCTCGCGCCGGGCGGTCCGGGCTATCAAAGGGTGATTTCGAGATTCACTGGCCGCGTGAATGTATTGGCGACGGGCGACCACTTCTTCACATGGGCGATGAGCGCGTCGATCTCGCTTTGCTCGACGCCATCGCAAACCATGTCCACTTTCACGCGCACATCGGTGAAGCCGACGGGCTTGTCGCTCACGTCGCCCGTGCCCCAGACGGCGCTGATGTTGAGGTCGCCTTCGAGTTCCAGCTCGAGCTTGCGCACCAGCCAGCCGCGATGCACCGCATTGGCGTGCAGACCCACCGCAATGCAGGAGCCGAGCGCGGCGAGTGAGGCTTCGGACGGGTTGGGGGCTGTGTCGTCGCCCAGCAGGCCCGGCGGCTCGTCCACGATATAGGGCGCGAGATTGCGCACGTAGTTGAGATGGCGGAAGCGCCCCTCCGCCACGGTCTTGCACTTGAGAGTCTTGACGACCTTCGGATTGGCTTTGCCGGATTCGATGAGCTTTTCTAGCCCGCCTTTGTCGATCGGCGCCAGGCAGCCGGTCAGGACGATGTTGTTGGGCGCGTTCATGGGTTTTGCCTCCGCTGACAGCAATGTCCGCTCGTCGCAGACAGAACGGTCTGCTATATGCAGGGCATGTGCCAGCGATGGTGGCCCAGCGTTCCGGGGGCTGTTTTCCGGGCTGCGCTGTAAGGGCGCCTTATTGGCAGGCAGGGCGCTGAATGGGTAGACAGATCTGTCTAGTTGTCGGGCTGAAGGGCTGAAGGGGGTTTGATGATCGCGGTCGTTGCAGCCACTCCCATGATGGGCGACGGGCCTGGGATTGAAAGTCCCGCCCGCGAGCGGTTGCTTGAAGCGGCCACGCGGCTGTTCTGCCGCTACGGCATCAATGCGGTGGGCGTCGATACGGTGGTCGCAGAGGCGGGGACCGCCAAGGCGACGCTCTACAAGGCTTTCGGCTCCAAGGAGAAGCTCGTCGAGGCCGTGCTGGAGCGCGAGGGCCGCCAGTGGCGGGATTGGTTCTTGGCGGGGCTAGACACTGGTGAGGCGACGCCGGTGGAGCGTTTGCGACGGATTTTTCCACTGTTGGGAGAATGGTTCGCGCAGGATCGCTTCTATGGCTGCCCTTTCATCAACGCCATCGGTGAACACGACAAGGCGGAGGACAGGTTGCGAGCGATCACAATAGCCCACAAGAAAGCGGTTCTGGGCCGGATTGAAAGTCTCGCATTGGAAGCCGGCGCCCCTGACGCCAACAGGTTGGCCCACCAGCTTGGACTGTTGATCGACGGCGCCATCGTCGTCGCCATGATCAGCAAGGATCCCGGCGCCGCGCTGCTTGCGGCGGATGCCGCCGATAGCCTTTTCGTCGCGTTAGGGAGTGATTGCGGCTAATGCCAACCGTTGTTCAGCCCGATGCTGCCCAAGCTTGCCCTTTGCTTGTTCCCTCTGGGCCTTCTCGCGGATGCTGGGCGGACACTCCGCGAAAGCCCGAAGGAGGGCAGCTTCCGTCGTGAAGAAAAGCCTAACCTTTAGCTGGATATTGGCTGATCAGAGCGGATCGGGTTCTTTGAGCGGCTCAAACGTATCCCCGTAGAGCGCATTGAACTGCTTACGGCGTTTGTTCCTGAACCTTATGGCATCTGTCTTTATATGGGAACAGCAAGCCTTACGCGGGGTCGCGCGTCGAGACCCAAGTTGACACGGTCGTGAAATCCGGGACGGGACAGTCGGGCGTCGATATTTCCTATGATGACGTCGCCTTCAACGCTAACGGCGTCGGGAAATCAGAGAAGGACGCTGCGGTCGACGCTTATTGCGCGGGCCTCACGATCATGCTTCGACAGCTTGCAGAACCCGCGATGGGGCCAATTCGGGCAGAGACTGTGAAATCGACGCACCAGATCGCGCGTCGCGCGTTCGAGCGACCATCAGGACGATTTCGTGCCCGATCGCCGGGAAGGGGATGTAAGTATGCGGTCCAAAGCGACCGTCGGTCGCGAAGCCAACGCGTGAAGACGGGGCATATTCGAAGTCGGCGGCGATCTTGGCTCTAGCCGCATCGAGTTGGGAACCGGACCGCCCAACTTCTCGACTGAACTTGCCGAATTGGTCGGTATTCACCCCCACGGCCAGCTCGATGATCAGTCCGAGCTCGTCTTGCAGGATCGGCCCGATGACGCGCTCCTTTGCATGCATCGTGGTCAGGACCGCCGCCGTGTTTTTGTGCGGGCTATTGATTCCTCACCATCGAACATAGCCTTCCCTCTTCTTTGGACCGGGTGAACCGACGCCCTAGTTATGGGCTGGTTGGGTTGCGACACCTTTCATGTATGCCTCAAAGTGCCGGCCTTCAGACCGCGACCTTGAGCCGTGGCACGTCGGCGTCGGCTTCGGCATCTTTCATCTCAGCCCATTGAAGATCGCCAGCGTATCGCCAGGCCATGCGTCCCTCTTCATCAAGGGCGAAGAGGTGCAGCCAGCTATTGTCAAATAGGGAGCGCACGTTGTCGTGGCGGCTCAAGACATCGCTAATCGCTTTGCGGGGCGCCTCGATGCAGACCGACAGACGCAGCGGTTGGTGCGCGTAAGCCTCGCCATCGTGGACCGATTGCCAGGGAAGCCCAGCCCTGAGTAGGCCTCCATTTCCCTCAACCACACCTATACCACCGGTGACATTGTGCAGAAGCTTGTTCCCGCCACCAAATACACAAGGCGCGACGGTCGATCCGTAATACTGGAGGCTAATCCAGCTCGCCACTACGACTGGTGCCGTGAGGATAAGTTCCAGGACACCAAAATTCTTGTCTTGCTGCCAGTCGTATTCATGCAGGAAAGCGCGTCCTTCCAGGGTCCTTCCGGCCGTGCGCTTCCGTGGCGCGGCGATGAATGCGTTGCATCCGGCGAGCGCCCATTCCGGGCGCGTCTCGGCCCAGTCGCGGCTGCGTTTTGTAACGTCGCTTTCACTTCTCGCCCGCGGCAACCGGAGAGCGCGCTCGCCCCTGGCGAGCCTGCCAGCCGCAGCGAGCAAGGCCCTAGCTTGGCTTATATCGGTGTGGTGGGCATCAGAGGCGTGATCTTCGGCGTAGAGTGTTACCTTATCTGTTGTTGTATCGTGTAGGGCGGCAATGAAGAGGGTGTCCGCCGGGATCTTGATCCCGATCGGCGCCAACCCCGTCCTGACGGCCGGATCGTTTAAGAGAGCAGCGAGAAGGCGGGCGTTAACTTCTCCTGAATAGCCGCCGCATGCCCCGCAATGGAGCCCGCTGGCATGCGGATTGTTGACGACGTTGGCGCCGTGCCCGACCAGCAAGACGAGCCGCGCGAAGTCGGTGGTCAGCGACATGGCCCGAAGCACGGTTTCGGCAGCAGTGGTTCGGGTTTCAAGATCGAGCGCGGGGTCGAGGCGGGGCGCGGGGTCGTTCGGCGCGGGCACCCCGTGGTGGCCCAGAGTATCGCTTAGGAGCTTGCCGACATAGATCGGACCCATCGCCTCTACGAAGGCGAAGGATGAGACTGCCGCAAGCTTGAACCGTCCCCAGGCGCGCGTCGCCCGCGCCTTGACCCGCGCGGACTGATCAGCTGCGGCATCGTCCGATGTCCCGGAGCAGGACCTGATTCCTGGATTGAGCAGAACCGGAAGTCGCAACTCCTCGATATCTGAGGCAAAGCCACGGTACGCCGTGGTCAGCCCGAAGAAGCCGGCGAAGCCGAGAGTCTGGATCTGCGGGTTCACGCTTTCGAGCGCCGAGCGCACGTCGATGCAGAAAACGGCCTGTAGCAAAGGGCCATCTTGATTTGTCTTTTGAGACGGCTTTGCGAGTGTCTTTGCAAGCGCGCGTTGAGCCGAGCGTTCGGCTGCTTCTTGGAGGATCGTGTCTGTCACGAGGTTCGAAGTCGCTTCGACCGTAGCGGCATGATCTGCCCTGACGCTCGCCCACTTGTCGGCGATTTGCCGGCCGTAGCGAAGAAACAGAGCCTCTTCCCATATCAGTCGAATCGCAAGAAGATCTGTGATCGTTTTATCCGATCCGCCGGTGAGTTTCTCTAGGACGTAGACTCATTATCACGTAGCCATATCCGAACAGCCGTGAGCTTCAGCGCGGCGAGGAAGCTTTCGGCGGTTTTGTCATAGCGCGTGGCGATGCGCCTGTAGTGCTTGATCTTGTTGAAGAACCGCTCCACGCGGTTGCGCGCCCGGTAGAGGTGCTTGCTGAAGCAGATTGGGTCTTTGCGATTGGGCTTCATCGAGAGCTTCAATGGACGACTGCGTGATGAACTGCTCCACGAGACCCTGTTCTCGACGCTTATTCAATCGCACGTGGCCTTGGCTATCTGGCGAGCGGATTGCAACAACTCTCGCCCCCATTCACAACTTGGCTGCCGGACGCCAACCGAGTTCGCCAAGACGTTCCCGTGTCGGGGGACGGCGCTGCGCAACCCCACCCCTTCGCGCCGTCCCCCGCCGTTACACCCGCCCTCCAAGGCAAATCCAGCCGCCCGAACGAACTTCAGAGTGGATAAAAGCTGGGAGCAAGGTCAATCGGGCCGGAGGCGGCTGGGCCTAGCAGGGACAAGGACGTTCCGCATCCACCAATGGGGCGCGTTTGGTGGTCAAACGAAAAAAATATTCAGAATTCGTTGCTACAACTTTTGTCGATACCATTGCAATCCGCTGCTGTGCGATTAAGGTTGGAACTACAAAACCTCAATGTACAAGGACAGTTGCGCGGCTGTTTTGCCGATATTTATTCCTCGCTTTCACAAAAAATCGTAAGATTAATGGCTAATGCCGGATTGGTCCGTGTTCTGCGGAAAGCGGATTGTTCATAGCGATGGCATCTGGACCGCCTGCTGACGCTGGTGTAGCTAAAACACGATCTTAAGACGTCATATTCGGCAGGACGCCGGATCGTGCCGAAGACGAGGAGAACTTCTATGCCCCCTCAAAAGTGAGTTATTGGCAACTTTACTAAATCCAGTCAGCCTCTGGCAAACCTGGGGCGGTTCGGTGATCAACGCGGACCTTGTGAACAGCGCAGTGAGGAAATAAATGCCTATATATCGGCTCATGGTCGCGGACGTGGACTCGCCCTCGTATTTCGTGGCTACGGCGGCGGTCAAACTCGGTTTCTTCAAGCAGCAAGGGGTTAACGTCGAATTTGTGCCTGAGTATGGCGCCAAGCATGGGCCCGAGCAACTGCGCGACGGCGTCATTCATTTCTTTGGCGGGCCGGCGTTTGCCGCGACACGCGCCTTCCCGGCCTGGAATGGCGCTAAACTGCTCTGCGCGCTATCGCAGAACTCTTATTGGTTTATGGGCGTGCGCAAGGACCTCGACATTCCGCGCGGCGACATCAAGGCGCTGAAGGGTCTGCGCATCTCCTCTTCCTTCGCCTTTCCGCGCACGGCTCTGCGCCACATGCTCGTGGAGGCAGGTCTCGACATGGACCATGAAGATGTGCGCATCGTCGAGAGCTTGCCGACCGCTTCCGAGTGGCACAGCCGTGATGGTGTGTCGGCCATCCAGCAGAACCATGCTGATGGGTTCTGGGGCAACGGAATGCGGTTGGCGCTCGCCGAAAAAGCGGGTGTTGCGAAGTTGCATCTCGACCTTCGACGGGGCGACGGACCGCCAGACGCGCATCGCTACAACTTCGCGGCGCTGACGGTCACCGATGCCTTGATTGAAAAGGAGCCCGAAGTCGCGGCCGCTGCCGTACGCGCCATCGTTGCGACGCAGAAGGCGCTTCAGGTCGATCCGTCGCTGGCAAAGAAAGTCTGCGATGAGCTGTTTCCCGGTGAAGAAGAGGCGGAGGTCATGCCAATCCTGATCAGTCGCGATGCTCCGTTCTATGATGCCACCATCTCGCCCGATGTCGTAGATGGATTGAACAAGTTCGCAATGGCGAACGGGTTGATCGACAAGCCGGTGGCTTTCGAAGATATCATAGCGGAGCGGTTCAGCCATCTTTGGAAGAGTTGAAGCGCGCTAGCAAACGGGATCTCGACATACAGAGGTGGCTCGGGAAATTTGAACAGGTTGGTTAAGTGGACGTTCCGCGCATCCGCAGCATGATGCTTCAAGCGAGAAGTAGTGTGGCGCACGAATTCGATGTGCATGCCAACCAGATCAAGCAATGGCGCGACCAGCGTCTTGAAGCAGCGACCGGTGTATTTGGCGAGCCCGCCAAAGCGGCGATTGAGCCGAACGTCGATGTGAAGACCCTGCACGCCAAGATTGGGGAGCTGACGTTGGAGAACGATTTTTTATCCGGGGCGCTCGGCAAGGCAGGTCTTTTGGCGAGCGCAAGAAGATGATCGATCCCACATCGCAACTCGGTATCAACAGACAGGCCCGTGTGCTGGGAATCAGTCGCGGCAGCGTCTGTTATCAACCGCGCGCCTCCTGAACCAGAATAAACTCGCTACTGCGGAAATGGATGGCCCGAGGACTGAACGGAAGCAAATCAAGCTTATAAAACAGGCGCAATGACATCGGTGTTGACGCTTTACCTGTTATAGGTGGCCCGGTTAGATATTGCGAACTTCTTGCTTGTGATCGACGGGGTCAGTGGACAGAATGCACCACCGCTCGCAGTTGGAACAGGAAAACGTCATGACAGATCATCTGCGCATCCTCGTAACCTCAGTTCTTGCGATGGTCGGGCTCTGTTCCGCCCCCGCCAGGGCGCAGCCAGCAGCCGAGTTCTACAAGGGCAAGACCATCGCGATGGTGGTCAGTTCCAGCGCTGGTGGCGGTTACGATGTGCTCTCGCGCACGGTCGCCCGCTATCTGCCCAGGCATATTCCCGGCGCTCCTATTATCGCGGTGCGCAACATGCCCGGCGCCGGCGGCATTGTCGCCACCAACTACCTCTACAATGTGGCCTCGAAAGACGGGCTCACCATCGGGGGCGTCCAGAACAACACACCCTTCGAGCCGCTGCTGGGCACCAAGGAAGCGGAATATGATCCCAAGAAATTCATTTGGCTTGGCTCGCCCAGTTTCGAGACAGGCCTGCTGATCGTCTGGAACACCGTGCCCGTAGATAACGTCGATGATGTGCGAAAGCGCGAGGTCACTGTCAGCTCCTCGGGCGCCAATTCAACGCCAAGTTTCTATGCGCGGCTTCTGAATGACTTGCTCGGCACTAAGTTGAAGATCGTTGTTGGCTATCCCGGCCAGAGCGAATCCTTCGTCGCTATGGAGCGGGGGGAGGTCGATGGGTATCCAAGCATCTTCTGGAGTTCTCTATCCGCCACGCGGCCCGACTGGATCAAGCAACATAAGGTCAAATATATCGTCCAATATGGACCGGAGAAGGAAAAGGGCGCCGGCGCCACGCCCAATGTCAGCGACCTCCTCACCAAGCCGGACGACAAGTTGCTACTGAACGCGGCGATTGCTCCTTTGGCTTTGGGGCGCCCCTATCTGCTGCCGCCGGGCGTACCTGCGGATCGAGCGGCTTTGTTGCAAAAAGCCATGATGGACACTTTCTCCGATCCTGAATTTCTGGCGGAAGCTGATAAACTCAATCTTGGCGTCAATACGCCGCGCTCCGGCGAGACCATGACCAAAATCGTCAGCGACGCCTATGCGACCCCACCCGAGATAGTTGCACGCTTGCGTAAAATCGCTAACCCTGACATTGGAAAATAATTGGCTAGTGATGTTTTCCCGATAAGGCTCTAAGCTACAATCAGTCGCTTTCTTCAAGAAGGTCCGCCCGGCCCCTCGGACCTCTGAAGTCCCTTGAAAGCAAGATAGCCGCCGTCGAGGAGCAAATCGGCGCCCGTCATGAAGGACGATTCTTCGCTGGCGAGAAACACCGCGCCGGCGGCAATTTCGTCAGCCCTGCCGGTGCGCCCAAGCAGATGAAACGGCCCGCGCGCCTTGTTGGCGACTTCGCGCGTGCCATAACGCCGAAGGGTGCGGCGCGTATCTACGGAGCCAGGCGAGATAGAATTGACGCGGATATTATCGCTGGCGTGATCAACCGCGAGGCATTTGGCCAATTGAATCAGCGCCGCCTTGGTGGTCGAGTAGGCCGCGCGCAGCGGCACGCCGATCTGGCCCAGCTGCGAGGCGATCAGGATGATGGTTCCGCCGCCGGATTCGCGAATATGCGGGATGGCGTATTTGCACATGAGGAAGGCGCCGCTGAGATTGACCGCCAACGCCTCGTTCCACAGTTCGAACGACAGGTTTTCGACAAGCGAGTCCGGCGTCGTCGACGCGGGCGTGTTGACATAGGTGGTGAGCTTGCCGAAGCGTTTGATCGTCTCCTCGACGATGCGTTGGGCCTGATCCGGTCTTGAGGAATCCGCTTCCAGCGACAGAGCCTCGCCGCCATTGGCGACGATTTCGGCTGCGACAGCGTCGCAGGCGTCCTTGCGAATATCCGAGATGACGACCTTCGCGCCTTCGCTCGCGAAGCGCCGCGCAATGGAGCCGCCGATCTCGCCCCCGCCGCCAGTTATCAGCGCCACCGCGCCTTCAAGCACGTCAACTCTGCTCATGGAAGTCTCCTGTTGAAGACAGAATGGCCGATATGGGGCGATTGTACAAGAAAAGCGTACCGGTTATGTCATTGCATCGGTTCCGTTCAAGGGGAGAAGCTTATGGCGCGCGTTTCGAGGCTCAACAAATTCCTGCCGGCCAGTTCGACAGCGCTGATCATGTTCGATGCGCTGAACGGCTATCTGCATCCCGCTGATCCGAAGAAAGTGCAGTTCCTGGCCGAGCGCAACATTCTTCCCAACATGCAGCGACTGATCACCGGGGCGCGCAAAGTAGGCATGAACACCTTCTATCCGTCGGGCGCGCATGCTGAGGACGGTTCGGATGTGGTGGCGCGCCTCACCGACACTGACATGGATCTCGGACCTGGCGGCAGCGTCGAAAAGCCAATCGTTCCTCGCTTTTATCGCGGCGGCAAGGAAGCCGAGATCGCACCGGAAGTCGCGCCCGTCGCGGGCGACTATGTGGTGCCCAAGCATCGCTGGAACTCGTTCCACCAGACCGATCTCGATCTGCAATTGCGCTGCCGGGGCGTCGACACGATCATCATCTGCGGCGGCTCGACGGATGTCGGCATCGCCAGCACCGTGTTCGCGGCGCGAGACCTCGATTATGGAATTGTCGTGGTCAAGGACTGCTGCTACTCCGCGCGCGGCAACAACAACGAGTTCTTCATGGAACGCGTGTTCCCCCGCATGGGCCGAGTGATGACCGTCGACCAGACCGTCGCATTGATGCAGCCTTGATCGGGAGAGCCAGATGAGCGTCCCGATCACCACGAGCGAAATCACCTGCGCCAATGGAATGCCCGCCTTCCTGGCGAAGCCGACCTCACCCGGTCCCCATCCCGTCTATATTTTCATGCATGAGCGCTACGGCCTCGTCGAACATACGCGCGATCTGGCAAGGCGCTGCGCGGGCGACGGCTTCTACGTTCTGGCGCCCGATTTCTTCTTTAGGCATCCCGACAAGGAGAAACTGAACGCAGGCGATTCCCGCTACGACATGAGCGACCCTGAATCGGTTGAACTGCTGAAGGCGGCGCATGCGACAATCGCCGCCGATAAAGCGGCGGACATGGGGCGCCTCGCAGTGGGCGGCTATTGCCAGACCGGTCGTCACCCGTTGCTGTTCGCAGCCGAAGTGCCGATATCAGCTGTGGTCGTGTGGTACGGGGCGGCCGCGAAGCGCGAATGGGTTACAAGCCCGCGGCAGCCGGGCCTCCTTGAAGAGGCCGTGGCGAAGCTCACGTGCCCTGTCTTCGGCTCATTTGGTTCGGACGACCACATCATCTCGATCGACGACGTGCGGCACTTCCGCAATGTCCTCGAAAAACACGGCAAGAGCTACGACCTTCACATCTACAAGGGCGCACCGCATGGCTGGCTCAACGACACGATGCCCGGTCGCTACCGCAAGGAACAGGCGGAAGCCGGGTGGGCCGCGCAGCAAAAATTCCTCACCCGCGTGCTGAGCCCGGATTACCGCAACGATGTCGTCGAATGGACGTTCGATTGCGCTTTTAGCCAGGACTACGATTTTTCTAAGAACGTCCGATTAGAATAGGAGCCAGCGACAGCAGAGGTCGCTCATGTTGTCTGTGGCAGCGGGGCTGAACCGATGCCGCCGTTCTTGACAGATATGCGGTTTTCCCGTTCCCCACACACGCGGGGCTACCCCATCATCACACGCCCCGATAGTTATCAATGTTAACTTTATTTGAAATGCCTATTTAACGAGTGACCTTGCCCCCGCAGTTTAATCCAGTTTGAAGTTCGTTCTGGCCCAGCTTGAGGACCAGAACATGAAGCGTGGTAGGTTTTCTGAAGAGCAAATCATAGCCATCTTGAAGGAGCAGGAGGCAGGCCTTCCGGTGGCTGACCTTTGCCGCAAACACGGCGTCAGCGACGCCAGCATCTACAAGTGGAAGGCCAGATATGGCGGGATGGATGTTTCCGAGGCGAGGCGTCTCAAGACCCTTGAGG
>CAIUWR010000085.1 GCA_903902915.1 uncultured Hyphomicrobiales bacterium | reverse complement strand
CGCGAGGGGCGACCTCGCCGTCGAACTCGGTTTTACCCGCCTGTCCGAAATTCAAGAGGAAATGCTTTGGATATGCGAAGCCGCCCATGTGCCGGTCGTATGGGCGACGCAGGTCCTCGACAACCTGATCTCCGACGGGTTCGCGCAGCGCCTCGTTCCCGCGAAGATCCGTGAGCGAGCGCGCGACGCCGCTCTGGCGAAAGATGCGCTCATAGGAATCGTCCCGCGCAGGCCGCACTCGCATGATCTGCATGGGCTCGTCCCAATTATCGGCGGCAGACACTGTGCCGCGATCCGTGCCAAAGCCGATCAGCGCAGCGTTCGCGCCGAAAGACTTGCGGCAGAGTTCGCCGATGTTGAACTCCCCCTGCCAACCCAGAGCGGTGGCGGAGGCGTCGCCGATGTGGGAATTATGCGCCCAGACGACGGCCTTCGCTTGCGGCCCGCGCGCCTCCAGAAGATATTTGAGCGTGTCGAACATATGCCGGTCGCGCAGGTTCCAGGACGCTGTTCCCCCATGGAACATCAGTCGGTAATATTGCTCCGCCGCGCGCACGATGCGGGCGTTCTGCACGGCGTCGAACCAGTCCTCGCCATTCTGCAAAGCGTAGGCCGGGCGGTTCGCCAGAAGCTCACGCAACTGCGTCACCACGGCATCCTCGCAAAGATCGCCCTCTCCGCGCAGAATGGAGCGTCCATAGGCGGACGGTTGATCCTGCCAGGGCGACAGACACCCATAGCGATCCCGCGCAAGCGCCGCAGAGGTCGGATCGACGCGATCAAGATAGACCAGCACCGCGGCCATGGAGGCGCGTAGCGAATAGACGTCGAGCCCGCGAAATTCGACGCGCTCTTTGGACGCCGCATGTTCGTTATGCGCGCGCAACCAATGGGTGAAATGCGCCACTTCCTCGTTACGCCACATCCACGTGGGAAAGCGTGCGAATGGGTCTTCTTCATCAAGTTTCGAAGGATGGTGGCGCAGGCCCAGATGGCGCACATGGCGATCAATGCGCGCAGCGTCGGGCCAATCAGCCTCGACCGCGACGATATTGAAGCCGTGATCGGTGATCAGCCTTTGCGTGACCGCTGCGCGCGCCTTGTAGAATTCGGACGTGCCATGCGTCGCTTCACCGAGCAGCACGACACGGGCGTTTGCGTAACGATCAAAGAAGGCGCCGAAGGACGCAGCCTTCTCCGGTTCTGGAAGATGGATGCACAGATTGCGCACAAGCGCTGCGGCTTCATCGGCGCCCTGTGCGCGAAACCTTGCGGACGTCGCTGCATCGCTCATGGTGGCGGCTCCTCGCATGCCATTCAACGCGCGAAGAGCCTGCGAGGTCGCCAACAATAAAGCGGTGATTAAAGCTCGCGTCCGAGCTTGTGATCCAGCGACCAGGGCCCGCCGCCGCGCAACGCAAGCGCCAAATAAATGACCGCCCAGGAAAGCACCATCTCATAACCATTGTGACTGGCGGAATAGCCATTGGGCCATTGCACCAGAAAAGCGATCACCAAGGATTCAATGCACAAGGCCGCCGCGAAAAATCGCGTAAAGAGACCAAGGATGATGGCGAGCGCGCCAAATGTTTCGAGGAAGATGACGAGATAGGCCATCGGCGCGGCTGGCTCGATGCCATTGCGCGCCATGGAGGCGATGACGGGCGCGGGGCCGCTCATCAACTTGGTCACGCCATGCACGAGCATTGGACCGCCAACGGCAAGGCGAATGAGTGGGTAGGAGACATCCGACACACGCCGATAGAGCGGCTCCAGAGCGGGCACCAATAGCCGCGGCTTGGCGGTCTCCATCATGCGTCTCCATTAAATTTGCAAGCGTCCATAATGGGTTGGTAACGCTTGCTGCGTGCGCTTGGCAAACGATTTATCGACGGCGCAGTAAAAGAAACTCGGTCATCCGATCATATCAAGCAGCGCTCATGTTGATGAAAGCGCCGCAGCGGCCGCTGAACATTTGCGCCCGCTGCGTGTCGAATTTCACATGCGCTGGCGCGACGACGTCACCATGCCCCAGATCGCCAGAACGACGATCGCTCCAACGACCGCGCCTATGAAGCCCGCGCTTTGATCAGCGCGATACCATCCGAGCATTTGGCCCAGAAATGTCGCGACAAACGCGCCTACAATGCCAAGAACAGTCGTCAGTACGAAACCAGACGGTTCATTCGGCCCTGGCATGACGAATTTAGCCACGATTCCGGCGACAAAGCCGATGATGAGGGTCCAGATAAGTCCCATGGCGTTCACCTTTCGAGCTAGAGTCAGTTTCAAAGCTTCGAGAGATCTTCATCGTTCGGCAACCTGCCGCGCGGCGTCAGTTGGTCCACAGCTTGCGGCAGCGCCGTCGCCAGTTCCGCCTTCAGCTGATCGACCGGAATCTGGAAGCGCTTCGCCAACTCGCTCAGGGTTTGGCCGCCCAGCGCCGTTTCAACCTGCTCCGGTTCAATGGGCGCATTCTCGCCCCCGCCAACCCAGGAGCGCGCCTGCTCGCCAAACCCGGTCTGCTCGAAATGGCGCATCAAGCCGCCAAGCGCGCCAGCGCCGCCAAGGCCGCCGATCATGCCCGCAAGTCCGCCCAGCAAACCGCCCGCGCCGAACGAGCCCACGCCACCTGACGATTGAGCCGAAGCTGAAGCCGGACTGGCGCCGCCCGCCGCGCGCTGCGCCGAATATGCCTGCCAGGCTTTCGCCGCCAGCACCAGCATGACGCCCTTGGCGACGGGCGACAGGCCTGCCATGCCTGTCTGTGACGAGGCCTGCGGCTGCGCCTGTGTTTGCGGCGGCGCGCCCGGTTGACTCACCACGTAACCCAGAACCTGATCCAGCAATGCCATGCTTGTCTCCTTTTCCCAGACTTGCCACGAGCGCTCGCTATCGGGATGAGAGGAGCCAGCGTCGCTTCGCGCTTCCTTAAACACGCGTGAGGGCGTTCCGGATCCATCAACGCCTGTCAGGTTCCCTCACACATATGCAGGAAACCGTGCCGTTGAATTCACACAGGCACGCAGGGCAAGCCCAAGCTCCTCTTGCCCGAATGGCTTGTCGAGCCATGCGACTCCATCAAACAGGGCTCCCCCGACATGTCTCGAGAATCCACTGATGACGCAGAAGGGCGTCATTTGTTCCCTGAGCCTGAACGCCAGAGCCGATGCGCAACCATCTGCGAGGCCGAAATCAATAATAGCGATATCCGGCCGGTGATCGGCGAGCCAGGCGAACGCCTCGCCATTGCTGCGAAACATCGCGGCTAAGTCGAAATCATAAGCCTCAAGCATATCCGCAACCATGAGCGCGATCATTGGCTCGTCCTCGACCAGCATGACGCGCGGGTTTCGTCCCATCACCATTCCTCCAGGAGCGCCCAACATGAATGACCGGGCGGACGATCAGAACAACGCATGCATTTGGATGATGCGCCAAGGCGCCTTGGCCCAAGCTTGCGCAACAACATAAGTTGCGAGCGGTTTTTCAAAGCATCATGTCGTGAGGAAAATCCATGCCGACGACCCGCGCGATGTCTCGCAATCCGTCGAGATCCATGATTTCGATCTTGCGACAATCCAGCGAGACGATCCGCTCTTCTCGCAGGGCTCGTAGCACGCGGTGCACATGCACCGGCGTCAGGCCGCCGGCGTCCGCGATTTGTTGAATGGACAGAGGCAAACGAAAGCCGCGTTCCTGCGCCAGACCAAGCTTCAATAGACGCAGATGAAGCGATGCGATGAGGTGAGCGATATTGCGCCGGGCGTCGCTGGCGCCGATCGCCGTGAGGCGTTCGCATATCATCGAGGTTTCATGCGCCTGCATCGTCATGATGCGCCGACCGATGCCCGGAGCGCCGGAAAACTCGGAGAAACGATCTGCGTCGAAATTGCAGAAGGTCACGTCGGTGACGGCTTGCACGCTGTACTCCGCAGCGCCAAACATGCAGGTCTCAATCCCTACAAAATCACCAGGCAGCAATACATGCACAACCTGCCGTTCGCCGCTGTCGAGAGATTTATATTTGATCCCCCAACCGGAAAACATGGTGAACAGCCGCGAGCGGCGACTGCCCTGTTCAATGATCACATCTCCGCTCCAGGCGCGGCCATGCGATGTCCTGAAGGATTCGATGACCGGAACATCCGGGCTCGATGCTGAATTCAAGGTCAGCGGGCAATGGCGGCAACCAGGAATCCTGGGATCGGCGACCCGCGTCGCGTTTTGCACAACAGACATGATCCACCTCGCGCAAGACCAGAAACACCACTCGGTTCGACGAATTTAATCGACGTGAGGAAGTGTGCGCTGCTGCAAAAATTACCAGCGCAACGGTCCGAAATGCGACGCTTGATGGAAACTCATTCAATACAAAAAGAGAAACATCCCCATCATTTCATGTCAACATACCACAAATGAAGCTCTACTTCGGAATTTCGGAAAGGGCTTCATGCAAAAGATGTAATGCGATTTTGCGCTTTGTTCGTAGCGAAACGCATTAGCCATTGTGGCGCAGGGGTTTGCATCGACACACTGACATTTTCCCGCCCGTCCGCGAGTATGAATTAGCCTGCGTTAAAACGACTTTGGCGGACAGTCGGCCCCGCGATCTTGTTGGGGTTAATCTTAATCGGTAACGTACTCCATTAACGCATGTTGACGAAACGAACGGACCAGCTGTGCGCCGATATTTACCAACTAAATTAACGCAGATGAACGCCAGCAGCGCGCCACGCGCCGCTGGCGCTTCGATCGTTTTCGGTCAATGACCAAACACAGCGTCGCGAATGCGCTTTTTCTGGTCTGGCGTCACGGAGTTCAAGACCTTGCCCGTCATCTCCAGCGCCTTCTCGGGCGCCTGCCAGGCGACGAAGCGCTGCGACTTCTCACCTTCCGCGATCAGAGCCGGGTTGGTCAGCGCGCGGCGCACGGCCTCGCGCAGGAACGCCAGCCGCTCGGGCGGGGTGCCGGGCATGGTGACGAGAATGCGTCCCAGATCGTTCAGATCCGCGCGGAAATCGAACCACCATTCCTGATCCGGCGTCAGCTTCGCCTGTTCGAAAACGGTCGGCACATTGGGCAGAAGCGCGGAGCGCACGCGCGCCATGGAGGCGACAGGGATCACCTGCCCTGCCTGCGTGTAATTGGCGGCTGAGCTGTCGGAGACATAGAGGCCGTCAACCTCGCCGCGCTCCATGGCGAGCGCAATTTCGCCGCTGCTGCGATAGCCAAGAATGGTCTGGCAATTCAGCTTCAACGCTTCGCAGGTGATGGCTGCGCCGTCCGCCGGTCCGTCGCTCGGGCCCGTGCCGCCCCAGCGGATCTTGCGATCAGGCTGCAAGGCGTCGGCGACGGTCTTGACGCCCGATTGCTTGCTCGCCAGCCAGACCCAGGGGTAAGCGCTGATCACGCCCAGATGATCGAACTTCGTCAGATCGTAGCGGATATTGTCCTGTTCCAGCAATTGGCCGAGCGCGGCGGGCGTGCCGTTGACAATGAGCAGGCGCAGGCCGTCGGGCGGCGCGGAATAGGTCTGGTTCAGCGCCAGCAGGCCGCCGGCGCCGGGCACATTGTCCACCACGACATTAGCGCCCAGTTCCTGCGCCAGATAAGGCGCGATCATACGCGCATAGGCGTCAAAGCCGCCGCCGACCGCAAGCCCCACGATGAAATGGACCGTCTTGCCCTTGTAATAGGCCGCCGCGTCTTGCGCCTGCGCGCTGACGTTCATGGTGAGCGCAAGCCCGAAAGCGGCCACACCAGAAATGAAGGATCTGCGCGTCATTCTACTCCCCTTTGCGCCGCAGGGCGCTTGCGCTGTCTATCGCGGCTAGGCCTTGGCCAGTCAAGCTTCGTTGCGTCACTTCGCCGGAAGGGCGCTTCTGCACCAGACCAACAGCGCCTCCAGGACCTTTGCGAAAGCCTCGTTCATGGCGGCGACAGCTTGCTCCGGGTCGGTTGACGCCGCTGGCGCGCGCTCCTCGATCACCGTGCGGTCAAGAACCTTGCCGTCAGCGCCCAGCAGACGCACAGCCAAGGCGATCTGCGCATGGGGCTGTGGCGCGTCCGTGATCTGAAAGGCGCCGATGTCGATCAAGAGTTGATAATCGGGCGTGGGCGTATCGTTTGGGCCGGTCGCGAAGCGATAGCCCGCCTTGTCGAAGCTTTGCAGCACGCGCTTTTGTATGAGCTTGGGGATCGTGTCGGGCCATTGCACCGCTTGCGGCGACAGTTCCCCCTGCGGGTTCTTGACGATCAGTCTCTGGGTGTCGAGGGAAGCGACGGTGGTCGGATCGGCGACGACAAGGGCCGCTTCCGGCAATTGCGAGAGGTCCGTCTTCAGGGCGGGCTGCGCGAGATCATAGAGCGCGGGCTTGGCCTCCTTGTCGCCGCCGCCAAGGCTGCGGTCGAGCCCCTGGAGGATGCTATCGACTCGATCCGAGTTGCGCCCCAACGCCGCGGCGAAGCTCTGGGCGTTGAGGACGATGTCGTGAAGAGGCGCGGCGTTGTCATCCACCAGCGTCTTCACGGCGTCCAGCGTCTCACGCGCTTGTTGCGAGAGCGAGGTGGCGGCGCGCGCCACGATGACGGGCGCGCCCTGCCCGCGTTCCAGCGGCTTGCTGGCGTCGCCGCCCGCCAGGGACACATAGACGGCGCCCAGCAGTCCCTGCGCCTCCAGCGTGGCCTGGGTGGCTCTGGTGATGGGTGCGTCGCGATCCACCGCCAGATGGGCGTCCACGGCGCTGAGATGGGACCTGTCGAAGTCCAGCCGCGTCACCTCGCCCACGCGCACGCCGTTGAAGGTGACGGGCGCGCCTGTACGCAGGCCAGGCGCCGCCGTTTCGAACCGCACGATCAGTTCGTCGCGCCCGCGCAGGCTGCCCTTGTTCTGAATCCACAGGGTGAAGCCCAGACCCGCAAGCCCTGTCAGCAGTGCGAAGAGGCCGACGACGATGTAGCGGACGCGTGGCTCCATGCTGGCTCCTATGAAATCTGCGCCGCCCTGCCCCGCTCACCCTGGAAATAGGCGCGCAGCCATGGATGTTCGAAGGCCAGAATGTCGTGCATCGCGCCTTGCGCGACGATGCGTCCGTCATAAAGCGCGATGATGCGGGTGCAGACGGATTTCAGCGAATTGAGATCATGCGTCGCCATGAAGACGGTGAGGTTCAGCACCCGTTGCAGGGTGCGGATCAATCGGTCGATCTCGCCCGCCGCGATGGGGTCGAGCCCGGAGGTCGGCTCGTCGAGGAAGAGGATGTCCGGATCCAGCGCAAGGGCGCGGGCGATGGCCACGCGCTTGGTCATGCCGCCGGAAATCTCCGAAGGAAGCTTGTCGGCGTCCTCGATCGACAGCCCCACCATGCCGAGCTTGGCGAGCGCCACATCCGCATACATGGCGTCGGAGCCATGGAGATATTCGCGCATGGGAAACTCCACGTTTTCCCGTAGCGTCAGCGAGGAGAACAAGGCGCCTTGCTGAAACATCATGCCGCAACGCCCGCCAATGCGTCGCGACTCCGCAGGCGTCGCCTGCTCCAGCCGCACGCCCATGATCTCCACGCTTCCCGACGACTTGCGCAGCAGGCCCAGCATCGTGCGCAGCAGAACGGTCTTGCCCGAGCCCGAGGCGCCCACAAGCCCGACGATCTCGCCGCGCCGCACCTTGAAGGACAGGCCGCGCACCACTTCATGCGGCCCGAAGGCCACCCGCAGATCGCTGACCTTGATGACTTCGTCCCCCTCCATGGAGTCACATCCCCACAGCGGCGAAGAGAACCGCGAAAATCCCGTCGAGCACGATGACGAAGAAGATCGAGCGCACCACCGAGGCGGTGGCCCCCAGCCCAAGGGACTCCGCGCTGCCCTGCACCTTGAGGCCTTCCAGCGCCGCCACGGCGCCGATCACGAAGGCCATGACGGGCGCCTTGATGAGGCCGACCTCCAGATCAATATGCGAGGCCGCTTCATGCAGCCGCTCCATATAAACCGCCGGGCTCATGTCGCCATAGGCCCAGGCCACCACCCCGGCCCCGAAAAGGGCGGCCCCATTGCCGACGATGGTCAGCAGAGGCGACGCCACAGTCAGCGCAAGGATGCGCGGCAATATGAGATATTCGACAGGATCGAGCCCCATGGTGCGCAGGGCGTCGATCTCTTCGCGCATCTTCATGGAGCCGATCTCGGCCGTATAGGCGCTGCCCGAGCGGCCGGCGACCATGATGGTGACGAGCAGCACCCCGATCTCGCGCAGCACGAGAATGGTGACGAGATCGACGACGTAATCGGTCGCGCCGAAACGCTGGAAATGGAAGAAGCCCTGCTGGGCGATGATGCAGCCGATGAGGAAGGTCATCAGCGCGATGATTGGCGTGGCGCGCGTGCCTGTGCGGTCCAGATGGTGCACGGCGGACCGCAGGCGCATCCGCTCAGGGTGGCGCAAGCCCTGCCAAAAGCAAAACGTCAGGCGCCCCACCAGATCGAGAAAGGCGGCGCAATCTTCAACGAAGGCCTGCGCTCCGCGCGCCGCCCGTCGCATCGCCGCACCCAGAACGTCGCCGCGCCCTGTGCGGACGGGCTGTCGCTCCAGCGCCTTGGCGACGCCTGCGAAGAGATCTTCGCGGGCGTCCTTGGCGCGCTGGTCCTGCTGAATCGCGAGCCGGGCCTGCGCCCCCGCCTCCACTGCGGAGCGGCGCAGGCGCTCGAGCGCCCAGACGCCGAACGTGTCCAGCCGCCCGATGCTGTCGAGATTGATGGTCAGCTTGCGCGCATGGGGCGGCGCCGCATGGGCGAGGCGCTCAAGATCGGCCGTATGGGCGGCTGTCCAGTCGCCTTCGGCGTTCATGAGTTCGCCGCTCGCGTCCTGGCTCGCCCGCAGGGTCGGCCCCGCCGCCATGTCGCTCAGCGACCCCGCACAAGCGCGATGTCCACCGCCGCGATGTCGCCGCCCTGCGCGCGAATGGCGACCGACTGGCGATTGCCCCGCACCGCCACCGATATGCCGGCGCTGAAGCCCGG
>CAIUWR010000084.1 GCA_903902915.1 uncultured Hyphomicrobiales bacterium | reverse complement strand
TCGCAGTTTTCGTGGCAACTCACGCTGAGCCATATCACGCAAGCGAACGCTCAAGGTATATGCTGCTGTGTTGCTGATGGGCAGGTCACGGCTCTTGCTGGCGCTGAACCAAGTGGTCCTGCGTCCGCAAAGTTCGCTGAACTGATGTTGGTTTTGAACCAAGCCCAGTGATTTACAGGTGTCATAAAGTGATTGGAGAAATGGAGTGTTTTTCTTTGTCATCAGTTATTTAGTGTTTTCGCAGCGGATTGCTAAATAAACATGTCACGCACTGGACCCCAGTAGGTTGCTTGTTGAGAATTCAATTCTCATCTGAGATGACATCAAAACTTCCAGATGCTGCCAGCGGTTAAAGACGCTGTTGCCGCAAGAAGATGGGAAGAAGAGCAGAGGGTGCGAAGACAGAAGTTGAGTGGGCTCTGTTGACAACTTACACCCCACAAGACCGCAGCATGTAGTCCGTTCTGCCGCTGCGGTTTGCGCCTGATGAAGAACAGCATGTAAAGGTTTACAGCCAAACCAACACCGTCCCTCCCAAAGAGGTCTTGCTGAACGGATGGAGAAACCTCACCAAATGGTTTTTTTATTTTGCCTGTAAGAAGGCGAAGTATGGGTTGCCTTCCAAATAGCCAAATAAAAAGAAACTAAAATATTCAAAAAGAACTGAGAGAAAGTGCTGCCAAGTGAGAGAAGTGAGTGACAACGAACTGAATGAACGCAAGCAGCAACCAACGCAGAGCGTGGGTTTAATTACTTACATAAGCAAAACGAAATGAACCAGAAAAATCACTTACATGAGGCTCAGAAAGTTCTCAATTCGCATCAACTCAGAAACACGACTGGCACAAGAAGCACGCATCATTTTATCAAGCCAGTATTTAGAAGCACAGCTTGTTCATTCAGGTGGTGGCGTCAGATCAGGAAATCTCCCCTGCCCCACATTATATACAAGTGCTTTGGCTTGCCTGATAAATCGTCTAATTGAAGCAGAAGCAGTTCGCTTGTGATCATAATCATCTTTGTTACCAGCAGTTGCTTCAGCAACACCTGTCATCTCAGCTATGTCATAGTGACTGGCATCTGGATTGTTCTGTGTTGCCTGCCAAACGATAAGATGCTGATGTAGCGATGTGAGAACTGGCTTGGAATGAACCAGATACATCGCACGACTGTTACCAGTTGGTCGTGTTCTTGCCTCTTGATAGATGGGTTTCAGCAGCTGTCGCAGTTCAGCAAATGTGCGTTCTATGTCACCTGTGACAGGGATTGATAGAAGAACACGATGTTCGTTGTCATGTTCGTGAGGTGGATTGAGATAGGTTATGATTTGATCTTCTGGAGGCTCACAGAAGAGTTTGCGCCCTCCCTTTCTCCACCACGCCATGAAATTATCAGCTCTGACATCGCCAAAATCCCTGTAGAGGTCAGCCATGGGACCTGACCCATCTTGATCGCAGCAGTGCTGATAATCTGCGTTTTCGCGAAGGAACGCCCACCAGTAGTAATAGACACTACGCATGTGCGGCGGCGCATTGCGAAATGGGGGATTGGGACGCTCTTCGTCACTTACATCGTCTAACTTGGTGATGGGTGGCGCATATTTGAAGTAGAGCACTTTTCTTCCAAATAGCTGTTTTTCATACATTTTTTGCCTCCCCAGCCCAAAACAGTTACCTGACACCACCCTTTGAGCAGCATTAGTCAAGCACCAATGCTGCTCGTAGTCAGATCCCCACTTTGTGAGATCATATTACTGAAGACTCACGAAACACTAGACTGCGACAACATTATTCCAAGACCAATGCTGCTCGCTCACAAATCAGGCAAATCGTGAGACTTTAAACTTGAAGTTTCACAGGGCACCAGTCAGCGAACATCATCAGTCCAGCACCAATGCTGCTCGCTCACAAATCCTGCGTTTCGTGAGACTTTAGATCATCAACGGAACAACACCGTTGTAGCGTTGAACCAGACGGTCACGCCTAACCCAAAGGAAACCAGTATGAGCATCCAGATCCCCCAGAACAAGACTGTTACCATCTCTGTCAGCAAGGGCACGGAGAACATGAACAAGGAGGTAGTCTACACGCCTGCCATCTCTCTTCAAGCTGCCACGCCTGATGACACAAACATCGTCAAGCTAACTCGTGACGAATATGTGGGGCTTTACCAGAAGCGTGAAGCAGCGACTGCTGAAGCCACTCTTGCTATGTGTCGTGTAGTCTACGAAGCTAAGCAAGTGCTGAACAGTGCTGACTTCCAAACTTTCTGTAAGAAGATTGGTCAGCGTGATGAAGGCAGCACCATTCGCAAGTTCATCGCCATTGGCAAGGTTCAGCCTCGTCTCATCGCCTTCGCAAACCAACTGCCTGTTGCGTGGTCTAACATATGCGCAGGATGCGAAACCCGCTGTTGACGCCCAGAGCCTTGAGCTCAAAAAATTACAGGCTCAGGACGTCAAGAACGGCAGGATCGAAATCATTGATACATACAATCTCAAGGAATTGATCCTGGAGAACAGGGCGCGGTTCGGGATCAAGGTGAAGCAAGCCAAATCGGTTCCCAATACCCAGAGTTGCGGCGTTCTGGGCGCCCGTTCGGTGGTTCTGTACGGGATCCCTGGCGGAGCTTCGTCCGGCCCTGCAATTCGCATTGGGCAGGCGCAATTTGACGAGTTGGTCGGCGTCAAGAATTACCTCATGAAATTTGAGGAAAGCTGGGAAAACCTAAAAGATAATAAAGATAAAGAAATCACTTACGCTTTCGATATTCAAAAAGACAACAGTGGGAATGACATCAGCTTCGACAGGCTTTTGTTGACAGGCAACAAGACTGGACTGAAATTGAATCTGTCGCGCCTGCAGCAGCAAGACGTTACGATCTTTGACTCAAAGAATTTGAAGGAGATCTCCGAATTTAGTCAAATGCTGGACTTTACCGCCAATTTCTTCACCACCTACAATTTTGCCGAATGTTTATGAGGGACTGATGGGGAGGCCGGAAGGGCTATCGCCTTTTCGGCTGTCCCCGAAGCCCCGGGGATCTCGGGTCGCATTAAGCAATGTGACTGGCGCCCTCGCTGGAACACGCTTAAGTTCATGTTCTGCACGCAGGCGCATTTGCCCGCGCCCACCATTCCAGACATTGCGGAAGTTCTGAAAGCAAGGTCGCCGGATGACCGGGCGGATTCGCAAATCGTTAACTACTGGATCACTTCAGCGACCCTGAATTCAATGCCCCCACGCCATGCTCAGCATTTCTTCATAATCTCGTCCCATCGTTGGGATGGAAGGCTGATGCTTCGTGAATACTTCAACATCTTCAATGTGTTGAAGCGATGATCAACTTCATCGGGATGATGCGGCGGCTCACGTTCCAGCGGGCTTTCAGCGGTGCGGCCAGCGCCGAGGGGAAGCGTCGGGCAGGTTCAGGGCGCAACAGGGGCGATGCAATGTTCAACGTGGTCCATAAGTGGTCGCAATCAAAAGGCGACTATTACTGCGTCTACGATGGTGGACGCCTGGTGTTCCGCACCACGGTTTCGACGCAGGCCAACGAATGGCTGAAGCGCAACCCCGGCTATGTGGAGCCGCCAGCGCGGCCTGCCCCGGTCAGGAAAGACAAGGTCGCTTGACGGGGCGCGCAAGGCCCTGCGCCGCTGGCTCCCGCCGTCGCCTGCCACACCTTTCGGGCGCCAGCCGCTATGACCGCCGATAATCCTGTCTTCGCCGCCGCCGCGCTTGCGCTCTTTCTTGGCTGCTCCTGGGCCATGCTGCGGCTGAGCAATATGGAGCTTCCCAAAGGGCGCCTGACGAGCATCGACGGGCTGCGCGGTTTTCTGGCTGCGTCCGTCTTTATCCACCATAGCCTCATCTGGCGCGGCTATGTGCTTACTGGTGTGTGGCAGGCGCCTGATTCAAATTTCTATAATCAGCTCGGCCAGTCCAGCGTCGGGCTGTTCTTCATGATCACCGGATTTCTCTTCACCCGCCGTTTGCTCGAAGGAAACGTGGACTGGCTGCGCCTCTATGCGGGCCGCTTCGCGCGCCTGGCTTTCGCGCCAACGCGCCGCGCCGCCTTGGCGGCCATCGCCTGCCTGCTGGCGGCGCTCTTGCTGTTTCACAGCGCCTTTCGTTTGCCTCCCTTGATTTTCCTGACTGCGTTCTTCGCCATCGTCGCGGGGGGCAATACATTGTTTGGCGTTCTGGCGTGGCGTCCATCGCGCCTGTTGGGCGAGATCAGCTTCAGCGTCTATCTCTTGCACGGGCTGCTGCTCTTCGCGCTCTTCAGGCTCATTCTTCCCGCGCCGCAAGCGCTTTCCGACACGCAACACTGGCTCGTCGCTGGCGGCGCGATCCCGCTACTGGTTGTGGTTTGCCTCACGACCTTCCGCTGGGTGGAAAGGCGCCGGTCGGCTTCGCGCCCATCGCCATCGGCTTCGCGCTGACGCTGATCCACCTCGTCGGCATTCCGGTCACCAACACCTCCGTCAATCCGGCCCGCAGCACTGGCCCCGCCCTGATTGTGGGAGGCTGGGCCATGACGCAGCTCTGGCTCTTCTGGCTGGCGCCGATCATCGGCGGCATGCTGGGCGGCGTCATCTATCGCTTCATCAGCGAGGAGCCTGCGGCGCAGATCACCGGCGACGCGCGGCGAAGCGTCCAGAGCCTGACGGAATAGGCCAGTTTCAATGTATTGATCCCGGCGGCGGACCCGTCGCCGGGACTTGCGTCCGTCAGAATTTATAATTCGTGCCGACGCGAAACATCTGGAGGCCCTTCGAGCTGGCCTCGCCCCGAATACGATCGCCGATGTCGCTATAAAGGTACTCGACCTTCCCGCTGAAATGGTCGGCGAAAGCGTATTCCAGACCAGCGCCAATGGTCCATCCGACCGCATATCCGGACGCGTAGCCAGTGCTGCTCAACGCCGGGCTCGCGGACAAATCAGCCACCGTCAGCGACGATCTCTGGTGCGCGAACGCCACGCCGCCGGTCCCATAGACCAATAGCTTGTCGAGCGCATAGCCCACGCGGCCGCGCAGCGTGCCCAAAGCGTTGGTCTTGGCCTCCAACCCGACGGCGAAGGGCGTCGTCTGAACATAGCCGACGGCGTCCTGGCGTCCCCGCAGATTGGCCAGAGCGAGGTCGGCCTCCACGCCATAGACGAGCGCCCCGGATTGCAGCGCATAACCCGCCTCCACGCCAGCCGCGCCGCCGGAACGATACAGGTCTTTGCTGATCGGCGTGCCGTCCGCATTGGTGATCGGCGACAAATCCGCATCGCGCGCGGACATTCGCCCGGTCCCGGCGACGACGCCTGCGTAAAAGCCGCTCCAGCTCGCGACCGGCAGGGATGAGATCGGCGACGGCGCTTCGATGATCGACGGATGCTTACCCGGCAAATCAGCGCCAAAAGCGGTCACGGATGAAAGGCACAGCACCACGAGAGACATGCATCTGGACATCGAATTGGCCCCAACTGAAAAATGGAAAAAATACAAGGCGCACATACTTGAACTTGACAAATAATGGTTAATAAATTCTTAAAATGACGCAAAGAGCAAGCACCTGTTGCACAGCAACCACGGCTTGAGCCGGAATGTCGCGAAATGGGGACGAATGGTTGCAAATGCAAAGCCCATCGTAGAAACAAGGACCGCAATCCGCTGCTCAGCCGCACCATCCGTTCTTTCGAGGCAAATTCACATGCGTCGCCACATTCAGGCTTTCGTTGGCGCCACCGCAGGACTGATGCTCGCATCGGCCCCGGCCCTCGCCGTCTCCATCGACTTCATTGATCTTGAAACCCGCGTGCCTGCGGCTTCCGCGCCCGTCGCCACGCCGACGCGCGAAAGCGCGCAACCGGAACAGGGCGCGGTGCCGCGCGAAGTCGTCGCCTGGACCGGGACGCAAGCGCCGGGAAACATCGTCGTCTCCACCGAGGAGCGTCGGCTCTATCTCGTGCTGGGCGATGGCAAGGCCTTGCGGTACGGCGTGGGCGTAGGCCGCCCGGGCTTCGAATGGTCTGGCGCCAAGACCGTCACCAACAAGCGCGAATGGCCCGATTGGACGCCGCCGTCCGAGATGCTGCGCCGCCGCCCCGATCTGCCGCGTCACATGGCTGGCGGGCCGGAGAACCCGCTTGGCGCGCGCGCCATGTATCTGGGCTCGTCGCTCTATCGCATCCATGGTTCGAACGAACCCGACACCATTGGCCAAGCGGTCTCCTCGGGCTGCATCCGCATGACCAACGAAGATGTGAGCGATCTCTACAATCGCGTGAAAGTCGGCGCGACGGTCACCGTGATGCGCTGAGGCGCTTGCGGACCATGACCTTTGGAAGCCGGGCCTCGCGCCCGGCTTTTTGCTGTCAGCGCGGATCCCGGCTCAGCCCCTTGGCCACCAGCTCCGCCTCATAGGCCGCCCATTTGGCGTCTTTTTTCACGGCGAGGTCGTGGAGCAAGGCGAAGGTGTAGATGCCCGTCGAATGGCCATCGCTGAACAGCAGCCGCACCGCATAATTGCCGGTGGGCTGGATCTCCGTGATGGCCACGTCGCGCTTGCCGGACTGGGTCTGGCGCTGGGAGGGCGAATGGCCCTGCACCTCGGCGCTGGGGCTCTCGACCCGCAGATATTCCGCGCTGAGGGCGTGACGTTCTCCATCGTCAAAGGCCACTGTGAGCAGACGGCCTCCATCCGAGAGGCGCAGCTCAGTCGGCCATGGCGCGGCGATGGGTGGGGTGCTGGTCAATGGGGCGGCTCCTCGATCAGCAGGCACCCTAATCCCTTCACGCCGCCACAGGAAGCTGGCTATCGACGGGCCTTCGCCACCTTGGCCATTTGCGCGGGGGGCTTGGGCTTGGACTTGTCCTGAGCCGCAGCCTTCTGAATGGCGCGAAGGGCCGCCCTGGCGAAGCGATGCTTATGGCGAAGCACCAGAGGCGCAGGCGCGATCTGCGCGGCTGACGGGAGCGCGCCCTGCGCCGGGTCAACCAGCGCCAGCGGCCGGGCGGCTTGCGCGCGTTGCGCCGCCACGCCTGGAGCCGGAGCGGCGGCCTTCGAATAACGAACGATCCCCGCCAATGCGAAGGCCGCGAGAAAAAGAAAGGCGATCAGACGCATGGCGAGGCCCGATGGGGATGGGACGCGAGAGATCGGACAACCAATGCGCCCCGTCGCGGTTCCGCCCTTTTCTTGCAGCCTCGCAGGGCTTACATAGAACGCTGGAGGAACCGGCGTTCATGAACATCCCCGTCAAGACCGCACAGCCAGTGGGCGAGCCGCTCGTCGACCCTTTCGGCCGCGCGATCACCTATATTCGGGTGTCGGTGACGGATCGTTGCGATTTCCGCTGCGTCTACTGCATGTCGGAGGACATGCATTTCCTGCCAAAACAGGACTTGCTGTCGCTGGAGGAGCTGGACCGGCTCTGTTCGGCCTTCGTCGCGCGCGGCACCCGCAAGATCCGCATCACCGGCGGCGAGCCGCTGGTGCGTCGCGGCATCATGACCCTGTTCCGCTCCCTCTCGCGCCATCTGGACTCCGGCGCGCTGGAGGAGGTCACCGTCACCACCAATGGCTCCCAGCTCGCCCGCCATGCGCAGGAGCTGGCCGACTGCGGCGTGAGGCGCATCAATGTCTCCCTCGACACGCTCGACCCCGACAAATTCAAGGCCGTCACCCGCTGGGGGGATCTCGGCAAGGTGATGGAGGGGCTCGACGCCGCGCAGAAGGCCGGACTCGCCATCAAGATCAACGCCGTGGCCCTGAAGGGCGTGAATGACGGCGAGGTTCCCCAGCTCATCGCGTGGGCGCATGGGCGCGGCATGGACATGACCTTCATCGAGGTCATGCCGCTGGGCGAAGTGGAGGCGGCGCGGGTTGATCAATATTGGCCGCTGACGCAGCTGCGCGCGAGCCTGCTCGACCGCTACACGCTGGAAGATATCGACTACCAGACCGGCGGCCCGGCGCGTTATGTGCGCGTGAAGGAGACCGGCGGTCGCGTAGGCTTCATTACGCCCCTCACCCATAATTTCTGCGAAGGGTGCAACCGCGTGCGCGTCACCTGCACGGGCACGCTCTACATGTGCCTTGGCCAGGACGACGCCGCCGATCTGCGCACGCCGCTGCGGTCATCCGAAGGCAACGAGGCGCTGAACGCCGTCATCGAGGCCGCCATCGCCCGCAAACCCAAGGGCCACGACTTCATCATCGACCGCACCACGCGCCAGCCTGCGGTGGGACGACATATGAGCGTGACGGGGGGATGAGGAATAATACCATCGGCTATTCGGATCGACCCACATGAGCCCAATCTCTCATGCCAATTGATTTGATGGTGTCTGGGATTTCGATGAGTTTGTTCCAGGCTTCGCAGATCGCTTCTATGATCGCGTCATAATCCTCGAAGACCCTGT
>CAIUWR010000083.1 GCA_903902915.1 uncultured Hyphomicrobiales bacterium | reverse complement strand
TGCCGCCGATATTGTAGAGCAGCAGCGCCTGAACCGAATTGATGTCGCTTCGGCCGCGACGGTCGAATTCATCCTTGATCACGTCGAGCAGGCGACGATGAAGGCGCTCGACCAACGTGAGGGCTTCAAGATAAGCCGGACGAACATCATTGAGACGTTCGGCGCGCGCTTGAGTCATCTCTGTCTTCGGCATCGTATTCATGGCACACCCCGTTACTATACTTATGCGGTCCGGCTTCTTGTGACCGCTTGTTTATAGGATGGACTATAACCACCACGGGTGAAGGCCGGTTTAAATAACAAAATGAATCCCGTATTTACTTCTGTGGGTGAATCAATTGTGAAACAAACCTTTGATTTACCGTCAATATCTCTTAACCCTAGCGTCGAGGCTGCGCGTGATCCGCGCGATACGCGGACGCTTTTCGCGGTCTCTCAATCTTCGCGTTCACGCGCGGCGTACCAGCTCAGAACGAAGTAGCCGACGATCAGAATGAGATCGGCGGCGAAGGCGATGTGGCTGCTCCAGCCAACATCCGGAAGGACGAGAGTCACAACGAGTCCCGCCGCGGCCGCGAATAGCCACAACACGCCGCCCCATGACGTCGCCAGCCACAGACCAACCGCCGCGAGAAGATCGGCGACCGCGAAAAACATGGTGATGGAGACATTCAGCGAATCCATTCGCGCGAATGGCTCCTGATCGGACGACAGGATCGCGTGCCATTGACCAAGGCCGCGAAACATCCACAGCGCCGCGACCAGGCGCATGAAGATCAGCAGCAGCAGACTGAAGCGAATCCCTGTCTTGCCCTTGCCGTTGGCGTCGACGCCCAGTTGAATGGCGTCGTCGGGCGGCGGCGCGCGCCGCTTGATGGCCTGTCCCGTCACGCCGCGCGCCTTTCCGCGAAGGTCAGCTCATCCGCTCCCAGCGGCGCGAAGCAGGCGTCGATCGTGGCGGGGTCGATGGCGGCGATGGTCGACGGATTCCAGCGCGGCGGTTGGCTCCTGTCGATAATCGCCGCGCGGATGCCTTCATAGAAGTCGGCCATCCGGCAGATGCGCGAGACAATGCGAAACTCGACCCGCAGCGCCTCCTCGATGGTCAGGCCAGACCCGACGCGCATCTGGCGCAGGCCGATCGCGACGCTCGTCGGCGATTTGGCCCGCAACGTCGCGGCGGTCTCGCCCGCGAACGCGTCGCCCGCCATGGCGGCGCGATCAAGCCGCGCGAGCAACGCCACCGCATCCGGCGCGCCAAAGCATTCGTCGAGCACGCCGCGATGGGCGTCCAGCGCGGCGATGGGCGCGGGCCGGGCTAAGCCGGCGATGATGGCGTCCGTGTCACCGGAGGCCTCAAGGCCCTCCTCCAATGCATCAAACGAGGCGGAGGGGACGTAGGCTGTCGCGATTCCCGCGCGGCAAGCGTCCCCCGCCCCGATCCGGGCGCCCGTCAGGCCGAGATAGGCGCCGAGACCACCCGGCGCGCGCGGCAGGAAAAAGGTCGCCCCCACATCCGGGAAAAACCCGATGCTGACTTCCGGCATGGCGAAACCGAGCCGGTCGCCGGCGATCCTATGCGACCCATGGATCGAAACCCCGGCGCCGCCGCCCATGACAAAGCCGTCCATGAGCGCGACATAGGGCTTGGGGTAGCGCGCGATGGCGCGGTTGAGCTGGTATTCCTCGCGCCAGAAGGCGAGCTGCCCGACATGGTCGCCGGACTTGCCCTGATCGTAAATCAGACGGATGTCGCCGCCCGCGCAGAAGGCGCGATCCCCGGCGCCGCGCACGACGACCCGCTCGATGGCGTCGTCGCCCGCCCATTCGTCCAGGGCCGCCGCGAGTTCGCGCACCATCCCCGGCGTCAGGGCGTTGAGCGCCTTCGGGCGGTTCAGCAACACGCGGCCAGCGGCGCCGCGCCGCTCGAAAATGATGTCCCGTTCCGCCATGGATGCTCCGCGTCCAAGGCGAAATAGGCGTTCGGGGAACGCAGGTCAACGCGCCAGACCCGGCCGAACCAGCCCATCGCGCCGGATCGGTCGGCTGGCGCGGCTCAGCCCTTCAGCGGGACTTTTGGCACGATGCCCCCGCTCGGGCCCTCGCTCTTGCCGTCCTTCGATTCGCCGCGGCGCGCCTTGGCGCGGCGAACCTCCGGCTCGGCGCGCACCCGCTTCTTCGCGGATTCGACGACCTCCTTGTCTGGTCGCGGCAGCGCCGGTCCCTCGGGATAGATGAAGGCGAGTTTCTTCGCGCCCTCCTCTTCGGCGACCACAACGCGCACCGTGCCGCCGTTCTTGAGGCGCCCGAACAGCACTTCGTCCGCCAGCGGCGTCTTGATGTGCTGCTGGATGACGCGCGCCATCGGCCGCGCGCCCATGGCCTCGTCGTAGCCGTTGTCGATGAGCCAGTCGCGCGCCTCGTCGCTCAGTTCGATCGACACGTTGCGATCGGAGAGTTGCGCGTCGAGCTGCATGATGAACTTGTCGACGACCTTGGCGATCACTTCGCGCGGCAGATGGCCGAAGGCCACGATCGCGTCCAGCCGGTTGCGGAATTCCGGCGCGAACAGCCTGTTGATCGCCTCCAGATCCTCGCCCTCGCGCTTGTGGCGCGTGAAGCCGAACGCCGCCCTCGCCATGTCGGAGGCGCCCGCGTTGGTCGTCATGATGAGAATGACGTTGCGGAAGTCGATCTGCTTGCCGTTGTGGTCGGTGAGTTTGCCGTGATCCATGATCTGCAACAGGATGTTGTAGATGTCCGGATGGCCCTTCTCGATTTCGTCGAGCAGCAACACGCAATGGGGATGCTGGTCCACCGCGTCGGTGAGTAGCCCGCCCTGATCGAAGCCGACATAGCCGGGAGGCGCGCCGATCAGCCGGCTGACCGTGTGACGCTCCATGTATTCGGACATGTCGAAACGCGTCAGCTCGACGCCGAGCGCCGAGGCCAGCTGGCGCGCCACCTCGGTCTTGCCGACGCCCGTCGGGCCGCTGAAGAGATAGCAGCCGATCGGCTTTTCGCCATCGCGCAATCCCGCCCGCGCCAGCTTGATCGCCGACGTGAGCGCGCCAATGGCCTTGTCCTGGCCATAGACGACCCGGCGCAGCGTCTCGTCGAGATGCTGCAGCACCTCCGCGTCGTCCTTCGACACGGTTTTGGGGGGAATGCGGGCCATCGTGGCGATGGTCGCCTCGATTTCCTTGATGCCGATGGTCTTCTTTCGGCGATTCTCCGGCACCAGCATCTGCGAGGCGCCGGTCTCGTCGATCACGTCGATCGCCTTGTCCGGCAGCTTGCGATCATGCAGATAGCGCGCCGATAGCTCGACCGCCGCCTTGACCGCCTCGTTGGTGTAGCGAACCTTGTGGAACTCCTCGAAATAGGGCTTCAGCCCCTTCATGATCTCCACCGCATCGGGGATCGAGGGCTCGTTGACGTCGATCTTCTGGAAGCGGCGCACCAGGGCGCGATCCTTCTCGAAATACTGCCGGTATTCCTTGTAGGTGGTCGAGCCGATGCAGCGCAGCACGCCCTGCGCCAGCGCGGGCTTGAGCAGGTTGGATGCGTCCATGGCGCCGCCAGAGGTGGCGCCGGCGCCGATCACCGTATGGATCTCGTCGATGAACAGGATCGCGTTCTTGTGCTGCTCGATCTCCTTCATCACCTGCTTCAGGCGCTCTTCGAAATCGCCGCGATAGCGGGTGCCCGCCAGCAGCGAGCCCATGTCGAGGGAGAATACGGTGGCCTGCGCCAACACCTCGGGCACCTCGCCCTTGATGATCTTGCGCGCGAGGCCTTCCGCGATGGCTGTCTTGCCGACGCCAGGATCGCCGACCAGCAGGGGATTGTTCTTCTGGCGGCGGCAGAGCACCTGAATCGTGCGCATGACTTCGGACTCGCGGCCGATCAGCGGATCAATGCGGCCATCGCGCGCTTTCTTGTTCAGATTGACGCAATAGGCGTCGAGCGCGCTGTCCTTCTTCTTGGAGCCATCGGTCGGCGATTCGCGCTGTTCGCGCGGCTCACGATGATCGGGCTCCTCCTCGACGCCGCGCGGCGCCTTGGTCGTGTCGCTCATGCCCGGACGTTTGGCGATGCCGTGGCTGATGTAGTTCACCGCGTCGTAACGGGTCATGTCCTGCTCTTGCAGGAAATAGGCGGCATGGCTTTCGCGCTCGGCGAAGATGGCGACGAGCACATTGGCGCCTGTCACCTCCTCGCGCCCGGACGACTGCACGTGAATCACCGCGCGCTGGATCACGCGCTGGAAGCCCGCCGTCGGCTTGGCGTCCTCACGCCCGTCGGTGACGAGGTTTTCAAGCTCGGTCTCGATATATTCGACGAGGTTCTTCTTGAGGGCGTCCACGTCGACCGAGCAGGCGCGCATGACGGCGGACGCGTCGGTGTCGTCAAGGAGGCTGAGCAGAAGATGCTCCAGCGTCGCATATTCATGGCGGCGCTCATTGGCGACGGCCAGAGCGCGATGGAGAGACTGTTCGAGATTACGAGAGAAGGACGGCATCGCAGCTCTCACCCTTTACGTTCGAGGTTTCATTGCCAAGGCTCCGCGCGTCCAGGGCCTGAACCCTGATCGCGGACCGCCTCGCGGCTGGCGTCTCACAAGCGGCGCTCTCCCCGCCGCTCCTTATCAATCCGTTCGATCGTCCATCCCGACTGCTCACTTTTTCTCCATGATGCACTGTAAGGGATGTTGGTGCTTGCGGGCGTAATCCATGACCTGCGTCACCTTGGTCTCCGCAACCTCATAAGTGAAGACGCCGCATTCGCCGACGCCATGCTGGTGGACGTGCATCATGATGCGCCGCGCCTCCTCGACGCCCTTGCTGAAATATTTGCGCAGCACAGTCACCACGAACTCCTGCGGGGTGTAATCATCGTTCAAAAGAAGCACCCGATACATACTCGGCCGCCTCGTCTGGGTGCGCGTCCGCGTGATGACCGCGGTTCCGGAGCCGGCCCCGTTCCCCGGCGTATCGGCGCCTCTGCGTGGTTCACGCGCAGCAAATACCGTGCCGGGCTGGCCGCCATCAGCCTCGCCCCTCTTCATCTTCATCTGCACCGAGAGTCCGAGTTCCACGTCCGCAATTCCTGTACCGTCTATCCAAGATAGGCCTCTGGCCGGAACACGCAACCGGCGAGGGCGCATCCTTTCGCATATTGGATGCGATTGCCAGATGGATCCGCCCGAAACATGATTTATTGGCCGCGAGCCCGCTTCGCCAGTGGGCGGATCGGTTTTCAGGAAAACAACGCAATAAAGCCACATAAGACCAAAAAAAAAGCCCGACGCAAGCGCCGGGCTACAAAAGCGATGTAAAGCGAAGCTTACTTCGCGGCTGCCTGCGCCTTGGCGAACACTTCCTCGACGGGCTTGAAGCTGTCCTTGGCGAGATTGGTGAAAAGTTCGCCGAATTTGGTGCTCTGGGCCACGAACGACTCGTAGCTGTGCTTGGCGAATTCGGTCTGAATCTCGACCGCCTTTTCGACCGACTTCACGCCGAGCAGCTTTTCCACCAGACCGGAGGAAGCCTCGAAGGACTTCTTGCCGAAGTCGGAGGCTTCGGTGGCGATTTGCTGAACGCCCTTGGTCCAGGCGCTGCTGGCGACGGTGGCCGCCTCGAACTGCTCTTTGCCGAACTTCTGAAAATCTTCCAGATTCTTGAACATGAAACACCCTCGGGATTGCAGTGTCTGTGCTGGCGGCCCTCAAGAGCCCCTGACAAAACCGATTTATATGCACTGCACAAAACTGTCAAGTGAACCTCTTCGCACTGCAGCAAAATTCACATCTCCAATTAATTCCAATCGGTTTCAACCCATTAACCGACGCGTAACCACAGGCCGCTAGTGTTCGAAGGTGTGGTGTCGAGGATACGGCGCAACGTCCGTTGCTTGAGTTGGGGTCAGAGTATGTCGATGGTTTCAGCCGCCGTCCTTCGTAGGCGCCTCCTGTCCGCTTTCGTCATGACTGGGGTGGCGACAGCGGGTTTGGCCCTTGATTCTGGCGCTGCGGCGGCCAGGGGTCACCATAAGCACCATAAACATAGCCACGCGTCTTCCGGGTATACGCCTCCTTATTCCGCCATGGTGGTGGACGCCAACACGGGGCGCGTGCTCCACGCGGATCATGAAAATGAGCTGCGGCACCCGGCCTCCATCACAAAGGTGATGACGCTTTATCTGCTGTTTGAGCAGCTCGAAAAGGGCCGCATGTCCCTTGACGACGAGATCCCGATTTCGAGCCATGCCGCCTCGATGGCGCCGTCAAGGCTTGGTCTGCGCCCCGGCTCGACGATCAGCGTCGAGGACGCCATCAAGGCGGTCGTGACGAAATCAGCCAATGACATAGCGGCGGCGATCGCCGAAGCGGTGGGCGGCGACGAGGACAGCTTCGCCGAGTTGATGACGGCGAAAGCCCATAGTCTGGGCATGAGCCGCACCCACTACGCCAACGCCTCCGGCCTGCCCGATCCCGAACAGCTGACCACCGCGCACGACCTGGTGATCCTTGGCCGCTCCATTCAGGAGCGCTTCCCGCGCTACTACGCCTATTTTTCAACCCATCAGTTCACCTTCCGCGGCATGACGATCGGCAACCACAATCATCTGCTGGGCCGGGTCGAAGGCATGGACGGGATCAAGACGGGCTACACCAACGCCTCCGGCTTCAACCTTCTGACCTCAGTCAAGCGCGGCAACCGTCGGATCGTCTCCGTAGTGCTGGGCGGCAGGAGCGTCAGCAGCCGCGACCACATCATGGAAGGCCTGATCGAGGCGAATCTTGGATCCGCCTCGCCCGTCAAGACGACCATGGTTGCGGACGCTTCGTCGTCGGAAGCCCCCGCCAAGGCGGAGCCAAAGCTGGCCCCCATGGCGACGGCCTACGCAGCCCCCACGCCCACGATTGCGGATCTGGTCGAAAAGCCCCGCCCCGCCGTGATCGCGAACGGATCGCGCCCGACCGAGGACCGCACAGCGTCCATTCCCTATGGCAAGCTCTCGGATGGGGCCACGCGTCTGGTGGCCGCGTCCATGACGACCACAGCCGCTCCGCCTGCCCCGACGCATGTTGCGGCGGTTCATCCGCCTGAAAAGCAGGTGACGAAAGTGGCCAAGGCCGAGCCCGCCAAGGCGGAACCGCAGCGCCCGGCGGCGGCGAGGTCCGGCACGATGATTCAGATCGGCGCCAGCGACGAAATGAGCAAGGCGAACCAGTTGCTCGTCAAGGCGCGCGGCAGAGCCCCCGCCCTTTCCCGCGCGGCGGCGTTTACCGAAAAGGTCAAGACCGGATCAGGCACGCTGTATCGCGCGCGCTTTGCCGGACTGACTGAGACGACAGCGGAAGCTGCCTGCAAATCCCTCAAAAGGTCAGGCTTTTCCTGCTTCACCACCAAGAATTGAGCAGGGAGCGTTTTAATCCCTGCTGCGTTTGTTGTGTAGCGTTGCGTATGAGTTCAGGAGTTAGCTATGCCGTCGCGTCAGAACGGACTTGGCTTCATTGACCTTAGCGGCCAGGGCCGTAGGCCCCCCGTAATCGGGATGAAGTTTCTTCATGAGGGAGCGATGCGCCCGCGCGACCTCTTCACTCGAAGCCCCTTTCGCAAGCCCCAGGATCTCATAAGCTTCATCCTCGGTCATGGCGCCCGCGACATGCCGCCCCCCGCCGCCGGGCCCGCCCCCCGCGTCGCCGTGGCCATCGCCTGCCGGACGCCAGCCGGGAAACCGGCGATCGAGATAAGCCTCTAGCAGCCGCGCTCCCTCGGGGTCGTCGCGCCTGCATTGCAGCAGGATCTCCTCGCATTGCGGGCGCGTCAGATCGACGAGGCGCCCGCCTGCGAAGGATCCGGCGAGGATCGTCCCCTGCATGGCGCCGCTGTCATGATGCAACTCCATCTCGATCATGGCTGAGCGCACCCGCGAGACCTTGTCGCCGCCAGACCCGCCGCCCACGTTGCGGAACATGCGCGCGAGGCCGGGCGGATTGGCCACGCCCAGCAGATAGAGCCCGAAACCGCCGACCGCCACCGCGGCCTCGATCTGTCCGCGCAGCATCAAAAAGGCTGCGGCGGCGAGAGTCGCGACCCCTCCGGCGGGCTTCAGCACACGAGCCAGCTTCGCCGGATTGGCCCTCGCGAAGGCGTTGCTGGCGAACCACAAGATGATCAGCACCGCTGCGACCACCACAAGATGGATCAAGGCGCCCTCCCCTGACGCATCTGCGTCAACAACAGCCGCGCCGCATCGCCCTTGGGAGCCTGCGCCAGAGCCTCCAGCGCCTGCGCGCCACCCGCAGCATAGGCCGCCGCCGCCGCCAGCAGGCTGGCGAGGCGCTGAGGGGCGGATTGATCGAAAGCCGCATAAGCGCCGCCCGTGAGACGCGCGATCTCGCGAAAGGCGCTGGCGGCCGCAGGGTCCGCGCCCTCATGGAACATGAAGGCCTTCACGCCCAGAAGTCCAAGCTCGCCCGCCACGCCGCATAGCGCATCCACGCGCTCCTCCATGGCGTCGCCGACATAGATCAGCGCGCCGATGGGGGCGCGCCGCGTCTCGTCCCGCACATGGTCCAGCACCCGGCCGATCTGGGTCTGACCGCCGCGCACGGAAATCTTGCCCATGAGCGTGGCGAGCCCCGCGCCATTTTCGATGAAGCGTGACGCGCGGCATTCCGCCATGCCCCGAAAATAGACGAGTTGCACATCAAGCCCGCCGAGCGAACCAGCCGCCTCGAACATCTTGCCTTGCAGGGACTGGGCGAGATCCCAGGTGGGCTGACGGCTCATGGTGGCGTCGAGGGCGAACACCAGCCGAGCGCGCTTGCTCGCCGCCACAGCCGGGGTGGCGGCGGCCTTGCGCAGGAAACGCTCGACATCGCCCGAGCCTTGGCCGGGCCGGGACACAGCCGTCTGCTTGCCGTCGCTGCTCAAGGGATTCGCGGCTCCAAAAGGGACGTGACCATACATCGTATCCCGGGCGCGAAACGGCAAGCCGCTTGATGGCGCCGCCTAGTCGAAGATCTTGCGCGCCTTGTCGGCGATGGCCCTCGGCGTTTTCAGCATGCGGGCGAGGATCTTGTCGGAGCCAACGCCGTCAATCGGATGAACGGGCAGATTCTGCTTGGCCATTTCCGCCTTGAAGGCGGGGTCCGCCACCATCGCGTCGAAGGCCTTGCGCAAAATCGCAAGGCGATCGGCGGGAATGTCGCGCGATACGATGAAGGGTCGGCCCACCTCATCCTCCGCATTGACCACAGCGAGCAGATCCTTCTGTTCCTGGGTGGTGGCGAAGTCGTTGATGAAACGTGCGCTGTCCGGCATGTCGGCCTCCTTTTCGCCCGTGAAGCGCACAAAAGGATGCACCCTGCCCTCGCGCACCCAGTCCGCCGGGAGACTGTTGAAGGAGCCGCAATCCCCATCCAGCTCGCCCCGCTCGACGGCGAGCCGCTGTTCGTTGCTGCCGGGAAACCCGAGGATCTGCTTCACCGGCGCATTGAAGACCTCGCGCATGGTCGCGCCATTGACGTAATTGCCAGAGCCCTTGCCGGTTGCGCCAAGGATGAATTCCTTGCGCGACATCATGTCTTCCCACGACTTCACCCCATTGGGACCAAAGCCGTAGCAAACGCGGAAATCCGGCGTGACAGTGCCCACGAAGACATATTTGTGGAAGTCCACGGGCGCCTTCTCCGGCTGCACGACAGACTGGACGATGAGGCCGGGATTGAAGATGACGATCACCGTACCGTCCTTGGGCTGGGTGGCGTCCAGAGCCCGCACCGCCGTCATGCTCCCCGCCCCCGGCATGTTCTGAACGATCACATTCGGCTTGCCGGGAATATGCTCGGGCAGAAACCGGGCGAGCTGGCGCCCATAGGCGTCATAGCCCCCGCCAGGCGTGAAGCCCACGACGACGCTGATCGTCTTGTCCTTGTAAAAATCGTCAGCCGCCCCCGCTGGGCCAGACAGAACAAGGCAGCTTGACGTCAGTAAGGCGGCGGCAAGCGACCACGGACCCTGCACAGGCTTCATCGGCATCCTCCCATTTTTGGGCAGCATGCCTGCGCTTGGGCCGATTGGCAACGTGGGGGCGCCAAATGGGCGCGACCCCGGTCCCTCACCAGCGCCGCGCCGCCATCCATAATCGCCACTGACGCCGCCACTGGGGAATCTGGATCACCGTCTTGAACGGGTCGTAGCCGGGCTTTTCCATGGCGGCGAGATAGGGCTCCACCAAAGCCAGCGGCAGAAACGCCGGGCGGGTGACGGGCTCGACCGTCTTGACGCCCTCCAGAGCGGCGGCGAGATGCTTGCGGGCGATGGCGCGCATGTTGGCGAGCGCCTTGGCGACACCTTCGGTTCGCGCGCCTGCGATCAAGTCCGCGTGGCTTGCGCCCGCCTCTTTCAGCACATCGCCCGGCACATAGACCTGTCCGCGCGCGCCATGCCAGGGCAAGGCGCGCAGCAGGCCCGTGATCGCGTAGGCGAGGCCCCCGTGTCCTGCGGCGTCCGCCCCGCCCGGATCGCGCCCATCGGCGAGGATCAGGCTCGCCATGCGGATGAGCGCCGACGACGTCTCCCCGCCATAGCCCTCAAGTTGGCGCATCCCGGGCATGGGATCGTCATAGAGATCGAAAGTGCGCGCATCCACCAGATTGGTCAGGGCCGCGCGCGGCAGTTTGAAACGCTTCACCGTATCCAGCAGCGCGGAGGCGACGGGATGGGCGCTGATGTCGCCCCGCGCTTCCCCTTCCAGCGCGTCGCGCCACCATTGAAAGCGGATTTCGCCCGGCATGGGGTCGGAGACGATCTCGCGCACCCGCGCCACTTCGAGACTATAGGCATAGAGCGCATGCAGATGCTTGCGATGGCTCCATGGGGCGAAGAGGCAGGCGAGCCAGCGATCGGGATCATGCTCGCGCAGCAAGGTCTCGCAATAGAGATAGGCCTCGCCGAGACGCGGATCTTCGATATCGTCCATCACGGAGTCGCCAACAGGGCTGCGGCGACGCGGCGGCGCTCGCCCAACAGAATGTTGTAGGTGGCGATGGCCGCTCCCGTGGCCATGCTGTCCACCCTTACGCCCGCCGCCCGCAACGCCGCGCGCAGTTCGGCCGAGGGCGGGACAAGCTCGCGGCCTGTGCCGATCAGCAGCAGCTCCACCGCGCCAGCAGGTTCGTCAAACAGGATCTGAAGGCTGGCGGGCGTGATGTCCTGCGGGTTCTGCGGCGCCCAGGCGTGGACGCCGGAGGGAAGCGCGAGGATGGAGCCTCGATGGGACATGTCGGCGAAGCGGAAACCACCGCCGCCATAGCCCTCGATCACAAAGGATCCGGGCAGAAATCCATCATAGCGCGTCTTTGACATCGGAGCCTCGCCTGCGGGGCAATGCGGGAGCGCGAACCCGCGTTCCCGCCAATAGCGGATCAGACCGCAGGCTTCGCCGTGGCGCCCGGCTTCGCGCCCTTGGGCGGCGCGGCTTCGGCCTCGCCATCAACCGAGCGCGGGTTGAGGTAGATCAGCACCGGCGAGCAGATGAAGATGGACGAATACATGGCCACGATCACGCCCCACATCATCGCCAGCGAGAACGAGCGAATGACATGACCGCCAAAGAAGACCAGCGCCAGAAGCGCGATCAGAGTGGTCGTCGAGGTCATGATGGTGCGCGACAGAACGGCGTTGATGGACAGATCAATGATCTCGGCCATCGGGGCTTTCTTGTATTTGCGCATGATCTCGCGAATGCGGTCCAGCACCACCACTGTCTCGTTCAGCGACAGGCCCACGATGGTGAGAATGGCCGCGATGGAGGTCAGGTTGAATTCGAGCTGCGTGGTGGCGAAGAAGCCGACGGTCAGCAACAAATCGTGCATGGTGGCGATGACGGCGGCCACCGCCAGCGGCCATTCATAGCGGAACCACAGATAGGTCAGCACAGCGACGATGGAGAGCACCACGCCAAGCGTGCCCGACTGCACCAACTCGCCCGAGACGCGCGGCCCGACCACCTCGACGCGGCGCACCTCGTAATCATTGACGATGACGGCGCGCACCTTCTCCACGACGGCCTGCTGGGCTCCGTCGCCGCCCGGTTGCAGACGCACCCGCAAGGTGGCGTCCACCCCGCCGCCGAAAGCCTGCACCTCAACTTCGCCAAGACCGAGCTTGTCGCCAATCGCGCGCAGGGCGGTGAGATCCGCCTGCCCCTGCTTGGCGCGCACTTCAAAGAGCGTGCCGCCCGAAAAGTCGATGCCGAAGTTCAGGCCGACCGTCAGGAACAGCACGACGGAGACCACGGAGAGGATGGCCGAGAAAGGATAGCTCACGCGCCGAAAGCGCATGAAGCCGAATTTCACATTGTCGGGCGCGAGGCGAAAACGCAGCATCGAATGGCTCCCGTCAGATCGGCAGGGTCGTTGGCTTGCGCCAGCGATACCACAGCGCGATCATCATGCGCGTCATGGTGACGGCTGTGACGATTGTGGTGAGAATGCCCAGACCCAGCGACACGGCGAAGCCGCGCACGGGACCAGAGCCCAGGAAATAGAGGATCACCGCTGCGACCATCATGGTCGATTGGGAATCCACGATGGTCGCGAAAGCGCGGGTGAAGCCTGCGTCCAGCGCCGAGATGACCGTGCGGCCCGAGCGCGATTCTTCGCGGATGCGCTCATAAATCAGCACGTTGGAGTCCACCGCCATGCCGATGGTCAAAACGATGCCCGCGATGCCCGGCAGCGTCAGCGTCGCCTGCAACAGGATCAGCGCGGCGAAGATCATGGCCACATGGATGCCCAGCGCCACATTGGCGAAGACGCCGAAGACGCCATAGGTCGTCAGCATGTAGCAAACCACCAGCACGCCAGCCACATATGCCGCCAACTTGCCAGCCTCGATGGAGTCCTGCCCAAGGCCCGGACCAACCGTGCGCTCCTCGACGATGTTCATCTTGGCGGGCAGCGCGCCCGCGCGCAGCAAGATCGAGAGATTGTTGGCCTGCTCCACCGTGAAGCGACCCGAAATCTGGCCGGACCCGCCGGTGATGGGACCAAGGATGCGCGGGGCGGAGATCACCTTGTTGTCCAGCACGATGGCGAAGGGCTTGCCCACATTGGCCGCCGTCACCTCGCCAAAACGCTGGCCGCCGCGAATGTTGAACTTGAAATTCACCACGGGCTCGGAGGTGCGCTGGTCGAAGCCAGGCTGGGAATCGGTGAGATCCTCGCCCTGCACCATGACCTGCTTTTCGACCGGCAGCGCACCCGGCTGGTCGGTCTGGGGCAGCATGTCCACATCCGCAGGATTGAAGCCCGGATCAGCCACGAGGCGGAATTCGAGCTTGGCGGTCGTGCCAAGCAGCTCCTTCAAACGGCTGGTGTCCTGAAGGCCCGGCACCTGCACCAACACGCGGTCGTTGCCCTGGCGCTGGATGTTGGGCTCCGTCGTGCCGAGCGCATCGACGCGGCGGCGAATGACCTCAATGCCCTGATCCACCGCGCGGCGCGTCTTGTCAGCGAGGCCCGCATCGGTCACGCTCATGCGGATGAGGCCGTCCTCGGTGGTGGAGATCTCGAGGGGCGGCGCGCCCACCGCGCCAAGCGCGCTCACGCCGCTCGTCCCGAGCTGACGCAGCTTCGGCATGATCTTGTTGCGATCATTGGCGTCGGCGATTCGGAACTGCACCGTGCGGCCCTGCACTCCGTAACCGCCCGCGAGGCTGCGCACATTCTCTTCGCGCACGATGCGCCGGGCGTCGTCGCGCAGATTGCCTGTGAGGGTCTTGATCACATCGTTCTGATCGACTTCCAGCAGGATATGCGCCCCGCCCTGAAGATCCAGCCCGAGCACGACCTGTTCGAAGGGGATCCACCGGGGCATCTTCGCCTTGACCTGATCGAAGGTCGCCTTCGACAGGAAGCTCGGCATGATGATCAAGAAGGCCGCCAGACTCATGGCGACGATCGAGGTGATCTTCCAGCGGGCAAAACGGAACATGGACAAAGTCTCTCGGGCTTGGTCTCTCGGGCCCTGGGGCCGCCCCTTGGGACGGCCTCAGATGGTGTCGCAGCGCGAATCCGTCAGTCCTTGACCGGCTCGCCCTTGCTGCGCACGTCGGTGATCATGGCGCGCATGAGCCGAACCTTGACGCCCTGGGCGATCTCCACTTCGACTTCCGCGTCGTCGAGGGTGCGCGACACCTTCGCGACCATGCCGCCCGCCGTCACGACCGTATCGCCCCGGCGCACGTTGGAAATCATGTCCTGATGGGCCTTGGCGCGCTTCTGCTGGGGCCGCATGATCATGAAATACATGATGACGAGAATGATGGCGAAAGGCGCCAGCTGCATCACGAAATCGGACGGGCCACCGGATCCAATGGCCTGTGCGTAGGCGGGCGTAATGAAGTTCATGATGTCGGCAAGCTCCAATGGGGTGGCCCCCGGCGCAAATCGGCCGGGCGCCCAATTCGGCGCGGACTATAACCGCCGCCGCCCGTAAAGCAATGGAGCCTCGCATCAGAGTCCGAGCACCCCCGAGATATCGAGGATCAACTGGCCATGCGGCCACAGCCTGCCTAGCCCAGCGCCCGCTGCATGTCCTCGGGCTTGGCGGGCTCGATGGCCACGCTCTCGCCGCAGCCGCAGGCCGAAGTCTGGTTGGGGTTTTTGAAGACGAAGCCCGAGGACAGTTTCGACACTTCGAAATCCATCTGCGTGCCCAAAAGGAACAGCACCGCCTTGGGCTCGATGAGAACCGTCACGCCCTTGTCCTCGATCACCTCGTCGAGGGGCGCGGCCTTGTCGGCCCATTCCATCGTGTAGGACATGCCCGCGCAGCCGCCATTCTTGACGCCCACCCGCAGGCCCGCCATCGGCGTCTGTGCATTGGCCATGATCTCGCGCACGCGCTCGGCGGCGGCGTCCGTCAGGGTCATGACCTTGAAGCGAGATTTCGCGCTTCCCATTGCGTGTCTCCTGTTTCGGCCGGGTTCAAGGTCCGGCGACGCAGCGATAGTCATATGGGGACGATGGCCCCCATTTATCAACTCACCACATGTCGAGAGCGATCTTCGCCTCTTCGGACATGCGGCTCTGATCCCACGGGGGATCGAAAACCATATTCACCTTCACACCCGACACGCCGGGCACAGACGACACCGCGTTCTCCACCCAGGTCGGCATTTCGCCCGCCACCGGACAACCCGGCGCCGTCAGCGTCATGTCGATGGACACGAAGCGGCTATCGTCCACATCGACCCGATAGATCAGGCCAAGTTCATAGACATCGACCGGGATCTCGGGGTCGAAGACGGTTTTCAGGGCCACGATGAGGTCTTCGGTCAGCCGGTCCAGCTCTTCGGGCGGCATGGCCGCAGGAAGCTCCATCTCCGGCCTGTTGGGGTTGACCTCACGATCACTGGCGGATGCGTCGCTCATCTTGCGCTCCTCACGCGAACAGGGCTTCGGCCTTGGCCAAAGCCTCCACCAGCCTATCGACTTCCTCATAGGTGTTATACATGCCGAACGAGGCCCGGCAGGTGGAGGTGACCCCGTAGTGGGTCATCAGCGGCATGGCGCAATGGGTGCCCGCGCGCACGGCGACCCCCGCCCGATCAATGACGGTGGCGACGTCATGGGCATGGGCGCCCTTCATCTCGAAGGAGACGATGGCGCCCTTCTGGGCGGCCTGGCCGAAAATGCGGACCGAATTGAGCTGGCTCAGCCGCTCATGGGCGTAACGGCGCAAACCGTCCTCATGGGCGCGGATGGCGGCGCGGCCCACGCTGTCCATATAGTCCAGCGCGGCGCCAAGGCCGATGGCCTGCACGATGGGCGGCGTGCCCGCCTCGAAGCGATGGGGCGGCGTGTTGTAGGTGACGCGCTCGGTCGTCACCATCTCGATCATCTCGCCGCCACCCATGAAGGGTGGCATTTTTTCGAGCAGCGCCTTCTTGCCGTAGAGCACGCCGACGCCGGTCGGCCCATAGACCTTGTGGCCGGTGAAGGCATAGAAATCCACATCGAGATCGCGCACGTCCACGTCCAGATGCACGACGCCCTGCGAGCCGTCCACCAGCACCGGCACGCCATGCGCGTGGGCGATGCGGATCACCTCTTTCACCGGAACGATGGAGCCCAGCACATTGGACATATGCGTGATGGCGACGACCTTCGTGCGCGGGGAAAAGGCGCGCTCGAATTCGTCCATGCGGAAGTTGCCCTCCTCGTCGACGCCGACCCATTTCAGCACGGCGCCCTTGCGCTCGCGCAGAAAGTGCCAGGGCACGATGTTGGAGTGATGCTCCATGATCGACAGGATGATCTCATCCCCCTCGCCGATGGACTGGCCCAGCGAGGACGCCACGAGGTTCAGGGATTCCGTCGCCCCGTGGGTGAAGATGATCTCGTCGGTGGAGGCGGCGTTCAGGAAGGCGCGGGTCTTCTCGCGCGCGCCCTCGAAAGCCTCGGTGGCGGCGTTGGCGAGATAATGCAACCCGCGATGGACGTTGGCGTATTCATTTTCGTAAGCGTAGACCATGCGGTCGATGACGGCGCGCGGCTTTTGCGACGAGGCCGCGTTGTCGAGATAGACCAGCGGTTTGCCATAGGGTTTGAGCGCGAGGATCGGAAAATCCGCCCGCACCTTCATCACGTCATAGGGCGCGTCAACCATCATGATGCCCTCCGCGCGAGCCAATCGGCGAGGCCCGCGCCAAGCCGCTCGCGTATCGCCTCATTACCCACGAACTCCAGCGCCTCGCGCGCGAAGCCCTCGATGATCATCCCTTCGGCCTGCGCACGCGGCAAGCCACGCGCCATCAGATAGAAGATCTGGTCGGCGTCGAGCTGCCCCACCGTCGCGCCATGGCCGCAGACCACGTCGTCGGCGAAGATTTCCAGCTCGGGCTTGTTATACATGGCCGCGTCATCGCTGAGCAGGATCGCCTGGCTCTTCATGCCGCCATCGGTCTTCTGCGCATGGGGACGCACGACCACCTTGCCCTGAAACACGCAGCTCGCCTCGCCATCTAGGATGGTCTTGAACAGCTCGCGGCTTTCGCCGTGGGGAACCGCATGGTCCACCACCAGCGTGGTGTCCGCATGTTGCTTGGCCTTGAGCAGGTTGACGCCGCGCAGGGCGATCTTCGCCCCCTCGCCGCTCCCGCGCACAAAGCCCTGCCGCCGCAGCACCTCGCCCGCGCTGACGAAGGCGAAGGACTCGAAACGCGCATCCTTGCCCACATCGGCGATGAGGGTGGAGACATGAAGTTCCGGCGAATCCGCGCAGGTCTCGAACACATGGGCCAGCGAGGCGCCCGCACCCACTGCGAAGATCATGGCGCTGTTGCGCTGCACCTTGGGCGGCGCCGCATGGCTTTCCAGGATCGAGGCGCGCGCGCCCTCTCCCACCAACACCAACGAGCGCGAAATATCGCCATGGGGCGCATCGCCGGATGCGGTGACATCGAGTTCGATCACCTCGTCGATAACAGCGCCCGGCGCGATCTCGATCAGGACGCCATCGCGCGCCATGGCGGCGTTGAAGGCGACCATGGCGTCGTCGGCGCCCTGATCGGGGAACAGCGCGTGGATGAGGGCGTCGCTCGCGCCAGCCAGCGCGTCGCGCAGGGTCGTGAGCTTGAGGCCAGCGGGCGGCGCGCCCGTGGGCAGCGTGCAGACGCCATCGCGAATGATGATGCGCAAGCCGCTGGCGGGCGCGGCTGCGGGCGCGCCTTGCGTGATCGGATAGGCCTCGCGCATGAGATTGCGCAGGTCCGTATAGTGCCAGGCCTCGATGCGGCGATGGGGAAGGCCGCGCTCATGGAACACATCGAAAGCGCGCGCGCGCTGGCCGCGCAGGGCGTCGCCGCCCGGCATGGTCGCGCGGTTCTGCTCGAAGCTCTCCGCGAGGGCCGTTTCGGCCTTGGTGCGAATGGCGGGGGGGCGCGGGGTCATGACCGCCTCACGCCGCATCCGCGACATAGTCGCGGTAGCCGTTCTTCTCCAATTCGTGCGCCAGCTCCTTGTCGCCGGATTTCACGATGCGGCCAGCGGACTGCACATGCACGCTGTCGGGCACGATATATTCCAGCAAGCGCTGATAGTGAGTGATGACGAGGAAGGCGCGGTCGGGCGAGCGCAGCGCATTGACGCCCTCGGCCACGATGCGCAGGGCGTCGATGTCGAGGCCGGAATCCGTCTCGTCCAGAATGGCGATCTTGGGCTCCAGCAGCACCATTTGCAGCACTTCCATGCGCTTCTTCTCGCCGCCGGAAAAACCGACATTGAGTGGGCGGCGCAGCATGTCCTGCGACACGCCAAGCTTGTCGGCGGCGGCGCGCACGCGCTTGATGAAGTCGGGCGTGGTCAGCTCCTCCTCGCCGCGCTGCTTGCGCTGGGCGTTCATGGCGGCCTTGAGGAAGGTCATGGTGGTCACGCCGGGAATTTCCAGCGGATATTGGAACGCGAGGAAAATGCCCTTCGCGGCGCGCTCATTGGCTTCCATGGCCAGAATGTCTTCGCCATTGAGCATGATCGAGCCGCTCGTCACGTCATAGCCCGCCCGTCCCGCGACCACATAGGACAGCGTGGATTTGCCCGAGCCGTTCGGCCCCATGATGGCGGCGACCTCGCCAGCTTTCACATGCAGCGAGAGCCCCTTCAGGATTTCCTTGCCGTCGATATTGGCGTGGAGATCAGTGATGTCGAGCACGGTGGATTCCTTCACAAACGGGGTCGGCGAGGCGCCGGGAAATTTTAAGGGGACAGGGACGCCAGCTTGCTCAGCCGACGCTCCCCTCAAGGCTCACCGCAATGAGCTTCTGCGCTTCGACCGCGAACTCCATCGGCAGCTGTTGCAGCACGTCGCGCACGAAGCCGTTGACGATGAGGGCGGTGGCCTCCTCGCCCGAGAGGCCGCGCTGCATGCAGTAGAACAGCTGATCGTCGGAGATTTTCGAGGTGGTGGCCTCATGTTCGAAGACCGCGCTGGCGTTGCGGCTCTCGATATAGGGCACCGTATGGGCGCCGCAGGTCTGGCCGATGAGCAGGGAGTCGCAATTGGTGAAATTGCGCGCGCCGCTGGCCTTGCGATGGGCGAAGACCTGGCCCCGGTAGGTATTGTCCGAATGGCCGGCGGCGATGCCCTTGGAGATGATGCGGCTCGACGTGTTCTTGCCCAGATGCAGCATCTTGGTGCCGCTATCCACCTGCTGGTGGCCGTTGGAGATCGCGATGGAATAGAACTCCCCTCGCGATCCCTCGCCCCGCAGGATGCAGGACGGATATTTCCAGGTGATGGCGGAGCCGGTCTCGACCTGCGTCCACGAAATCTTCGAACGGTCGCCCCGGCAATCGCCGCGCTTGGTCACGAAATTGTAGATGCCGCCCTTGCCCTCGCTGTCGCCGGGGTACCAGTTCTGAACCGTGGAATATTTGATTTCCGCGTCTTCCAGCGCGATCAGTTCCACCACCGCCGCATGCAGCTGGTTCTCATCGCGCTTGGGCGCGGTGCAGCCTTCCAGATAGCTCACATAGGAGCCCTTGTCGGCGATGATCAGCGTGCGCTCGAATTGCCCGGTGTTCTTCTCGTTGATGCGAAAGTAAGTCGACAATTCCATCGGGCAGCGCACGCCCGGCGGGATATAGACGAAGGATCCATCGGAGAAGACGGCGCTGTTCAGCGTCGCATAGTAGTTGTCGGTCACGGGAACGACCGTGCCGAGATATTTGCGCACGAGTTCAGGATGGGTCTGCAAGGCCTCGGAGATCGGGCAGAAGATCACGCCCGCCTTGGCCAACTCCGCCTTGAAGGTCGTGGCGACCGACACCGAGTCGAACACCGCGTCCACGGCCACGCGCCGCTCGGCGGCGCCCTCGACGCCCGCGAGGATTTCGCGTTCGCGCAGGGGAATGCCCAGCTTCTCGTAGGTGCGCAGCAGCTCGGGATCCACCTCGTCGAGCGATTTGGGCCCGGGCGTGCGCTTGGGCGCGGCGTAATAATAGAGATCCTGAAAGTCGATCTTGGGATAGTTCACGCGGGCCCAGACGGGCTCCTGCATGGTCAGCCAGCGCTTGTAGGCATCGAGGCGCCACTGGGTCATCCACTCCGGCTCGTCCTTCTTGGCCGAGATGAAGCGAACAATGTCCTCATTCAGGCCCTTGGGGGCCATGTCGGACTCGATATCGGTGACGAAGCCATATTTGTAGGCGTCTACGTCGACCGATTTGACCTTATCGACTGTCTCCTGGACCGCCGCCATTGCTACTCTCCTCACCCAACCGGTTTCAAGGACCGGCGGTTCAGGCCTATGATGTCGCCACTTCGCTTACGAAACCCGACGCCAACCCGATCACAGGGTCGGCTCAGTTGCGTAAGCCCCGGCGCTCACGAATAGTCCATACCGTCTTTTGGAACGTCTCGCAAAAGCGTTCCACGTCACTTTCTCGCGTGGCGTAGCCCAAACTCACCCGCAGGGCGCATTTGGACAGTCCCGCCTCTACGCCCATGGCCTCCAAAACATGGGAAGGGCGCACCTTGCCCGAAGAGCAAGCGGAACCCGAAGACACTGCAAAGCCTGCAAGATCCAGCGCGATCAGCAAGGTTTCGGCCTGTAACCCGGGCAGCGCGAAGCAGCTCGTGTTGGGCAAGCGGGGCGCGCTCGCGCCAAAAATCGCGACCTCCGCGAAAACCTGCGCCAGCGCCGCCTCGAACCCATCCCGCAACTTCGCCAACCGCGCGATTTCATGCCCATCGGGCGACGAAACCGCAGCAGCTGCGCCAAATCCGGCGATGGCGGCCGGGTTTTCGGTGCCCGAGCGCATCCCCCGCTCCTGCCCGCCGCCGCGAATCAGCGCCTCCTCGATATGGAGATCCCCCCGCGCGAAAGCCAGCGCCCCCACGCCCTTCGGCCCGCCAATCTTGTGCGCCGAGACGAAAACCGCGTCGGCGCCCAGCGCGACGAGCCCCGCCTCCATCCGTCCCAGCGCCTGAACCGCGTCGCACGCCAGCAACCCGCCCGCCGCATGAGCGAGCGTCGCCGCCTCCGCGACGGGCTGGATGACGCCTGTTTCATTATTTGCGGCTTGCAGGGCCAGCAGCGCCCGACCCCCGACGCGCGCAAGCAGGGCTTCCAGCGCCGCAAGATCAAGCCGCCCCTGCGCATCGACCGGCGCGCGGTGGACGCGCTCGGCGGAAAAACGATGGCCCTCCAGCACGCAGGGGTGTTCGCCTGCGGAAACGATCAAGTCGGTGACGCGCCCCGCGCCATCGCGCAGGCTGGGGCTGAGCACCAGATTGGCGGCCTCGGTGCCCCCCGAGGTGAAGGTGACATAGCGCGGATCGGCGCCCAAGGCGGTCGCAACCTGACCCCGCGCCTCGTCGATCATCCGCCGCGCCGCCCGGCCCTCGCCGTGGACGGAGGAGGGATTGCCCGGCAAATCAAGAGCCTGCACCATCGCATCGCGCGCCTGCGGGCGCAGCGGGGCGGTGGCGTTATAGTCCAGATAGATGCGTTCCATGATCAAGGCGGACGGCCTGTCGCTGTTTTTCGCCAAAGTTCTTGCATTCGCCGCTAGGCGCCGTGCTAGAAGGCCCCCATGGCCCGGAGCGCTGTCGCATTCCGGCGCTTGGTCGCGTCAACCCCTGACCATGAAGAGCAATCCGCGCAGATGGCGCATTAGGAGCGCTCCTCATCGCAAGTCAAGGCGAGGCGCGCACTCGAAAAACAACCCGCCGCTCGCCATATCGGCGGCTGGGCGCGTCAGGCGCCCTTTTGTGGAGATACGATGCCCGAAGTCATCTTCACCGGCCCGGCCGGACGTCTCGAAGGCCGCTTTCATCCCTCGAAGCAGCGCGGCGCGCCGATTGCGGTCATTCTTCATCCCCACCCCCAATTCGGTGGCACGATGAACAATCAGATCGTCTATAATATGTACTACGCTTTCGCAGAGCGTGGCTTTTCCGTGCTGCGCTTCAACTTCCGTGGCGTGGGCCGCAGCCAGGGTTCGTTCGATCACGGACAGGGCGAGCTGTCGGACGCCGCCGCCGCGCTTGACTGGGTGCAGAGCAACATGCCCGAAGCGCGCGCCTGCTGGATCGCGGGCATCTCCTTCGGCGCCTGGATCGGCATGCAGCTGCTGATGCGCCGACCGGAGATCGAGGGATTCATCTCCATCGCGCCTCCGGCCAACCGGTTCGACTTCTCCTTCCTCGCTCCCTGCCCCTCCTCCGGCCTCTTCGTCCATGGGGATCAGGATCGCGTGGCGCCTCTCAAGGAGGTGATGGCTCTCATCGAGAAGCTAAAGACCCAGCGCGGCATCCTCATCGAACATGCGGTGATCGAGGGCGCCAACCACTTCTTCGAAAACCGGATCGAGCCCCTGATCGAGGAGATCGGCCGCTATCTCGACCGTCGCCTCGACAACCCGCCCCTGCTGCCGACCCCTGCGCGGGCGGTGAAGTAACTCAGGCCAGCGCCCGCTTCCCTGAAGCGGGCCTCGCCAACACGCCGCCAATCTGCGGCGCCGGGACGCCCGTCGTCGTCGGGAAGGTGATGGGCAGACCCTCCATGCAGCGCACGGCCAGGTAGCCAAAGGCCTGCGCCTCCATGGCGTCGACGGACCAGCCATGCTGCTCCGCGCTCGTGACCTTGCAGCCCAGACGCTTCGCGAGCTCCCGCATCAGGGTCGGATTGCGCGCGCCGCCACCGCAGACCACCAGCTCGCCAGGCCACTTGGGCAAATGCGGCAGAAGCTGCGCCACGCTGGCGGCGGTGAAAGCAGTGAGGGTCGCGGCCGCGTCCTCCAGCGAAAGCAAATCCACAATTTTTCGCGAAAAAGCATTTCTATCCAGAGACTTAGGCGGCTCAACCTCAAAGTATGGATGATCCAGCAAAAGCTCTAGCGCAGCCTCATCGACCCGTCCCTTCGCCGCAGTGCGCCCGCCTCGATCCATGGGTTTGCCCACCCGGGCGTGCATCAGATCGTCCAGCAGCGCATTGCCCGGCCCGGTGTCGCAGGCGATGGGATCGAAGCCGTCGTCCACATAGGTGACATTGGCGACGCCGCCGATGTTCAGGAACGCGACCGGCCCGGCGATTTTCGCCGCCTCGATCAAGGCCCGGTGGTAGACCGGCACAACGGGAGCGCCCTCGCCCCCAGACGCCACATCGGCGGCGCGGAAATCATAGGCCACCGGAACGCCCAGTCGATCCGCCAGCGCCTGCCCATCGCCGATCTGCACCGTCAGCCCCGCGCGCGGGCGATGAATGACCGTCTGGCCATGAAAACCCACCACATCGACCGTGGCCGCCGCGATTCCGTTCTGCTCGAGGAAGCGCTCCACCGCCTCCCCATGGCGCCGCGTGACCATGCGCTCGCAGGCGAGGATGGCGGGCGGCCGGGCGGCGCGGTCCGTCAGATCCACAGCCTCTTCCAGCGCAGCGCGCAGCAGCTTGCGGTCGGCGGCGCCATAGGGACGAAACAGGGAGAGGCCTTGCCGCACCTCCTCGCGCCCGTCGGTCTGAATGAGGGCGACGTCCACCCCATCCATGGAAGTGCCGGACATGAGGCCGATGGCCGTGAAAAGGGGCATGAACGATTCCGCGTGAGCGGCAAGGCTAGCAGCTGGCTGCGTTCAAGGCTGCGGCCTGCGCGCCACGGATGGGCGAAATCGACGGTGGGCGCTTCAGGCGATACTTAGAAAGATAGCCAAGGCGCGGTTCACCCGGAGCATGAGCGCATCATCGGCCTCGCCGATGACACCTCCAATGCGCGCCAGTTTTGTCACGGTGATCTTATCAATGGCGATCTGCGAGGTTGAACGCAGCCCGTTCCGCTCAGAAGGCTCCACGGTGATGCGGATCAGATCAACCTCCTCCCGCAGCGTCGTCGTGAGCGGACAAATCACCACGGAAGGCAAAGTCGCGAAGAGATCGCTCTGCACGACGAGCGCCGGTCGCGGCTTCCCATAATCCCCCTGTGTCGCAACCACGACGAATTGGCCGCGGCGCATCAGTCCTCCGGCCATTCGTAGAGATTATCGACGAAGTCCATCAACTCGTCCCCCGCCGGATCTCCCGCAGCAATGGCCAAGGCCTGCTGGCGGCACTTTTCGGCGAAAGCGGGGTCACGGCTGTCGGGAACCCAAATTTGAATAGGCCGCAGCCCAGCGGCGCGCATCCTCTGGCGATAGGTCGCCATGCGCCGGGGCGCAGGGATCGGACTGCGTGGAATGGGCGTCTTTGGGGCATGCGCCATCGTAATGCTCCTTCCGTCACATGTTACACGAATCTCATCGAATTTCCACCCCCTCGCAAGCCGCCATTGCGCTTCACCCGCCCCTCCCCTAAACCTCGCCCATCCCGCGAGGTCGTCATGTCCGCATCGTTCGTTCCCAAATCCGATTTCCTCTCCGTGCTCATGGAGCGCGGCTATATTCACCAGTGCTCCGACTTCGAAGGGGTCGACGCCAAGGCCAAGGCGGGCGAGCTGATCGCCTATATCGGCTTCGACTGCACCGCCTCTTCGCTGCATGTGGGCTCGCTGGTGCAGATCATGATGCTGCGCTGGTTGCAGAAGACCGGCGGCAAGCCCGTGCCGCTCATGGGCGGGGGCACCACGCGGGTGGGAGATCCTTCCGGCAAGGACGAGAGCCGCCGCATGCTCTCCCTCGCCGACATCGAGGCCAACAAGACCAGCATCAAGCAGGTCTTCTCCAAATTCCTCACCTTCGGCGACGCCTTCACCGACGCCGTCATGCCCGACAACGCCGAATGGCTGACGGCGCTGAACTACATCGACTTCCTACGCGATGTGGGCCGTCACTTCTCGGTCAACCGCATGCTGTCGATGGATTCGGTGAAGATGCGCCTTGAGCGCGATCAGGAACTCTCCTTCATCGAATTCAACTACATGTGCCTGCAAGCCTATGATTTTGTGGAGCTGCATCGGCGCTACGGCTGCCTGTTGCAGATGGGCGGCTCGGACCAGTGGGGCAATATCGTCACCGGCATCGACCTTGGCCGCCGCATGGGCGCGCCGCAGCTTCATGCGCTGACCTCGCCCCTGCTGACCACCGCCTCGGGCGCCAAGATGGGCAAGACCGCCGCTGGCGCCATCTGGCTCAACGCGGACATGCTGCCGGTCTATGACTACTGGCAATATTGGCGCAACACCGAGGACGCGGACGTGGGCCGCTTCCTCAAGCTGTTCACCGAACTGCCGATGGACGAGATCCGCAAGCTGGAAGCCCTCGCAGGCGCGGAGATCAACGAGGCGAAGAAGATCCTCGCCACGGAAGCCACCGCCATGCTGCATGGGCGCGAACGCGCCGAGGCTGCGGCGCAGACCGCCCGCCAGACCTTCGAGGAAGGCTCCCTCGCCACGTCCCTTCCCACAGTCGAGATCGCGGCCAGTGAGCTTGCGGTCGGCGTCGGCGTGCTCAACGCCTTCGTGAAGGTGGGACTCGTGCCGTCGACGGGCGAGGCGCGCCGTCAGGTGAAGAGCGGCGGATTGCGGGTGAATGACGCGCCGGTGACGGACGAACGCGCCCAGCTGTCCAACGCCGACCTGATGGGCGAAGGCGTGATCAAGCTCTCCTTCGGCCGCAAGAAACACATTCTGCTGGCCCCGCGGTAACGCGGGCCTCACCGCTTCGGCGCCAACTCCAGAGGCTGCGGGTCGATGGGGGGCAGGGTCGGGATCTGCCCCGGGCCGATCATCTGTCCCCCGCCGAAAAGATTGCGCAGAAAGCCCGGCGCGATGGCCGAGAGCGGATTGATGGTCAGCTGCGGCGCGCTGATCGCGCCGGACGCCCGAAAATTCACCGCAAAGAGCCCCTCGTTGGAGGCGCCGCCGAGAATCGGGCCAAAGAGCGGGATCTGGGAAAACAGATTGTTGACCCCATAGGCCGGAACGAAAGTGCCGACCACATTCAGCCGATCCCGGTTGAAATCTACCGAACCATCCAGCTTGATCCCGATCTGGGTTCCATAGAGCAGGCCATCGCGCACGGCGATCTCGTCGCCTGACCGCGTGAAGGCGGCCTGCATGCGTGTGAAAACTGCGGCGCCGGTGTCGATCCTGACCGCACCCTTCTCGTCACGCGCCGCGACGCCCTCGGAGACGAGGCGGCGCAGGGCGGGCTCATCGCGCAGGACGAAATCGCTCACGCGGAAGGATCCCTCCATTCCGGCAGGGTCCATGCGCGCGGCAAGCTCGAACCTGCCGCCCTCCATGCGCTTGTAGAAATCGAGGAAGCCCAGAAAAGCCCCGCCATCGCCGGTTGAAATCGAAATGACCGGATCGCCGCTGGCGGAACTGGTGGTGACGCCGATCACCGGCGCCTTGCCAGCGCGCGCCTGCAACTGGAAGTTACGCAGACCGCCCCCTCGGCGCGACACTTTCAGATCCACGCCCGTAAGAGTCTGGCGATTGCCGCCGACGACGGTGGCGGCGTGCAGATCCAGGTCAATGTCCTTCGAAGCGCTGATGTCCTTCGCGCTATTGTCCGCCAAAAGTCCCTTGAAGAACGGCCTGGCGTCGAGCGCGCTCGCACGCACCGTAATGCGCACGCCATCCTTGCCGTCGTCGGCGTCGACCTTCATGTCGTCGCCTGGCGAAAGGCGCAACTGCGACATGCGCGCCGAACGAAAGCCGCCAGCGGCGTCCAGCTCGATGACGCCCCGCGCCGAAGCGCCTCCGGCCACATCGAAAACGAGCTGATCAATCGTCAACCCATGCGCGCCGCTATCCAGCAGGAAGGTGGCCTTGGCCGCCTTGCCCGCAGGCTTCAGGAGGCCCGGCAGCACGCCGTCGAGATTGGTGCGCTGGAGGTCAAGCTCCACCTGCGCAGGCGGCGGATCCTTCACCCCGAAGGCCGAGGTGACGCGCACCCCGATAGGGCCTGTCACGCCTGTGCCAAAGGACATGCCCATGCGGTTGCGCCCCGCTTCGTCGAGCTGAAAGCCGATGGTGGCGTCCATATCGGCGCCGGGCGCCTTTTTCATTTCGATGGTCGCGGGCGCCCCGAACAGGCGGCCCTGCCCGGTCGCTCTCAATCCGGTAGCGTCGCTCGCGACGCTGAGCGACCCCTGATCGAGTTTTTCCTTGCCGACCAGCTTGTCGATGGTGAGGTTGGCGATGGTCGCGTTCACCCGCACGCCTGCATCCTCGGGCTTCACGACCTTGTTGCCGAGCTTCAGGCTGACGTTGAGCTGGGCGTCCACCTGCCCCTTCATGACCGAACTGTCGATCTGCATGCCGCCATATGGCTTCATGCCGTCCCGACCCAAAAGGTCCGCCACCGCGTCCATCGACCCGCTCAGATGCGCGAGAACCGTCGCGGGCGCCGGCTTCTTGTCATTTTCGGGGGCGTAAAACGTCCCGTCGAGCAGCGTCAGGCGACGGCCGTTCTGTCCCTCGACGAAGCCGCGCGTGAAGGTGAGGCTCGTCGTGCGGCCCGTGGCGACGCCAGCCACCTCGACGCCGACAAGCGGCGGCAGGCCGGGGAGAAGCTGCAAGGCTCCATTTGAAACGGTGAAATCCATCCGCATGGAGGCGTCGGGCGGCGCGGTGTGCTCCTTGAGGAGGGCAAAGGCGTTCGCGTCGAAATCAATCGCCAGCTTGCCCGAAACGGTTCCGCCGCGAAGGTTGTCGAGCAGATAGCCCCGCACGGGCGGCGCCGCATTGCTTGGCCACAGGCGCAGGATCGCGCCGGACGGCATTGCGCTAATGGAAAGCTGAAGCTGAAGCCGTGGCTGGGCCGGATCCTGAAAGGACGCTTCCAGCGCCCCCCCGAAGTTGATCTGCGGACCGAAGGCCTCGAAATGATCAATCCTGAACTTATGGTCATCAGGCGAATAGCGCGCAGTGAGGCTGCTGCGCTCAAGGGGCAACAGTGTTTCGCCGGGTCGCTCAGGCCCAAATACGCTGCCCGGCAGGCTGGCGAATTCCATCAGCCAGACGCCGCCGGCCACGCGCGGCGGCGTGACCGTCCCTGACGCCGCGATCCGCGACGCCCCGCTCCGCCATTCGGCGGCCTCGACCATGAGGTTCTGGCTCGCCGCATCGAAGCGGAAGCTTCCTTGCAGCGAATCCACCGGCAAGGGCTCGTGATCCGGATCGTTGAGATAAAAATATCCGGAGCCGCAGGAGAACGAACCGGTGGACGGGCCAAGTTCCCCATTGGCCGTCAGAGCCAGCCGCACTTTCGCGGACACGGGCATATCAAAATCGAAGGGCGGATCGCGCATACCGCTGACAAGGGCGATCTCGTCGAAGGTGAGATCGTTCACCTCGATGTCGAGCGCCTGTTCCGCTGCGCTCCCGTTCGCACGCGCATCGACCCGCCAGCGCCCGTTGGGGCCTTGCGCCGAAAGGCCCAGATGAGCGCCGCCGCGCGCCTTGTCAAAGGCGAATTCCAGCCCATCGAAGCTGACGGCCTGGCCTGTCGCCTGATCCTCGAAGGTGAACTTGCCTCGGGCGACGCCAATATGTTTCAAATCGCCCAAGATCGGCGTTCGGCTGGTGGCGACATCGAAAATGGCGCGCAAGGCTTCGACAGCCGATTGCGTTGCGATGCGCGTTTGCGGCGCTCCGACCGCCCCAGCAGGGCTCGCTTCCGCCGCCTTCGTCGGCGCGCTCAAAAGCACAGGCTCATTGCCCGCCGAGACCGAGACCGCTCCGTCAGGCAGCACCGACAGACGAACATCCAGATCAAAGAGTTCGAGGCGCGCTGGCTTGAATTCGCCGATCAGGAGCGCGGGCACATGGATCGTCACCTCGGCGCGGGGCGCAGTGAGGATCGTGCGCCCGCCAGAATCAGTCACCACAAGGCCAGAAACGGCGATGCCGGGCCCCCGGCTTCCATTTTCGATGGCCGCTTCGACGAAGCGGAATCTGTAGCCATCGCCAAGCCGCTGATCGAGTGCGCTTTCAATACGCTCCCGGAACGGGTCGAGCGAAATGGGGCCTTGGGAAAGGCGCCAGACGAAAGCGCCAGCGCAGACGGCGCCGATGACGCAAATCCACATCATGACGACGATCCCGGTCCCGCAGGCGCGCATCACAGGCCCGCGTCCGGGCTTCTTCAGACGAACGCCGTCCGGGCTCCGCCGCGCCCCAAAGCAACCGCGAAGCCTGGCCAACGCCGTCTCGCGCGGCTTTTGATGCGTATGCTCGACCAAAGGGTCTGGAACCTTCCTGCGCGGATTGCCAAGGGCCGCCGTGATTCGGCAAAGTACAGCTTCTTATGACTGCGTGCATCCGCCCGAACAAAGCGCACGTAAGCCAAGTGACGATTCATTGGGACAAAAGGAAGGCGATTCATGTCGAATTTACCCGCAGCCGGAAAACCGGCGCCCGCATTCGATCTGCCTACGGACGGCGGCGGCAAGCTGAGCCTGAAGTCGCTCAAGGGCCGGAAGGTCGTGCTCTATTTCTACCCCAAGGACGACACCTCAGGCTGCACGCGCGAAGCGATCGACTTCAACGGCCTCAGGGAAGACTTCGAAAAGGCGGGCGCCGTGGTTGTCGGCGTTTCTCCTGATTCCCCAACAAGCCACGACAAGTTCAAGAAAAAACACGCGCTCGACTTTCCGCTCGTCGCCGACGAGGACAAGGCGATGCTGGAGGCCTATGGCGTCTGGGTCGAGAAGAGCATGTATGGCCGCAAATACATGGGCGTCGAGCGCACCACCCTGCTCATCGACGCCGATGGCAAGGTCGCGCAGGTGTGGAGCAAGGTGAAGGTTCCAGGCCATGCGCAGGACGTTCTGACCGCAGCGCGGGCTCTTGTGTGAGGCCTGGATTTTCGGAAAATTAACTTTGATTGAAAATAATGGGTGGGTAGTTCGATGGAATTGTCCCACCCATGCCATTTCACACAAGGCCAAGCCAGACGGCCAAAGCCTCCGGATTTCTCCTGAGCGTGTCGCGCAGGAACGGAGTCCGCAGCTTCGCCATCGGTCCATTCGCCCTCTTCCTCATCGCGATTGCGGCGCCGCTTGGCCTGATGGCGAGCGCGGGCGTGCTCTACTGGCAGGTCTTCCGCGACGATGTTCTGGAGGCTTTGCTGCGACGCCAGTCGGACATGCATTATGCCTATGAGGATCGTCTGGCCGCCATGCGCGCTCAGGTTGATCGGGCGGTCAGCCGCCAGCTTCTCGATCAAAGAACCATCGAGGGGCGCGTTCACGACCTCCTCGCCCGGCAAGCGCAGCTCGAGTCCCGATCCGCCATGGTCACAGCTCTGGCGGAACAGATCGGCATGACGCCGGAAGCCACCTCCACCATCCCTCAAGCCGCAGCCAGAACGTCCGAAGCGCTTTCGCAGACGCGGCCATCCGCCTCCGCAATCCCTCATCAGGAAACGAACGAAAAACCCCGCCCGGAGAACCTCGAACTCCGCTCAGGTCTGGATATGCCCGCCCCCTCGCCGCAGGCCGACGCCTCCCCAGCTGACACATCCGCCACCATGCGGCTTGGCGCCCTCGCGCATGGTCTGGAGCGGATCGAACATGAGCAGGTTCAGGCCGTCACCCGCATAGGCTCCATCGCCCGGCAGAAGGCTGCGCGGCTGAGGTCAGTCATCGTCGAGGCCGGGCTGGCGCCCGAAAGCCTGTCGCCGCCCAAAGGCGAAGCGATGGGCGGTCCTTTCGTGCCCGTCAAAGCAGATCCGAACGGGTCCACGTTCGAACAGGAACTAAGCCGGGTCTCCGCCGACTATCAGACGGCGAGCCGCCTCACTCAGGTCATCTCCACCCTGCCCGTCCGGCGGCCGCTCCCCGGGCGCCAGGAGGTCACCTCCGGCTTCGGCTTGCGAATGGATCCCTTCATGGGGCGCATGGCGCTCCATACGGGCGTTGATCTGCGCGAAGAGACAGGCGCGCTCGTGCGCGCGACGGCGGCCGGAAAGGTCGTTTCGGCTGGCTGGAGCGGCGGCTATGGCAATATGGTCGAGATCGAGCACGGCAATGAGCTTTCCACCCGCTATGGCCACCTGTCGTCGATCAACGTGACGGAGGGGCAGACCATCGCAGCGGGCGACGTGCTGGGTCGGGTGGGATCGACGGGCCGCTCGACCGGATCCCATCTCCATTATGAAGTGCGTGTGAATGGAGAGCCCGTCGATCCTGCCCGTTTTCTGCGGGCCAGCGACAAGGTTGCGGAGCTGAATTAGCTCCCGTCTGGAGAGGCTCGTCCGGGGCGACTGTTGGAGCCGCCCCGGACTGAACGCCTCAGTCCACATCCTCGACGCTGTCAGGCCCGCCGCCATAGACGCGCTGGGCCAACGAGGCCTGCATGAACTTGTCGAGATCGCCGTCGAGCACGTCGGATGGCGTGCCGGAGACCGTGCCGGTGCGCAGATCCTTGACCATCTGGTAGGGTTGCAGAACATAGCTGCGGATCTGATGGCCCCAGCCGATTTCGCTCTTCGACTCCGCCGCCTTGTTGGCCGCGGCCTCGCGGATTTCCAGCTCGCGCTCATAGAGCCGCGCGCGCAGCATGTTCCACGCCGTGGCGCGGTTCTTGTGCTGCGAGCGCTCGGACTGGCAGGCCACCACGATGCCGGTGGGCACATGGGTGATGCGCACCGCCGAATCCGTCTTGTTGACGTGCTGCCCACCCGCGCCAGAAGCGCGATAGGTGTCGATGCGGCAATCGCTCTCGTTCACGTCGATGACGATGCGGTCGTCGACTGACGGATAAACCCAGACGGAAGCGAAGCTGGTGTGGCGCCGCGCGTTCGAATCGAAGGGCGAAATGCGCACCAGACGGTGCACGCCCGATTCGCTCTTCATCCAGCCATGGGCGTTGTGGCCCTTGATCAGCAAGGTGGCGGACTTGATGCCCGCCTCGTCGCCGGACGTCTCTTCGATCACCTCGACCGTGAATTTGCGACGCTCCGCCCAGCGCGAATACATGCGCTCCAGCATGCGCGCCCAATCGCAGCTCTCGGTGCCGCCGGCGCCGGAATGCACTTCGACGAAGGTATCGTTGGCGTCAGCCTCGCCAGACAGCAGGGTCTCGATCTGCCGGGTCTCGGCTTCCGCCTTGAGGCCCTTGAGAATTTCGACGCCCTCCTGCTCGGTGGCTTCGTCGTTCTCGGCCTCGCCCAGCTCGACAAGCGTGGTGGCGTCGTCCAGCTCGCGCTCAAGACGGCTCACGGCGCCCAGGCGCTCTTCCAGCTCCGTTCGCTCGCGCATGATTTTCTGCGCGGCGTCGGCGTCGTTCCACAGATCCGGGTCTTCGACCTTGGCGTTCAGTTCGGCGAGACGACGCGTTGAAGCATCGACGTCAAAGATGCCTCCTCAGCAGTCCCGCGGACTGCTTGATCTGATCGACCAGCGCTTGGGCTTCGGCGCGCATTGTTGCTCTCTTTCGCGTGAAAGGCGCGCTTCGGGGCGCGCCTTCGATGGCCGCTCAATAATGGGACCAAAGGCCCATGTAAACCGCTGTCAGTAAAGTCCGCCCGTGCCTGCGCCAGCTGCGGCGCCGACGGCAGGGCCGGCGCCCGCGTCGAGCGGCCTGGAGGGATCGACGACGGAGACGCTGTCCGGCGGCGCCGTCCCCGGCTTGAAGGCCTCAAGGATCGCGCCCTGCCCGCTGGAGCGCAGACCCGTCTTCGGGTCGATGGAGATGAGCTTGATTCCGGGCGGCACGCGGAACGGCGTGTCGGGCTTGTCCTTGAGCGCGAGCTTCATGAAATCGCGGAAGATGGGGGCCGCATAGACGCCCGCCGTCGCGGTATCGCCGAGCGAACGGGGCCTGTCATAGCCCATGAACACGCCAACCGCGAGGTCGGGCGAGAAGCCGACGAACCACACATCCTTGGAATCGTTCGTCGTTCCGGTCTTGCCAGCCAGATGCTTGCCAACCTCGCGAACCACGGATGCGGTGCCTCGCAGCACCACCCCTTCCATGATGCTGGTGATCTGATAGGCGGTCAGCGGGTCGAGCACCTGCTCGCGCTTGTCGATGAGATGCGGCTCAGGCTGGTCGGCCCACTGGGGCGCGTCGCAGCCCTCGCAGATGCGCTCGTCGTGCTTGTAGAGCGTATGGCCCCAGCGATCCTGAACGCGGTCGATCAATGTCGGCTTGATGCGCTTGCCGCCATTGGCGAGCATGGAATAGGCGGTCGTCATGCGCAGCACGGTCGTCTCGCCCGCGCCAAGCGACATGGCCAGCACCGGCAGCATGTCGTCATAGACGCCGAAGCGTTTGGCGTATTCGGCGATGAGCGGCATGCCGACGTCCTTAGCAAGGCGCACGGTCATCTGGTTCTTCGAATGTTCGACGCCATACCGCAACGTATGAGGCGCCGCATTCACCGAGCCGCCATAGTTTTCCGGCCGCCAGATCTCGCCATTGCCGACGTCGATCTCGATGGGCGCGTCCAGCACGATGGTGGACGGCGTATAGCCATTGTCGAGCGCGGTCGCATAGACGATGGGCTTGAAGGAGGAGCCCGGCTGACGGAACGCCTGCGTCGCGCGGTTGAACTCGGACTGGTCATAGGAGAAGCCGCCCACCATCGCCAGCACGCGGCCCGTATAGGGGTCCATGGCGATGATTCCGCCCGCGATGTCCGGGATCTGACGCAGGCGATATTGACCCGCCTTGCCCTCGACAGGCTCCGCATAGATGACGTCGCCGGGCTGAAGCGCCTGCCGGACGGTGGCTTTTCTGGTCCAGCGCATCCCGTCCATGGGCAGGACGCCGGTTTCGCGTTCGCTGCTCACCTCGCCTGATTTCTCACGGGGCGGCTGAAGGCCGATGCGCGCAAAAGCGTCGGTGACGTCGAGCACCACCGCCAGACGCCAGGGCTTCACATCCCCCAGAGACGGCACTTCGGCCAGCGTCACGCCCCAGTCCTGAGCGACATTGATATTGCGCATGGCCCCGCGGAACCCATGCGCTTCGTCGAAGCGCACCAGACCGTCAACCAGCGCCTTGCGCGCCATGAGCTGCAATTTCGGATCGAGCGTCGTGCGCACCGAAAGGCCGCCCTCGTAAAGCTTTTTCTCCCCGTATTTCTCGGAGAGTTCGCGGCGCACGTCCTCGGCGAAATAGCCGGCGGCGTAGCTGTTGGGCGACATGACGCGCGGGTTGACGCCCAGCGGCTCGGTCTTGGCCCGGTCGCCGACGTCCCGCGCCACGTAACCATTCTCGACCATGCGGTCGATCACATAGTTCCTGCGGGCGATCGCCTTGTCGCGATTGCGGAACGGATGCAGATCGCTCGGCGCTTTCGGCAAGGCCGCAAGGTAAGCCGCCTCCGCCACAGTCAGCTCGTTCACCGACCGGCCATAATAGTTCAGCGCTGCGGCGGCGACGCCATAGTTGCCGAGGCCCAGATAGATTTCATTGAGGTAGAGTTCGAGGATGCGCTCCTTCGAATAGGCGGCCTCGATCCGGAAACTCAGCAGCATCTCGCGGATCTTGCGCTCGAAGCTGCGCTCATTGGTGAGCAGAAAGTTCTTGGCGACCTGCTGGGTGATGGTCGAGGCGCCCTGCACGCGCTTGCCGCCCTGGACCAAAATCAACAAAGCGCGGGCGATGCCCTCCGGATCAATGCCGCCGTGGGTATAGAAGTTTTTGTCTTCCGCCGACAGGAAGGCCTGCTTCACCATAGGGGGGATCGCGGAACTGGGCAGATAGAGCCTGCGCTCACGCGCATATTCGGCCAGGATCGACCCGTCCCCGGCATGAACGCGAGTCATCACCGGCGGTTCGTAATTCTGCAACTGGGCCGTGTCCGGGAGGTCTTGCTGGTAGTGCCACAGCAGCACGGCGAACGCCGCCGCGCCAGCCACGAAAAGAATCGCGCCGGTGGCGAACAGAAAGCCGAATAATCTTGCGAGCAGCCGCATGAAGCCATCACCTTTTCCAGACGCCGGAACCTGCCGCGCAAACGCGAACGCGACAGTGACGGACGAAGGGACCTGAACGCCGCTGTCTAGCAGCCGGGAGACAGAGTCGCCAGCGGACCCGCGATGATGGCCCTTCCATCACCCTGTTTTTTAGTGGTCGCCGGGTTTTGTGTCGCTTTCGGGGCGAAGGCGTGACCTGGTGGGGCCAAAGCGTCAATGCGGCGCGGAAGGCGCCATGACCGGAGCAAGCCCGCCGAATGGATCAGCGCCGGTCGCGGTCCGCGCCGGATTTTCAGAGCCCCGCGCGCGAAAAAATCCTTCAACGGCGCGCGCAACGACGGCGGTGGCCTTCTCACGCCAGTCCGGCGCCGTGAGCTCGGCAAGATCACTGTCGCTCGACAAATAACCGACCTCTAGCAAGACCGACGGCACATCGTGGGCCTTGAGCACCCGGAAACCAGCGAATCGATGCGGGTTCTTGTTGAGCGAGCCAATGTCTTTCCAGTACCCCACCAATGTGCGGGCGAAGACATTGCTGTAGGCGCGCGTCTCGCGGCGGGTGAGGTCGAAAAGAATGTCGGTCACATCACTCTGGTCGTCGCGTCCGTCCAGACCGCCCGTCGCATCGGCCTGGTTCTCCTTTTCCGCCACCCGCGCCGCCTCGGCGTCCGAAGCCTTGTCCGAGGCTGTGTAGACGGTCGCCCCGGAGACGCTGCGGTCATCGGTCAGGGTGTCGGCATGAATGGAGATGAACAGCGCCGCCCCGGCGGCTCTGGCCCGGCGCACCCGCTCGCCAAGCGCGATGAACACGTCGCTGTCGCGGGTCAGAACCACCCGCACCTGCTTGCCAGCCTCCAGACGGGCGGCCAGCGCTTTGGCGAACTCCAGGACAATATCCTTTTCCAGCGCCCCTGAAGCGCCCAGCGCGCCAGTGTCGATCCCCCCGTGTCCGGGATCGAGCACGACCACTGGCAATGAGGTCTCAGGCGAAATGGAAGCGTCGCGGGGCGAGATCGGTGACGACAAGGGCTGGGCTGCCGGTGCGGCCCGCTCACGACCGGCGCGCGCCGCCTCCGCCAGGAAACTCGCGCGGTCGCTACGGCCAAGCTCGATCACCAGACGCGCCCCGCGCCCATCCGGGCCAGGCTCGCAGGCGACCCGCAGGATCCGCACAGGCCCGGCGAGGTCGATGACGACCCGCGATTTGCCTGCAGCCACAAGGCCAAAGCGATAGGAGGCCACCGCTCCGGCGAGCGGCTGGGCGCCGCTTGCGGTCCTGCGTCCGGGCAACCGGGCGGCGGCAGGCTGGCCGCGAGCCGGATCAATCTGGAAATCCACCTCGGGCAAATCGACGATCACCCGGTCAGGATCGGTCAGCACATAGGCCTGCGGATCGACGCGGGCCGTCAGATCGAAGGTGAGGCGCGTCGAATCGCCAGCGTTCGCAAGCTCGACGCCGTCAGCCACGGGAACGCTTGGGGATTGTGCGGCTTGAGTCGACGGAGGCCGGGTTTGCGCCATGGACGGGGCGGCCAGCGCGACCAGGCTTGCGGCCGCCAGCGCCCGCCAGAGGCAGGAGAATCGCCCCCATGACTTCAAGATTATACCCACCGCCATCAAGGCGTCCTCTGAACAAGCCGGAATCACAGCGCCGCTTGTAGGCAATAGGCGCCAATTGGTTAATGGTCAGTGAGACGCCTTCGGACGTCAAACCGCGAGCGTTGCAGTTTCGCAACATAATCGGCGAACTTGCCAAAAGCCGCTCGCTGTCGCTATGGTCTGTCCGTCCCGGTCCGGGACTAAGGTTTCGTGATGACGCGCCCTCTCCTTGGAGCGCCACGCGGCATCTTCCCGCCTTGCATCGTCGATCCTTCAGGATCGCAGCGGTCTCAGGCGGATCGGCTTGCCGCCGGGTCCAATGACCCGAGCAATGCGAACCGGACCAGGGCGAAGCGGCCCTCCGGCCGCACGATCAGGTTGTGAGAGAATGGTCCGCACCGCCACGGTTCAAGCAGAGATGTCGCATCGCCCGGCGCGCAACGCCGCCCGGCGCGACTTTCGGCTCGGATCGCGCGCCAAGACCTCTTTTCCGATCCGCATATGCTCCGGCGGCTACGCCGCCACTCTCCAGAATGACGCGAGATCCCGCACCGGCGCGCTGAAGCGTTTCGTCGGCCAGGATCTGCGTATCCTTTCACCTAACATCGCCCTCGCCAACTTCGCCGCCTCGCCGCCCTCCCCAAGGACGGGCCGAGGCTCTGTCCCTATGGATAGGCGCGACGTCGAAGCCGGCCCCGGCGCAACGAGTTTCACATGGCCAACAAAATGCTTATCGACGCATCCCATCCCGAGGAGACCCGGGTTGTGGTGCTGCGCGGGAACCGCGTAGAAGAATTCGACTTCGAATCCGCGACAAAGAAGCAGCTGCGCGGCAATATCTACCTGGCGAAGGTGACGCGCGTGGAGCCTTCGCTCCAGGCGGCGTTCATCGAATACGGCGGGAACCGGCACGGCTTCCTGGCTTTCTCGGAAATCCATCCCGATTATTATCAGATCCCCGTCGCAGACCGGCAGGCTCTGCTTGAAGATGAAGCCCTCGCCCATGCGCAGGAAGACGAGGAGGAGCGCTCTCCGCGTCGCAGCAGCCGCCGCCGCCGCAACGAGCGCCCCAAGCGCCGCAATGGCCGCGACGAAAGCGTTTCGGCCGACGCCGAAGTCAATGGCGAGGCCCATGAGGCTCACCACGAAGGCGTGGACGCCGTCGCCGAGGATCACGGCCAGCCGCATGAGGTCCATGCCGAGCCGCAGACCCATGCGGACGCGCAGCCCCATGTCGAGGATCACGCCCCCCACGCCGAACACGCCCCCCAGGCTGAAGCCGCGCATGAGCATCATGCCGAGCCGGTGGCGGAACAGGTCGATCATGCCGCGCCTGTCGAAAGCCATTCGCATGAGGCTGAAGAGCGTCATGAAGAGCCTGCCCACGCGCATCACGAAGATCATCACGACGAGCAGCCCACCGAGGCGCGCGGCGAGGACGATCACGAATCCGACGACGAAGAGGACGATGAAGAGCGCGACGAAGAGGCCGAGGCTGTCGAGCAGCTGGGTGGCGACGCGCTCGAAGAAATGCCCATGCGCGCCCCGCGCATGCGCCGCCAGTACAAGATTCAGGAAGTCATCAAGCGCCGTCAGGTGCTGCTCGTCCAGGTCGTGAAGGAAGAGCGCGGCAACAAGGGCGCCGCGCTGACCACCTATCTGTCGCTCGCCGGCCGCTATTCGGTGCTGATGCCCAACACCGCGCGCGGCGGCGGCATTTCCCGCAAGATCACCGACGCGACCGACCGCAAGCGCCTCAAGGAGCTCGCTCAGGATCTCGAAGTGCCGGAAGGCATGGGCGTCATCCTGCGCACCGCCGGCGCCAGCCGCACCAAGCAGGAAATCCGTAGGGATTTCGAGTACTTGCTGCGGATGTGGGAGACCGTGCGCGAGCTGACCCTCAAGTCGTCGGCCCCCAACCTCGTCTATGAGGAAGGCTCGCTGATCAAGCGTTCGATCCGCGATCTCTTCAACAAGGACATCGACGATGTGGTCGTCGCAGGCGAAGAGGGCTTCCGCGAGGCCCGCGACTTCATGCGCCTGCTCATGCCCACGCATGTGAAGAATGTTCTGCCGTGGCGCGAGCCCCAGGCCGTCTTCGCGCGCTTTGGCGTCGAGGCGCAGCTGGACGCCATGTTCTCCAACGTGGTCACGCTGAAGTCCGGCGGCTATATCGTCATCAACCAGACGGAAGCCCTCGTCGCCATCGACGTGAACTCGGGCCGCTCGACCCGCGAGCACAATATCGAAGACACCGCCGTGCGCACCAATCTGGAGGCCGCCGACGAGGTGGCTCGCCAGCTGCGTCTGCGCGATCTGGCGGGCCTCATCGTGGTCGATTTCATCGACATGGAGGAGAACCGCAACAACCGGTCGGTCGAGCGGCGCATCAAGGAAGCGCTGAAGAACGATCGCGCGCGCATCCAGGTTGGCCGCATCTCCCATTTCGGCCTGCTGGAAATGTCGCGTCAGCGCATCCGCACCGGCGTGCTGGAAGGCTCGACCATCGTTTGTCCGCATTGCGCGGGTTCGGGCATGATGCGCTCGGTCGCGTCCATCGCGCTGCATATCCTGCGCGTGCTGGAAGACGCGCTGATCAAGAACGCGCAATATAACCTGATCGTGCGCGCCCGCAGCGAAGTGGCGCTCTACATCCTCAACCAGAAGCGCAGCCACCTGCATGACATCGAGGCGCGCTTTGGCGTGTCGATCATGGTGGCGGGCGACGAGACCTTGACTGGCACGGTCCATCACGCGCTCGAGCGTGGCGAACTGGCCTCCCCGCCCCCGGAGATCCGCCGCCAGGACATGGTGCGCATCGACTCCATCATCCCCGAGGATATCGAGGACGACGTCGAGGAGACCGAGGGGGACGACGAGGAGACCGCGGAGGGCGCCGAGAGCGAGACGGAGGGCGAGAACGCCGAAGCGGGCGAGTCGGCCCGGGAGGCCGAGGCGAGCCGTCGTCGGCGCCGCCGTCGGCGCAGGGGCGGCCGCAATGATCGTGAAGGCGGCTTCCTGCCGACCGACGCGCCGCAGCCTTCCGACACCGGCATGGCTATGATGGCGGAAATCGCTGGCGACATCCCCGGTTCGCTGGCGGACGCCACCGTGTCCGATGGCGACAGCGACGAGGCGGAGGCCGAGGGCTTCGACGCCGAAGGAAATGCCGAAGAGGCCGGCCGCCGTCGCCGCCGCTCGCGCCGTGGCGGACGCAATCGCCGTCGCGAGCGTGGCGAGGGTGAAGGCGAAGCGGGCGTTTCTGAAGAGGGCGCGCTGATCAGCGCTGCGCCCGTCGATGACTTCGCCCCTGCGGCCGAAACCCCGGTCGCCCCGGTGGAGATTCCCGCGCCGCCCTTCGCACAGCCCCATGTGCATGTGGAGGCCCAGGCCGAGCCGCATGTTGAGGCGCATGTTGAAACCCATGGGCCCGTCGCGCAGGCGCCGATCGAGACGCCGGTTGTGGCTGCGCCGCCGCAACTGATCATCGCGGAGCCCGTCGTCGCGGCGGCTCCCGAGCCCGCGCCGGTTCGCGAAGCCCCGCCAGCGCCCCTGCCAGAAGCGCCCATCGACCCCAACCGGCCCAAGCGTTCCGGCTGGTGGCAGCGCGCCAAGCAGAGCTTCGGCGGTTAAATGCGAACGGCGCCCTCGGGCGCCGTTTTCGTTTGGGGGGTGAGTTGAAAATCGGACCCTGAGCGCCCTACCCGGCCTTCAACCACCGCCCGATCCGCGTCACGCCCTCGCGCACGGCGCTTTCGCCGCCAGCGAACGACAGCCGCATGGTGTGGTGGCCGCGCACGCGGTCGAAGTCGAGGCCGGGGGTGGCGGCGACGCCCGCCTCGTGCAGCAGGCGACGGCAGAAATCGACGGAATCATTGGTGAAACGGCTGATGTCCACATAAACGTAGAAGGCGCCGTCGACCGGGTGGAAATCGCCCAGCCCCATGCCCGGCAGCTCATGAAGCATGAGCGCCCGGTTGCGCGCATAGGCGGCCTTCACCTGTTCCAGCTCCTCGACCGCGTCAAACGCAGCCTCGGCGCCAATCTGGCTGAGATAGGGCACCGATATCGAAAGGCTCTGTTGCAGCCGCTCCACCGGTCGCACGACATTTTCCGGCAACACCAGCCAGCCGATGCGCCAACCGGTCATGCAGAAATATTTCGAGAAGGAGTTCACCACCACCACATTGCGTGAAAAGGCGAGCGCGGTGTCGGCCGGGCGCTCATAGGTGAGCCCGTGGTAGATCTCGTCTGAAATGAAGCGGATGCCGAGCCGGTCGCAGGTTTCACACACGGCTTTCAATTGAGCGGCGCTCATCATCACGCCGGAGGGGTTGGAGGGGCTCATCAACAACACGCCCTGCAAGGGCGTGCGGGCGTGGGCCTCCTCGATCATTTTGGCGGTGACGACATAGCCCGTCTCCGGCCCGGTCGCCAGCGACACGCTCTCAAGGCCCAGCGCATGGAAGATGTTGAGATAGGCGGGATAGCCGGGGGCGGCGACAGCCACCCGGGCGCCCGCATCGAACAGGGCGAGAAAGGCCAGAATGAAGCCCGCCGACGAGCCAGTCGTCACGACGACGCGCGAGGGATCCACCGAAACCCCATGGATCTCTTGGTAATGAGCGGCGATTCGGGCGCGCAACGAGGGACGCCCCAGCGCTTCAGTATAGCCGATGCGCCCCAGATCGAGAGCCGCGCGCGCAGCTTCCACAACGAGACGTGGGGCGGGCGCGCCCGGCTCGCCCAGTTCCAGATGCACGATGTCGCGCCCCGCCCGCTCCAGCGCGCCAGCCGCGCCAAGCACATCCAGCGCAAGAAAGGCCGCTACGTTGCTGCGGCGCGAGGGGTCAAAGGGGTTGCCCGATTGTGACATGTCAGCCATTCGCCTTCGCGCTATGAAGTTGCATCTGTCGCCCGCGCCAAGTTACCGCCATAATGACCGTGCTTCCCTAGTGGGGACGCCTCAGAGGATGACAGTTATGGTTCAGGTGGTTAGACGGACCCCTATCAGCAAGCCGACCAAGGCGCCAGCGCGCCTCGCTGGCCTGCTGATGGCTCTGATCACCGCAGCATCGCCCGCCATGTCCCCTGTCCTCGCCCAGGAGCAGGGCATGGGCCAAAATACGCCGGGCGTGATCCGCGACGCGGAAACAGAACAATTGCTGCGCGATTACGCAACGCCCATCTTCAAGGCCGCCGGCGTCAATGGCGGGGCGACGAAGATCATCCTCATCGGCGACCGCAGCTTCAACGCCTTCGTTGCGGACGGCCGCAAGATTTTCGTCAATGTGGGCGCCATCATGGACGCCAAGACGCCCAACGAGATCATTGGCGTGCTGGCGCATGAGACGGGCCACATCGCGGGCGGCCATCTTGCGGGGCTTCATGCGGAGATGGCGAAGGCGCAGATCTTCGCCATCGCAGGCATGTTGGTGGGCGCCGGCGGCGTGGTGGCGACGGCGCGCAACAACCGCCCCGGCGCGCCGGTCGGCGCCGACAGCGCGGGACAAATGGGCATGTTGTTAGGGCCGCAGGAGCTGGCGCGCCGGTCGCTGCTCTCCTATGTGCGCTCCCAGGAAGAAACCGCCGACCGCGCGGCGGTCAAATATCTTCAGGCCACAGGCCAGTCAGCCAAGGGGCTCCTCGTCACGCTGGAGCGGTTCGAAAACGAATCGCTGTTCATGAGCTCATCCATCGACCCCTATTTGCAGACCCACCCCCTGCCCCGCGAGCGCCTGTCCAATCTCGACGCCGCCGCCAAGGCGAGCCCGACCTACAACGCCCCCGAACAACCCGGTCTTCAGGCCCGGCACGACCTGGTGCGCGCCAAGCTCGTGGGCTTCATGGGAACGCCCGCCGAAATCGCGCGCCGCTATCCCCTTTCGGATCAATCGCTGGCCGCCAAATACGCCCGCACGGTTTCCGCCTACCGCTTCGGGCGGATCGCCGACACCCAGACCCAGGTGGATGCGCTGATCGCGGCGCAGCCCAATAATCCTTATTTCTACGAGTTGAAGGGGCAAGCCTTGCTCGAATCTGGGAAGGCGCGCGAATCCCTGCCCTCCCTGCGCAAAGCGGTGAGTCTGGCCCCGCAAGGACTGCCCATCAAAGTGCTGCTCGGCCATGCGCTGGTGGCCGCCGATCAGGCGGACGAGGCCGTCAAGGTGCTGACCCAGGCCTCCCAGAGCGACCCGGAAGATGGCGAAGCCTTTCAGTATCTGGCGATGGCCTATGACAAGAAGGGCAATGTGCCCCAGTCCCAACTTGCAGCCGCGCAGGGTTTTTTCCTGAATGGGCGCTATATAGAGGCCAGAACTCAGGCTGACCGGGCAAAACGCCAGTTCGCCGAAGGCTCGCCTGGTTGGCTGAAGGCGGACGATATCCTCAACTATCGCCCGCCCAAGTTTTAGCCGGGTTCTCAAAATCGTGGTTCCGCCACGGTTCGACTGCTACCGATCAGACGTCCATGAACGCCGCATCCTCACCTGGAGCACCAGCATGTCCTTCGCCACCATCCGCCGTCGCCTGCAAGGTGGCGTTCTTGCATTGGGCGTTCTGGTCGGCCTCATGGCCGCCGCTCCCGCGCAAGCCGAGCTCAGCGCCGCCCAGCGCGCGGAGATCCAGGGCGTCATCAAGGATTATCTGATGGCGAACCCCGAGGTCATCCGCGACGTGCTCACCGAATTGGAGCGCAAGCAGAAAGTCGATGAAGAAGCCGCCCGGGTGAAGGCGATCAGCGATCTGGCGCCGCAGCTCTTCAATTCCCCGCGTCAGGCGGTGCTGGGCAACCCCAACGGCAAGATCACGCTGGTGGAGTTTTTCGACTATAACTGCGGCTACTGCAAAAAATCCCTCGACGACATCGCAAAGCTCCTCAAGGAAGATCCGGATCTGCGGCTGGTGATCAAGGACTTTCCGGTTCTGGGACCAGGCTCGGTCGAAGCGGCCGAAATCGCCACCGCCATGCGAAACCAGGCCAAGGGCGACAAGTACTGGCAATACCACGCCAAACTCCTTGCAACGCGCGGACAGGTCGGCAAGGCGCAGGCGTTGGCCGCCGCAAGGGACGCTGGCGCGGACATGGACCGGCTGGCCAGGGACGCCGCGAGCCCGGAAACCCACGCAAGCTTGCAGGAGGTCATGACGGTCGCCGATAAATTGCAGCTCACCGGCACGCCGACCTTCGTGCTCGCCGACGAAGTGATCGTGGGCGCGGTTGGTCACGATGAGCTGGTGTCCAAGATCGGCAATCTGCGCAAATGCGGTAAAACCGCTTGCGGCTGAGGGCTTAGCCACAAGCCTTTGCACGGCGAGGCTTCCCTCACGCGCCCAATCGGGATATTACGGCGGGCCTTGTCTTTCGGACGCCCTGAGCGTCTTCGGCCCACCGTAGCGAAATGTCTGTCATCCACATTCTGAACGGACCGAATCTGAACCTGCTCGGAACGCGAGAGCCGACGACCTATGGGTCCGTCACGCTCGCGGATATCGAGACGCGCCTGCGCGCCCTCGCAGCCGCCAGGGGCGCCGAAATCACCTTCCGTCAATCCAATCACGAGGGCGACCTCGTGACCTGGATTCAGGAAGCGGGCGCGGCTGGCGAGCCGGTGATCCTGAACGCGGGCGCCTGTACCCACACGTCCATCGCCATCCATGACGCGATCCGCGGCGCGAAAGCCCATGTGATCGAAGTGCATCTTTCAAACGTGCATGCGCGTGAAAGTTTTCGCCACCAGTCCTTCATCGCTCCCGTGGCCGCAGGCGTGATCCTCGGCTTTGGAGCTTTATCCTATGAACTCGCGCTGGAGGCCGTTCTGGCCGACGCGCCGCAGAAGAAGAGCTGATCCATGAAGAAACCTCAGCCCAAGGCGGGCGTCGCCAAACGCGCCCCCAAGAAGAGCGCGCCCGTCAAGGCGGCCGCCGCCAAAAAGGCGCCTGTGACCAAAAAGGCGGCGGTGAAGAGCGCTGCGCCTGAGCACGCGCCCGCCAGCGGCATCGACACCGCGCTGGTGGAGCAACTGGCGGGCATCGTCGCCCACCACGACCTTTCCGAAATCGAGGTCGATTTCGAGGGCCTGCATATCCGCGTGGCTCGCCAGGCTGCGGTCGCGGCCCCCATGCAGATGCAGCAAGCGCCGCAGGCCGTGGCCTATGCGCCCGCGCCCTCCGCTGGCGTCGTCGCCCCGCCGCCGACCCTTGCCGTTCCCGCGCCCACCGGCGCCGAGAACCCCGGCGCGGTGAAGTCCCCCATGGTCGGCACCGCCTATCGCCGCCCCTCGCCCGATTCCAAGGCCTTCGTCGAGGTCGGCAGCCAGGTGAAGGCGGGCGACAAGATCCTGCTGATCGAGGCGATGAAGACCTTCAACGACATCGTCGCTCCGCGCGGCGGCACTGTCACCGCCATTCTCGTCGAGGACGGCCAACCGGTCGAATACGGCGAACCCCTGCTCGTGATCGAGTGAGCGCAGCTCACCAGAAGGCCGTCATGTTCGACAAAATCCTCATCGCGAACCGGGGCGAAATCGCGCTGCGCATTCTGCGCGCCGCAAAGGAGCTCGGCATCCAGACCGTCGCCGTCCACTCCACCGTGGATCGCGACGCCATGCATGTGAAGCTGGCCGACGAGTCGGTCTGCATCGGCCCCGGCCCCGCGCGCGAAAGCTATCTCAACATCCCCGCCCTGCTCGCCGCTTGCGAGATCACGGGCGCCGAGGCGATCCATCCGGGCTACGGCTTCCTGTCGGAGAACGCCCGCTTCGCGGAGATCCTCGCGGACCACAACATCGCCTTCATCGGCCCCAAGGCGGAACATATCCGCATCATGGGCGACAAGATCGAGGCCAAGCGCACCGCCAAGCGGCTCGGCATTCCCTGCGTGCCCGGTTCCGAAGGCGGCGTGACGGACGACGACGAGGCCATGCGCATCGCCAAGGACATCGGCTTTCCGGTGCTGGTGAAGGCGGCTTCGGGCGGCGGCGGCCGCGGCATGAAGGTGGCGCGCACGCCCGACGATCTGTCGGTGGCGCTGTCGACCGCGCGCACCGAAGCCAAGGCGGCTTTTGGCGACGATGCGGTCTATCTCGAGAAATATCTCGAAAAGCCCCGACACATCGAAATTCAGGTGCTGGGCGATGGACGCGGCAACGCGATTCATCTGGGCGAGCGCGATTGCTCCCTGCAACGCCGCCATCAGAAGGTGCTGGAGGAGAGCCCCTCCCCCGCGCTGAACGATGCGCAGCGCGGCAAGATTGGCGAGATCGTGGCCCAGGCCATGCGCGATCTGTCCTATTCGGGCGCGGGCACGGTCGAGTTCCTCTATGAAGACGGGGAGTTCTATTTCATCGAAATGAACACCCGCATTCAGGTCGAGCATCCGGTGACGGAGATGATCACCGGCATTGATCTGGTGGTGGAGCAGATCAAGATCGCGGCGGGCTCGCCGCTCACGATTTCGCAAGCGGACGTGCAGTTCTCCGGCCATGCCATCGAATGCCGCGTGAATGCCGAACACCCCGCGACCTTCCGTCCATCGCCCGGCAAGATCTCCTATTATCACCCGCCCGGCGGCCTTGGCGTGCGCGTGGATTCGGCGGTCTATCAGGGCTACACGATCCCGCCGAACTATGACTCGCTGGTGGGCAAGCTGATCGTCCACGGCCGCACCAGGAACGAAGCCCTGATGCGCCTGCGCCGCTCGCTGGATGAATTCATCGTGGACGGGATCGACACAACCATCCCCCTGTTCCGCACGCTGGTGCGCAATACGGATGTGCAGAACGGCGATTATGACATCCACTGGCTGGAGAAGTTTCTGGCCACCGGCGGCATGGGCGACGCGTAACTTGCGATGAACAAGGGGTGGCGGGTCTCGCCACCCTTCGGCTCAGAGCAGCCCGAGATCGCGCAATTCGCGGCGCAGCTCCTCGGGCATTTCGGCGAGTTCGCCCGCGCCTGCGCTCAGATCTTTCGGCGCCTCGTGGTCGGCGAGGTAGCGCCAGCCCTGGAAGGGCCGCTGCGGGCGGGGCATGACCTGCACCAGCGTCGGCTCCAGCACGATCTGGCAACGGGCGATCCCCTCTGCATCCGTGACCGAGCGCAGGTCGACGATCTTCTGGCGCGCGGCGATCTGGCTCTTGATGACCCAATAGAGCGAGCCCCCATCCAGCACCTCTTCAGCGCGCTTGGGCGAGGAACGCGTGGTATGGACCTGCTCCGGCTTGCGCCCGGCGGCGCGTTTCATGGCGAGCGTGGCGGCGATCCACTCCTCCATGTCGCGGATCGAATCCGCGCCGACGCAAAGTTTGATGATGTGCAAAGGCATGCTGCCTTGTAACCGCCATGCGGGCGGGCGCAAGCGGCTGCGGACCGTCATGCACAGGCGACGCTTTTCTCACCCGCACGCTTGAACTCGACGCCAGGTCCGTGGGACTGTGGGCGGCACGAGGATACCAACGCATGACCGTTCAGCCCCCCACCCACGCCCTGCGCGGCCCCGCGCTCACCTACACGGGCGACCCTTTTGCAGAGGGGCTGGAGGCGACGATGGTCTACGAGTCCGACGCCATCGTGGCGATGGGCGGCGGTCGCATCACCCATTTCGGCCCTTATGAAAAAGTGCGCCCCCTGCTGCCGCCCGATCTGCCGATCCGCAACTGCGGGCGTGACGCGCTGATCAGCGCGGGCTTTCTCGACACCCATGTGCATTTTCCCCAGGCGGCGGTGATCGCCTCCTTCGGCACGCAATTGCTCGACTGGCTGGAAACTTACACATTCCCAGCGGAGGGGAAATTCGCCGACAAGGACCATGCCCACGCCGCCGCCAAGATCTTCCTGCGCGAGAGCCTGCGCAACGGCATCACCACAAGCTGCGTCTATGGCACGGTGTTTCCGCAATCGGTGGACGCGCTCTTCGAGGAGGCCGAACGATTGGGCATGCGCATGGCCGCAGGCAAGGTGATGATGGACCGCAACGCGCCGTCCTTCCTGCTCGACACCGCGCAAAGCTCCTATGACGATTCAAAAGCGCTGATCAAAAGATGGCATGGGCGCGGGCGGCTGATGTACGCCATCACGCCACGCTTCGCCCCCACCAGCACGGACGAACAGCTGGCGGCGGCGGGCGCCTTGTGGCGTGAACATCCCGATTGCTACATGCAGACCCATGTATCGGAAAATCTCGACGAGATCGAATGGGTGCGCGACCTGTTTCCCGCGCGCAAGAACTACACCGACGTCTATGCCCACGCAGGCCTGTGTCGGCCCCGCGCCATCTTCGGCCATGGCGTACATCTGAACGAAGACGAGATGGGCTGCATGCATGGCGCAGGCTCAGCCATCGCCCATTGCCCCACCTCGAATGCCTTCATCGGAAGCGGCGCCTTCAATATCGCACGCGCCAAACGGGCGGACCGTCCGCTGCGCGTGGGGCTGGGCACCGACATCGGCGGCGGCACGTCCTTCTCGATCATGACCACGCTTGGCGAGGCATATAAAGCGGCCATGGTGCACAAGCATCGCCTCAGCGCAGGCCATGCGCTTTATCTGGCGACGCGCGGCTCGGCGCAGGCCATGTATCTCGAAGACAAGGTGGGCTCCGTCGCGCCGGGCATGGAGGCTGACATCGTGGTGCTCGACATGAAATCGACGCCGCTGATCGCCTATCGCATGGATCTGGCGAAGGATATTCACGAAGCTTTGTTCATCCAGATGACGCTGGGCGACGACCGCGCCGTGCAGGCGACTTATGTGGCGGGCGTGTTGCAGTACGAGAAAGCTTAGTTTCCGTAAGTTCGCGTTAGTTTTTTAGATCGTCAGCTGCGCACCCTCCCCCTGTGGGGAGGGCGAAGCGCTAAAGCGGTATCCGATCAATTTCCATGGAACTGGCGACAGCATGACATGACGAACACGGGAGGGGCGACGGGAAGTCGCCCCTCCCGATGTGGACGACGGGACGTCGTCCCTCCCGGGTTCGGCACATCATGATCGGATGCCGCTCTAACGATGAAGTCGCGTGGAACCCCACTCTCTAATCTCTCCCCACATTCACGCCCCTCACCCCCGCCCGATGAACGGCATCTTCGTCGCCATCACCGTCATGAATTGCACATTCGCCTCCAGCGGCAGATTGGCCATATAGACCATGGCGTCGGCCACATGCTTCAGATCCATCAGCGGCTCCGCCTCGATGGAGCCATTGGCTTGCGGCACGCCCATGCGCATGCGTCCGGTCATGTCGGTTTCGGCGTTGCCGATGTCGATCTGGCTTACCGCAATGTCATATTTGCGGCCATCCAGCGCTGCCGCTTTCGTAAGCCCGGTCATGGCGTGTTTGGTCGCCGTATAGGCCGCTGAATTGGGGCGCGGCGCGTGGGCGGAGATGGAGCCGTTGTTGATGATGCGCCCGCCGCGCGGGCTCTGCGCCTTCATGATCTTGAAGGCGTGCTGGGTGCACCAGAAAGCGCCGTTCAGATTGACGTCCACCACCGCTTTCCAGTTGGCGACCGTCACGTCTTCGAGCAGGCCGGGCGGTGAGAAAAGCCCGGCGTTGTTGAACAACACATCGAGGCGCCCGTAAGTTTTCGCGATGGTCTCGAACAAAACAGCCACCTGCGGCTCTTGCGAAACGTCGCACGTTACCGCCAGCGCGGCCCCGCTCTGCGCGACGATTTCCGCAGCGACCTTCTCCAGCGGCTCGGGCCTGCGGCCAGCCACCACCACCGTGAAGCCTGCGCCCGCCAGCGCCACAGCCGCCGTGCGGCCGATCCCCGAACCGCCGCCCGTCACCAGCGCGATCTTCGTCATGCCATCCCCCTCCCACCAGCGCGCCTTGAGAGAATATCACCCGCCCGTCGGCTTCGCCATCCGCCGCTTCTCCACCAGAATCTTCGGCCAGACCTTCGCGATGGCGGCCTCGGTCTCCGAGGTCCAGCCGGGCTCCGCCTTGGTCAGCGCCGTGGGCTCGTCGCCCCGCGCGGGCACGATGTGGACCACCCGGTAGCCGCGCGTCTTCAGCTCACGCAACAGATCAGGCAGCATTTTTGCGGTCTGGGGGCGGGTGTCATGCAGCAGGATGATCCCTTTGCCCGCCTTGTCGAGCCGGGTCAGCAGCAGCTCCATGGTCGTCTGCGGGGCCATCTCCACCCAGTCGGACGCCCACAGATCCGCGCCAAAGATCGCGATGTTGCGGCGGGCGAGCCAGCTATCGAGTTCGGGCGTGTCGGCGAAACCGGGGAAGCGGAAGAAAGGCGTGCGCGGCGCGCCGTCCGCCCGGCCATAAGCGGCGCGGTCATCGGCTGCGAAGCCAGCGTCCATATCAGCCATGGCGGCCGCCTCGGTAAGCCCCCGCATGGTCACAAAAGGGTGACTGAATGTGTGGTGTCCCAGCGTGTGGCCGGCCGCTTGTTCACGCTGCACGAACGTGGGATTGGCCTGCGCATTGCGGCCCACCAGAAAAAACGTCGCCTTCACGCATTCGTCGTCGAGGGCCTTCAGCACCGCGCCGGTCGTGGCTGGCGATGGGCCATCGTCGAAGGTCAGCACAACCTCGCCTTTTTCCAGCGCAAGCGTTTGCGGATAAGACTTCAGGCCGACTTTCAGGCCCCCCTTCGGGTTGACCTCCATCACGCGCGAGGTGCCCAGCGCGCCGACATGGGAACAGGCCTCCTGCGCCAGCGCAGGCGCAGCTGCGGCCCAAAGGCCGACCAACGTGGCTATTCGCAACAGGGGATAGCTCGCCATCAACACGATCCTTGCTTTCGCATAACTTAGCCTGAGTCTTCCCGGCCTCGCAGTGGCGATTGCCAGCGCAAGGCTCCACACGTAAGTAGCACGAGTCCCTCGCGCTGAACCGGAACGCCATGCCCGACGTCGCCGCCAAAGACCCGACGCCCGACCCCATCGGCCTGCGCGATGAAGAGGGCAACCTCAACCGCGCCTTCGTGGAGGCGGTGGCCCAAACCATCGCCAGCCACGACGCCGCAGGGCTGCTCAAGCTGGTCGGCCATCTGCACGAGGCTGATGTCGGCGACCTGATCGAGGCGCTGGATCACGAGGACCGTCCCCGCCTTATCGAGCTTATGGGGCGAGAATTCGACTTTACTGCGTTGATCGAGATCGACGACAATGTTCGCGAGGACATTCTCGACGAATTGCCCGCGGAGACCGTGGCAGAGGGCATGCGCGACCTCGAGAGCGACGACGCCGTCGCCATTCTGGAGGATCTCGACCGGGAGGAGCGGGCCGAGATTCTGGAGGCCATGTCGCCGGTCGACCGCGCCGCCCTGCAACGCTCGCTCGACTATCCCGAACAGTCCGCAGGCCGTCTCATGCAGACGACCCTGCTCACCGCACCGCCCTTCTGGACCGCAGGCCAGGCGCTCGACCATATCCACGACGCCAGCGACGACGATCTGCCCGATTCCTTCTTCGAAGTCTTCGTGGTCGATCCAGCCCACCACCTGCTGGGCAATGTTTTCCTCGACGCCCTGGTGCGCGCGCGCCGCTCCGCAAGGCTCGATGAGCTGATGCGAGAGCGCCACTCGGTCCATGTGTCCGAAGATCAGGAAGAGGTGGCGCGCCTCTTCGAACGTTACAACCTCGTCTCCGCCCCGGTGACCGATGTAAACGGCCGACTCGTGGGCGTCATCACCATCGACGACATCGTGGACGTCATCGAGGAAGAGGCGGAAGAAGACATCAAGGCGCTCGGCGGCGTGCGCGCCGGGGAAGAGCTGTCCTCCTCGGTGATGTGGATCACCCGCAGCCGCTTCACCTGGCTCTTCGTCAATCTCGTCACGGCCTTCATGGCCTCCTCCGTGCTCGGCATGTTCGAAGGTCAACTGGAGAAAATGGTGGCGCTGGCCGTGCTGGTGCCGATTGTGGCGAGCCAGGGCGGCAATGCGGCGACCCAGACCATGACCGTGGCCGTGCGCGCGCTCGCCACCCGCGAGCTGTCATCCAGCAACGCCATGCGCGTCGCCATGCGCGAGGTCACGGTGGGCATGCTGAATGGCGTGGCCTTCGGCATTCTCACGGGCATTGGCGCCGGGGTCTGGTTTGAAAGCGCGGGCATCGGCGTCGTGATCGCGCTGGCCATGGTGACGAACCTGATCGCGGGGGCGCTTGGCGGCATCATGGTTCCCCTGACGCTGGACCGGCTGGGCTACGATCCGGCTGTCTCGTCGGGCGCATTTGTGACCACGGTGACGGATGTGGTGGGCAATTTCGCCTTTCTGGGAATCGCGACGCTCTGGTTTGGCCTCGCCTGACGCGCGCGTTAACGAAGCATTTGCAACTGCACGGTAAAAATCACGCCATGTTCAGTTTGCGTCTTGTACCCCAGCGTTGGAAGGCTCCCCTCGTCGCCGCTCTTGCGGCCGCGACGTTGAGCGGTTGCGGCTCCGCCATTCCCTTCGCCGACATGACCGGCGCCATTCACCCCTCGAAGAGTTCCTTCACGGGCCCCTTCCCCCACGATTTTCCGATCCACGGCATCGACGTCTCAAAATATCAGGGCGACATCGACTGGCGGACCGTGAAGGCCAGCGGGGTCAAATTCGCCTATATCAAATCGACCGAAGGCGGCGACTATGTCGATCCCAAATTCCAGCAAAACTGGAAGGAGGCGAAGGCGGCGGGCGTTCAGCGCGGCGCCTATCATTTTGTCTATTGGTGCCGTCCCTGGCAGGACGAAATGCGGCTGTTCACCCAGACCGTGCCGGTAGACCCGGACGCCCTGCCCCCCGTGCTGGATGTGGAAGCCACGCCGGAGTCCAAGAGCTGCAAGCGTCATCTCGAACGCGGCGCGGCCGTCGCCGAAATGCGTGAAATGCTGCGCGCGATGGAGCGCCATTACGGCAAGAAGCCCGTCATCTACACGACGGTCGATTTTTACGAAGCGATCTTGCAGCCCAACGAACTGGAAGAATATCCCATCTGGGTGCGTTCCGTGAAATATTCGCCCCATGTGAAATATGGCGCGCGCCAGTGGCATTTCTGGCAGTTCCAGTCGGACGCCTATATTCCCGGCATCGTCGGCAATGTGGACCGCAACGCCTTCAGGGGCGATGAGAAGCAGTGGCTCGCCTTCACCGGCGCGCTGGACGCCGACAAGCCGCGCGATCTTCCCATCATGAGCGCCGGAACCTCGCTGAGCCTCCTGCCGTTCTGAGAGCAGGACAGCTTCGCGGGAGAGCAGCATGCGCATGCCATTGGCCATCGCCCTTGCTTTGACGCCGCTGCTCACGCTTCCCGCGATCGCGCAAATCGAGGTGGGCGGAAGCGCGGGCTCCGGGATCTCGCTGGGGCCGCCGGACCCGATGCTCTCGCGCCCAAAGCCAGGCCCGGGCGAACCTGCGCTGGAGAGCGGCCTCACCGTCCCGCAGCGCGCCGCCATAGCCCTCGCCATCGACAAGGACCGCCCTCCGCGCAGCGGCGCGATTCTGGTTGGCCTTTCCGTGCCACAGACGACGCCCCTGCGCGCCCTGCCCCCGGCCGTCGTCAAGATCATCCCGGCCTATCAGGGCTACAAATATTTCATGGCGGGCCGCAGCCTGACGGTGGTGGAGCCGACAGCCATGCAGGTGGTGAACGTCATCAATCTGGAGCCAGGCAAGAAACGCGCGCGCAGGCAAGAGATGCGCTGAGGCGCGCGGGCGGCTATACAGGGGCGACCACAGCAAAGAGCCGCCCCATGACCGCTGACAGCATGAACCGCATCGACACCCTGGCCAACATTGGCTCGTCGCTTCTGGGCGTTCAGATGGAGGCGGCCGAGCTTGGCCCCGCCGACGTCTCGGAAGACGCCTGGGTCTTCGGCTATTGCTTCGGCCTGTTCGAGGCCATGGCGCGCTACGCCAACCTCGATCAATATACCGATGGGATGCGCATGATGAGCGCGGGCCTCGGTCGCCTGGTGGGCGCGCAGACGCAAGGCCCCGTCCTGTTCCGCCTCGCCCTCGACAAACAGGAAGACCACGCCTTTCAGGAAGGCGCCGCCGTGGGCGAGGCCGATCTTCTGGCATGGGCGGAGGACGCCAACGCCCTGCCCGCCAACCTCACGCGATATGCGCGGCGCAAGACCGAGGCGGAGTGATCTTCCCCACCGCCCTCACCATCATGTAAGCTTGCCCGGCGCAGCCTGCGCGCCTCGCAAGGACCATCATGCTGAAGCTCTGGGGACGGACCAATTCACTGAATGTGCAGAAAGTGCTGCTCTGCCTTGGACAGCTGGGCCTGCCCTTCGAGCGCGTCGACGCGGGCATGCAGTTCGGCGTGGTGAAATCTCCCGAATATATGGCGATGAATCCCAATTCCGTGGTGCCCACCCTTGAGGACGACGGCCTCGTGCTGTGGGAATCCAATGTCATCGTGCGCTATCTGGCGGCGCTGCATGGCGCGGGCGCGCTCTGGCCCATCGAGCCCCGCGCCCGCGCATTGGCGGACCGCTGGATGGACTGGCAGCAGACCAGCCACAACCCGTCCATGACCACCGTTTTCTGGAATCTCGTGCGCAGCCCCGGGGCGGTTACGCCCGCCGACTTCGCCGCCGCCTGCGCGAAGGTCGAGCGCGCCATGGACATTCTGGAAGAGGCGCTGGCGCGAAGCGAATGGCTCGGGGGCGCCGCCTTCACCATGGCCGATTGCGCGCTGGCGCCCGGCGTCCACCGCTATCTGCATCTGCCCATGGAGCGCAAGCCGCGCGCCCATGTGGAGCGCTGGTATGAGGCGATCCTGCAACGGCCCGCAGCGCAATCCGTTCTCCTGCTTCCCCTGACCTGAGAGACCTCCCATGACCGATCTTTCCGCCGCCGCCACGCGCCTGCCCATCCCCGGCGCGCAAATCCCCGCCATCGGGCTGGGCACGTTTCGCCTCACCGGCGCCAGCGCCGTGCAATCCATCGCGGGGGCGCTATCACTGGGCTATCGCCACATCGACACCGCCGCCATGTATGAGAACGAGGCCGAGGTCGGCGAAGGCCTGCGCGCCAGCGGCGTGGCGCGCGATCAGGTCTTCATCACCACGAAGGTCTGGACCACCAATATCGCCAAGGGCGATCTGCAAGCCTCCGCGCAGGCGAGCCTTGCGCGCATGAAGCTCGATCAGGTGGACCTGCTGCTGATCCACTGGCCCAACAAGGACATTGCGCTCGCTGAATCCATCGAGGCGCTATGCGACGCGAAGAGCCGCGGCTATGCGCGCAACATCGGCGTAGCGAATTTTCCCGCGGCGATGCTGGACGACGCCGTGCGCCTCGCAGCAGGACATGGCGAGAAGATCGCCACCAACCAATGCGAATATCACCCGCGCCTGTCGCAGACGAAGGTGCTCGAGGCCTGCCGCCAACATGATGTGGTCTTCGTGTCCTATTGCCCGCTCGGCCAGGGCCGGATGACGGACGACAACGCCATCGCGCCCATCGCCGCCAGACACGGCAAGACGCCCTCGCAGATCGTGCTGCGCTGGCATGTGCAGCAAGGCGTGGTCGCGATCCCCAAGGCGGGAAGCGCAGGCCACCAGCGCGACAATCTGGACGTATTCGGCTTCACGCTGCCGGACGAGGACATGCGCGCGATTTCAACGCTCGCCAAGCCCGACGGGCGGTTGGTGCAGCCGGGGTTTGCGCCGGAGTGGGATCGCTGATCCCTACTCGCTCCTTGGCAGGCCCAGCCGATACACGCCGCGGAAATCGTCGGGGTCGGCTGGCTTGCCCTTGCGGTAGATGATGAGCGTTCCATTTCGGGCCATGCCCACGGCGGTGGAGCGCACCTGCGTCAGCCAGCGGCGCCAGGCCAGCTCATCCTCGCCGCGCGCCTGCGCGAAAGCCTTGGCGGCGTCGGTGGGGCAGATGGACTTGTCCACGCCCCGCTCGCCGCAAAGACGCAAGATCGTCTCCTCAAGCGGCAGACGCTCCGGCTTGTCGGGCGCGGGCTTGGGGGGCTTGGACTTCTTGGTCTTCTCAGAATCTTGGCTCATGCCCACGACATGCGCGGATGGGAGCGCCGCGTCAAGCGGGGTTATCGTCATCCTCCAGCGCCCGCCGCGCGTCCGAGCTGAATTGCCGGGCCGCCATGACGCAGATCACCGCCGCTGTCGTCGCCATGAAGGCGTAGGGGCCGAGGAACCAGCCGAAATAGGCCAGCGCGAAAAACAGCGCCCGCTGTCCGCGCGTGAAATGCGAGCCCGCCGCTATGTTCATACGGCTGGCGCGGCGCACCATGGCGGCGCGCGCCGTCTCGTCGGGGTCGGCGCGGGCGGGCGTCGCGCCAATGAGAATCGCGGTGAAATTGAACAGCCGATAGGCCCAGGCGAATTTGAAGAAAGCGTAGCCGAAGATCACCAGCAGGCCGATGATCTTCAGCTCCCAGAGCACTCGATCCGCCGCCAGACCCATGGAGGCCTCGCCGACGATCTTCAACATGTCATCGGTGGCGCGCAGCATGGTCGCGGCGCCGCCGATGGCGATCAGCGAGGTGGAGGTGAAGAAGGCCGCGCCGTTCTGCAAACTCGCCATGATGGCGGAATCGACGATGCGCACATCGCGGCGGGACATTTCATCCATCCAGCGCATGCGATACTGGTTCATGGAATGATTGAGGCCCTCGCGCTGCATCAGACCCAGACGAACAGCCATGCTATAGCTGACCCAGGCGAACAGAAAGAAGCCTACCGCCATCATGTCGGGTAAACTGAGAACCATCATGCGCCCTCACAACGAATCAGACACCCAGAATGAGCCCCGCCCCCGCGCACCGCAACCGGGAGCTGAGGCGAATGCGCCCCGTCCGCGCGGCAAGGGTCGACTGGTGCGGGTGGGCACGCGCGAGGTTCGCGCACACGGGCTGCGCTCCCACGCCTGGCGCGATCTGTTCCATCACAGCATGACGGCGCCCTGGAGCCTGTTCTTCGCCAGTTTCGCGGCGGTGTTCCTCACCATCAACACCTTCTACGCCACGCTCTACTGGCTGGGCGACGCGCCCATCGCCAATGTGCGGCCCGGCTTCGAGGATCTCTTCTATTTCTCCATCGAGACGCTGGCCACGGTTGGCTATGGCGACATGCACCCGCAGACAAGCTACGGTCATTTCATCGCCACCATCGAGATCTTCACGGGCATGTCCGTGATGGCGGTGATGACCGGCATGGTCTTCGCGCGCTTCTCCAAGCCCCGCGCACGGGTGCTCTTCGCCAACTATCCGGTCATCGGCCCCTATGAGGGCCGCGAAGCCCTGATGTTGCGCATGGCCAATGCGCGCCACAATATGGTGGCCGAGGCCACCGCCAAGCTCTGGATGACGCGCGTGGAGACCAGCGCCGAGGGCCAGACCATGCGGCGCTTTCACGACCTCAAACTTGAGCGCGCGCAAAACCCGGTCTTCGCCCTCAGCTGGACCATCTTCCACATCATCGACGAGACGAGCCCCCTGCATGGGCAGGACGCCAGTGCGCTGGCGAAAGCGCAGGCGAGTTTCGTCGTCACCCTGAGCGGCCTCGACGAGACCTCCGGCCAGACCATGTACGCCCGCCACGGCTATGAGCACCACGCGCTACGCTGGAACCATGGCTTCGTGGATATTCTGGGCCAGGATGAGCATGGCATGGCGATCATCGACTATGGCCGCTTCCACGACACGCAACCGCGTCCCGACCATGGACAGACGCGGCGCGCCTGATAGCATCGCGCCTTTATCAGGAGGCCAAGCATGTCGATCACCGTCGCGCTCGTCGCGCAAGGAACCATGGGCGCGGGCGTGGGCGCCGCCCTCACCAAGGGGGGCGCGCGGGTCATCACCTCGCTCGAAGGGCGCAGCGTGGAGAGCGCCGCCCGCGCCCGGGCCGCCGGCATGCAGTCAGCGAGCGATCCCGATATGGCGCAGGCCGATTTCGTCCTCTCCATCGTGCCGCCCGGCGACGCGCTGACTTTCGCCCAGCGCATGGCGCCGCATCTGCGCGCAGCGACGAAGAGGGCCGTCTTCGCCGATCTGAACGCGGTGAACCCGGACACCGCCAAGGTCATCGCCCATGTGATCGAGAGCGCTGGCGCCCCCTTTGTGGATGGCGGCATCATCGGCGGTCCGCCCAAGGAGGGCTACACGCCCGCCATCTATTGCTCGGGCGCCCAGGCTCCCGCCATGGCGGCGCTGCGCGTCCATGGGCTCGACATCCGCGTGATGGAGGGCGACGTCGGCGCCGCCTCCGCGTTGAAGATGTGCTACGGCGGCGTCACCAAGGGACTGACCGCGCTTGGCTCGGCCATGATGCTCGCCGCCGTGCGGGCGGGCGCGGATCACGATCTGCGCGATGAACTGGCCGCAAGCCAGCCCCAGCTCACGCCATGGTTCGAACGCCAGATCCCCGCCATGTATTCCAAAGCCTATCGCTGGGTGGCGGAGATGCAGGAAATTTCGCAATTCGTCGCCGCTGACGAAGCCGCCTCGGAACTCTTCGCCGCTGTGGCGAAATTCTATGAGCGCATGGCCGCCGACCACGCGGGCGACAAGGCCGAGACGGACGCGCTGGCGGCCTTTCTGGCGCGCAAGCCCGGGAGCTGAGGACACGTCCCAAAAGAAAACGGCGCCCATCGCTGGACGCCGTTTTATATGGTGCGGTCGAGAGGACTCGAACCTCCACTCCGGTTAAAGAACTACCACCTCAAGGTAGCGCGTCTACCAATTCCGCCACGACCGCTTGGGTGAGGGGCGAACCCGACACCGGCAGGCGCGTGACTAACAAATCGCCTCCCCCCTGACAAGGCCGAAGCGACGCTTTTCATGATTCAGTCGCATATGGTGTAGAAAGCGGCGAACAGTTCGAGAGCCCGCCCGTGTCTGAAACCCCCGCCCCCACCCGCATCTCAACCGTGAGCCTGATGCCCACGAGCCCCGGAAATCCGGTGGAATGGCGCATCGCCCCCGGTCTGGTCTCCTATGAGGAGGCCCTCAAAACCATGGAGGAGCGGGCCGAGGCCATCGCGCGCGGCGAGGCGCAAGAACTCGTCTGGCTGATCGAACATCCACCCCTTTATACGGCGGGAACCTCAGCTCAGCCCGAGGATTTGATCCAGCCCCGATTCCCTGTGCATGAGGCCGGGCGCGGCGGGCAATATACCTATCACGGTCCCGGCCAGCGCATCGCCTATGTGATGCTGGACCTGCGGCGGCGCAAACAGGACGTGCGCGCCTTCGTCTGCGCGCTGGAGGCCTGGCTGATCGAAACGCTGGACGCCTTCAACGTGCGGGGCGAGCGGCGCGACGACCGGGTGGGCGTCTGGGTGGCCCGTCCCGACAAGCCGCGCGGGCTCGACGGCTCCATGGCGGAAGACAAGATCGCCGCGCTGGGCATCCGCCTGCGCCGCTGGGTGACCTTCCATGGGGTCTCGCTGAATGTGGAGCCGGATCTGTCCCATTTCTCGGGGATCGTGCCCTGCGGCATCGCGCAGGCCCATTATGGCGTCACGAGCCTCGTGGACCTCGGCCTGCCCGTGACCATGCCAGAAGTTGATTCGGCGCTGCGGCGGGCGTTTGAAGGGGTGTTCGGGGAGACGGCGGGGTAAAATCTTGACCTTGACAACAGAATCGCGGGAACTTGATCGCTCTGTTTTCGAGGCTTCCGTATATGCTTTTCGCCCTGATGCTCATTTTCGCGCTGATCGGCGCCCTCGCCAGCGCTCTAGCGCTGATGCTGGCGGCCCCGCTCAGCGCCCCGCCCCTGCTGTCCTCGGTCTCTGAAAGCGCGCAGCGGATCAGCGCCGACGACGCGCCTCCCCTCTCCCGCTTTCAGACGCGCGATGGAACCTGGCTCGCTTACCGGCTCTATCCGGCGGCCAATGGAGCGCGCGACAAGGTGGCGCTGCTCGCTCATGGCTCCTCCGCGCAATCCATCGCCCTGAATCAGGTCGGCCTCTCGCTCGCGCAGGCGGGCGTCACTGCGGTGAACATGGATATGCGCGGCCACGGCGCCTCGGGAACGCGCGGCGACATCGCCTATATGGGCCAGATCGACGACGATGTGGCAGATCTCCTGGGCGAGCTGCGCAAGAGCTTTGCCGCCGCCAGCTTTTCCATGATCGGCCATTCCTCCGGCGGCGGCTTTGTCTTGCGCATCGCGGCGGGGCCCAGCGGCGCCTTGTTCGACCGCTTCGTGCTACTGGCGCCCTATCTGGGCTATTCGGCGCCGACAAACCGGCCCGTGACCGACGCCAACCGCTGGGCCGCGCCGGATATCCCGCGCATCATTGCGATTCAGTTGCTCGGCCGATTGGGGATCGACTGGCCGCAGGGCATGCCGACCCTCGCCTTCGCCGTGACGCCCCGAACGAAAATGATGCTCACGGCTCAATATTCGTGGCGCCTGATGACAAACTACGCCGCGCCCGATGACTGGAAAAAGGCCTTCGAACAAAACCGCGACCGCATCGCCGTCTTGTCAGGCGCGGATGACGAATTGATGGACGCGCAAGCCTATCACCGCGAACTCGCGCCGCTGGGCGTGGATGTGCGCCTCATTCCCGGCGTCGACCATATGGGCGTGGTCTACAAGCCTGAAGCGCTGACGGCGCTTGCAGGGACGCTGTGAGCCCCGCTTAATGCCCGTGATCATCCGGGTCCGATTCCGGGCCCATGGCGGCGCGCATCACTCCAGGCAGATCGTCGCGCACGGTCTGGATTTGTGCGCGCGCTTGCGGCGTCGCCGGAAACAGGCTTTCCGCCTCGCGCAGGATCGCGTCTACGGCGGGTTTGGTCAGCGTGCCGCGCAGCACCAGCGTGGTCAGCACGGTCTTGATGGTGGCGCTCAGGGCCTCCACGCGGGCCTCGAGAGTGGCGATGCGTTCTGCGTCGGTCGTCATGCGATATCCCCTGCTTTGGGAAGGTTATAGAGCGTCACGCCCCCCTGCGCGAGCCCGGCGCGGCCTTGACCATTTGACATGTAGCCCGCGCCCCCCATCTATAGCGGCCAACATCCTTCCCACGGAAACCTCATAATCCAATGTCCGACTCTCAAAAAGGCGACGGCTGGCTCGCCTTCCGATCCCGTGATTTTCGTTTTTTCTTCGGATCTCGCTTTCTCTCCTCACTCTGCGCCATGATGATCGACGTCGGTCTCGGCTGGATGGTCTATACGCGCACGAACAGCGTCTGGGCGCTGGGCCTGGTCGGGCTTTTCGCCTTCCTCCCCAATGTGGTCTTCATGCTGGCGGTCGGCCATGTGGCGGACCGATATGATCGCCGCAAGGTGCTGATGGCCTGCTATGGCGGCAATACGCTTGCCTCGGCGGGGCTGATCTGGTGCGCTTTGACGCCTATGATCGACATGAACATCGTCTATGGCCTGATCCTGCTCTTTGGCACAGCGCGCGCCTTCGCCAATCCGGCGAGCCAGGCTCTGCTCCCGATGATCGTGCCGCGCGAGGCCTTCTCCAGCGCTTTGGCGTGGAATTCCTCCAGCTGGCAAATCGCCTCGATCACAGGCCCCGCCATCGCCGGTCTCGCCTATACGGTCGGGCCGGAGCTGGTCTTCAGCGTCACCACCATGTTTTATCTTGGCTGCCTCGCCCAGATCGCCGCCATCAAGCCGCGCCTGGCTGCCGCGCCGCGCGAGCCTGTGACCTGGACCACCCTGACGGCCGGCTGGCGCTTCATCTGGCAAAAGCCCGCAATTCTGGGCTCCATCTCGGTTGATCTCTTCGCGGTGCTGCTGGGCGGCGCCACCTCGCTGCTGCCCGCCTATGCGAAGGACATTTTCCATACCGATGCGCAGGGTTTGGGCATCCTCTCCTGCATGCCCGCCGTAGGAGCCCTGGCTTGCACCCTGACCATCGCCCGCACAGGGGTCGGACGCCGCTGCGGCTACAAGATGTTCGGCGCCGTCGCCCTTTTCGGTCTGGCGACCATCGGCTTCGGGCTTTCGACGAACATTTTTGTGGCGGGGTTCTTCCTCATCATCGCGGGCGTCGCGGACATGGTGAGCGTGCAGATCCGCCAGACCCTTGTTCAGCTGGAGACCCCGGACGCCATGCGCGGCCGGGTCTCTGCGGTGAACACGATCTTCATCGGCGCTTCGAACGAGTTGGGCGCCTTTGAATCAGGCGCTCTGGCGGCCCTGACCGGACCGGTGGCCGCCGTGGTTCTGGGCGGCGTCGGCTCGATCGCCATCGCCGTCTTCTGGTCGAGGCTCTTCCCAGCGCTGCGCAACCGCGACAAGCTGATTTGAGCCGTCAGGCCTGCTCCGCCGCCGCTTCCAGGCTGGCCGAGGGCTTGCGAGGTTTAATGCGCCGCTCCTGCATGATCTCCAGCTGCATCTGCTGGATTTCGGCGAGCCGCTGCCACTGTTTCGAGATCAGGTAATCCATCTTCTCGTGCAGATGGCGAATCTCAAGCTCCGCCTTCAAATTCACCCGATAATCGTTGAAGGCGCGCAGGCGGTCCTTCGCCTCCTGCCGCTTCTGGCTCATCATGATGATCGGCGCCTGGATGGCGGCGATGCAGGACAGGACCAGATTCAGCAGAATGAACGGATAGGGATCGAAAGCCGCAGTCTCGCCCTGAACGATGTTGAAGCCCATCCAGATCACGAGAACGAGGAAGAAGGAGATCAAAAAGGCCCAGCTGCCGCCGAAGCTCGCCAGATGATCGGACAGCACCTCGCCAAGGGTGCGATGCTCCTCGAATTCCTCTTCGGTGTTTTCGGCGATCGTATCCTGATTGGAGATGCTTTCGGCCACCTGTCGGTCGAGTTCGGTGAACTCGCCATGCTCCTGTTGCAGCAGCTCTTCCACATAGATCATGCGGTAGCGGGCCAGCTCCGTGCGGCTGATCATGGCGTTGGCGGGCAGATCTGGGAAATCGGAGCGGATGCGTTCGGCGAGGCTCGGACGCAAACCGTCGATGTTCACCATATCCCGTCGGCGATATTTCTTGCCGCTGATCGCGGACAGCACCTTCTTGCGTCGGCGAGCCAAAACGCCGGACGCGCCTTCTTCCGCAAGATCGGCCTCACCCTCGTTTTCAGAATCAAGCTCATCCTCGTCGAGCAGCGTCTCGTCATCGACGGACTCTGAATATTCGAGGGACGAGGGCTCTTCATCCTCGATGAGAACGCCAGCAGGATGGAGGCTCGCCTTGGGCGGCTCCAGATCTTTGGGGGCAGTTTTTAATTCAGGATCAATCATGTCAAATCTCCGCCCTTGCGGATGCGGGTTAGCTGCGACGGTTTGATGACATTTGCGCCAGAATGTCCAGAGGCCTGTGATTCTTGCATCAATAACGCCTCGGGCGACACAGTCGCCAACCGGAGCCACGCCTGGTTCCCCACAAATCCTTCTGCCCCCCGCCCCGCCATGCTAGACCTGCGTCGCCCGCTGGAGACCGCGTCGATGTCCTCTACCTTCAAGCCTTTCGCCGATCCCGCTTCGGCCCGTCTCGATCTCACCCACCGCCCCCGCCGCAATCGCCGCACCGAATGGGCGCGGCGGCTCGTGCGCGAGACCGCCTTGACCACAGCTGACCTCATCTGGCCGATTTTCATCATCGACGGGCAGAATCGCCGCGAGCCGGTGCCCTCCATGCCCGGCGTCGACCGTCTGACCATCGACGAGGCGGTGCGCGCGGCGCAGATGGCCATGAAGCTTGGCATTCCGGCGCTGGCCCTCTTCCCCAACACTGATCCCGCCCTGCGCGATCTGGAAGCGACCCAAGCCTATAACCCCGAGAATCTGGTGTGCCGCGCCGTGCGCGCCATCAAGAAAGAGGCGCCCGAGATTGGCGTCATCACCGATGTGGCGCTCGATCCCTACACCAGCCATGGGCAGGACGGGCTCATGCGCGGCGACGAGATCGTCAACGACGAATCCGTGCGCGCGCTGGTGGCCCAATCGCTCAATCAGGCCCGCGCAGGCGCCGATGTGATCGCGCCCTCGGACATGATGGATGGCCGCATCGGCGAAATCCGCCGGGCGCTCGACGCAGAACAATTCGAACATGTGCAGATCATGAGCTATGCGGCGAAATATGCTTCCGCTTTCTACGGCCCCTTCCGCGACGCGGTCGGCTCGGGCGGGCTGCTGAAGGGCGACAAGCGCACCTATCAGATGGACCCGCACAATTCGGATGAAGCCCTGCGCGAAGTGGCGCTCGACCTCGAACAGGGCGCCGATATGGTGATGGTGAAGCCCGGCATGCCCTATCTTGACATCGTGCGCCGGGTGAAAGACGAGTTCGGCTGCCCGACCTTCGCCTATCAGGTGTCCGGCGAATATGCGATGATCATGGCCGCCGCCAACAATGGCTGGATCGACGCCGACCGCGCGATGGTGGAAAGCCTCATCGGCTTCAAGCGCGCGGGCGCCGACGGCGTGCTGACCTATTTCGCGCCCATGGTGGCGAAGATGCTGGCGACGGGCGTCTAGAGCGGCATCCGATCATGGTGTACCGAACCCGGGAGGGACGACGTCCCGTCGTCCACATCGGGCAGGGCGACGTCCCGTCGCCCTGGTTCCCCACCAATGGTCGAGCTCCCGCCCGTTGTCATGGGGACGACGAGGACGTCGTCCCTCCCGGTGGTGAGGGCGACGAGACGTCGCCCCTCCCGTGTTCCATGCAAATTGATCGGATACCGCTCTAGCCCGCCTTCGAACGCCTGGCACGGCCCTGCACCAGACAGATCTCGTCGAGCATGGCGTCAATGAGCGTCATGGCCCGGCGGATCTGGGTCTCGTCCACCAACTTGCCATCGACGACGCTTTTCTGGGTGCCGCCGATAGAGACCTCCCGACCCGGCGCGATGCGCGACAGGCAAGAGAGGAACATCTTGTGGAGATCGCCCTGGGCGCGCGCGCCGCCCAGCGGGCTCTCGGAGGTGGTGATGACCGCCACGCCCTTGTCGACCAGCACCGAAGCGTAGCCTGGCCGCGACACCCAGTCGATGGCGTTCTTGATGACGCCCGACATGCCGTGGTTATATTCTGGCGAGACCACAATCAGGCCGTCGCAAGCCGCCACCGCCTCGCGCAGCGCCCGCACGCTGGCGGGCAAATCGGCCTCCAGATCCTGATTGAACATCGGGATGTCGCCCAGATCGAAGATCGAGACATCCACATCCGCAGGCGCCTTCTCGGCCAGCGTGCGCAGAATCGCCTTGGACACGGAAGCGCGGCGAATGCTGCCGGCGAGCCCCAAAAGCTTGAACATCTTGATCTCCCTCCCCGAGTTGATCGGCGACCTATAGGGTCTCCATCCGCGAAGGTCCAGCCGGGTTGCCCGCCGGGCGCGGCGCGCATACAGTCCTCCCAAAATGGAGGAACGACCTTGAAACTTTCTGCTTGGCGCGCCGTCTGCCCGGCCCTTTGCCTGCTCTGGACGCCCACCCTCGCCGTGGCGCAGACGCAATCGTGGCTGACGCCGGACCTCGCCGCCGCCGCCAAGGCCGAAGGCTCCCTCACCGTCTATTCCTCCATGAACGAGCAGGAAGGCCTGCCATTGTGGAAACTGTTCGAGGCGGCGACCGGCGTCCCCGTCTCTTATGTGCGCGCCTCTGACACCCAGCTTCTCTCGCGGATCTCCATCGAAGCGCGCGCGAAGCAGCGCTCCTGGGACATCACCGTGAGCACGGCGGCCGTGAAGATCCCCATTGAGGCGGTGGCCCCTGTGGACCTGCCCGAGGCCGCAGCCATCATGCCAGAGGCCCGGGGCAAGGATAAGCGATGGCATGGGGTCTACGCCCATTACAACGCCCCGGCCTACAATACGAACGCGGTCCAGCCCGCCGATCTGCCAAAGGGCCTGGAGGACTTCGCCGCACGCAAGGATCTGAAAGGTCGTGTTGCGATCGACGCCGCCGACAGCCAATGGCTGAGCGCCATCTTTCAGTCCTATGGCGAAGAACGCGGACGCAAGCTCGTCGCCAACATCGTCGAGAACCTCGACCCCGTCCTCATTGACGGCCATTTGCAGTTGGCGCGCGCCGTCGCTTCGGGCGAATACCAGTATGCGCTGACCAATTATGTGTCGCTCACCTCGAACATGAAACTTTCGGGAGCGCCCACCGACACATTCGGCATTGACCCCATCCCGCTATTTTTCGGCGCCGTGGCGGTGAGCGCACAAGCGCCCCACCCCAACGCCGCCAGGCTGGCGGCGAATTTTCTGCTGAGCCGCGAGGCGCAGGACTTCTCCAAACAGGCTGGCCGCATTCCCGTGCGAGCCGACGTGACCCCCAACCCGCCTGACGCCATCACCAAACTTGGCGCCCGCAAGATAGTCCCGGTCGTCTTTACGACGGACGACGAGAGAAAGTGGCAGAAGACGTTTCAAGACCTTTTCCGCAAAAAATAGGCGACGCCAGAGACGCAGGCGAACGGAGGCCGCATGATCCGCCAAATAGCAGGAGCGCTCGCAATGGCGCTTGCCGCCACCAACGCTCCGGCCCAGACCGCTGCGCCCTCATGGATTCTGCCTGATCTCATCGAGGGAGCGAAGGCCGAAGGGGCGCTGAACGTCTATTCCTCCGTCAACGAGCAGGAAGGCCTGCCGCTGTGGCAGGCGTTCGAAAAAGAGACGGGCGTCAAGGTCAACTATACCCGCGCCAACGATGCGGCGCTCACGTCAAAAATCCAGATCGAGGCGCGCAGCGGACAACAAGGCTGGGACATTCTGGTGACGACCTCCGTCACCCGTCTGCCCCCGGCCCTGCGCGCGCAGTTCGATGTGCCAGAATCCGCCGCCGTCCCCACGCAAATGCGCGACGCCGACCGCCGCTGGTATGGAATCTACGCCAATTACAATGCGCCCGCCTATAATACCAACCTTGTGAAACTCGACAGGCCGCCTGCCGATTTCGAAGCGTTTCTGACCCACACCGAATGGATCGGCAAAGTCGGAATCGACGCGCTGGAATTTCCGTGGACGAAATCCATCATCGACCACTATGGCGAGGAAAAGGGTGGGAAGCTGCTCACGCAATTCTTCACGCAGTTCAAACCAACGCCCATAGACGGGCATCTGGCCCTCGCCCGCGCGGTAGCGGCTGGCGAATATGCCGTGACGGTCAACAATTACGTCAACCTCGTCAATAACCTCAAAATGACCGGCGCGCCCACCGACTATTGGGGCCAGACGCCCGCGACCATCTTGCTGGGCCAAATGGCGCTGAACCCCAAGGCGCCCCACTCCCAAGCCGCACGGCTCGCCGCAAACTTTCTCCTGAGCAAGGAGGGCCAGACAGCGGTGTCGCGCTTTGGCCGCTTGCCCCTGCGCAAGGATGTGACGCCCACCCCGCCAAACGCCTTGAGCAAGATGGGCGATGCGGAAATCCTGACGCTGGATTTCTCGCCCGAAGAAGAAAAACTTTGGCAAAAACGCTATCAAGACTATCTGCGCGGGCGCTGAGCCCGACAACAAAAGGAGCACCCATGATACAAGTCCGCCGCGTCGGCCACGCCACGCTGACCACGCCAAACCTTGATCGCGCCATCGAATATTACAACGAGGTGATCGGCCTCAACGTCGTAGCGCGCGATAAGAACAGCGCAGTGCTCGCCACCAAGGTGGGGTTAGAGGCGATCGCGCTGGTCAAAGGCGAAGAGGCGGGCCTCGCGCGCCTCGCCTTTCAGGTGGCGCCGGGAACCGACCTCAACGACTGCATCAAGCAACTCTCCGAACATGGCGTGAACGCCACAAGACGCAGCGAGATCACGCCCGGCGTGCGCGATTCCATCACCTTCAAGGACAACAAGGGAACTGACATCGACATCTATGCCGAATATGAATTCGCGCCTGACAATGGCAAGCCCTATGGCGTCATGCCGCTGAAGCTCGGCCATGTGGCCTATCGCTGCCTCGACATCCTGCCCGTGATGAAATTCTATCAGGACGTGCTCGGCTTCCGCCTCTCCGACATTCGCGGCGACTTCTTCTGCTTCCTGCGCTGCAATTCGGATCATCACACCATCAATCTGGTCAATGATCCCAAGCCCCAGCTGCACCATATCGCCTTCGAGGTGAAGGATTGGCCCGAGATCCACCGGGCCTGCGACTACCTCGCCAAGAACAAGCTGCTGCTGGTCTGGGGCCCCGGTCGGCACATCATTGGCCACAATATCGCGGCCTATCACCGCAACCACGATGGCGTGCGCGTTGAGCTTTACACCGAGATGGATCAGATGAAGGACGAGACGCTGGGTTATTTCGACCCCCGACCATGGCATCAGGAACTACCGCTGCGTCCCAAACAGCATGGCCCGGAAACCCTTCGAAACTATTGGGGCTTCGGGTCTGGCCGCGATGGAACCATGCCAGGCTATCCGTAAGCTTCGCTGACGCGCCCACCACGCGCGGCGCAATTACGAGCGCCCGCGCAAGCCGGCTAGACAAACGCGCATACAAAAAACCACTTAGCCGAACCTGAAACGGGAACCAGCAAAGCCATTCAACGCTTGATGCTTCGACTGCGACAAAACGCAGCCGGAGCTTCCAACCATGCCTATGGGCGACCCACTGCGAATGCATCCAACATCCGCCTTTGCTTCGCCCGGCGCGGGAGCGCGGTGACATGCGCTTTGCTGATCGACGCCCGGGAAAAACGCATAAAAACGAAAACTTCCCCGTGGCCTCTCTGCTGCTGGCGCCGCAGCATCGCCAACCAATCCTGGCGTTCTACAATTTCGCCCGTTTGGCGGATGACATCGCCGACAGCCCCGCGCTCACCCCAAAAGCGAAACTTGAACGTCTCGACAGGCTGGAAGCAGGTCTCGACGGAACAACCACACAAGACGCCGTATCCGTCGCGCTCAAGGCGACGCTCGCCGCACGCGGTTTGAGCGATGAACATCCCCGCGCCTTACTGAAGGCGTTTCGCCAGGACATAACGGTCAAGCGATATTTAAATTGGCGCGAACTGATGGACTATTGCGCCAATTCAGCCATGCCCGTCGGCCGCTTTGTCCTCGATCTGCATGGCGAAGCGCGCACGACATGGCGAGCATCGGACAATATCTGCGCCGCATTGCAGATCATCAATCATTTGCAAGACTGCGGGCAGGATTACCAGCAGCTGAACCGCGTCTATATTCCGATCAGCTTGCTGGTGAAAAACGCGGCGTCAGTCGAGGATCTTGGCGCCCGACAGGCGAGCGATCGAATCCGCGCCGCCATCACGACCCTCGCCGCGCAAGCCGGACAGCTTCTGGACGTCGGCGAACACCTTTCGGCGCAAGTGAAGGACGCTCGACTGGCCCGAGAAATCGCCGTCATCATCGCGCTCGCGCGAAACAACGTGAAAAAGCTGCGCGTTGAAGATCCGCTTCAGGGAGGCGGCCGAACGGGCAAAGCCGAAGCCCTCTACATCGCCTTCGCCACCTTGCTGCGCGAGCAGCGCCAGCGCGCCACAACCCCCAGCGAGAGGAACGCCGATGACGTTGGCGTATGATGCAGGCATCCACGCGCCGGGCGAAGCGCTTCCAAAACTCGCCGCGACCAGCTCGTTTTACAATGCGATGCGAATCTTGCCCCCACATCGGCGCGAAGGCGTCATTGCGGTCTATGCATTTTGCCGCATCGTCGACGACATCGCCGACGATTGGCGCGCCCAGCGAGCTCCCCGCATGGAAGCGCTGGAGGCATGGCGTGACCAAATTGACGATTTATATCGGGAAAAAGCCGCTCCAAAACTCCAATGGCTGGCGGGACCAATTCAAAACTGGAAACTTGATCAACAAAATTTTCATGATGTGATCGACGGCATGATCATGGATGTCCAAAGCGACATCCGGGCGCCGAGCCTCACCACACTGGACCTCTACTGCGACCGCGTGGCGAGCGCCGTGGGGCGCTTGACCTCACCTATCTTCGGTATCCCGCTGCAAGCAGGGATCGACCTCGCTCACCATCTGGGCCGCGCCCTTCAACTCACCAATATCCTTCGCGACATAGACGAAGACGCCGCAATGGGGCGCATCTATCTGCCACAGGAAATGCTTCGACATGCATGTTTCCCTATCCAACTCGACCCTGCGCAAATCGCTGATCTTGATCTGACGCTTGCCTGCGAACCACTCGTCCAACTCACCCGACAGCATTTCAACGCTGCACGAACGATCATGCAGCAAAGACCGCGCACAGAGGTACGCGCACCCATCCTGATGGCGGATATCTATGAGCACATGCTCGACGCAATGATGGCGCGCGGATTCGACGCGCCACGAACAAAAATAAGGAGAAACCGATTACGCCTGCTGCTAGCGCTGCTGGGGAGCGCAATCAGGTGACGCCGCCAGTCAACGTGCATATCGTCGGAGCGGGTCTTGCGGGCCTCTCAGCCGCTGTGGAACTGGCGTCAACGGGCGCCACGATCCACCTGTATGAAGCGGCGAAAGCAGCGGGAGGACGGTGCCGATCCTACTATGATCCTCATCTCCATATGGAGACCGACAATGGCAATCATCTCATGTTGTCAGGAAACCATCATGCGCTGAATTATCAGGAAAAAATCGGCGGCCTTGAACACCTCGCCCTTTCACCCGATGCGCGCTTTCAATTCACCGACTTGCGGAACGGTGACCGCTGGGCCATCGCGCCCCCAACCGGAAATTTTCCGTTTGGAATTCTGTCCAAAACATCGCGCCCACCTGAAGCGCGACTGCGCGACTATCTGGAAATCCTCAAACTCATGCTCTCCCAAAGCGACACACCAATTGAACAAAAAATGCGATGCGACGGGCCACTCTATCACAAATTCTTGCGCCCGGTTCTATTAGCGGCCCTCAACACGGATCCGGCCTCCGCCTCAAGCGCCCTTGCCCGTCAGGTGCTGCGGGACACGTTGATGAAGGGCGCGCAAGCCTGCAAGCCGATCATGGCGCGCAGAGGACTCTCCAAAGCCCTAATTGATCCAGCCCTCTCTTGTCTGAAAAAGCATGGCGCAACACAATATTTTTCGACGCGCGTTCTTGGTCTGTCGCTAACCGACACGCACGCAACCTCGTTGCATTTTGACGGACATTCCAAGACGCTCGCGCCCACTGACATTGTGATACTTGCGACGCCCCCGCAATTCGCGAAAACACTGATCCCTGGGGTCAAGACGCCGGATGATTTTAATGCAATTGTCAACATTCATTTCGCCGTAGCTGCGCCTCACGATCTCGCGCCAATAACGGGCGTCATCGGAGCAACAACAGAATGGCTCTTCGCCTATGAAGACAGGCTTTCAGTTACGATCAGCGCGGCGAACAAACTGCTTGAACGGACAAACCAACAAATCGCCGAAGACACGTGGCGCGAAGCGTCGATGATCGCGGACTTGAACATGCCCATGCCGAGATGGCGCGTGGTTCGCGAAAAACGCGCCACCTTTGCCGCGACGCCATCCCAAAACGCTCTAAGACCCGGTGCCAAAACGCCCTTCTCAAATGTCCTTCTGGCTGGAGACTGGACTGCGACCGGGCTCCCGGCGACCATAGAAGGCGCCATCAAATCAGGCAAGACAGCAGCTGGCCTAGCGCAAGCCCTGTTTGCGAACGCCCAACCGGCAAACATCGACACGCCTGCATCAAAAACCCGGGACATCGCCTATGCATCTTATCGATAAGGATTCGCGCGCATCTCAAAGCGCGCATAACCCTTTGGACGATTGCATCAACCGCGCCACCGCCGCCCTGATCAAGCGGCAGAAGCCGGATGGACATTTCATATTCGAGCTGGAGGCGGATGCTACGATTCCCGCTGAATATATTTTATTGGTTCATTACCTCGGCGAAGCGCCAAACCATGCGCTCGAACAAAAAATGGCCGCCTATCTTCGGCGCATTCAGGGCGCGCATGGTGGATGGCCGCTCTTTCATCAAGGCGCCTTCGATATGAGCGCCAGCGTTAAAGCCTATTTCGCGTTGAAGATGGCAGGCGACCCAACCGATGCGCCGCATATGCGCCGCGCACGCGAAGTGATTTTAAAAAATGGCGGCGCAGCGCGCAGCAACGTCTTCACCAGAACGCTTCTTGCGCTTTATGGCGACATGCCCTGGCGCGCCACGCCGATAATGCCAGTGGAGTTGATGCTGGCGCCAAAATGGTTTCCGTTCCGCCTCGACATGATCTCCTATTGGGCGCGCACGGTTCTGGCGCCGCTACTCGTCATCGCAGATCTGAAACCACAAGCTAACAATCCGCGCAACCTCCACATACCGGAATTGTTCACGATCCCGCCCACACAAATAACGAAATGGCCAAGGGGCGATCACCAAAAACCGATTCTGGCGGGAACCTTCGAGATGCTCGATAAGGCCCTCCGTCACCTTGCGCCATATTTCCCCGCGTCGTCCCATCAACGCGCCATTCAGGCGGCATGCGCCTTCGTGGACGAACGCCTCAATGGCGAGGATGGACTGGGCGCGATTTTTCCGGCCATGGTGAACAGCGTCATCATGTATGATGCGTTGGGCGTCCCGTCTGACGACCCGAGGCGCGCGATGGCGAGAAAGTCCATAGACGGGCTGATCATCGAGCGTGAGACGGAAGCCTATTGCCAGCCCTGCATGTCACCCGTCTGGGATACTGCGCTCGCAAGCCATGCCTTGCTCGAAACGGGGGATGAAAGCTCAATTGTCGCGGCGAATAAAGCCTTGCATTGGCTGTCCCAACGCCAGATATTAAATCTTAAAGGGGATTGGGCGCAGAAAAAGAGCGATCTGCGCCCAGGCGGCTGGGCCTTTCAATACGCCAATCCAAATTATCCTGACCTCGACGACACGGCCGTCATCGTGATGGCGATGGATCGCGCAAACCCATCAAACTACCAACATAACATCAACCGCGCCGTTGAATGGGTCACCGGATTGCAAAGCGCAAATGGTGGCTGGGGCGCCTTTGATGCGGACAATGACAAAGACTATCTCAACCATATTCCGTTTTCCGACCATGGCGCCCTGCTCGACCCGCCCACTGCGGACCTCACAGCACGCTGCATCTCCATGATGGCGCAGCGTGGCGAAAAACCGGAAACTTCCGCGCCATTAAGCCGCGCGATCCATTTCCTTCTTGCAGAACAGCGGAAAAATGGAAGCTGGTTCGGACGCTGGGGCATGAACTACATCTATGGCTCGTGGTCCGCCCTTTGCGCCCTGAACGCATTGGGTTTGCCCCAAGAGCATGACGCTATCGTTCGAGCGGCCGCGTGGCTGAAAAAAATTCAGAACATGGATGGCGGCTGGGGGGAAGCGGGGGAAAGCTATCGCATAGATTATTCCGGGCATACGCCTACCCAAAGCACCCCCTCGCAAAGCGCATGGGCGCTTTTGGGGCTGATGGCTGCTGGCGAGATCAACTCTGAATCCGTCTCTCGAGGAATCGATTATCTAAAACATAGCCTGGGCGACGACGGCCTATGGTCGGAGGAACGCTTTACAGCGACGGGATTTCCGCGTGTTTTCTATCTACGTTATCACGGATACCCGCAGTATTTTCCGTTATGGGCGCTGGCGAGCTATCGCCATTTGCGCCAATCATCTGCAACGCGCACGCAGTGGGGCATGTGACTCAATCACTGGGCCGCAAAGCGGCCTCGTGATCGCAATGTTCGATTTCTTCAAGTTTTCTTTCCACGTGATCAGTGAAGACATATTGCGCGCGGCGTTGGTTCTCAATGGAAATGTCTGGAGCCATTGGTCCATCGGTCCTTACGCCGTTGATGGCCACCATCATCGCCTTGACAGGATGACGGACGGCGTCTTGAACGGCCGTAGCCTCGAAGCCGGAGTGAACCATGCAATCCGCGCACTTCTCATAGTTCCCGACCCCATATGAATCCCAGTCCGTCGTTTCCATCAGCTCTTGATAAGTCTTGGCGTAACCTTCGCCGAGAAGGTAGCAGGGACGCTGCCAACCAAACACGGTGCGCGTCGGATTTCCCCAAGGCGTACAAGCATAAGATTGATTGCCCGCTAGAAAATCGAGGAACAGGGATGATTGAAACAACGGCCAGGCGCGCCCCCCATTTCCACGTCTCAAAATCTCCCGAAACAGCGACTTTGTTCTCTGTCGGTTAAGGAAATGCTGCTGGTCAGGCGCCCTTTCATAGGCGTAGCCGGGAGAGACCGTAACGCCATCTATCCCGAGCTTTTTCATTTCATCGAGAAAATCAGCGACCCGCGCTGGATCGGCGTTATTGAACAATGTGCAATTGACGTTGACGCGAAAGCCCGTCGATTTCGCAAGCGTGATCGCAGCCACCGCGCGATCATAGACGCCGGTCTGACACACCGAATGATCATGCATTTGAGCGTCGCCGTCCAGATGAATGGAAAAATTGAAGCCGGGACCTGGCTTGAAGAGAGAAATCTTCTTCTCCAGCAGCAATGCGTTGGTGCAGAGCGTGACGACCTTCCCCCGACTGATGGCCCCCTCCACGATCGCGCCGATGTCCCTGTGGATCAGCGGCTCCCCGCCAGCGATCACCACCACAGGAGCGCCGCATTCATCAACAGCCGCGAGGCAATCAGCCAGTGGCAGTCTCTGATTTAGAATTTTGTCCGGATAGTCGATCTTCCCGCAACCAGCGCAGGCGAGGTTACAGCGAAACAGCGGCTCAAGCATCAGAACGAGCGGATACCGCTTACGGCCCTTCATCGTTTGAGCAATGACATATGCGCCGATCTTGGCCATTTGCAGGAGTGGAATGCCCATATTCATTCCTTTAACGGTTGATGCGCAGTCGAAAGCGCGAAATTCCGTCCTAGATAAGTCATGGACCAAGGTGGAGTTCCGCTAACCCGCTTCATCCACAGTAAGGCACCGATCATGCTTGGCGCACTCATTATAAATATCGTTCAGACATCATGCAGGCGACCATGGATCACGTTGTTTTTTGCGTTACTGATTGCGCTGGTCAGCGGCGCCTATGCGGCCAGACATTTCGCGATCAACACGAACACAGACGATCTCATTTCCAGCCAACTCGACTGGCGCCAGAATCAGATCGCTTTCAACAAGGCCTTTCCGGATCTGCATCAGAATATCATCGTGGCGATTGACGCGCCGACGCCGGAGCTGGCGCAAGCGGCGGCTGAGCAATTGCAAAGAATGCTCGCCAACAGGCCTGATGTGATCAAAAGCATCAGCCGATTAGATGATCTCCCATTCTTCCGGCGCAACGCCCTTTTGTTTTTACCTTACGACGACGTGCAAAAGAATATCGGCGCTGCGGTCAACGCCCAACCTCTCCTTGCAACGCTTTCGAGCGACCCCTCGCTTCGCGGCCTTTCCAACACCATAAGCATGGTCGCCATGGGCGCTCAACGCAGCGCCATGCAGGCGGACGCCATGGCCCCATTTCTCGTGAGCGTCGGGGAAACCCTGAACAAGGTTCTGGCGGGAAATTCAATCGCCTTCAGCTGGCGGCCTTTGCTCGGGGGCGGCGCAGTCGATGAGCAGGCGCTGAAGCGATATATGGTCATCAAGCCCGTGCTTGACTTTTCCGCGCTGGAACCCGGGCGCAAGGCGACGGATGCGATACGAGGCGCCGCGCGGGATCTCAATCTTGATCATGAAAATGTGCGCGTGCGCCTCACGGGCGATGTCGCGCTGGCCGATGAGGAATTCGCAACCGTCGCAGAAGGCGCATGGGTCAATAACATTGGCACGGTTCTCGTGGTCGCTTTTCTTTTGTGGGCTGCGCTTAAATCGCCACGCATCGTTTTGGCGATCTTGCTCAGCGTCGCGGTTGGCTTGCTCGCCACAGCGGCGCTTGGCCTGATGATGGTTGGCGCGTTGAATTTGATCTCCGTCGCGTTCGCTGTCTTGTTCGTGGGCATAGGCGCTGACTTCGGCATTCAGTACAGCGTCCGTTATCGCGCCGAACGACATCGCCTTGATGACCTCAAGGGTGCGCTGGTGGCGGCTGCGGCGCGCGCGGGGCGCCCGCTTGCGCTTGCTGCGGCGGCGACAGCCTGCGGCTTTCTTGCTTTTCTTCCCACGGTCTATCGCGGCGTCTCGGAATTGGGACTGATTGCGGGCGTTGGTATGATCGTGGCGTTCCTCGCCAGCGTCACCATACTGCCCGCGGCGCTCATGATCCTGAAGCCCCCGCAAGAGCCAGCGGAAATCGGCTATGCTTTTCTCGCTCCCGTCGACAGGTTCCTCGCCAAGCATCGCTGGTACATCATTGGCGGAACGCTGGCGGTGGTTTTAGCGGGAACACCGCTTCTGACAAAGTTGCGGTTCGATTTCAATCCGCTGAATTTACGCAGCGGCAAGGTCGAGTCAGTCGCGACCCTCCGAGACATGATGCGCGCTCAAGATAGCAGCTTCAACAGCATTTCAACGCTTGCGCCCGACATGGAAGCCGCAAGGCCCCTTGCGCAAAAGCTCGCAGCGCTGCCAGAAGTGCAACGTGTTGTTGATCTCGAGAGCTTTATTCCAAAGAACCAGGACGCCAGCCTCGCCGTCATCCAGAAGGCCGAGGCGCTGAAGCAGCTTCTGGATCGCCCGCCACAGGCCCCGCCCAGCGATGCTGAAACGGTGCAATCCTTGCAGAACGCCTCGGCCCTCATTGCGCAAAGCCTCGCTCAGCAAACTGGCGTCGGCGCCGATGCGCTCAAGATGATCGGCGGCGCCTTCGCAAATCTGGCCCAGGCGCCAGCGGAGCGCCGTGTCGCCGCGAGCGAAGCGTTGATCACACCGCTGGTCATCACGTTGCGCAACCTCAAAGATTCGCTTGACGCAAGACGTGTGACGCTTTCGGACGTGCCGCCGGAATTGCGCGAACAATGGATCGCACAAGATGGGCGCGCGCGCATCGAGGCTACGCCGAAGGGCGACGCCAACGACAACGAGGTTCTGCGAAAGTTTACCAAGGCTGTGCTGGCCATAGCCCCGGATTCGGCTGGCGCGCCTATCGCCATACAAGGGGCGGGCGACACCATCGTACGCGCGTTTGTCGAGGCGGGCGCCTGGGCGTTTTTGTCAATCTCTATTCTACTCTTCATTGTATTGCGGCGCGCAAGCGATGTGTTGTTGACGCTGGCGCCGCTCGTGCTTGCGGGCGTCGTGACGCTGGAGATTTGCGTGCTGATCGACATGCCTTTGAATTTCGCCAATATCATCGCGTTACCGCTTTTGCTGGGGCTTGGCGTCGCCTTCAAGATTTATTTCGTGATGGCGTGGAGGGCTGGCGTGATGAACCTCCTGCAATCCAGCCTCACGCGGGCGATTGTCTTCAGCGCGCTCACCAGCGCAACAGCGTTTGGAAGCCTTTGGCTTTCCAGCCATCCTGGCACGTCCAGCATGGGGAAGCTGCTGGCGTTGTCTCTCGTATGTACTTTGGCTGCGGCGGTGCTGTTCCAGCCGGCGCTGATGGGGCCGCCGCGCGTGAAGACCGGCGAAGAAGTGCAATGAACGTGGCGCCAAATTGTCGTTTGCGCGTTCAATAAACAAAGGGTGTTCGCCGCGCCCTTGTCAGTGCGCTACGGCGCGCCATAACGCTCAGCACGAAGCAGGCTTCTGCTTTAGGGGAGGCGCCCGCAATGCATGAACACATGATGCTTGATCAAGCTGTTTCCCGGACCCCCCTTCTCGATCTGATCAACAGTCCCGCGCAGTTGCGCATGCGCCCAACGCAAGAGCTTGCGCGCGTGGCCGACGAGTTGCGGCTGGAGACCATTGAGGCTGTGGCGGTGACTGGCGGGCATCTTGGCTCGAGCCTTGGCGTCATCGAGCTGACGGTGGCGCTGCATTATGTTTTCGATACGCCAGACGACAGGCTTGTTTGGGATGTCGGCCATCAGGCCTATCCGCACAAGATTCTCACCGGTCGGCGCGAGCAGATGCCGACATTGCGTCAGGGCGGCGGAATTTCTGGGTTCACGAAACGCGCGGAAAGCGAATATGACCCCTTTGGCGCCGCGCATTCCTCCACCTCCATTTCATCGGCGCTTGGTTTTGCTGTGGCGCGCGATTTGGCGGGCGAGCGACGCAATGTGATCGCCGTGATCGGCGACGGCGCCATGTCGGCTGGCATGGCCTATGAAGCGCTGAACAACGCGGGCGCGCTTGGCTCAAAGCTGATCGTTGTGCTGAATGACAACAGAATGTCGATTGCGCAGCCCAGCGGCGCCATGTCGGATTATTTCAATCGCCTTGCGGCGCGCGCACAAGAGGAGCCGCTTGGCGAGGGCGCGAACGACTGGGTGAACAGATCCTGGTTCGAGGAGTTGGGCTTCACGTATCTCGGCCCCGTGGACGGTCATGATGTGGGCAAGCTCGTGGACATTCTCCAGACCGCGCGTGACATTCCCGGCCCGGTCTTCGTCCACGCCATCACGCAGAAGGGTAAGGGCTATGCGCCGGCGGAAAAGGCGGCGGATCGCATGCATGGCGTCAGCGCCTACGATCCCTCAACGGGCGCGCAGGTCAAGGCGAAGGCGAGCGCGCCCTCTTACACCAAGGTTTTCGCAGAGAGCCTGATCAAGGAGGCGACAAAGGATGAGCGCATTCTCGCCATCACCGCAGCCATGCCCTCGGGCACGGGGCTCGATCTGTTCGGCGAGGCCTTTCCCTCGCGTACTTTCGATGTGGGGATCGCTGAGCAGCATGCGGTGACCTTCGCGGCGGGGCTCGCGGCGGATGGAATGAAACCTTTCTGCGCCATTTACTCCACCTTCCTGCAGCGCGCCTTCGATCAGATCGTGCATGACGTGGCGTTGCAGAATCTACCCGTGCGTTTCGCCTTGGATCGCGCCGGGCTTGTGGGGGCGGACGGCCCGACCCATGCGGGATCTTTCGACATCGCCTATCTCGGCTGTCTACCCAATATGGTGATCATGGCGAGCAGCGACGAGGCTGAGCTTGCGCGCATGGTCGCCACCGCCGCCGCCTACGATGCTGGCCCCATCGCGTTCCGCTTTCCGCGTGGCGAGGGAACGGGCGTGGCGATTCCGCAGATCGCCCTGCCCCTGTCCATCGGCAAGGGGCGCATTGTGCGCGAGGGGTCGCGCCTCGCCATCCTTTCGTTCGGCGCGCGGCTGCAGGAAGCCCTGCGCGCGGCTGATGAGCTCGATGCGTTGGGCTGCTCCACCACAGTGGCGGACGCCCGCTTCGCCAAGCCGCTTGATGCGGAGTTGATCCTTGCGCTGGCGCGCGATCATGAATGCTTGCTGACGATCGAGGAGGGTTCCATCGGGGGCTTTGGCAGCCAGGTCGCGCAGCTCTTGCTGGAAGAAGGCGTGCTTGGCGGCACCGCGTTGAAAATGCGTTCCATGATTCTGCCAGACGCCTTCCTCAACCACGACAAGCCTGAACGGATGTATGCGGCTGCGCGGCTGGACGCTGAGGGCATCGTCGCCAAGGCCCGCGACATGATCGAGCCCCGGCGACGCGCGCTGCGGTTGATGGGCCGCGCATGAAAGGCGTCCTCCTCGCCATCAGCCTCGCCGTGGCTTTCACGAGCGCGCTGCACGCGGAGCCGCAAATGCAGCGACTGTCCTTCGCCATCATGCGCAACGGCATGCAGATCGGTCGACATGACATGGAAATCGCCACGGATGGCGCCACGACCACTGTGGACTTTCACACGCAGATCGCCGTGAAAGTGATGTTCATCAACGCCTACAGCTTTGGCTACGCGGGGCGCGAGACGTGGACGGGCAATGCCTTCGTCAGCTTTCAGTCCCAGACCAACGACAATGGGACTCGCCATGACGTGACCGCTTCTGCGAGCGCGGACAAAACCTCGATCATCGCCGACGGCAAAAGCATCGAAACGCCTGGCAATGTCATCCCGGCCAGTTTCTGGAATATGGCGTTCCTTACCCGTACCGCTTTCTTTCATACGGAAACCGGCCTGCTGCTCAAGATCAGCGTCCGCGACATGGGCGCTGAACAGATAGCCACCCGCATGGGTTCGAAGCTCGCCCATCATTACAAGCTCAGCGGCGGGCTGGAGCGTGATCTGTGGTTCGATCAGAATGGCCTTCCGGTTCGCTATCAACTGCGCGGCAGCGACAATTCCGTGATCACCTCGGAAGCCTTGCAGTAGCGCGCTCCTTGTCGTCGGCGCCCATGTGGAAGGCCTCACCTCCCTGCGCGGATTGGCGTCCTGCGGTGAACAGCGCCTTCATGTAATCGGGATCGAAGCTTCCCTTGCTTTCCAGTGGAAATTTGCCGGGGATATTCGCGACTTGCAGCTCGACCCCGCGCGCCCGCGCCCATTGGGCCCAGGTTGCGATTCCAAGCCGCTCCCCGGCCTTCAGCGCCACGGAAAAGGAACGGCCGAGAATGGGCAGCACTTTGCGCTGCGTCATGCCGAAGTCCATGGTCAGCTTGCCATTGACGAGAATATAGAGCCCGGAGATCGGCAGGTTTGCGGCGCTGTCGGACATCAGGGTTTCGGGAGCGACGAAGAATGGGCTGGCGATTCCTCCATCCACATGCAGTTCGTGAAAGGCTCGCCCCTCTGCGTTGACGTCAATCAGGGTCGGCTGGAACACGCCTGGAATGCTGCTGGAAGCGAGCAAAACCTGTTTGAACAAAGCCAAAGCCTGCGGCCCGCCGCCATGCGCAATGACGCCCATGTTCCACACCACCGGCCGACCGGCGTCGAGGTTGGTGGTGACGACGAAGAGGCGCCGCCCGGCGTCATGGGCGACCGCCAGATCGGCCAGCAATTTCGGCGTGATCGCCCTGTCGACGAGGCGACGCAGGGGCCAGGCGTCCACCAGGCTTTCATTGGTTCCAGCAATCTCGAAGACGTCTGCGGCGTTGATGGTCGTATAGGCGGCCTCGAGCGCCGCATCGTAGGCGGGCCCCAGAAAGGCGTAGACGCCGATCAGCGCGCCGGTGCTCACGCCAGTAACCACGGAGAATTCAGGACGTCCCCTGCCCGACCAGCCGGTCAGCACGCCGGCCCCGAAGGCGCCATCCTCCCCACCAGCCGAAAGCGCGAGCCAGGGGCCTGCCCGGTCTGGCAGGGCGCGGCGGAAATCGTCCGCGGAATCGGCGAAGAAGCGGACGTCGGGAAAGGCGGGGATCCCCGCCGCCGCTTGATCTTGCGCGCTGAAGCTTTTGCGCTCAAGGCTCGGCGTCTGCTTGAGCGCCTGACCTTGAGCGGCGGCGCCAAGCGCAGTGGCGCCAAGAACAAGGCACATCGTCACCATTCGCCGTCCACTGAACACACGCATCGCCCAAACCTTTCGCAAGCCTCGGCTGATAAGCCTCGACGCCAGCATTTGGTTCAGCTTGGTCAGCAGGAAGGCTTCAACCCTCCTTGCCAAGAGGATGGAACCCACACATGGGCGGATCGTTGGCAGGGACGCCCAACCGCCGCATGGCGGCGATTTGCGTTGAGGGGCGCAGGAGCACAGGGATGGACACGGAGCGTCCTGATTTCGCCGATTGGGCCTCGTTCAGCCGGGCGCTGGCGCGGGTCTCGAAGGGCGGCCATCCCGCAGGCCCGCCGCCGCTGGAGCGGGAGGACGAGGAGACGCTGGCCTGTCTGGGCGCCGCCGTGATCGCCCACTGGAGCGACCTGCCGCGCGATGATGCTTCACGCGCATCATGACCGCACGACGCAGCGGTAGGACGTCGACCTATCCTGACGCGCCCAAAACGAAGGCGGGCGAGCAGTTGACCTGCTCGCCCGAACCTTGGTTTTCCATGAGATGAATGGTCGGAGTGGCGGGATTCGAACCCACGACCCCTTGTCCCCCAGACAAGTGCGCTAACCGGGCTGCGCTACACTCCGACTGCGCGTCTTATAGAGAAGGGATCTTCCACACGCAACACGTGAAAGCCCTGTGTGACGCTTTTTGCAAAGCTGGATGAAGAACGCGGGGAAACCTGTCAGCGAGCATGAGCGGCGCGCAAGATGCGCTGCGCATCCTCGATGTCGCCAAGGGCGGCGCGCAGCGCACGGTTCATATCGGCGAAATGCTCGGCTGCGACGGCGTCGTCGTCGTCATCCCTCTCGGTGAGGCTGACAGGCTGTTCAGAGCCTATCGCCGACGCCAACTGTCCCGGATTCGCGGTCAGCGCCATCACGGCGCGCACGCCCCGCTCCTTCAACAGACGCTGGACGCCGCGAATCGTGTAACCCTCCCCATAGAGAAGGCTGCGGATCGTGCGCAGCAGCTCCATATCCTCGGGACGGTAATAACGGCGGCCGCCGCCCCGCTTCATGGGACGGATCTGGCTGAACCGCGTCTCCCAGAATCGCAGAACATGCTGGGGAACTTCAAGCTCCTCGGCGGCTTCGCTAATGGTGCGGAAGGCGTCGGCGCTCTTGTCCATAGATGTCCTCGGGATCAGTCGTCGGCGGGTGCAAGGCCGTTGATTCGCGCCTTCAGGAGGTTCGACGGCTTGAATACCATAACGCGGCGCGGCGTGATCGGCACTTCGACGCCCGTCTTCGGGTTGCGGCCGATGCGCTCGCCCTTGGAGCGAACCACAAACGAACCAAAGGAGGATAGTTTGACGGTCTCGCCGCGGGCGATCGTATCCGAAACCTCGTGCAGGAAGGACTCGACGAGATGCGCCGACTCGGCGCGGGACAGGCCAACGCGCTGATAAACGGCCTCCGAAAGGTCGGCGCGGGTGACGGTACGTGCGACGCGGGCAGCGGGATCAGATTTAGTCATGGCTCGTTTAACCTCAAAACCAGGATACATGCATTGATTTTAGAAGGAAATTTGAATCACTCGGAAGCTCGATAATATTATTCTAAATAAATGAAATAAAATTAGCAACAATAAAAATCACCATCGTATCAACGCGGAACCCCAGGTGAAGCCGCCTCCCATGGCTTCAATCATCACCAGATCGCCCGTCTTGATTCGTCCATCCGCGCAGGCCGCCGCCAGAGCCAGGGGGATCGAGGCGGCGGACGTGTTGCCATGGTCGCACACCGTCTTCACGATCTTGTGGGGCGCGATGCCGAGTTTCTCGGCGGAGGCGTCGATGATGCGCTCATTGGCCTGATGGGGCACGAACCAGTCGAGGTCGTCAGCCGAGTAGCCGGTGGCGGCGAAAGCGTCCGTCATCACATCGGTGACCATGCCGACCGCATGGCGGAAGACTTCCTTGCCAGCCATGCGCAGATGGCCGGTCGTGCCGGTCGTGGAGGGGCCGCCATCCACATAGAGTTTTTCACGATGCCGCCCGTCCGAGCGCAGATGGCTCGTCAACAGACCGCGATCCTCGACGGTGCCCCGCCCTTCGCGAGCCTCCAGAACGATGGCCCCCGCGCCATCGCCAAACAGCACGCAGGTGGTGCGGTCGTTCCAATCCACAAGGCGCGAGAATGTTTCGGCGCCGATCACCAGCGCGCGCTTGTGCGAGCCGGAAACGAGGAACTTGTCGGCCGTCGCGACAGCGAAGACGAAGCCCGAGCACACCGCCTGAAGGTCGAAGGCGACGCCTTTCGTGATGCCGAGCGCAGCCTGCACCTGGGTGGCCGTGGAGGGAAAGGTGTAATCGGGCGTCGAGGTGCCCAGAACGATGAGGTCGATGTCCTCCGGACCAAGGCCCGCCGCGTCAAGCGCGCGCTGGGCGGCCTTCGTCGCAAGCATGGAGGTCGTCTCCCCCTCCGCCGCCAGATAGCGCGAGCGGATGCCGGTGCGTTTGACGATCCATTCATCGGTGGTGTCGACGATCTTCTCGAGATCCGCATTGGTGACGCGGCGCTCTGGCAGACAAGATCCGACGCCCACCACGACGGAACGCAATTTGCTGGTCGGTTGGGTCACGATCTCAATCCGTTTCAGGCCCGGGCCGGGCTGCTGTGGCCGAAGCCGCCTGCAAGGTTCTGCTGTCCTGCCAGGCGGCGAGCGATTCGCGAATGCGGGAGAGCAGATCCTGCCGCACCATCTTGTAGCCGATGTCGATAGCCCCCGCGAAACCGATCTCGTCGGTGCCGCCGTGGCTCTTGATGACGATTCCCTCCAGCCCGAGGAACACGCCGCCATTCGCGCGGCGCGGATCCATCTTGGCCTTCAGGGCGTCGAAGGCGCTTTTTGCGAAAAGATAACCGATTCGCGCCATGAAACTCGCCTGAATCGCTTCGCGCAGCACGGCCGCCAACTGTCGGGCCGTGCCCTCGGCGGTCTTCAGGGCGATATTGCCGGTGAACCCCTCGGTCACCACCACATCGACCACGCCCTTGCCGATATCGTCGCCCTCGACAAAGCCGTGATAGGTGAGGCTCGGCAGATCCGCTTCACGCAGCATCCTCCCGGCGGCCTTCACCTCTTCGATGCCCTTGATTTCCTCGACGCCGACATTGAGCAGCCCCACCGTCGGGCGCGGCACGCCAAAGACGATGCTGGCCATGGCGGCGCCCATGACGGAAAGATCCACATAATGTTGCGCATCGCCGCCAATGCTGGCGCCCACATCCAAAACGATGGAATCGCCCCGCAATGTCGGCCAGATGCCCGCGATGGCGGGACGGTCGATCTGCGCCATGGTGCGCAGGCAGAATTTCGCCATGGCCATGAGCGCGCCGGTGTTGCCCGCCGAAACCGCCACATCGGCCTCGCCCTTCTTCACCGCCTCCAGCGCCAGCCACATGGAAGAGTTGCGCCGCCCGTGGCGCAGGGCCTGGCTCGGCTTGTCGCCCATCTTCACCCACACATCCGTGTGAACGAGAGTGGTCGCAGCCTGCAAGGCCGGATGGAGGGCGAGAATAGGTCGAATGACACCTTCGTCGCCGAACATGAGAAAGCTTATGTCCCCGCGACGGCTGAGCGCATGGGCTGCGCCGGGGATCACTACGGAGGGGCCGTGGTCGCCGCCCATGGCGTCGAGGGCTATCCGGACCTGGGGCTTTATCAAACCGGGAAACTCCATGGCGCGACCCGGGAATGGTCGCCGCCGGGTGGCGGACAATAACTGTTAACGGCGCGAACGCAATGCGGCGATGACCTTAGTCTTCCCCAGCGGACTTTTTCAGCTTCGCAAGGGCGGCGAAAGGAGAAACCTCTGCAATATCATCTGCTTCCTGCAATTCGACCGCGAACTCCACGCCCTCCTTGCGCGGATAGGGGTCGAGCGCCAGCGCGAGCTGCTCGCCAGCCAGCACGCCAAGGTCGATCTGGCCATTGAAGATGGGATCGGGAGGCTCGGGAACATCCTCAGCGTCGAGATCCTCTTCATGGCGTTTGGCGTAGGCCGCTTCGGCTTGCTCGACATCGCGGGGGGAGGCGAAAGTGACCTCCACGGGCTGCACGACGTCGCTCTCGAAGGGGTCCAGGCTGACGACGCAGATCTGGGTGACCCGCGCCTTGACCTCGCCCTTGACCAGAAAGCGCCCCCGCCCTGCGGAGGTGACCTCGAATTTGGCGCCAAGCTGGGCGATGGCGGGCAAACCGTCCTGGCGAGCCAGTTCGTCGCATTCGGCCTGGGTGGCGGTGATCGTCACCCTGAGCGCCTTGTCCTCGGCATGGGCCACATCAATCTGACGGGAGAAGGGTCCGCCAGGCGCGGTCGTAGCGCCCGCGACATGCACCGGATCGCGCTCATGGGACCGGGCGGCGGACTTGCCGAAGGGCTTGTCAGCATCCCTTGAGGCCGAGGGCCGGGGAGGCGAAGACTTGGGGAGAGACGATTTTGGGCGGCGAATTTTCATCCCACTCTCCTACTCGATTGCTTCGGCCTTGGGAAAGGGCGCGGAGCCCTTCACGAAAATTTCAAGTGGGGCGGCCGAAAAAGCGGCTTCCACAGCGAAAGCGTAGCGGGCGAGCCGCGCAGCCCGCGCCGCGCCCTCTGCGGGCTCCAGCCCGTAGACATTTCGCGAAAGCGACGCCGCCATCTGCTCGGTGGAGGCCGCCGACAAGGCTGCGTCATAGGCCTTGCGACGCCCAAGGAAGGCGGCCGCGAGCTTCTTGATGCGTTTGGGAACGGCCAGATCGCCAACGCCCATCTCGCGCATGGCTGCGTCGAGTTCGCTGAAAATCCGGTCGGTCAATTCCTGCGACACCTCGGGGCCAGGCGATGGAGACAGCGCGAGGCGGCGCACGAGCAGCGTAGCGCAGAGGATCAGCACCTCGTAACGCGCATCAAATGTGTCATCCACGCCATAATCGGCATAAAGCGACGGTTGCCGCACGGCCGCCACGATATCGCCGTGAAGCCGTTCGATCACACGTTGGTTTCCGGAACGCTTGAACATGGCGAAAATCATCGTTTTGCCTCCGGAGCGTCGGCGGAAGCTTTCGCCCTGGCGCCGCGCCCTTGCAAATCCATGCTACGGGGGTTAGGCATCGGCTTAGGCGGTTGCAAGTAAAATCCTGCCTCGGCGGGTCATTTCAGGTCACCTTTGATTCAGGGGACATAGTCCCGGGGGCGGAGTTCGTAATGCGGAAGTCCAAGACCATCGTCGCCGGAATTTGCGGGAACTCTCTCGCCAAGCTGGCGTTCGCCGCCGTTTTCTCGCTTTCGCTCGCAGGGTGCGTCGGCTACGACGGCGACCTGCAACATGGCTATGTCGCCGATGACCGCCTGCTGGAACAGGTGAAAGTCGGCTCTTCGGCGGAACAGGTGCTCGTTGTGCTGGGCACGCCCTCCACGACCTCAACCGTCGGCGGCTCAGCCTGGTACTATATCTCGCAGAAAAGCACACAGTCCCTCGCCTTCCAGCAGCCCAGCATCGTGGATCAGCGGATCTTCGCGGTCTATTTCAGCAAGGCGAAGAAGGTGGAGCGCATCGCGAACTACGGCATACAGGATGGCCAGGTCTTCGACTTCGTCTCCCGCACCACGCCGACCGCAGGCGCAGAGTCGTCATTCATCGCTGGCGCCATGAAGAATCTGCTGAAATTCTGAGCCGCCCGCTCCGGACAGCTCCGATCATTCGAAAAGCGCCCCTGCGGGCGCTTTTTTCGCGTTCGCCAGCGAAAGGCTTCCGCTGGACGGTGATCATTCATCCAAATGCATGAATTGCTTCAATTTTCAGCTTGGCGCGATCATTGGCGGCCAAGGAAGGCGGGCGCGCCCGTCCTCCGCCCATGAGGGAGACGAAGATGATCGCCAGATTGACCCTTGCCGCCACGGTGTGCGGATTGACGATGCTCACGCTGACCCCCGCTTTCGCCGCCGGGCATATGGCCCGAAACCAAGTTGTCCGCATGTGCGTCAGCAAGGCGCAAGCCGAGGCTCCCAGCCACGGCGACGACACCTCGATGCAGCAACGGCGCATGGCGCTCTATTCCTCCTGCATGAAGTCGCATGGCATGAGGCCCTGAAGCACCATTCGCGAGGGCGGGGCTTCCCCGCCCTTTCGACCAGCGTCGCTACCTGGCGAAGGCCGAGACCCCGTCAACCACCTTCTGGTCAACGCCGCTAAAACCGTGATGGCCCTGCGCCTCGCAGGGGTCGCCATTCTCCTCCCCGCCATCCAGCCAGATCACCTTCGCCTTGCCTTTCGCCCAGGCGATGAAGGGGGCGACGCCTTCGGGCGAAGTCAACCAACAATGATCCTGCCGATGGTGCACGACGAGCGTTGGCGGAAGCAGCGAGGGGCTCCCGAGCAGCGACACGGCGTTGCCCTCAATCCGGCGGCGATGGTTGCCGGGAGGCTCGCCCGTGGAGGCGTCGCTCAGAAATCCGGAGGTGAGGACCAGCTTGTCGGGCCGGGCGCCCGCCGCGATCCCTTCCGCCGCCCATTGCGTGCCGCGCGATGTGCCCACCACCGTCACAGGTCGTTTGACGGTCTTCATCAGATCGACCAGCGCGGCCAGATCATAGCCCCGGTCCGGGACCAGAACGGCGAAGCCCTTGCGAGCGTATGCCATGCGCGTGCGCACGAGCTGATTGCCCTGCCGCGCAATGGCCCCGCCCTCCCCCACACCAATCCGCCCATCCCCGCCCGCCAGCAGAATGACGGACCCAATGGGCTTGGCGGGCTTGATCAGCACGGCCTGAACGCCACCGGTCTGAACGGTGGCGATGGAGGGCTCGCTCTGCGCGTGAAGGGGGGCGGCGGCGAGGATGAGGAGAAGGCCGAAGGTCGGGGCGAGGCGCATGGGGGGCTCAATTTTGAAGGCGATAGCGATGACGCACGATTTACCAGAGCAACTCCATCCACTTCAATAAATCGGGAAATCTACGCTTAGAGCGGTATCCGATCAATTTGCATGGAACTGGCGACAGCATGACATGACGAACACGGGAGGGGCGACGTCTCGTCGCCCTCACCACCGGGAGGGACGACGTCCTCGTCGTCCCCATGACGACGCGCGGGAGGCCTACCATTCATGGGGAACCAGGGCGACGGGACGTCGCCCTGCCCGATGTGGACGACGGGACGTCGTCCCTCCCGCGTTCGGTACATCATGATCGGATGCCGCTCTAGAATTCAGATTTCCGAGGGCCGCCGACGAATTTGAGCAGATCGAACGCGAGCGTTGGCGTTTCTCCTGGCAGACGGGTGAAGCCATGATGCAAGTAAAAGGCTTCCGCCGATGGTGAGATTGCGTGGACGATTACCAGCCTGGCGACGACCTCGTCGGACGCCCGCACCGCTCGGCGAACGACATCCGATAGCAACGCAGCCCCAAGACCCCTGCCTTGCCAATGCACATCTATCGCTAGACGCCCTAAGATTACAGCTGGAATCTGCCGGGGCATGTTCCGTCGCATGGAACCAGTGACCTCATGGGAAAGAATCTGTCCCATGCTGAGCGCAAAATAGCCGACAATATGGTTCGAACCGGTCGGGCAGACGACATATATGCGGCTCGCCGCCGTTTGCAGGTTGCGCCAAGCGCGTTGCCGCAGCCAATCGTCAAGAACAGGTTCCCCGGAGTCGAAACTCGAATGATCGTGAGCTTCCGTCAGAAGGACAGGCGCACCAAAAAGAGGCAGGTTGTCAGTCACGTCGCCAAGGCGCTTTGACCTGCCGAAGACGATCCATGCCTTCTTCCTCGGAGGGAGTGGGGACGGCGTCCATCCAGTCCATGATCTTCTGGAAGGTTTTGGCGTCAGCGTAAATGGTGGATTGGTCGAGCAAGATATTCTTCGCCTCCTTGAGAGCCGAAGCCATCATGAACTGCGAGCGGTTCGTTCCAACGAGTTCAGCCGCTTGGTCAATAAGCATCCGGTCCTGCGAGCGAGCTCGAAGATGAATGTTGACCTCGGCGATGGATGAGCGATCTGCCATCCATATACGGTGGCGCCACGTGCTGACATTGTCAACACATCCATCCCCCTGCGCCCGGAAGACCGCTCAGCTATATCGCCGCCTTGAACGGGGCTGGGGCTGACGCATGTCATTTTCCAGGTGGCGCGGCTTCACTATCAGGGCAAAACCGCCCCGCAAAAAGGGCGAGGTCTCCCCCGCCCTTCTCTATGCCCAAACACCCAACCAAACCTCAGTGCGCCAGCACCGCCAGCAGCAGCAGGGCGACGATGTTGGTGATCTTGATGGCCGGATTCACGGCGGGGCCTGCGGTGTCCTTGTAGGGGTCGCCGACGGTGTCGCCGGTCACCGAGGCCTTGTGCGCGTCGCCGCCCTTCAGATGCTTCACGCCGTCCTTGTCGATGAATCCGTCTTCGAAGCTCTTCTTGGCGTTGTCCCAGGCGCCGCCGCCCGAGGTCATGGAGACCGCGACGAAGAGGCCGTTGACGATCACGCCCAGCAGCGAGGCGCCCAGAGCCGCGAAGGCCGAGGCCTTGGAGCCCGAGATGAGCAGCACGCCGAAATAGGCGACGAGCGGGGCCAGCACGGGCAGCAAGGAGGGGATGATCATCTCGCGGATGGCGGCGCGGGTGAGCATATCCACCGCGCGGCCATAATCGGGACGCTCGGTTCCGTTCATGATGCCCGGCTTCTCCTTGAACTGACGCCGCACCTCTTCCACCACGGAGCCCGCCGCACGGCCCACCGCCGTCATGGCGATGCCACCGAACAGATAGGGGATGAGGCCGCCGAAGATCAGGCCCGCCACCACATAGGGATTGGCGAGGTCGAAGGAGACCTTGCCGACATCCTTGAAGTAGGGACGGCCCGCATCCACGAAGGCTTGCAGATCGTTCGTATAGGCGGCGAAGAGCACGAGCGCGCCCAGACCCGCCGAGCCGATGGCGTAGCCCTTGGTGACGGCCTTCGTCGTGTTGCCCACCGCGTCGAGCGCGTCGGTCGATTGACGCACTTCCTTCGGCAGGCCCGCCATTTCCGCGATGCCGCCCGCATTGTCCGTCACCGGACCGAAGGCGTCGAGCGCGACGATGATGCCCGCCAGACCCAGCATGGTCGTCACGGCGATGGCCGTGCCGAACAGGCCCGCGAGCTGATAGGTCGAGAGGATGCCGCCCACGATGACCATGGCGGGAAGCGCGGTCGACTCCAGCGAGATGGCGAGGCCCTGGATCACATTGGTGCCGTGCCCGGTGACGGAGGCTTGCGCGATGGAGACCACCGGGCGCTTGCCCGTGGCGGTGTAATATTCGGTGATCACCACCAGAAGCCCCGTCACCAACAAGCCGATGAGCCCGCAGACGAACAGGTTGGATCCAGTGATCGCCACGCCCGCGACCGTTCCGAACAAGCCCCAACCAATGACGTAATGGGTCGCGACGGCGAGGCCGCCGATGGACAGGACGCCAGCGGCGATCAGCCCTTTATAAAGGGCGCCCATGATCGAATTGTTGGCGCCCAGCTTCACGAAATAGGTGCCCGCGATGGAGGTCACGATGCAGGCGGCGCAAATCGCCATGGGATAGGTCATGGCGTTGAGCAGCTGGGCTGGATCCCTGGCGAAGAAGATCGCGCCGAGCACCATGGTGGCGACCACGGTCACCACATAGGTCTCGAAGAGATCCGCCGCCATGCCTGCGCAGTCGCCCACGTTGTCGCCCACGTTGTCGGCGATGGTGGCGGGATTGCGCGGATCATCTTCCGGAATGCCCGCCTCGACCTTGCCGACGAGATCGGCGCCCACATCGGCGCCCTTGGTGAAGATGCCGCCGCCCAGACGGGCGAAGATGGAGATCAGCGAGGCGCCAAAACCCAGCGCCACCAGAGAATCGACCACTGTGCGGTCGGAGGGGGCGAGGCCAAGGCCCAGCGTCAGATAAGCGAAATAGACCGCCACGCCGAGCAGGGCCAGACCCGCCACGAGCATGCCCGTCACCGCGCCCGCCTTGAAGGAAATGTCGAGGCCTTCGGCCAGCGACCGCGTCGCCGCCTGCGCCGTGCGCACATTGGCGCGCACCGACACATTCATGCCGATGAAACCAGCCGCGCCCGAAAGCACCGAGCCGATGACGAAGCCGAAAGCCACAAGGCCCCCGAGCAGCCACCAGAGAAGGGCGAAAATGACCACGCCCACATAGGCGATGGCCGTATATTGACGCTTGAGATAGGCCTGCGCGCCCTCGGCGACCGCAGCTGCGATTTCCTGCATGCGGGCGTTGCCCGTATCGGCGGCCATCAGGGTCGATACCGTGACAGCGCCATAGACGATCGATAAGAGACCGCCCAGGATAATAAGCCAAATGCTCATGTACTCCGCCCCCTTGATGATTGTTCCCACAATCAGGCCCGTTGGCCCTGGCGCGGCCTTGGACCGCGGTTACGGCATGTTTGCAGATTCTTGCGGGGATAGCAAAGCTGGTCTGCGGAGCGTCCGCTTGCGCTGGATCAATGTGGCCCACCGTCCCGCTGGCTACCCCTGAGCTGGCAAGGGAGCCAGCCATGACCGAACATTCAGCCGACGAAGCCGCCATCCAGACTTGCGTGCGCGCCTTCTATGACCTTGCCCGCGCCGACGATCTGTTGGGGCCTGTGTTCAATGGATGGATCAAGGATTGGTCGCAGCATCTGAACATAATGGATGATTTCTGGTCCGGCGCCCTTTTGGGGACGACCCGCTACAGCGCCGCCCCCTTCCCGCCCCATCTGAAGCTTGAGATGACCCAGGCCCATTTCGACCGCTGGCGGGAACTCTGGGTTCCCACCGCCAAGGCCACCCTGCCCGAGCCCATACGCGCCAAGGCGATTTCCATCGCCGAACATATGTCCCACTGCTGGGGCCGCGCCTACACGAGCATGAAGGGGCAGATGGCGCAGGCCTGAGTCCCCCATCCCCCCTTCTTCTCCCGCGCCCGATGCTATAAGCGCGAACGGGAAGGTCAGGGGGATGCAGCGGTGACACAGGACAGGGTGGGAATAGCCAAACAAGCGGGCGAGCTTCTGGACGCATTGCGGGTGGCGCGCCCATTGGTGCAGAACATCACCAATTTCGTCTCCATGGACGCCTCGGCCAATGCGCTTCTCGCATTGGGCGCCTCCCCCGCCATGGTCCACGCGGCGCAGGAATCCGGCGATTTCGCCGCCCGAGCGGACTCGTTGGTGGTCAATACCGGCACGCTCTCACAGTCTTTCATGGAGGGCGGCGAGGCGGCAGCTACCGTTGCTCATATGCTCGGACGCCCCTGGGTGCTCGATCCTGTCGGGGTAGGCGCAAGCAGGTTCCGCAACCAGGCGGTGCTGCGCCTGCTGCGTCATCGCCCTTCCGTCATAAGGGGCAACCCTTCCGAAATTCTCAGCGTCGCAAAGGTCGCGGGCCTGCACGCGGAAGACGCTGCGCCGCGCGGGGTCGATAGCGCCCACACGACCGATGAGGCGCTCGCGACAGCCCAACATCTCGCCCGGCATTGCTTCTGCACGGTGGCGGCCACCGGCCCTGTCGATCTGATCACCGATGGGAAGCGCGTGGTGCGCCTCGCCAATGGCCATGTGCTGATGACCCGCGTCACGGCGCTTGGCTGCGCCCTCTCCGCCGTCGTCGCCGCCTTTTGCGCGGTGGAGGCGGATGTTTTCGAGGCCACGGTCAGCGCGCTTGCGGTCTATGGGGTCGCGGGCGAAATGGCGGCGGAGCTGGCGAGCCGCCCCGGCAGCTACCGCGTCGCCTTCATGGACATGCTCGACGCCATAACCCCCGCCGATGTGGCCGCCCGACTGAAAGTCCTGTGATGTTCGATCCCGCCCAACTGCGCCTGTGCCTCGTCACCGACCGCGACCTTTCGCTTGGCCGCAGCCTGCTCGATGTTGTCGGCGCCGCCGTTCAAGGCGGCGTCACCATGGTGCAATTGCGCGAGAAGACCGCACCCACCCGCGCCTTTCTGGATGAGGCCCGCGCCCTGAAGGCGCTGCTGGCGCCCTTTGGCGTGCCGCTCATCATCAACGACCGCGCCGACATCGCGCTGGCCGTGGGCGCCGATGGCGTCCATGTGGGCCAGACCGACATGCCCGTGGAGATGCTGCGCGGCCTGCTGGGCCCGCGCGCCATCATCGGCCTGTCCATCACCAACCACGCGCAGATCAACAGCCCCGACGCCGCCCTGCCCGATTATCTGGGCCTCGGCCCGCTCTATCAGCAACAGACCAAGCTGAACGCAGCGAGCCCGCTGGGCGTCGAAGGCTTCCGGGCCCTGCGCGCCGCCACCGCAAAGCCGGTGGTCGCCATCGGCGGATTGAAGGCCGACAATTCCGCCCCCGTGCTGGCCGCCGGCGCCGATGGACTGGCTGTGGTCTCAGCCATCGTGGGCGCCGCGGATGTGCGGGCTGCGGCTGCGGGCTTCATGGGATTGTTTGTGGGGTGAGCGTTTCACCCCATTTGACTTGCGTCAAAGCGCGGGACTAGCCTGTCGCATAAGGCTGCGCCATAAACGACGAAATTCACGAGGAAACACCCGATGACCTTTCACAGGCCCGCCCCCACTTTGGCGAACCGCAGCGCGTTCTATAGCGACAACAAGCTCATCATTGGGCTCTTCGGCGCCAATTGCTCCTCGGGCCGGGCCGTGACCCTCGTTGAGAACCGCTGGACCGGCAGCTGGCGCGACAGCCTGCGGCTCGCGCAGATGGCGGACGAGATCGGCCTCGACTTCATGCTGCCCATCGGTCGCTGGAAGGGCTATGGCGGCGTCACCGATTATCAGGGCGCGACGCTGGAGACCTTCACCTGGGCCTCGGGCCTGCTGGCCTCCACCAAGCGCATCACCGTCTTCGGCACGATCCATGCGCCCCTCTACAACCCGATCATGGCCGCCAAGATGTGCGTCACCGCCGACCATATCGGCGAGGGCCGCTTTGGCCTCAACATGGTTTGCGGCTGGAACGAGGGCGAGTTCGAGATGTTCGGCGTGACCCAGCGCGACCATGAGCGGCGCTATGACTATGCGCAGGAATGGATGAACGTCGTCACCCGCGCCTGGTCGCCGGAGGGCGAATTCGACTTCGCGGGCGAGCATCTGGACCTGCATGGGGTGCGCTCCAGGCCCAAGCCGTGGGGCGACACGCGCCCGGTCATCATGAACGCCGGCGCCTCCGCCAATGGGCGCGCTTTCGCCATCCGCAATTGCGACGCCTTCTTCACCACCGCCTCGCGCGAGAGCGTGCAGGAGACGCAGGTCAAGGTGGGCGAGATCAAGGCCGAGGCGCGCTCGCTGGGCCGCGAGCTGGAGGTCTATACGGTGGGCGTGGTCACCTGCCGCCCCTCCATGAAGGAGGCTCACGACTATTATCATTACGCCTCGGTGGAGCGCGCCGATTGGTCGGCTGTGGATTGCATCATGGCCATCAAGGGCCTGACGCCCGAGAGCATGGGCCAGGAAGCCTTCGAGAAACGCCGCGCCCAATACGCCAACGGCATGGGCGGCGTGCCCATCGTGGGCGATCCCGATTATGTGGCGGGCCAACTCGCCAAGCTCAACGAATCCGGCTTGCGCGGCATCGCCCTTTCGATGGTCAACTATGCCGAGGAGCTTCCCTATTTCGCGCAGGAAGTCCTGCCCCGGCTTGAAAAGCTGGGCGTGCGCGTGCCTGTGCAGGCCTGACGCGCGCAGCGAGCCCTTCGCTCAAAAGGGCTTGCCCGTATATTTGATGGCGCGTCCGCCTGTGGCGGGCTCAGGGGCTTCTGCGGCGCCCGGACCAAGGCTGCGCAGATAGGCGATATGCTCCGCAGGCAGGCCGACGCTCGTCGCGGCGGCGATCACCTGGTCGAGATAGCCGGGCGCTGGCGACGCGCCCCGCGCTTCCCCGCCCCGCCCCACATAGACCATAGCCCGCACAGAGCCGCCCTGCGCCCGCAGGATCGGCTGGCTGATCTTCTGATAAAGGCCGGAGCCGACCTCCTCATAACGATCCAGCGCAGGCACATCCGCGAAAGCGAGATCAAAAAGCAAGCCATGCACCATGCTCGAGGGATCGGTCACGACTGTGGCGTAGCCCTCTTTCATGATGGCGACCCGATGCCGCGCGAGCCGCCCCAACCCCAGCGCCCGCGAACGCGGACACCGCTGCGCCATGGCGACGACATCAAGATTGGCGCCATAGGCGAAATAAAGCGGCATGGATGGGGCTCCTCGCGAGCGCGAGGGGTGGCGCAGGCGTGGCGGGTTGTAAAGCCTGCGGCGGCTCTCATCAATGTGCGGGGCAATCGCTGGTAAGCTTGAGGGGGCGGAGCAACACCCCCACGATGCGATCATCCAAAAATAGAGGCAATCTTTTTCAAGCCATCGCCTCGGTCAACTTGATCTTGGCATTGTAGAGCCGTCCTGATCGTGGGAAAGTCGTTGTGAACTCGTCGCCAACCATCAATTGACGCACACGGGAGCAACGCCATGACCAGCCCGATCGACCGCCGCCATTTCCTCAAGACCTCCACCGCAGCCGCAGCTTTCATGTGCGTGGAGCCCGTGCGCGCGGCCCCTATCGAGATCCCCACTGTTGACCGGCTTTCGATCCGCGTTCTGCTCGATGGCGCCACCAATCTCTTCTATCGACCGGCGGTGGTCGCGGGCGTCAAGAGCGAGCGGCCGCCCGCCGTCTCCGACTACCGCCGCGCCCTGCACAATGAATGGGGCCTCTCACTGTTTCTCGAGTCGCAACGCGCCGACGAAGCGCGCACCGTCATGCTCGACTTTGGCTACACGTCGCAAGCCCTGCTCAACAATATCGAGCTGCTCGGCGTCGATCCCAAAAAAATCGACGCACTCGTTCTCAGCCACGGGCATTTCGATCATTTTGGCGGCCTGATGGGCTTTCTCGACAAGCACCGCGCCGCCCTGCCCGCCGATGTGAAGCTCTACACCGGCGGCGAGGATAATTTCTGCCACCGCTGGAACGGCGCGCCCGGCTCCTTGTCCGACTTCGGCGCGCTGGATCGCCGCGCGCTCGTAGCCCGGCAGATTTCCACTCTGCTGACGGAAGCGCCGGTGGTCGTCGCAGGCCACGCCTTCACCACAGGCCCCATCAAGCGCACCTCCAATGAAAAAGTCCTGCCCAACACCATGGTGGAATTCGCTATGAAGGATGGGCTTGGCTGCAACGCCGCCCATTACACGCCAGCGGAAATGCAGGGCAAGATCGTGCCCGACGAGCATCTGCACGAACACGCCACCTGCTTCAACATTCGCGACAAGGGCCTTGTCGTCATCAGCTCGTGCGGCCATGCAGGCATCATCAACACGCTCGCCACGGCGCGTGAGGTCTCGGGCGTGAATAAAATTCACGCGCTCGTCGGCGGCTTCCATCTTGGTCCCGCGCCGGAGCCCTATCTCAACGACATTGTGGCGCAGTTGAAGGAGATCAATCCGGACGTGCTCATTCCCATGCATTGCAGCGGCCAGAATTTCGTTGATGCTGTGCAAAAGATCATGCCCGGGAAACTGCTGCCCTCGACGACTGGCGCGCGCCTGACCTTTGGCGCGTAACCACTCTCGCGCGCATCATTTTAATAGCCAGCCTGCTCGCTGCGGCGCCCGCCTCCAGCGCGCAGGACGCTCGCTCGCCCGCCGCGATGATGGACGCCCTGATGTGGGGCAAGGAGCCGGTGGGCGGGCCTTTCGCGCTCAATGATCAGCATGGGCGCATGCGCACCGATGAAGAGTTTCGCGGCAAACTTCTGCTGCTTTATTTTGGCTATACGCGCTGCCCGGATGTATGCCCGGCGGATGTGCTCTCGATCACGCTGGCATTGCAAGGCCTCGGAGACCGCGCCGCCAGCCTGCAACCGATCTTCGTGACGCTGGATCCCGAACGCGACACTGCGGAACATCTCGCCGATTATCTCGAGTCCTTCGATCCCCGCTGGATCGGCCTCACAGGCGACAAGGCAGCGATCAGCAACCTCGCGCTTGATTACAAGATCTGGTTTGCGAAAGCGGAAAACGCACGGGGCGACGATTATTCCATCGACCATACAAGCGTGATTTTTCTGGTCGGCCGCGACGGAAAATATATCGGCTTCCTGCCGCCTGGAACGGAGCCGGAGCGTATCGTGGAGGCGGTGCGGCGTTCTTTGTAAACTCGGACGGGCCCTGGGGCGCCTTTCTTGCCCCCTCGCCGCCTCGCTGAAACTCTCAGCGCGTGCGGGGGATGGATGAGGCGCGTTAATTCATCGCCTCACGCAAACTCCATGATCACCGCATCCACCGCCAGACTATCTCCCTCAGCCGCATGGATCTTGCTCACGGTGACGTCGCGTTCGGCGCGCAGCACGTTTTCCATTTTCATGGCTTCCACCATGCAGAGCGCCTCGCCCGCCTTCATCTCCTGCCCGACCGTCACCAGCATCGCCTTCACAAGGCCGGGCATGGGGCAGAGCAGCTTCTTCGATGTGTCGGGCGCTTTCTTCTCGGGCATCAAGGCGGCCAGCTCCGCCTCGCGGCGGGTATAGACGCGGGCCTGCACGCGCACGCCGCGATAGGCCAGCTCCAGACCGTTGAGGATCGGCGTGAGCTGACAGGAAACCGCCTCGTCATCCACCGTGCCACGCCACACGAACTGGCCCGGCGCCCAGTCCGACGCCAGATGGTGGGCATGCGCGCTGGCGTCGTCGAAGCGCACCAGCAGCGCGCCATCGCCCTCGTCCAGCGTCACATTGAACGACGCCTTGCCGAGCATGACCGTGCGGGCGCGTTCGAAATTCACGGGGCGCTGGGTCTGCATCTGCCCGCTGATCTGGCGCTTGCGCTCGTTCATCACATGGTCGGCGGCCGCCGCGATGGCGGCCATGACATGGGCGGTCTCGCCCTTCGCCGCCAGCGGCGCGAAACCATCGGGATATTCCTCCGCGATGAACCCGGTGGAGAGCCGCGCCTCGCGCCAGCGCGGATGCTGCATGAGCGACGACAGGAACGGAATGTTGTGGCGGATGCCCTCGATCACGAAGTCGTCCAGCGCGCGCGCCTGCGCCTCGATGGCGGTGAGGCGGTCGCCCGCATGGGTGACGAGCTTGGCGATCATCGGGTCATAATAGATCGAGATTTCGCCGCCCTCGTAAACGCCCGTGTCGTTGCGAATGGTGATCCCATCGTGATGGCCTTCCGCAGGCGGACGATAGGTCACGAGGCGGCCCGTGGAGGGCAGGAAGTTGCGGGTCGGATCTTCCGCATAAATGCGGCTCTCCACCGCCCAGCCCTTCAAACGCACGTCGCTCTGCTTCATCGCCAGCGGCTCGCCAGCCGCGCTGCGGATCATCTGCTCGACGAGATCGACGCCGGTGATCAACTCGGTCACAGGATGCTCGACCTGCAGGCGCGTGTTCATCTCCAGGAAGAAGAAGCTGCGGTCCTGCCCGGCCACGAATTCCACCGTGCCGGCGCTGTCATAATTAACGGCCTTGGCGAGGGCCACGGCCTGCTCGCCCATCTTGCGGCGGGTCTCTTCATCGAGCAGAGGCGATGGCGCCTCCTCGATGACCTTCTGGTTGCGGCGCTGGATGGAGCATTCGCGCTCGCCCAGATAGATCACATTGCCATGCTTGTCGCCGAGCACCTGGATTTCGATGTGGCGCGGATTGACGATGAATTTTTCGACGAACACGCGGTCGTCGCCAAAGGACGAGCGCGCCTCGGACTGGGCGCGGGTGAAGCCCTCGGCCACCTCGTCGCGGCTCCAGGCGATGCGCATGCCCTTGCCCCCGCCCCCGGCGGAGGCCTTCAGCATGACGGGATAGCCGATTTCGTCGGCGATGCGCACGGCGTGTTCGGCGTTCTCGATCACGCCAAGGAAGCCAGGCACGGTGGAGACAGTCGCGGCGTTGGCGAATTTCTTCGACTCGATCTTGTCGCCCATGGCCGCGATGGCGTGAGGATTGGGGCCGATGAAGACGATGCCCGCCGCCGCAAGCGCCCGCGCGAAGGCCTCGCGCTCGGACAGGAAGCCGTAGCCCGGATGCACCGCCTCGGCGCCCGTCTGCTTGCAGGCTTCAATGATCTTGTCGATCGACAGGTAGGAGTCGGTGGCGGGGGGCGGGCCGATATGCACGGCCTCATCGGCCATCTCCACATGGAGCGCGTCACGGTCGGCGTCCGAATAGACGGCGACGGTCGCGATTCCCATGCGCCTGGCGGTCTTGATGACGCGGCAGGCGATTTCACCTCGATTGGCGATCAAAATTTTCTTGAACATCCGAACCCGCGCCTGAAAGTTGCTTGACGCGAGAGGTTTAGGGGACCGCGAAGGCCGCGTCCATTGGTCTAAGGACCAGCTTCAGGCGGCCACGGTGGCCTGATTGAGGGCTTCGGCGACGCCCGGCCAGCCGCGAGCGGCGCGGGCTCTGGCTGCGGACACCAGCCACAAAGGCGCCTTGTGGGCCTCGGCGAGCACATTCACCAGCACGGCCAGACCATTGAGGCTGGCGGCGCGGTCAACATGGTCAAGCAGCCACTCGGCCTTTTCCTCGTCCACGATCCCGGTGGGGCGGGCTTCCCAGACCAGATGATCGGTAATGGCCTCCACGAGGAAGCAGGTCCAGCCCTCGCATTTCTCGATATTGGCGCGCTCCACGTCGAACAGCGCGTCAGCTTCGGCGCGGGTGACGGGGCGACCCGCCAGCACGCCGCGACGAACGAGGTCGATGTCGCAATCCCAGACTGCGCCGCGAGCCTTGAGGGCGCGGATGGCCTCAAGGCCCAGCTCCATCGCGACTTCCGTCCTGGCTTCGTTGATCATGGCGAAATCTCCAGCTCATCCGCGCTCGTCTGCGCTCTCATGGGAGCAACATGACGCGCGAAACTTGCCGGGACGTGAATCAACGAGGTGAACGGAAGGTAGGGTTAAGCGAGTCCACAAGAGAAATGGTTGCCGGGAGGTGAATCACTTGTCGGTCCAGACCGCATAGGTCTTGCCCGCATTGTTGAACTCGAAGCCGACGACATCCTCGTCGCCGACAACCCAGGCGTCGTGGCCGGGCGGGATCACATAGGCCTCGCCCGCCTTGATGATCGTCTCGGTTCCATCATCGAGCCGCACCTTCAGCTTGCCCTGCACCAGCGTGCCCACATGGCCCGCCTGACAGCTCTGGCCGCCCACATGGGGCTTGATGCACTCCGACCAGCTCCACCCCGGCCGCAACCGCAACCGCGTGGCGGCCACGGCGCCGAAGTTGAGAACTTGCGCGGTGGTCTTCTCGGGGGCTTTCAGATCATCGGGCGCATCGAAGGACTTCTTGACAATGGCGGCCATGTTCGTCTCCTCGGTGATCCCGGCCGCTCGCCGGGCTGATGGGCTAATCCGATGGGGTGGTTTTGGGTTGCAGCAGGGGATTCCCTCAACCCCCGCCCCTGATGCGTTCGTCGCGAATCCGCGCTATGTCCCGGGCACAGGAGAGACTCGATATGCCCGCTTCGCCCGGACTGCATCATGTGACCGCCATCTGTAGCGACGCGCAGCGCAGCCGCGACTTCTATGAGCGCGTGCTGGGGCTGCGGCTCGTCAAGCGCACGGTGAATTTCGACGATCCCGGCACGTGGCATCTGTATTTCGGCGATGAGACCGGGGGGCCGGGCTCGGTGCTGACTTTCTTCGAACGGCCGACCGCCGAGCCCGGCAAACCGGGCGCGGGACAGGCGGTGGCCCTGTCGCTCGCCATCCCCAAGGGCGCGGCCCATGGTTGGGTGCGGCGGCTGACGGAGGAAGACGTCTTTGTGGCCATCGCGCCCGGCGCCGATGACGCCGTGACCTTCCACGATCCAGACGGGCTGGCGCTGGAGCTCATCGAGCAGGACTGGGCGGAGACCCTGCCCGGCTATGTCACCGCCTTCATCGGCGAGGAACAGGCGATTCGCGGCCTTGCGGTCGTCACCCTGCTGGTGGACGATTGCGACGCCACCGCCAGCGTGCTCGAAGAGGCGCTGGGCTGGCGCGAATGCGCGCGGGCGAGCCATGGCGGCTTCCTGCGTCTGCGCTTCGCAGCGCCCGGCGAGGCGGGGCCGGGGCGGCTGATCGACGTGCTGAAGGCGCCCGAGGCGCCGCCTGCCGAAGAGGGCGCGGGCAGCATCCACCACATCGCGTTTCGCGCCAAGGATGACGCCGCGCAAGCCGCAATAGGCGAGACCCTGCGCAAGGCGGGCCTCAAGCCCACCGAGCAGCGCGACCGCACCTATTTCCGCTCCATCTATGCGCGCGAGCCTTCGGGCGTGCTTTTCGAGGTCGCCACTGATGGACCGGGATTTCTGGTCGATGAGGCTTTGGAGTCTCTGGGCGCGAGCCTGCGCCTTCCCGAAAAGCTCGAAGCCCATCGCGAAAAGATCGAGGCCGCCCTGCCGCCGCTGACCTGACGCTGGATCATTTCACCACGTTTCGCGTTTACGCCTTGGCCGCCAGATTCATCGGCGGCGTTCCTCAAACAGGGGGATCGGCAGCATGGACAGACGTGGTTTTATGACCGCCTTCTTTGGCGCAGCCGCAGGGCTCGCGCTCGCAAGCAGCTCGGCTGCGGCCCTGACGCTCGCGGCGCCGGCGATGCCCGCCCCTGCGATGCCGTCCGAAGACGCAGTGCTCAGGGAGCAAGACACGGAACAGGCGCGCGTCGAAAAGGCCCGCGTTTATTATCGCAGGCTCTATTACCGGCGTTATCCCCGCTACGTTTATCGGCCTTATTACAGGCCCCGCTACTACTACCACCCGCGCTATTTCTATCGCCCGCGTTACTATTGGCGGCCTCGCTATTATTACAGGCCCCGCTTCTATCGTCGCCGCTTCTGGTGGTGAGCCGGGAGGGCCGATGCGCTCGTCGGCCTCTTCCCAAAACCCGCGTTCAAAGCGGAATGTTGTCGTGCTTCTTCCACGGATTCTCCAGCTCCTTGTTGCGCAGGAGCGAGAGGCCGCGCGCGATGCGGCGGCGCGTGGAATGGGGCATGATGACTTCGTCGATATAACCGCGCTCGGCGGCCACGAAGGGAGAGAGGAAACGCTCCTCATATTCCTTCGTGCGCTCGGCGATTTTCACCGGATCTGTGTCGGCGCGGAAAATGATTTCCACCGCCCCCTTGGCGCCCATCACCGCGATCTGCGCGGAGGGCCAGGCATAGTTGAAATCGCCGCGCAGATGCTTTGACGCCATCACGTCATAGGCGCCGCCGAATGCCTTGCGCGTGATGATCGTGATCTTGGGAACGGTCGCTTCCGCATAAGCGAAAAGCAGCTTGGCGCCGTGCTTGATGAGCCCGCCATATTCCTGCGCCGTGCCCGGCAGGAAGCCCGGCACATCGACGAAGGTGACGATGGGAATGCTGAAGGCGTCGCAGAAACGCACGAAGCGCGCGGCCTTGCGTGAGGCGTCGGAATCGAGCACGCCCGCCAGCACCATCGGCTGATTGGCGACGATGCCCACAGTGCGCCCCTCGATGCGGCCAAAGCCCGTCACGATGTTGCGCGCATGGGCGTCCTGAATTTCGAAGAAGTCGCGCTCGTCCACGACCTTCGCGATCAGTTCCTTGATGTCATAGGGCTTGTTGGCGTTGTCGGGGACCAGCGTGTCGAGCGAAGGCTCGATGCGCGCGCCATCGTCGAAGCTCGGCCATTCCGGCAGCTCGTCGCGGTTGGACGAGGGCAGGAAATCAATCAGGCGGCGCATCTGCAACAGCGCCTCCACATCGTTCTCGTAAGCGCGATCCGCCACCGAGCTTTTCACCGTATGGACGGAAGCGCCGCCCAGCTCTTCGGCGGTCACCGTCTCGTTGGTGACGGTCTTCACCACTTCAGGGCCGGTCACGAACATGTAGCTCGTGTCCTTCACCATGAAGATGAAATCGGTCATGGCGGGGGAATAGACGTCGCCGCCCGCGCAAGGCCCCATGATGACGGAAATCTGCGGGATGACGCCCGACGCCATCACATTGCGCTGGAACACTTCCGCGTAACCGCCAAGCGCCGCCACGCCCTCCTGAATGCGCGCGCCGCCCGCATCGAACAGACCGATGATCGGCGCGCCCGCCTTCATGGCCATGTCCTGGATCTTGGTGATCTTCTGCGCATGGGTCTCGGAGAGCGAGCCGCCGAAGACCGTGAAATCCTTGGCGTAGACGAAGACCGCGCGGCCATTGACCGTGCCCCAGCCGGTGACCACGCCGTCGCCGGGGATCTTGTCCTGCTTGTCCATGCCGAAATCGGTGCAGCGATGCTGCACGAACATGTCGAATTCCTCGAAGGAGCCGTGATCGAGCAGCAGCTCGATCCGCTCGCGCGCCGTCAGCTTGCCACGCTTGTGCTGCGTGTCGATGCGCGCCTGCCCACCGCCGAGGCGGGCGACCGCACGGCGTTCTTCCAGCGTTTCAAGGACATGTTTCATGACGGTTCCTTCATCTCCCGCTTGGATAGCATGGGGAGCCGGGGGCGAAAACTCGACCTAAGGCGAACCATTAACACGTATTATAAATGTAATATAAAATAAATGCCGCTTGAAAAATGTTGTTCTTGCGCTATGGTGCCGCCACATGTTCGAAGATCGAAAGGTTGGCCCATGGAAGCGACCAGCGCCCTTGTCGCGCAGATTGATGCGCAGGCAGTTTCCCAAACCGCGCTCGAGCGGCTGACGGCCCTGCGCGCCGCCCTGCCCGGCCCCGTGGTCTTCACCACCAGCTTCGGCGTCGAAGATCAGGCGATCACCCATCTCATCGCCACCGCCGGCCTCGACATCGCTTTCGCCACCCTCGACACGGGCCGCCTGTTTCCCCAGACCTATGACGTCTGGGCGCAGACCGAGGCGCGCTATGGGATCAAGGTGCGGCCCTTCTTCCCAGAGGCACGCGCCGTCGAACGGTTGGTGGATGCGCAGGGCGTGAACGGGTTTTATGGCTCCGTGGAGGCCCGCAAGGCCTGCTGCGACGTGCGCAAGCTCGAACCCCTTGGCCGGGCGCTGGCGGGCGCGCAGGGATGGGTGACGGGCCTGCGGGCGGATCAGTCGGACCATCGGCAGAGCCTCGCTTTCGTCAGCCATGACGCGGCGCGCGGGCTGATCAAGCTCAACCCCATTTTCGACTGGACCCGCGAAGACGCCGCCGCCTTCACCGCCGCCAACAGCGTGCCGGTGAATGCGCTGCATGGGCAGGGCTTCCTCTCCATCGGCTGCGCCCCCTGCACCCGCGCCATCGCGGCTGGCGAGCCCGAGCGTGCGGGACGCTGGTGGTGGGAAGATGAAGCCAAGAAGGAATGCGGCCTGCATGTCGGCCCCGACGGTCGCCTCACCCGCACAGGAGCGCAAGCATGAGCCTCGAACACCTGCTCAAGTTAGAGGCCGAAAGCATCCATATCTTTCGCGAGGTGGCGGCCACCTGCGAGCGGCCGGTGATCCTCTATTCCATCGGCAAGGATTCCGCCGTGCTGCTGCATTTGGCGATGAAGGCCTTCTATCCCGCCAATCCGCCATTCCCTTTGCTGCATGTGGACACGACCTGGAAGTTCCGGGAGATGATCGCCTTCCGCGACCAGCGCGCGAAAGAGCTGGGCCTCGACCTGATCGTCCACATCAATCAGGAGGGCGTGCGCGCCGGCATTGGCCCCATCGCGTCGGGCTCGCGGCTGCATACGGATGTGATGAAGACGCAGGGCCTGAAGCAGGCGCTGGATCTTTATAAATTCGACGCGGCCTTTGGCGGCGCGCGGCGCGATGAAGAGAAATCCCGCGCCAAGGAGCGCGTGTTTTCGCTGCGCTCGGCGGAGCATCGCTGGGATCCGAAGAACCAGCGGCCGGAGCCCTGGCGCCTTTACAACACGCGCAAGATGCCCGGCGAAAGTTTCCGCGTGTTTCCCCTGTCCAATTGGACCGAAGCGGATGTGTGGGATTATATCTTGCAAGAGAATATCCCCGTCGTGCCGCTTTATTTCGCGGCCCCCCGCCCCGTCGTGGAGCGCGATGGCGCGTTGATCATGCGCGACGACGAACGTCTGCCTTTGAAGCCGGGCGAAGAGGTGCGCACGCGCATGGTGCGCTTTCGCACCCTGGGTTGCTACCCGCTCACCGGCGCAGTCGAGAGCACAGCCTCGACGCTGCCGGAGATTATCGCTGAAATGCGCGCGTCGCGCAGCTCCGAGCGTCAAGGCCGCATGATCGACCATGATGGTTCGGGCTCGATGGAAGCCAAGAAGCAGGAAGGATATTTCTGATGCATGGCGTCCTTCCCCCGCAAACGCCTGATCCCGCGCCCGCCCCGCGCGCGCAATCGCTACTGCGTTTCTTCACCTGCGGCTCGGTCGACGATGGCAAATCGACGCTGATCGGGCGCATGCTCTATGACACCAACAGCGTCTTCGAAGATCAGTTGGAGGCCTTGGAGCGCGACAGCAAGAAATTCGGCACGCAGGGCGCCAATCTCGATTTCGCGCTGCTGCTTGATGGTCTCTCGGCGGAGCGCGAACAGGGCATCACCATCGATGTCGCCTATCGCTATTTCGGCTCGAACAAACGCGCCTTCATCGTGGCCGATACGCCCGGCCATGAGCAATATACGCGCAACATGGCGACCGGCGCCTCCACCGCCGAACTCGCCATTATCCTGATCGACGCGCGCAAGGGCATCCTGCCGCAAACGCGCCGCCATTCCTTCATCGTGTCGATGCTGGGCGTGCGCGACATCGTGCTCGCGGTGAACAAGATGGATCTCGTCAATTTCGACGAGACCGTCTTCAACGACATCGTCGCGTCCTATCGCACGCTCACGGCGGGGCTTGGCTTCGCCCATGTGGTCGCCATTCCGCTCTCGGCGCGCGATGGCGACAATATCGCGACGACGTCGGCCCGCACGCCCTGGTATCGCGGGCCCAGCCTGCTCGCCCATCTGGAGACGGTGGAGCCCGTGGCGGCGAGCGAGGAGCGCGCTTTCGCCATGCCTGTGCAATGGGTCAACCGGCCCGATCTCGACTTTCGCGGCTATGCGGGAACCATCGCCACCGGCGAGATCAGGCGCGGCGACGAGATCGTGGCGCTGCCGGGCGCCCGCCGCAGCAAGGTGGCGCGCATCATCGGGCCGGATGGGGAGCGCGCTCGGGCGCTCGCGGGCGAGGCGGTGACGATCACGCTCACGGACGAGATCGACATTTCGCGCGGCGACGTGCTGGCCACCACGCCCCACCACCTCAAGCCACGCCGCAACATGGAGGCGCGGCTGCTGTGGATGATCGACGCGCCCTTGGCGCCTGGGCGCGATTACATCATCCAGCTCGCCACCGGAACCGCCAACGCCCGTATCGCGGCCCTGCATCACCAGATTGACGTGGAGAGCTTCCAGCCCCGCCCCGCGCAGGTGCTGACCATGAACCAGATCGGCTTCGTGTCGCTGGCCTGCGACAAGGCCCTCGTCATGGCCGACTATCGGCAGGATCGCGATCTGGGCGCCTTCATCCTCATCGACCGGCTCACCAATCAGACGGCGGCGCTGGGGGTGATCGAGCCCGCCGTCGCCGCCCCTGCGGAGCTGGCGATCGCGCCCGCTATGGCGCCCAGCCTGTGGGATCGCATCGGGGCGCAGATGGACGGCGCGGACGCCTTGCTGTCCGTGGCGCTGACGCTGGTGGTCTATGGATTGTCGGGCAGCGCTCCGGCGGCGCTTGTCGTGGGCGGGGTGGACCTGATCCTGCGCCCCATCGTCGCAATGCTGCGGGCGGAGTCGCGGGCGCGTCGGCCCGCAGCGCCGGATGAGAACAATGAGAGCGGCGCGGGGATTTAGAGTTTCCAAAGTGTGGGCGACGAGGACGTCGCCCCTCCGGGAGGGCGGACGTCCCCGTCCGCCACGATGCAGCGCGCAATCTTAGCCATGTTCGCGAGGTGTGGGCGACGAGACGTCGCCCCTCCGGGTCACGCGCTCAGCGCATAGACCTTGGCGGCGGCTTCCATGTCGAGCCAGCGTTTGGCGCGGCGCACGGCGGCTTCTTCGTCCTCGCCCCAGTTACGGATCTGGAAATCCTCATCCACATGGGCGCTCGCCCAGGCCTGCGCCGCCGTCAGCCGCCCATGGGCGACCGCAAGCGCAAGCAAAGCCGAGCCGGTGATGGTGGTCATGACGCTGAGCGCCGCCAGCGCCAGCGGCGAGGCCACATCCTCCACCACACGCGCCACGGCCTCTATCGCGGGCGCCGGCTGGGCGGCGAAAATGACGCCCTGCGCGCAAATGAGGCGCGCGCCCAGATCGTCCCGCGCCCAGGCCAGAATCGGATCCCAGGCCTGCGCCTGCGCCGCAACCAGCGACTCCGGCTCGCCCGCCCGGTAGCAGAGCAGATCCGAACCCGCATATTTCACGATCTCCGCCCGCACCTCGTCCATCTCGCGGCAAACGCCGTCCAGCGCGGAATTGACGATGCGGGTCAGCGGCATGGACGACGGGTCGATGAACGCTCCCTGCGCGTTCCATTCTCCCGCCAGCGCTTCCGTCAGCGCCTGCGAGGGCGTGCGGATGGGCAGGCGGCCCGGCGTATGGGCGCTTTTGCCGTCGAGCACGAGGGCGAAGCCGCCCTCCCCCTCCAGCGCACTGGCCTCCTTGAAGAAGCGGCGCGGCAGCACCTTTTGCAGATCGCGCCGCGCCATGGCGACGGGATCGATGGGCTCCCCATGCTGGGGCAGCAACTGGTTGGCAAGATCTTCTCTCATGGGGATGATGTAGCCCTCCCAGCGCCCGCGCGCCAGTGCGGCGTCTCCACGCAAACCTGCATTGCGTGACCAGCGGCCCCACTATAGGCTCCGCGCCAAACAGACTTAAGCTTTTGGAGAAAACGAATGACCCTCGCCCTGCTCCGGCCGCTTGGCCTCGCGCTCGCATGTTTTGCAGCTGTCGGCGGCGGCACCCTCGCCCAGACGACGGTGCGCGTGGGGAATGTCAATACGGTGAGCGACATCGGCATCTATATCGCCGACAAGAAGGGCTACTTCAAAGCAGAAGGGCTCGACGTGGAATTCATCCCCTTCAACACGGCGGCGAAGATGATCGCGCCTCTGGGCGCGGGTCAGCTCGATGTGGGCGGCGGCACGGTCTCGGCAGGCCTCTACAACGCCTTCTCGCGCAAGATCGGCATCCGCATCGTGGCGGACAAGGGATCGAGCCGGCCGGGCTACAATTTCTCCCAGATCATGGTGCGCAAGGATCTGGTGGAGAGCGGCCGCTTCAAGAGTTTCAAGGATTTGAAAGGCATGAAGGTTGCGGTGGCGGCGGTGGGCACCGGCAATGCGGCGACGCTCAATCAGGCGCTGAAGAAGGCGGGCCTGACCTTCGCCGATGTCAACACGATCGACATGGGCTTCCCTGACCATCTCATCGCCTATCGCAACAAGGCCATCGACGCGGGCGTCACCAATGAGCCGACGGCGACGCTCGCCGTGCGCGAAGGCGTAGCGGTGAAGGTCGACGGCAACGAAGATCTGTTTCAGAACCACCAGACCGCCGTGCTGCTTTACTCCGACGATTTCGCCAGGACGAAGCCCGAGGCGGCGACCAAATTCATGCGCGCCTATATCCACGCCGTGCGCGATTATAACGACGCGCTGAAGGACGGCGCCATCGCGGGCAAAGGCGCGGACGACGTCATCGCCACTCTGGTGCAATACACCAACGAAAAAGACCCGCAGCTGCATCGCATCACGACGCCCGCCGCCTGCAATCCGGATGGAACCGTGGATATCGCGAGCCTTGAAAGCGACCTGGCTTTCTTCAAGGAGATGAAGCTGATCGAGGACGCGGCGATAAAATCGACCGATGTGGTCGATAACAGCTTCGCCCTGAATGTCGTCGCCGAGCTCGGGGCTTACAAGAAGCCCTGAGCGAAAGGCTTTCTATTTCAGCCAATCCCAGAACGCCGCAGGCATCGACGTCGCGATCGCGTCTTGATCGCAACAAACCACCATCTCATCGCGCTCAAGCAATGGCACCTCGATCTGCCCCTGCTCGTAGGTCCAGTCCACGAACAGGACGCGGTCGCGATTGTCGGAAAAGTCGAAACCAAAAACGTGGCCATAGGCGTGCAGCAGCATTGTCTTGCTGAATTGCTGACTTTTCTTCATCACGAGGAGATCGCCAATCGAGATTGATTGAAACAGCTCCCATTGTTCGTCGTTCGCGAAGGATTCATAGGTGCAGATGGATTGCTGGACCCAAGCGACATCCTGCCTGTTGCAGACGACGCCACCCGGACAAAAATCGACGAACACGATCTTGCGAGCGCTCTGCACCAACTTCAAGGGCTCAAGCAACGCTTTTTGATGTCCCCTGACGTCAATTCCGTAGCGGGCGCGCTCAGGCATTTCGAAGGGAGTTCGCTCGGTCCACGTGCGCCTGGGAGCGGCTGCGCGGACATTCATTTTCGCAAGTCGATTGCTCAGGCTCTTCACTCGCTCGCTCCAACGCAACGAAATTGTCACCAAACCTTCCGAAAACCGACACGGTTATATCACCTATTGAGATAATGACAACTTCATTCCGGGAAACGGGGCAAATAAGCCTCGCCATCTGGCGGGGCGACGCGGGCGACGTTCATCGTCATGGCCAGCAACGAATAATAGCCAATGATTCCAGCCAGATCGATGACGCCCTGTTCGCCGAAGCGCGCCAGCGCCTGACCATAGGTCGTATCCGAGACGCGCCTTGTGCGCTGCAATTCGGTCACGAAATCCCAGATGGTGCGCAACTCGTCGTCGAGGTCTCCAGGCCTGCGGCCCTCAGCGATGGCGGCGATGACGGCCTCGCTCAGACCCGCTTTTAATCCGTGCTTGCGATGGGTTCCGAATTCGAAATCCTGCGTCCAGTCCCGCGCAACCAGCAGGATGACGAATTCGCTGATCCGTCCGGACAGCTTGCAACGGTAGCGGAGATATTCACCCATCCGCTGAGCGTGGGTCAGCAGCTCCGGGCTGCGGATGAACACATGCCATGGCCCCGAGAAGTCCACCTTGCGGGTGGCGACGAAATCCGCCTGCGCGTCCTTCTGCGCCTGATCATAGGCGTCTGGGGACAAGGGCGGCATGCGGGACGGCGCGGGGATATGGTTGCTCATGTTCGCTCCCTGAATTTGCAGGTGAGCAGTAGCGCGCGCCTTGCGGCCAACGCAAGCGCCAGCCTCAATCCTCCGGCGCATCCTCGATGGGATCGTGCTGCTTCACATCGAAACCAAATAGCTCGAACGTCTTCTTCATATGCGGCGGCAGCGGCGCCGTGACGTCAAGCGTGCCGCCCTTGGGATGGGGCAACACGAGGCGGCGGGCCACCAGATGCAACTTGCGCTCGACCTCGCTGGGAACCGCGCGCAGGGGATCGCTGCGCCTCGGATCGTTGGCGGCGAGGTCGCCGTGATATTTGGGGTCGCCGATCATCGGGTTGCCGATGGCCTCCGCATGGGCGCGCAGCTGATGGGTGCGGCCAGTCACGGGCTTCATGGAGATCCAGGCCAGACGCGGCGCCACTTTGTCCACGACCGCGTAATAGGTGAGCGAATGCTGCGCGTCCTCCTCGCCATGTTTGGCGATGCGCATGCGCTCGGGGTCGCGCCGCTGGCCGGGCTGGCGCGCGGAGCGGTCGTCGCCCATGCCCGCGCCCTTGGCGAGAAACAGCGAGATGCGCCCGTGGGTCGGCTTGGGCACGCCCTCCACCACCGCCCAGTAGATCTTGCGGGCCTGACGGGAGCGGAAGATCTCGCCCAGATCCGCCGCGATCTTGCGCGTCTTGGCGACCAGCAGCACGCCGGATGTGTCCCGGTCGAGGCGATGGACGAGGCGCGGCCGCTCGCCCTTGGCGTCAGCCAGCGAATCGAGCATGCCGTCGATATGATGGGTGGTGCCCGAACCGCCCTGCACCGCCAGCCCGTAGGGCTTGTTCAGCACCATCAGCCATTTGTCCTCGAACAGGACCATCTGCTTGATGGCGCGCGCGTCGTTCTCGCTATAGGGGCGCTTTTCGGGCGCGTCGGCCGGCGCCTCGACCCGCAGCGGCGGCACGCGCACCAGCGCGGCTTCCGTCAGCCTTGTGTTGCCCTCGGCGCGCTTGCCGTCCACGCGCACTTCGCCCTTGCGCAGGATCTTGTTCAGATAGGACAGACCGACGGCAGGAAAATGCAGCTTGAACCAGCGGTCGAGCCGCATCCCCTCCTCATCGGCGGTTACGATACGAGTCTGCACGCCGGGCGAACCGGCCTTCACGTCACTGCTCACGACAGAGTCCTCACGAGCCAGAGGCCCAAAAACAGGCCGACGATGGAAAGGCCCACCGAACCGGCGACATAAACCGCAGCCTCCCCCATGGCGCCGCGCTCCCACAGGAGCGCCGTTTCCAGCGAGAAGGTGGAAAAAGTGGTGAAGCCCCCGAGCACGCCCGTGGTGAGGAAGAGCCGCGCATGTTGCGACCAGCTCTCCCCCGCCTTGAAGGCGAACCAGCCCGCCGCCAGCCCCATCAGCGTGGAGCCCACCACATTGATGGTCAGCGTGCCCCACGGAAACTCGATCCCGCACCAGCGGGCGCAGGTGAGGTTGACCCCATGGCGGAGCGCGCCGCCAAGGCCAGCGCCAAAAAAGACGAGAAGATAAGGCGTCATCCCTGCCCTATAGACTGGAAAGCGCCGCGCGTCACGGCTCACGCTCGCGCCGCAGCTTTTCCCACCAGTCGAGCCGCTTGCGGATGTCCCGCTCGAAGCCGCGCTCGACGGGTTCATAGAGCCTGCGCCGCCCGATCTTCTCCGGCCAGTAGTTCTGCCCCGAGAAAGCGTCGGGCTGGTCGTGGTCGTAGCGATAGCCCTCCCCATAGCCCTCCGACTTCATCAGCTTGGTGGGAGCGTTCAGGATCACATGGGGCGGCATCACCGAGCCATGCTCCTTGGCGAGGCCCTGAGCGGCCTTCCAGGCCTTGTAGACCGCGTTCGACTTGGGAGCGCTGGCGACATAGACCACCGCCTGCGCGATGGCGAGCTCCCCCTCCGGCGAGCCCAGAAAGTCATAGGCGTCCTTCGCGGCGTTGGCGACCACCAGAGCCTGCGGATCGGCCAGCCCGATATCCTCCACCGCCATGCGCACGATGCGCCGCACGAGGAAGAGCGGATCTTCCCCAGCGTCCAGCATCCGCGCGAGGTAATAAAGCGCCGCGTCAGGATCGGAGCCGCGCACGCATTTATGGAGGGCGGAGATGAGGTTGTAGTGGCCCTCCTGCGCCTTGTCGTAGATGGGCGCGCGCCGTTGCACGATATTGGCGAGCCCCGCCGTATCGAACACTTCCTCAGGCTTCGCCGCGCGCCAGATCTCTTCAGCCAGCGTGAGCGCGGCCCGGCCATCGCCATCGGCCATGCGCATCAGGGCGAGGCGCGCCTCCGCGTCGAGCGGCAGAGGCTTGCCCTCGACGCTCTGCGCCCGCGCCAGCAATTGGGCGACGGCGGGCTCGGTCAGGGAGCGGAAGGTGAGCACCCGCGCGCGCGACAACAAGGCCGCGTTGAGTTCGAAGGACGGATTCTCGGTGGTGGCGCCGATCAGCGTGACGGTGCCGTCCTCCATCACCGGCAAAAACGAATCCTGCTGCGCACGGTTGAAGCGGTGGATCTCATCGACAAAGAGCAAAGTGCCCTGCCCCGAGCTGCGGCGGGCGCGCGCCGCTTCAAAAACTTTCTTCAATTCGGCGACGCCTGTGAAGATGGCGGATATCTGCACGAAGGCCAGACTCGTCTCCTGCGCGAGCAAGCGCGCCACCGTCGTCTTGCCGGTTCCCGGCGGCCCCCAGAAGATGAGCGAACCAAGCGAACCGGATGCGATGAGGCGGCTCAAGGCGCCGCCTTCGCCGAGCAGATGTTCTTGTCCTGCAACGTCCGACAAGCTCATGGGGCGCATGCGGTCGGCGAGGGGACGCGGGGCGTTCTTGTCGAGGCCGGCGCTATTGAAGAGGTCCGTCATTCACCTTCGCCTTCCCATTGACATGGCGCATGTCCTGATCACTTTCGCATTGTTGAGACGCAAACAGAAGTCGATAATTGTATAGTTGACGCTCAACAAAACGTTGCATTGAAGAGACAGATTAAAACTTAAACTTAATGACTCTTCCCGAATCAAATTTTTATGCAGACCATAAGCGTCTCAGTTCATGTCGCGTAAAAGTTTGCCATTTCCAAAAACCATCTGAAGGGATGAACATGCGCACCATCGCATTCGTGACACAAAAGGGCGGCTCGGGAAAAAGCACGCTCGCCTCATCGCTTGCGGTCACAGCCATGGAGGCCGGCGAGCGCGTTTTCATCATCGATCTTGATCCGCAGGCCTCGCTGATCAAATGGTCGAAAATGCGCGGCGAAGCCGATGTGCCTGTCGAAGCCGTAGCGCCCGCCAAGCTCACCACCGCCCTCGCGACGCTGGAAAAGAGCGGCGTCTCCCTTTGCATCATCGACACCGCAGGCGCGGAGTCGGCGACGGCGACCGCCGCCATGAAGGCCGCCGATCTTTGCATCATTCCCTCACGCCCCAATGTGTTCGACCTGTGGGCCAGCGAGCAGACCCGCAAGAGCCTGCGCGACATGCAGAAGGAATTCGTCTTCCTCCTGAACCAGTGCCCGCCCGCCCAACAGAGTGCGCGCGTCGATGAAGGCGTCAAGGCTCTGGAGGCCATGGGTGGACTTATTTCGCCTCTCGTCGCCTCCCGCGTCGATTATCAGGAGGCCGCGCGCCACGGCTACGGCGTGAGCGAGATCAACCCGCATGGCTTGGCCGCCGACGAAATGCGCCGACTCTGGTCCTCGATCAAGAAGCGCATGGCCAAGGGCAAGACGGCGGCGCCGCGCAAGGTGGCGTGAGGCGCAGGCCGCAAAAACAGACTGAAGAGCCTTCGCTTCCTCATGAAGCGAAGGCTCTACAGCGTTGGAAGCATCTCCTATCGCGACGGGCGGCGCCGGGCCGCCACGCAACGAATGGTCGCCCGCGACCGAAAAACGATGAGGGCTGATCTGGATTGCGAAGCACGCCGGAAAATCGTATCCGTCACTTGAGCTAGGCAATGTTCCGATTGCCGTGCCGTCCGGGACCGCCGCTTGCAGACATTGATTTGCAGGCCTCCCAAAGGAGGCGCCGATGCGCATACTGATGTCCTCCACTCATTTCTCGGGGCACCTGCTTCCCCTACTCACCTATGCCGACGCGTTTCGGCGCCGGGGGCATGAGGTTTTGGTCTCAGCGCCACAGTCAGTGGCCCCCACCCTGACCAAGGCCGATTTTGCGCATGCCGCATCAAACTTCCCGACGCCCCAGGAAATGGCGCCGGCCATGGCGGCTCTCGACGCAGCCAACGCCGAGGAGGCGCTGATCGTCGGCGCCCGCGATTGCTTCCTGCGACAGTTTGCGAGAGCTGCGCTCCCCAGCCTCCAGCAAACCATCGCAGATTGGCGCCCCGACTTTATCCTGCGCGAGTCCTTCGAATTCGCAGCATTGGCGGCGGCGGAGCGCGCCGACATTCCTCACGCCCGCGTCTCCGTCCATTCCAACCAGCACGAAGCCGGGATTAGCGCTCATCTGATTGATCCGCTCGACCAATTCCGGCGCACCTGCGGCTTGCCAGGCGATGGCGGCGCATCCTTGCGGGCGGAACCCATATTCACCGCCTTTCCCGCATTCCTCGATGGAAGCGCGGAGGCGGTGGGCTGGCGAGCGCCGTTTCGGTCGCGAGAGCCAAACACCCCCACGCCGCCCTCAAAGGCGCCGCCGGCCTGGGCGCCTCGTGACGGCGAATCCCTGATCTACATCACCTTCGGGACCGTCTCCGGTTCGTCCGAGCGGGCCAAAGCCACCTATCGCGCTGCGCTCGAGGCCGCTTCGGCGCTGCCGGTTCGCGCGCTTTTGACCACCGGACCGGTCATGGATCCGAAGGCCCTGGGGCCGATACCTTCCAATGTTTCCGTTGAGACCTTTGTGCCTCAGGCCGAGATCTTCCCCTTTGCAAGCGCCGTGGTCTGTCATGGCGGGTCCGGAAGTCTGATCGGCGGCTTCGCTGCGGGCCTGCCGGTTGTCGTTGCGCCCATTTTCGCGGATCAACCGGCCAATGCGCGATCCGTGGACGCCGCCAGGCTTGGCGTGGCGGTCTTTGATCGGGAGGCGAGCGGGTTGCGCGCGGCGATGCAGCGCGTGCTGGTGGACGCCGAGATCCGTTCCAATGCGCTCGACATGGCAAGGCAAATCGCGGCGCTCCCCACCAGGGATGACGCCGTGGACGCCATGCTCGCAGGCGTTTAGGGGGACGCCCTCACCCTCCCAGCGCGGTCGTGATGATCTGGCCGCCACGCCCAAGCGTCAGCTTCCACCAGCTGCGGCGCGTCTGCGTGAGACGCTGCAGCTCGGAGGTGCGCGCGATCTTCGCGTCATTGACCGCGAGGATCACATCGCCCTTTTGCAGTCCCACATTGGCGGCGGCGGAGCCCGGCTCCACCTCCGCGATGACGACGCCTTCGCGGAAGGCCTCGATGGAGAATTCCTCCGTCACGGCGGGCGACAGATTCACGACAGTGACGCCGGAGAAGGGCGAGCGCCCGTTCAGGGTCAAGGCTTCGCGCGGTGGCGTCTCGGGCGCGGGTGTCAGCTTCAAGGGCAGCGACAGCTTGCGCCCATTGCGCTGCACGGTGAGCGTGGCGGTGGCGCCTATGGATTTCGTGCCCAGTCGATAGCCGAGGCTCTCGGGGTCGTCCACCGCCAGCCCGTCCACCTCCATCACCACATCGCCCCGCCGCAGGCCCGCCTGCGCCGCAGGGCCAGCCTCGACCATATCGGCGACCAGCGCGCCTGCGGGCCGTTCCAGCCCCAGCGACTCGGCGATCTCGCGAGACACGGGTTGCAGCGTCGCCCCGAGCCAGGGACGGCGCACCTGCCGCACGCCACCCTTGGCCGCCGCCACCACCACCTTGACCATGTTCACAGGGATGGCGAAGCCGATGCCTATGGAGCCGCCGGAGCGCGAATAGATCGCCGAATTGATGCCCACCAGGCGCCCGTCCATATCTACCAGGGCGCCGCCGGAATTGCCGGGGTTGATGGCGGCGTCCGTCTGGATGAAGAAGCCGTAATCGGTGATGCCGACCTGCGTGCGCGCGAGCGCCGAAACGATGCCCTGCGTCACCGTCTGCCCCACGCCAAACGGATTGCCGATCGCCAGCACCAGATCGCCGACCTCAAGCGCGTCGGAATCGCCCAGCTCGAGCGAGGGAAAGCCCCCGCCATTCTTCAGACGCAGCACCGCCAGATCGGTGCGCGGATCGCGCAGGATGATCTCCGCCTCATATTCGCGCTTGTCCGCCAGCGCCACCTTCACGTCAGTCATGTTCTCGATGACGTGGTGATTGGTCACGACGAGACCCGAGGGGTCCACGATGACGCCCGAGCCCAGCGATTGCGTGGTCGGGCTGCGTTGCTGTTCCCCACCGCCGAAAAACTGACGGAAGACGGGATCGTCAAACAGCGGATTGCGCGCCTGCCGCTCAACGCGCGAGGCGTAGACATTGACCACAGCGGGAGCCACCCGCTTCACGACGGGCGAAAAGGATTGCTGGACTGTTGCGCGATCAGCGGGAGCCACGCGTTGAGGCGCCTGCGCCTGCGCGGCGGCGAGGGGAAAGCAGAGCAGCAAGACGAAGGAGAGCGCGCGCATGACAGTACCCGGTTGAGACGACCGAAATATAGGGACTCTGACGCCGCCGCGCCAAGCCCATGCCCGTGCGGGATGTGGCAAAAGAAAAGGGCGGCCGAAGCCGCCCTTGAAAAGTCTAAAGAAAATTGGGCCTATCAGGCCTCAGCTTCCTCATGAACATGCACGGGGCCGGAATCCTTGCCGCGCGCCTCGACGTCGCGGTCCACGAATTCGATCACGGCCATGGGCGCGTTGTCGCCGAAGCGGAAGCCGGCCTTCAGCACGCGGCAATAGCCGCCCTGACGGTCTTTGTAGCGGGGGCCGAGCACGTCGAACAGCTTGCGGACCATGACGATGTCACGGATCTGCGAAATCGCCTGACGGCGCGCATGCAGATCGCCGCGCTTGCCGAGCGTGATGAGCTTCTCGACGACAGGGCGCAAGTCCTTGGCCTTCGGGAGCGTCGTGACGATCTGCTCGTGCTTGATGATGGCGTTGCACATGTTCATGAACATCGCCTTGCGATGCTCGGCTGTGCGGTTGAAGCGGCGCTTGGCGCGACCGTGATACATGATGGTGCTCCTTCGTTTTTACGGCCGCCGTACCAAGGGTCGACCGTCTTCTTTCGCCTTATGGCGGGTTGGGTCTTCAAAGCCGGCCCCGAAGGGCCGGCGGAAGATGCTAGTAGTGCTCTTCGAAGCGCTTGGCGAGCTCGTCGATGTTCTCGGGCGGCCAACCAGTCACTTCCATGCCGAGGTGCAGGCCCATCTGAGCCAGCACTTCCTTGATTTCGTTGAGCGACTTGCGGCCGAAGTTCGGCGTCCGCAGCATCTCGGCTTCCGTCTTCTGGATGAGGTCGCCGATGTAAACGATGTTGTCGTTCTTGAGGCAGTTGGCGGAACGCACCGAAAGCTCCAGTTCGTCCACCTTCTTGAGCAGCGCCGGGTTGAAGGCGAGCTCGGGGATGGAAGGAGCAGCCTCTTCGCGCTTGGGCTCTTCGAAATTCACGAAGACGTTCAGCTGGTCCTGCAAGATGCGCGCGCTATAAGCGATCGCGTCCTCGGGCGACAGCGCGCCGTTGGTCTCGAGGGTCAAGGTGAGCTTGTCGTAATCGAGAATCTGGCCCTCACGGGTGTTTTCGATGCGATAGGCGACCTTGCGAACCGGCGAATAGACGCTGTCGACCGGGATCAGGCCGATTGGCGCGTCTTCGGCGCGGTTGCGGTCAGCAGCCACATAACCCTTGCCGGTATTGACGGTGAATTCCATGCGGATCTCGGCGCCCTCATCGAGGTTGCAGATGACCAGATTGGGGTTCAGGATCTGAATGTCGCCCACGGTGGTGATGTCGCCCGCCAGAACGGCGCCCGGACCCTGCTTCTTGAGCACCATGCGCTTGGGGCCATCGCCCGGCATCTTCACCCAGATGTCCTTGATGTTCAGGACGATGTCGGTGACATCTTCGCGAACGCCGGGGATCGAGGAGAATTCATGCAGCACGCCGTCGATCTGCACGGCGGTGATGGCCGCGCCCTGAAGCGAGGAGAGCAACACGCGACGCAGGGAGTTGCCGAGCGTCTGGCCGAAACCACGCTCAAGCGGCTCTGCGACGACAGTGGCCGAACGCAACGGATCGTCGCCCGAAATGATTTCGAGCTTGTTGGGGCGGATGAGTTCTTGCCAGTTCTTCTGAATCACGACTGAACCTTTCGGTTGCGCGGCATATCGGTCCGTCGACCCTGGCCTCGCGTGTCGTTGCAATAAGCATCCGCGCGCCCGTCGGCCACGCGGATGCGAGAGGATGGAGTAGCGGAGGTCAGACGCGCCGACGCTTGCGCGGGCGGCAGCCGTTATGCGGGATCGGCGTCACGTCGCGGATCGAGGTGACGGTGAAACCCGCCGCCTGAAGCGCGCGCAGAGCGGACTCGCGGCCCGAACCGGGACCGGAAACTTCCACTTCGATGGTGCGCATGCCGTGCTCGGCGGCCTTGCGGGCCGCGTCTTCGGCGGCCATCTGGGCGGCGTAAGGGGTCGACTTGCGCGAACCCTTGAAGCCCATGGTGCCGGCCGACGACCAGGAAATCGTATTGCCCTGCGCGTCGGTGATGGTGATCATCGTGTTGTTGAACGAGGAGTTCACATGCGCCACGCCGGACGCGATGTTCTTGCGTTCGCGGCGGCGGACGCGGGTTGCTTCTTTTGCCATTTGTCTCGTGCCTTTCGGTCTCGGACGCCGCCGTAATTCCAGCGGCTAAACCTTGGAGTAATTTGCGGAGAAAGCCAGTTGGGTAGAAGCTTACTTCTTCTTGCCCTGGATCGGCTTGGCCTTGCCCTTGCGGGTGCGGGCGTTGGTGTGGGTGCGCTGGCCACGAACGGGCAGCTGGCGACGATGGCGCAGGCCACGGTAGCAACCCAGATCCATCAAGCGCTTGATGTTCATGGAAACTTCGCGACGCAGATCGCCTTCGACCATGTAATCGCGGTCGATGGTCTCGCGAATCTGGAGCACTTCGGCGTCGGTCAACTGAGCCACGCGGCGCTCGGCCGGGATGTTGACCTTCGCGCAGATCTCTTCGGCCTTCTTGGCGCCGATGCCATGGATGTACTGAAGCGCAATGATGACGCGCTTGTTGGTCGGGATGTTAACGCCAGCTATACGAGCCATTGGCCGTCTCCATGTAAGCCGCCCGAGGGCGGCGCCAGATGATCCCCGCGTCCGGTGGAGGCCGGCTCTTGCGGAGTTGAGAAAACAAAAACACCCCGCCCCTTCATACGAAGAGAGCCGGGAGCGCAAGCGATCTCGGTGAGAGGGGGTGTTTAGGGCGCCGACCGGGATGGGTCAAGGGGGATGTGGCGGATTTGGTGACCAAGCAAGAAATCCGTTCCGTACATATCATCAAAAAATCCGGAGAATCGAACCCGATGATCATCGCCCGCCGCACCCTCACCCTGCGCCAGCAGGGCCAGGACCACCCCGTCGAGGTCACCCTCGCCGCCCCGCGTTTCGAGACGGGATGCTGGCTCTGCCATTACGAAATCCACTGGCCCTCCGGCCCTCGCCGCTATTTTGCCGCAGGCGCCGATTCGATGCAGGCTCTCATCCTCGCCATGCAGATGGTCAGCGCCGAGCTCCACACAAGCGCGGCAGGTAAGGCGGGGGAGCTGTTCTTCGACACGCCGGGAGCGGGATTTTCCATCCCCACGCTGCCCTCCATGCTGGATCTGTTGACGGAGGAGGATGCGCGGTCGGTTTGAGGAAACTGATTGCGGCGCAGGGTCTTGGACCGGAGAGGCGAATCGGAATCAAAGGATGAAGCGGGCGCATTTTCCGATTCATTTTCAGTGCGCTGCATTGGGAATCGGAATCAATTTGAGAAGCTAGGGAGGGCGTCTCGTCGTCCCCTACCCACGCGACGCAATCAGGAAAAGCGAACCGCCCCCGAAGCCTGCAAACCGCCTTGGGGGCAGACCCTCGCCCCTCCAGGCGCCAAAACAAAAAAGGCGGCCCCTGCGGACCGCCTCTTTCAAAACCAATGCCCCAAGCCTCAGCCCAGAACCGCGTCCAGCGCCGCCGTCACCTGATCGATGGGCGCCATGCCGTCCACGGTCTTCAAAACGCCGTGGGAGGCGTAATAGGCCGATACTGGCGCGGTCTGCTCGCGGTAGGCGACGAGACGCACGCGAAAAGCGTCCGGATTGTCATCGGCGCGCACCGTGCCGCCAGCGGCGACGGTCTCTGCGGCGCGCTTCTCGATGCGGGCCAGCAGCGCGTTCTCATCGACCTTCAACTCGATGATCGCATCGAGCTTCATGGCCTTCTTCGCCAACATGTCGTCCAGCGCCTCCGCCTGAGCGACCGTGCGCGGAAAGCCGTCGAGAATGAAACCGTTTGTGGCGTCCGCCTCCTCGATCCGGTCCGAGATGATGCCGCAAACGATCTCGTCGGACACAAGCCCTCCCGCATCCATCACCGCCTTGGCCTGCAAGCCAACCGGCGTGCCCGCCTTCACCGCCGCTCGCAACATGTCGCCGGTGGAGAGCTGCGGGATCTTGAACTTCTCGACCAGACGCGCAGCCTGCGTGCCCTTGCCAGCGCCCGGAGGTCCCAGCAGTATCAATCTCATCTCTTTCGCCCCCGCAATTTGGCCTTCTTCACGAGCCCCTCGTATTGCTGCGCCTGAAGATGCCCATGGACCTGAGCCACGGTGTCCATCGTAACGCTTACGACGATCAGCAATGACGTGCCGCCAAAGTAGAACGGAAGCGCGGCATAGGAAATGAGCATTTCGGGTAAGATGCAAATGATCGAAAGATAAGCGGCGCCGATCACCGTGATCCGCATAAGGACCTGATCAATGAACTGCGCGGTACGCTCGCCCGGCCGAATCCCGGGGAGGAAGCCGCCATGTTTCTTCAGGTTGTCCGCCGTCTCGGTCGGATTGAACACGATGGCCGTATAGAAAAAGGCGAAGAAGACGATCAGGCACACATACATCAGCATGTAGAGCGGTCGTCCGTGGCCCAGATAGGTCGCAATGGTCGCCAGCACGCCCGAGCCATTGGACGCTTGTGCGAAATTGGCGATGGTGGTCGGCAACAGAAGCAATGAGGATGCGAAGATCGGCGGGATGACGCCCGACGTGTTCAGCTTCAGCGGCAGGAACGAGGTCTGACCCTCATAGACCTTGTTGCCCACCTGACGCTTCGGATAGGTGATCAGCAAACGCCGCTGCGCACGCTCCATGAAGACGATGAAGGCGATGACCGCCACAGACATCACGATGACAAGCAAAATCAGCCCAGTGGAAATCGCGCCCTGACGGCCCAGCTCCAGCGTGTTGATGATCGCCGACGGGAAAGCGGCCACGATGCCGGTGAAAATGATCAGCGAGGATCCGTTGCCGATGCCCCGTGATGTGATCTGCTCACCCAGCCACATGAGGAACATGGTGCCGCCAGTCAGAGTGATCACGGTGGAAATACGGAAGAAGATGCCGGGATCCGACACAATGCCCGCCTGTCCCTCAAGCCCGACGGAGATCCCATAGGCCTGAAAGACCGCCAGGATGACGGTCAGGTAGCGGGTATATTGGTTCAAAACCTTGCGGCCCTGCTCGCCCTCTTTCTTGATCGCTTCAAGCGAGGGGAACACCGACGTCAAGAGCTGGATGATGATCGAGGCCGAAATATACGGCATGATGTTCAGCGCGAAGATGGCCATGCGCTGCACGGCGCCGCCCGCGAACATGTTGAAGAGCTCCAGAACCCCCTGCCCGCCGCGAGTGAAGTTCTGCTCGAAAGCCGCAGGGTCGATGCCCGGCAGCGGAATGTAAGTTCCGAGGCGATAGATGCACAGAGCGCCCAGCGTGAACCAGATGCGCTTCTTGAGCTCCTCGGCCTTGCCGATGGCGGAGAAATTGATGTTGGCGGCGAGCTGTTCGGCTGCGGATGCCATTGTATCGCTCCGGACTGGCGCGCGAGGCGCTGAAACATGGTCTGATAAACGAGAACGGGGCGCAAGGTTGAAAAACCCTGGCCCCGCTCCGATCAATGTGGGATCCGCCGAACCGAAATATCAGCCCGGCGCAGCGGATTTAATCCGCCTGAACGTCAGGCCTCAGCCGGAGCGTCGACCACAAGAAGCTTGATCGAACCGCCGACCTTCTCGATGGCGGCGAGAGCCGTCTTCGAGGCGCGAGCGACTTCGAACGACACCTTGGCGGTGAACTCGCCCTGGCCGAGCAGCTTCACGCCATCACGGACCTTGGCGCAAACGCCAGCGGCCACGAGAGCGTCGACTGTGATCACCTGAGCGCCGTCGAGCTTGCCTGCGTCAAGAGCCTGCTGCACGCGGCCAAGATTGACCTCGTTGTAGTCGGTCTTGAAGATATTGGTGAAGCCGCGCTTGGGGAGACGACGATGCAGCGGCATCTGACCGCCTTCGAAGCCCTTGATGCGCACGCCGGAACGAGCCGTCTGGCCCTTGCCGCCGCGACCGGACTGCTTGCCCGAGCCCGAACCAATGCCGCGCCCGATGCGGGTGCGCTTCTTGGAGGAGCCGGGATTGTCGTTAATACCATTGAGTTTCATGTCGCGCTCCTCAGTGGCTATCAACGACGCGGATGAGATGCGCGACTTTTGCGATCATCCCGCGCACAGATGGCGTATCTTCGAGCGTAGAGCGGCGACCGATCTTGTTCAAACGCAACCCCACAAGGGTGGCGCGCTGCTCAAGGTTGCGGCCGATATGGCTCTTGACCTGCTCAAGGGTGACGAGGTTCTTGGTGTCTGACATCAGAGCCTCCCTCAAGCGTCGACAGCGTCTGCATCGACGCCCTGACGGCGCGACTGCAACGTGGAGACCTTCATGCTGCGACGCGCAGCGACGGAGCGGGGCGAATCTTCGTGCTGAAGCGCATCGAAGGTGGCGCGCACCATGTTGTAGGGGTTCGACGACCCCTGCGACTTGGCGACGACGTCGTGCATCCCGAGGGTTTCGAAAACGGCGCGCATCGGGCCGCCGGCGATGATGCCGGTGCCGGCGGGAGCCGAACGAAGAATAACGCGACCAGCGCCATGGCGGCCATGCACGTCATGATGCAGGGTCCGGCCTTCACGCAGCGGAACGCGAATCAACGAGCGCTTGGCCGCTTCCGTAGCCTTTCGGATCGCTTCCGGCACTTCACGCGCCTTGCCGTGACCAAAGCCGACGCGGCCCTTCTGGTCGCCGACCACCACGAGAGCGGCGAAGCCGAAGCGACGTCCACCCTTCACCACTTTCGCGACGCGGTTGATGTGGACCAAACGGTCCACAAACTCGCTGTCACGCTCTTCCCGATCACGATCGCGACCGCGACCGCCTTCACCTTCACGAGCCATTACATTTTTCCGTCACTTGCGCGGCGAACCTGGCGTCCACCGCTCGCTTCGAACCCTTAGAAGTTGAGGCCGCCTTCGCGAGCCCCATCAGCGAGCGCCTTGACGCGCCCATGATAGATATAGGAGCCGCGATCAAACACGACGTCCTTGATGCCCTTCTCGGCGGCGCGCTGGGCGATCAACTTGCCGATCACCGTGGCGGCCTCGACAGTGGCGCCGGTCTTCAACGCGCCGCGCTGATCCTTCTCCAACGAAGACGCGGAGACAAGCGTCGCCCCATTCTCGTCGTCGATGATCTGCGCATAAATCTGCTTCGAAGAACGGAAGACAGAAAGCCGCGGCTTGCCATAGGCGCGCGCGCGGATCGAACGGCGGACGCGCGCCTTGCGGCGTTCGACAGCCTGATTGTCCTTTTGCATCGCGAGCCTCCTTACTTCTTCTTGCCTTCCTTACGGAAGATGAATTCGCCCTGGTACTTGATGCCCTTGCCCTTGTAGGGCTCGGGTCGACGATAGCCGCGGATCTCGGCGGCCACCTGACCAACCTGGCGCTTGTCTATGCCAGCGATCGTCACTTCCGTGGGCTTGGGCGTCACGATAGCGATGCCGGCCGGAATCGGATAGTTCACATCATGGCTATAGCCGAGAGACAGCTGGAGAGTCTTGCCAACCACAGCGGCCTTGTAACCGACGCCGGTGATTTCGAGCTTGCGCTCGTAACCCGCCGTCACACCAACCAGAAGATTGGCGACCATGGAGCGCGACATGCCCCACATGGCCCTGGCTCGCTTCGATTCGTCGCGCGGATCGACCTTGATGCTGCCATCCGCGAGAACCACGACGACATCGTCGGGAACCGTGAACTGCAACTCGCCCTTGGGGCCCTTGACGGAGACCGTCTGACCTTCGACCTTTGCGGTCACGCCGGCGGGCACGGCGACTGGCTTCTTGCCAATACGAGACATTGTTCTTCCTCGCCCGTCAGAAGACCCTGCAGAGCACTTCGCCGCCAACGTTTTGCTCGCGCGCAACGTGATCGGCCATGACGCCCTTGGGGGTGGAAACGATGGTGATGCCCAAGCCATTAGCGACACGAGGCATATTCGACACGGCGGAGTAAACGCGACGCCCGGGCTTCGAGACACGCTCGATGGTCCGGATGACAGGCTCACCCTCATAGTACTTCAGTTCGATCTCGAACTCGGTCCGACCGTTGCCAAAATCCGTCGACGAATAGTCGCGGATATAGCCTTCGTTGCGCAACACGTCGAGAACGTTGGCGCGCAGGCGCGAGCCTGGCGTCGTAACCTTGTTCTTGCGACGCATCTGGGCATTACGGATGCGGGTGAGCATATCGCCCAAAGGATCGTTCATAGACATAATCCGCCCCCTTACCAGCTCGACTTGACGAGCCCGGGAATGAGCCCCTTGGAGCCCAGTTCACGAAGCGCGATACGCGACATCTTCATCTTGCGATGGAAAGCGCGCGGGCGGCCGGTGATCTCGCAACGATTGCGAATACGAACCGGGGACGAATTACGCGGAACCTCGGAAAGCTTGAGGCGCGCATCGAAACGCTCCTCCATGCTCAACGTGAGGTCGTTCGCGATCACCTTCAGGCGCTCGCGACGGCCGGCGAACTTCTTCACCAGCTTGATGCGACGCTTATTGTTCTCGATAGCGCTTTTCTTTGCCATGTTCACCTCTGTTTCCGCGTCTGAGACGGGTTAGGTCTCACTGCCGGAACGGGAAGTTGAATGCGCGCAACAGCGCGCGTGCTTCATCGTCTGTCTTGGCCGTGGTGCATACAATGATATCCATGCCAAGTACAGACTCAACCTTGTCGTAATCGATTTCAGGGAACACGAGGTGCTCCTTGATGCCCATGGCGAAGTTGCCACGACCATCGAACGACTTGGGGCTGAGGCCGCGGAAGTCGCGGATGCGCGGAAGCGCAACAGTGACCAAGCGGTCCAGGAATTCATACATGCGAGTCTTGCGAAGGGTCACCTTCGCGCCAATCGGCATGTTCTCGCGCACCTTGAAGGTCGAAATCGCCTTGCGAGCGCGCGTGATGACGGGACGCTGACCAGCGATGAGGGCCAGATCAGCAGCGGCGGTCGTCACCTTCTTCGTGTCGTTGACGGCGTCGCCCACGCCCATGTTCAACACGATCTTCTCGATCGTGGGAACCTCGAGCGCATTCTTGTAGCCGAACTCGGCGATGAGCGCCGGACGAACCACCTCGTCATAATGCTTGCGCAGACGGGGCGAGTAGTCCTTCGGCACAGCCAGATCAGCGGCGGACGCCGTCTGAGCGGGGCCGGAAGCCGCACGGCCCTTGCCTGCTGCCTTGGCCTTGGAGGCCTTCTCGGATTGAGCCTCAGCCATCGATCAGATCTCCCGAACGCTTGGCGACGCGAACCTTGCGGCCGTCGTCGAGAATTTTGAAGCCAACGCGCGTCGCCTTGCCATCCTTGGGATCGGCGATTGCAATGTTGGACAGTTGGATCGGAGCCTCTTTCGAGATGATCCCACCCTCCTGGGTGCCGGACTGACGCGTATGGCGCTTGACCATGTTCACGCCACGCACCACGGCGCGATGCTCGGTCGGGATGACCTGCACGACTTCGCCGCTGCGGCCCTTGTCGCGGCCCGTGAGAACGACGACCTTGTCGCCCTTCTTGATCTTCGCAGCCATTACAACACCTCCGGCGCGAGCGAGATGATCTTCATGTGGTTCTTGGCGCGAAGTTCGCGCGGAACAGGTCCGAAGATACGAGTGCCAATCGGCTCTTTCTGATTGTTGATCAGAACGGCAGCATTGGAGTCGAAACGGATCACCGAGCCGTCGGAACGGCGGATGTCCTTGGCGGTGCGAACGACGACCGCCTTCATGACGTCGCCCTTCTTCACGCGGCCGCGGGGGATGGCTTCCTTGATGGAGACGACAATGATGTCGCCGACGCCGGCGTATTTCCTTTTGGAACCGCCCAGCACCTTGATGCACATCACGCGACGCGCGCCGGAATTATCCGCCACGTCGAGGTTGGTTTGCATCTGAATCATGGCATTCTGGCCTTTCGCATCAGATCGGTTTCCAGCATCGCACAGCTCCGCCGGACTTCGCCTGAAGAGGACCGTGGTCCCCTCGATTTATCGTTATCAGCCAGCAGAAGCGGCGGTGTCGTCCAGGACAACCCAGCACTTCAGCTTGGAGATAGGAGCGCTCTCCTGAATGGAGACGCTGTCGCCGACCTTGAACTTCCGGTGCTCGTCGTGAGCATGGTAGTTCTTGGACCGGCGAACGGTCTTCTTGAGCAGCGGATGAGTGAAGCGACGCTCCACCTTCACCACTACAGTCTTTTCCTGTTTGTCGCTAACGACGACGCCCTGGAGAATTCGCTTCGGCATGGTCGATCCTTACTTGGTGGCCGCGTCGCGCTGGCGCGCGGCGATCGTCTTGATGCGCGCGATGTCGCGGCGCACGACGCGCACGCGCGACGTGTTCTCAAGCTGCCCCGTCGCACGCTGAAAGCGCAGGTTGAACTGCTCCTTCTTGAGCTTCAGGAGTTCGTCCGACAGCTGATCCGAAGACAGCACACGGAGATCAGCGAAACGCTGCTTGGACTTCATTTCGCCCTCCTTATTCGGCAATGCGCTGAATGAAGCGCGTCTTGATGGGCAGCTTCGCGGCAGCCAGTACCATGGCTTCACGCGCCACGTCCACTGGTACGCCGTCGATTTCGAACATGATACGCCCGGGAGCGACGCGAGCCGCCCAATATTCCGGGGCGCCCTTGCCCTTACCCATACGTACTTCTACTGGCTTCTTGGACACAGGAACGTCCGGGAAGATCCGGATCCAGACACGGCCCGCACGCTTCATGTGGCGGGTCATGGCGCGGCGGGCAGCCTCGATCTGGCGCGCGGTGATGCGCTCCGGCTCGAGAGCCTTTAGCCCGAACTGACCGAAGTTCAGCTCGAAGCCGCCTTTGGCGACGCCATGAATGCGGCCCTTGAAGGCCTTCCTGAACTTGGTGCGCTTTGGTTGCAGCATGGTTCAACTCGTCTCAAAAAAGTGCCTGTCAGGCCGCGTCGCGGTCGCGGCGCTGGCGGCGCTCGCCACCCCCACCGTGATCTTGCTCAGCGAATTTTTTATCCTGCGCCATGGGATCGTGTTCGAGAATCTCACCCTTGAAGATCCAGACCTTGATTCCACAGGTGCCGTAGGCGGTATGCGCCGTACCGACCCCATAGTCCACATCCGCACGAAGCGTATGCAGCGGGACGCGGCCTTCGCGGTACCATTCCTGGCGCGCAATTTCGGCGCCGCCAAGACGGCCGGAGCAATTGATCCGGATCCCCTCGGCGCCCAAGCGCATGGCGGACTGAACGGCGCGCTTCATGGCGCGACGAAACGCCACACGCCGCTCAAGCTGCTGAGCGATCGAATCAGCCACCAAAGTCGCATCGATCTCGGGCTTGCGCACTTCGACGATGTTGATCACGACTTCTGAGTCGGTGATCTTGGTGACCAATTTGCGGATCTTGTCGATGTCCGCGCCCTTCTTGCCGATCACGACGCCCGGGCGGGCGGAGTGAATGGCGACACGGCACTTCTTGTGGGGACGCTCGATGATGATCTTCGAGACAGCCGCCTGCTTGAGGGCCTTCATCAGGACCTCACGGATTTTCATGTCTTCGTGCAGCAGCTTGGCGTACTCGCCACGGGACGCGAACCAACGCGAATCCCAGGTGCGGTTGATGCCGAGGCGCAGCCCGATCGGATTGACTTTTTGACCCATCGTTCTCTCCTCAGGCCTTCGCAGCTTCGGCTTGCACTTCGCGCACGACGATCGTGATGTTCGAGAAAGGCTTCTCGATACGACCGGCCCTGCCGCGAGCACGCGGGCTGAAGCGCTTCATGATAAGCGCCTTGCCCACATGGGCCTCGGCGACGACAAGATCGTCGACGTCGAGCGAATGGTTGTTTTCGGCGTTCGCAATGGCGCTCTGGAGAGCCTTGCGAACTTCGACTGCGATCCGCTTGCGCGAGAATTCGAGATCCGCAAGGGCCCGATCCACCTTCTTGCCGCGAATGAGCTGAGCCAGAAGATTAAGCTTCTGGGGGCTCACGCGAAGCATGCGGGCGACCGCCTTGGCCTCGTTATCCTTGAGCGCGCGGGGCGTTTTTTCCTTGCCCATGATCAGCCCCTCTTGGCTTTCTTATCCGCGGCATGGCCGTGGAAGGTCCGCGTGGGCGAGAATTCGCCAAACTTGTGACCGATCATATCCTCGGTCACGGTGACAGGAATGTGCTTGTGGCCGTTGTAGACGCCGAACGTCAAACCGACGAACTGCGGCAAAACGGTTGAGCGACGGCTCCAGATCTTGATAACCTCGGAGCGGCCGGAACCGCGTGCGGTGTCCGCCTTCTTGAGCAGATAGCCGTCGACGAACGGGCCCTTCCAGATCGAACGCGCCATGGATCAGCCCTTCTTCTTGCGGTCGTGACGCGAGGCCACGATGAACTGCGTCGTAGATTTGTTGCTGCGGGTCTTCTTGCCCTTGGTCGGCTTGCCCCACGGAGTTACCGGGTGACGGCCACCAGAGGTGCGGCCTTCGCCGCCGCCGTGCGGATGGTCGACCGGGTTCATGGTGACGCCGCGGTTATGCGGACGCTGACCAAGCCAGCGATGACGACCAGCCTTGCCCATCGAAGTGTTCATGTGGTCGGGGTTCGAAACCGCGCCCACCGTCGCATAGCACTGACCGTGGATCAGGCGCTGCTCGCCGGAGCTGAGACGCAGGGACACATAGCCCTGGTCGCGACCGACGATCTGAGCGTAAGTCCCAGCCGAACGGGCGATCGCCCCGCCCTTCCCGATCTTCATCTCGATGTTGTGCACAATGGTGCCAACCGGGATGCTCGCCAAAGGCATTGCGTTGCCGGGCTTCACGTCCACCTGAGACCCGGACACCACCTCGTCGCCAGCGGAAAGCCGCTGCGGCGCGATGATATAGGCCTGCTCGCCATCCGTGTAGCGGATGAGCGCGATGAACGAGGTGCGGTTCGGATCATACTCGAGCCGCTCGACCTTCGCAGGCATATCGCTCTTGCGACGCTTGAAGTCGATGATGCGATAGGTCTGCTTATGACCGCCGCCACGGAAACGAACCGTGATGCGACCGGTGTTGTTGCGTCCGCCCTTCTGGCTCTTGCCTTCCGTCAGGGTCTTGACCGGCTTGCCCTTGTGGAGCTCGCTGCGGTCGACGATCACGAGCTGACGAAGGCCAGGAGTGATCGGCTTGTATGTTTTAAGCGCCATGGTCTTGATCCTCGACCTTGCCTCAGACCCCGGTCGTCACGTCGATCTTGTGGCCCTCAGCGAGGGTCACGACCGCTTTCTTGACGTCCGATTGAGTCCCGCGGGTGCCGCGGAAGAACTTTGTCTTGCCCTTGCGGACGAGCGTGTTGACGCTTTCCACCTTGACGTCGAAGAGCCGTTCCACGGCCGCCTTGATCTGCGGCTTGGTGGCCTCCTTGCGGACCCGGAAAACGACCTTGTTCTGCTCGGAAGCGAGGGTCGCCTTCTCGGTGATCACAGGAGCGACGATCACATCGAAGTGGCGCGTATCAGCGAAGCGCGAAGCCTGGCTCATTTGAATCGCGCCTCCAGCGCTTCGAGGGCCGCCTTGGTCAGCACGAGCTTCTCGCGGCGAATGATGTCGTAAACGTTGATGCCTTCGATCGGCAGGACGTCAACCTTCGGGATGCTGCGAGCGGCAAGACGGAAGTTGTCGTTGGGCTCCGAACCGTCGATGATCAGGGCCGAAGCGAAACCAAGCTTGTCGAACTGATCGCGAAGCGCCTTGGTCTTGGGCTCGGCGACAGCAGCGTCCTGCCAGATGATCAGCTCGCCGCTGCGGGCCTTCACCGAGAGAGCGTGGCGAAGAGCGAGCGCGCGAACCTTCTTGGGCAGGTCATGGGCATGGCTGCGCACGACCGGACCGAAAGCGCGTCCACCGCCGCGGAACTGGGCGACGCGCGCCGAGCCGTGACGGGCGCCGCCGGTGCCCTTCTGCTTGTACATTTTCTTGCCAGTGCGCGCGATGTCCGCGCGGTTCTTCACCGCGTGGGTGCCAGCGCGACGCTTGGCAAGCTGATAGCGGATCATGCGCGCGATGAGATCTTCGCGCGGCTCGAGGCCGAAGATTTCGTCCTGGAGCTCGACCGAACCGGCCGACGATCCGTCGAGTGACGTGATGTCGATCTTCACAGCTCAGCCCTCCTGGTTTGATTCAGCGGCGACGACGGCGTCCTTGACCCGGAACTTGCCAGGCATGGGAACGTCCTTCGGAAGCGCCTTCTTGACCGCGTCGCGGATGAAGATCCAGCCGCCAGCAGCGCCAGGAACGGCGCCCTCGACGAGGACCAACCCGCGTTCGACGTCGGTCTGCACGACGCGCAGGTTCAGCGTCGTCACGCGGTCCACGCCCATGTGGCCGGCCATCTTCTTGTTCTTGAAGGTCTTGCCAGGATCCTGGCGACCGCCGGTCGAACCATGCGAACGATGCGAGAGCGAAACGCCGTGGGTTGCGCGCAAGCCACCGAAGTTCCAGCGCTTCATGGGCCCAGCGAAGCCCTTGCCGAGCGTCGTGCCCGTCACGTCGACGAACTGGCCAGGAACGAAATGGTCCGCCGTGATTTCCGCGCCAACGGGGAGAAACGTGTCCTCGACGACGGGGAATTCAGCAAGCTTCAACTTCGGCTCGACTTCCGCACGGGCGAAACGCTCGCGCTCCGCCTTGCCGACGTTCTTGACCTTCGCGCGCCCGATGCCGAGCTGCAACGCCATATAGCCGTTCTTATCCTGGGTCTTGTGAGCGACGACCTGACAGCCGTCGATCTTGAGGACCGTGACCGGCACATGGTCGCCTGCGTCTGTAAAGACGCGCGACATGCCGACCTTCTGTGCGATGACACCTGACCGCATGTTTCTATCCTTCAGGGCACATTCGGAAAGAGGTGCCCGGTTTCGTGAACTCAGAGCTTGATCTCGACATCAACACCGGCCGCCAGGTCGAGCTTCATCAAAGCGTCGACGGTCTGGGGGGTAGGATCAACGATGTCAAGCACACGCTTGTGGGTACGGATTTCGAACTGCTCGCGAGACTTCTTGTCAACGTGAGGAGAGCGGTTCACCGTGAACTTCTCGATCTGCGTGGGAAGCGGGATAGGGCCGCGAATCTGCGCGCCCGTCCGCTTTGCGGTCGAGACGATTTCCTTCGTCGAAGCGTCCAGGACCCTGTGGTCGAACGCCTTGAGGCGAATGCGGATATTTTGCCCGTTCATGTTCTCGTCCTGTCGGCCGCTATCGAAAGATCAATCCCGGCGCGCAAGACACGCGCCGGAACATGTCGATATGTCTTACTCGATGATGGAAGCGACCACGCCGGCGCCAACCGTGCGGCCACCTTCGCGGATGGCGAAGCGGAGCTTCTCTTCCATGGCGATCGGAACGATCAGCGCGACGTCCATGGTCACGTTGTCGCCGGGCATCACCATCT